>CAWGBP010000022.1:0-47371 GCA_963820835.1 Pirellulales bacterium | reverse complement strand
ACGGTGCCCATCCCAATCTGAGATGCCGTGTCTCAATTGTGTACTCGGGCGCATTCCGCAAGGCGCAGTTTTCCCCGCACCGTTAGTAAGGCAAAACGCGAAAAACATCCAGAAACGCCGGGATTTGAAGAAAACTTATCTTGGGGGGCCCGACCGGCACGCGCCTTGCGTTGGAAAAGCGAATCTATTTCTAAAACTGCTTGCACTTCGCGCTAGCGCGCGGCGTGTAGAAGAAAACATCGCATTTGTCGTCTTTCGACGCACTTCGGCTATTTGAATTAGTAGGGGTCTTATCATCGTTCGAATTCAGAACAACTGACAACTTGCGGCAAGCCCCGCTTGCCAGCGTAATCGGATTTGGCTTGTCGCGGATTCAAGCGAAGCATTCACAGCCACGCTCCGCACCATCGACTCATTTCGCGCGTCCCGACATTCCATAGGGCGGGGCTCGGCCAAACAAGCCGAGTTCCGCCTTTTTGATTGGTGAGTCTTATCTTCCCGCGTCTTTCGACCATTTCTCAAGGAGGACGAGTTATGACAACTCACACAGACAGCGGACGGCATCGCCCGTCGGCTGCCCAAACGCCTGAGTTCAGTCGTGGTGGCTTTGTGCGGAACCGTACTAACCTTCCCCCCGCGACGGAATTCGATTCGGAAAAAAAGCGCAATGCGCGCCACGAAGACGCGCGATACGACAAAACCGCGCGGCCCAGCAATGGCGCGCCTCGTCAAAATTGTCCAGAGGACCGGCGCGAAAACCAATCGTTTAGGCCGGGCAAAAACACCTTTCCGACCGATCGAAGCGAGAGGCAGGCCAAGTCCAAGTTGCAGGCAAAATCGAAAATCCGCGTCATTCACCGAACCCGAAATGCCGCCGGCTCCGTATCGATTGTAGGGGCTGACGGCATCTCGGATTCGCAACGGAAGTTGAATTCCGACATCGTCAGGGCAGCAGAGTGCGGTCAAAAAACAACACAAGGTTCAATCGTGGGATCCGATCCGAGCTCGTTCTTTTCAGCGCAAATCTCGTCTAGTTCGCATGTTTCGCAAAGTCATTTTTCCGGGCCGCCGATCGCGGCACTGGGAGTGCTTCCAGTAGCAGACGCATCCGCGGTGATTGTCGGCGCGGAACTGCCGGATCTTATCCCCTTGCCACTGGTGCAGGAGCAACCCTTGTCGAAATCTCGCAAAGCCGCTGTCCACAAGCCTTCTTTACGTGCTCCTACTCCGCGCCGCGGGCGAGGCCGATTCGGCCGCCCGGGCCAAGCCATGCCGGGAAAGAATGGTTCGCCGCGCCCGAATTTGAGCGGTGATCCGATCGATCGCTTGGGCTCCGATGACGAAGCGCCCGGTTTCGATGACCCCGATAGTGACCAGGATCTCGACGACCGCCGCCGCGATTCTGCGGCGGAAGATGTGAATTCCGAGGGCTTGGGTTCAGAAGATCAAATCGACGATCCGGTGCGCATGTATCTCATGCAAATGGGCGAAATCCCACTGCTCAATCGGCAGCAAGAAATCGACTCCGCCAAGCGGATCGAATACACCCGCACCCGCTTCCGCCATAGCATGTTGGCTAGTGACTATTTGCTGCAAGGCGCGGTGGCGCTCTTGGAAAAGGTGCGCGACGGCCAGTTGCGGCTCGACCGCACTATTGAAGTGTCGGTTACTAACACCGCCATGAAGAAGCGCATTCTTTTGCGGCTTACTCCTAACCTGAAAACGCTCGTTCATTTGCTGCGGAGCAACCGGGCCGATTTTCGCGTGGCTATCAGCAAAAGCACGCCCCTGGCGAAACGAAACGACGCCTGGCGGCGGCTCGTGCGGCGCCGCAACAAAGCGGTTCGCCTCATTGAGGAGCTGAACCTGCGGATCGGCCGGTTGCAGCCGCTCTTGGAAAAGCAAGCCGAGATTTCTCGCCGCATGATCGTGCTCCGCGACCAGTTGGCCAGCGGCGCAGGTGGCGAGTTGGGCAGCGTCGATGAACTTCGCCGCGAGCTGCGCCACCTCATGCGAATCACCCTGGAAAGCCCTTCCACTCTCGAGCGCCGCAGTCGCCGCACCGTACAGCTTCAAAGGCATTACGATGAGGCCAAGCGCGGCCTGTCGGCCGGCAACCTGCGGCTGGTGGTCTCGATCGCCAAAAAATATCGCAATCGCGGCTTGAGCTTTCTCGATCTCATTCAGGAGGGCAACACCGGCCTGATGCGGGCGGTCGATAAGTTCGAGCATGCCCGCGGCTATAAGTTCTCGACCTACGCCACGTGGTGGATTCGCCAAGCGATTACCCGGGCAATTGCCGATCAGAGCCGCACCATTCGCCTACCGGTGCACATGATCGACACCATGGGAAAAATTCGCGCGGTCACTCGCGATATCGTGCAGCAAACCGGGCGCGAGCCCAGCGTCGAAGAAGCAGCCGATGCGGCCGGGCTCTCGCTGGAAGACACCCGCTGCATCATGAAGATCACGCGCCAGCCGCTATCGTTGGATCAGCCCATGGGGGACCACGACGATAGCTACTTCGGCGAATTCATCGAAGACCATCGCGAAGACGACGCGCTGTACGATGTAAATCAACAAGCGCTTAAAGATCGCCTCGGCGAAGTGCTCGACGAGCTCAGTTACCGCGAGCGGGAAATCTTGAAGCTTCGTTATGGCCTGGTCGATGGCTACGCATATACTTTAGAAGAGGTGGGTCAAATCTTCGCCGTCACTCGGGAACGTGTACGGCAAATCGAAGCCAAGGCCGTTCGCAAGCTGCAACAACCTTGCAAGAGCCGAGCTTTGGCCAGCTTTGTCGATCACTTGCCCGACGGATTGCCAATTGGCGAATCAGTTGAATTGGCGTAGTAGCAGCGCCGATTATTGATCTAATCTCGCGGCCTGCACTGTGCGTTTCTCTGCAGCCGCATCTCAACGTACGTCCGCCACGCAAAACCTTGGCGTAGCGGAACCCGGTGGTTGCCATGAAGGCCGCCACCGGTCTTAATTGGTGGCGCAGGTATCTGAAGGTCTGAGTGCCTGGGTGTCTAATTGACGCAAATTCGAAACACGTAGACACCCAGCCCACCAGACACGCAGACACGACTGGCCCTCAAATCCATCCCGCCTGCTCATACCACTGCGCCGTCTGACGAAGCTGATCCTCCAGCGGCGCAGATTGATTGAATCCCGACTGTCTGTGCGCTTTCTCGGCTGAACAAATCCAATGCCCGCCCACAATCTCCGGCACGCGGTCGAGGTTCAAAAACTTCGGTCTTCCGGTAATCCGCCCCGCCAGCTCTCCCCCTGCAGCCAGTCCATACAGCATGAACTGAGGCGCGTGAAACACCTTCACCTTCGTCTTCCCTTCCGCTCGGCCAATCATTCGCCCTAACTCCGCGTAGGTGGGGCATTCGTCCGCCGCAACGAAATAGTAGCCTTGGCCAGTGTTAGCGGTGCTATGTGCCATCGCATCGGCCGATCGAACTGGCGCCGGCAATCGTTCCCCCTTTTGCGCGGCCGCAAGGATTGCTGTAACCAAGTCTTTCACATACACCAGTGCCAGCCGCCTTCCCAAGCCCAAGACGGGGTGAATCCCCAGGCGGCGAATCGTGCGAAAAAGCCCCGATCCGGCCACGTCCCCCGGCCCAAACACCACGCAGGGTCTTAGCACGGTAATGGGCGCCTTGTCGGCCAGCGCTTCGGCCGCCAGTTCACCCATGCGCTTGCTGCGGCCGTAGCTCGCCACCGGGTTGGGCAGATCGGTTTCGGTCCGCGCCCGTTCTTCATGCGTTGGTCCCGCCGCTGCCAGAGATGACAATACCACCACCACGGGCGGCGTGGTGCGCCGTGCGCATGCCTCCACCACATTCGACACGCCCATTTCGTTGACCGCACAATACGCCGGCAGATTATGCGCCTTGGTCCGCCCGGCCAGATGATAGATGATATCCGCGTCAGCGACGGCCGCGGTCAGTGATTCCGGCTCGGTGACATCTCCTTTTACCAGCCGCACGCCCAATTTTTCCAGCGGCTCGATTTTCGAGCGCAGACGCACGAGGCAGGCTACATCATCGTTTTGCGCAAGCGCCCCCTCGACTAGGTTTTCGCCGATAAACCCCGTGGCCCCTGTAACCAGCACGCGCGCCATTATGGCCTGTTTCCTTGAATCACTTGAACGCCCCACGCTCAAGAACTTTTCTTCAACCGAATCGGCAAGCGATCGATTTTGGCGGCGAGCACGAAATCGTTCTCCGACAGCCCACCGATAGCATGGGTCGAAAGCTCGATTTCGACTTTTCGATACCCCGTCAAGTGCAAGTCAGGATGGTGGTCTTGCTCTTCGGCGACCTTTGCCACGGCGTTAAAAAAATCGATTCCCGCCATGAAGTTTTCCGCATTCCACTGCTTGCGAATATTCTTGCCGTCTGCCCCAAGCTGCCAGCCAGGCAGCGCAGCCAACTGCCTCTGCGCCTCGGCCTGAGTGTATTTCGGGACTGCCCCATCGCACGCCTGGCATTTTTTACTGGCCAACTGTTCGGCTGTTTGAGAACTCATAAAGACACCCTCCATCAAATGCTCTGCGATTTTGAAAAAGACTCCTGGCGGGTGCGTACAGCAATCTGCCTGAATTATTGCAACTCGCGCGCCGCAAGAAAACAGGATCAAGCCTCTTCCAATTGTATGACAATTCTCTCCGGCAGGGTGAATGATAATGCCGCCAGGGTTGGTGGCGGGATCTCTCAATAACACTCGTCTGGTCACCCTCGCGAAGCACAGAAAGCGGCCGTTCCTAAATCATTGTGCGCGCTTGCTAAATTGGGGGCTAACCTGCTGGCACGAATCAATCGCTTGGTACCGCTTGGCGCAATTCGCTTTGTAAAGCACCCAAGTTCTGCCAAGCCGCGGTGTAGGTTGGCCTCAATCGAACCGCTTCCCGAAATTCGGCAATCGCACGTTCTTTTTGCCCCAATTTGGATAAAACGATGCCTAGGTTGTTGTGAACCTCTGGCAGATCGGGGCGTTGCGCAAGTTGCAATTCATACTGCTGCCGAGCATCGTCGAGATCCCCCAGATTCAATAATGAGTTACCCAAATTATATCGCGCCCAGGGGAACGCAGGCGCAACTTGGAGTAGCTTCTCGAATTGGACTTTTGCCTCGGCGTATTTTGCTTGCTGATTCAGAGCCGCGCCCAAATTGAACAAAGCCGACGGCTCATCGGGATTGAGACGCAATACCTCGTTAAAATTCGCGATCGCTTCATCAATGCGCCCCAGCGAATCGAGCAAATACCCGAAGTTCACGCGAGCAACCGCGTAATCTGGCTGGATATCGAGCGCCTGACGGTAATGATCGAGTGCTTCGTCCGAGTTGCCGTTTTCCAGGAGTGAATTAGCTAAGTTGTTTTGGGCAATTGCATCGTGGGGATCGTGTTCGATCGCCTCTTTCCAGAGTTTTAATGGTTCATGAAAGGCGTCGGCGCGGCGGGCCGTTGCAACTCCGAACAAACCCGTGACAATGCCGACCAAAATGGCGGTTGCAACGAGCGGCCGCCGGGTGCTCGCAGCTTCAATCCCAAGCCGTTGCTGCGCTAAAGTGAGCAAACGATAAACTCCCGCGACGAACGCTGCGGCAAAACCGACGAGCGGCAAATACATGCGCCGATCGGCCGTGACTTCCGTCACAATCGGTACAACGAGCGTCGGAGAAAGAATGACAATTGCTGACGCAGCCACGAATCCAACGGCGCTTCGTCGCCAAAATAAAAAAACAGTCGCGATTAACAGCAGGGCTGCACCCACGACCCAAGGCCATGCACTTCCGATGGTTTGGAAATAGGGCATTTCATAGTGAATCAAGATGGGCCAGGGCCAAACGATTTTCCTCAGATCAACCAAAAGCACTTTGGTTTGCATCAGCCACCACTCGGGGGCGGAAATGCCCAAATCGAATCCTGCGGAATGGGCGCGCGGGCGATCGATATTCAAAAAGATTAGCAACAGCCAGCTAATCGCCAAACCAGCATACAACTGCCAACTTCGCATCGCTGCCTTCCTGAATGTTCCTGCAACAAACGTTCGCTCATACATCAGCACCACTAGCGGCGCCGTTGCCATCATTTCCTTACACGCCATCCCGGCCAAACAAGCCGCGCTCGCGGCAACCATCCAGAATCTCTTGCCGAGTAAATGGTTGGCTTCCCAATAGCGAATGCCGGCGTACAGCGTCACTAGATAAAAGAACCCGGCCATCAATTCCGTGCGCTGCGTAACGTAGACAACGGTCTCCGTCTGCAATGGGTGAACTGACCAAAGCGCTGCTGTTAGAAAAGCCAATGGAAGCGCGGCGCGATCGAACTTTCCCAAGAAGTAACGCGAGCGAAGGCTGCGCTCAACCACTGTCATGACTAAGAGGGCCGAAAGAAAGTGAACAACGATACTGAAAAAGTGATATCCCCATGGATTGAAACCGCCTAACCGATAATTCACAGCGAGGCTTGCATTGACCAACGGACGGCCGCTTGTCGGAAGGTCGGATGGAGGATTGAAAGGACCCGGTGCCTCGGCGGTACCAACCAATGGCCAAAGCCTCGTAATCGAGGGATTCGCGGTCACGGAAATGACGTCGTCGAAGATGAATGGGCTGCTTAAAGCCGTGTAGTAAACGATCCAAACGATTAGCCCAAGCAATCCGGCCGTCATTATGTGCGCAACAAGTTGCGATCCGCAGAGCGGAGTTGAGCGTTCGCCAAGAGGAAGATTCAAAGGATTCGCGGCCGTCATTCGAAGCTCACTGAATCAGCACGAAGCGATCGGCCAAAATCATTTCTCAACATTCGGCTCTGCCGAAACTATCGGGAAATCGACAACAATCGAGGTGCCCTTGCCCGGTGCGCTATCGATAATTGCGACAGTGCCCAGCAATCGCGCTCGCTGTCGAATTCCCTGTAATCCATAATGATTTTCCGGCACGGCCTTCGGATCAAAACCGCGCCCCCAGTCGCGAATCACAAGTCTGAGCCATTCGCCCCGCTGTAACAATTCGACCCGCGCCCTTTCGGCGCCGCTGTGCAATCGAATGTTCGACAATCCTTCCTGCGTGATGCGGAAAATCGCATCCTCGACAGAGGGAGCCAAGCGGCCGATGTGGGTTAAATTTCGCAGTTGGAGAACGGGCAAGAATGGGCGATTTTCGTTAATTAAATATTCCAGCGCTGGTCCCACACCTTCGTCGCTAAGGATCGGCGGTCGCAATCCGCTGATCAAGCGTCGGCCCTCGGCCAAGGCCTCATGCAAAAGACTTAGCCCGCGTTCATAATCGGCCTTCGAGTCATCCGGCGCGGAAGGCAATGACGCCGCGAACGATTCCAGGTGCATTAAGCTTCCGGTCAAGTATTGTACCAAGCCGTCGTGAATGTCATAAGCGACAAGCTTGCGCTCGCGCTCTTGCAAATCGAGCAGCCGCCGCAGCGCTTGTTTTTCGCTTTCCAGCCGCTGCTCCGCAATCCTTCGATGGGTAATGTCGGTGGCGATTAAGATGAGCGATTCGATCTCACGATTGTTCCAAATTACTCCCAGGCGATTCGCATACCAAATCCTTTCATCGCCGCGCTCGGTCAATCCATGAACCTCAAATCGTTGGAGTTCGCCAGTGTTCCGCGCTGCTTCGAGCGCTTTTCGCATCGTTTCTTTGCATGCCTCATCGATATATTCAAACACCGTGTGACCGATCGATGCTTTCGCCAGCGGCGTGTCGCGATTGATGAACTTTATCGTTCCATCGAGGTCTGCCAAAACAATGATATCGGGAGCGTTCTCCACCAACGTTCGCCACATGCTCTCGCTTTGCTGCACCTTCGATTCAAATTGCTTTATTTCGGTGATATCGCGCAATGAACCGGCCATACGCGGCACGTCGGCGCGATCGTCCCATTTTGCTTGGCCGCGTGCGCTAAACCACCGATATTCGCCCGATTTCGTCCGCAACCGATATTCCACGTCGTAAGGTTGTCTTCGGTCGGCGATGTGCGCACGCACGGCTTGAAAAACGCGCTGCCGATCATGCGGGTGCAGCCGGCTCGCCCAACTTTCGAGCAAATTGGGAAATTCTTCATCCGAATACCCAAGAAGCTCTTTGTACCTGGGAGAATACCATACGGCAGCATTTGCCTGGAACCAGGGATTGGAGCGTGGTTGAGCGTCCCACAATCCATCGTTCGCTCCGCGCACCGCAAGCTCGAAGCGCTCGATGCTTTCGCGAAGCCGCTGCTCCACCCGCCATGCGCGAAGCCGATTTTCGGCACGGCCAACAGCAATTCGAATGCGAAAATCCCAGCTGCCCGCTTCTGAACCCGTCAAACAATCGTCGGCGCCGGCTGCCAAGATCGAATCAAAATCCTTTGGGATTTCGCCTGGCATCACGAACAAAACGACACTGCAATGAGGCGCATCCAACGCGCGGATTTGTTGGCATAATTTAGCGGGGTCCAACGCTGTGACTTCCCACGAAATGAACATCAATTCATGATGCCGCGCTTCAAATGCGGCCAGCGCGCCATCGATCGTCGGACTCTCCGCGGCAATCCCCAGCACGCTCAGCTTTCGCTCAAGCGCGGTTTGTTGTTCCTGAGAAAATCCGATCAGAAGTGCTTGCATTTTCTAGCGCGGTCCGGCGATTGAACGTTCTAAGTCCTATCTGAGATGTAATCCGCCTGAAAATCTAAGTCGCTCTGGGGGAGAAAAATAAAATTCATCTTATGGTGATGGTCACCGCAACGATATCACAATCGGTTCCCCCCCTGCGATTGGTTTCTTCCGTTGCTCCTCGTTGATACTATGCGCCACGAACAACACAAAATGCAAATTAGCGGCTGAGAGTGCGGAGCAATCGATGAGCATCAAGGTTCTTGTTGCCGACGACCATGAAGTGGTCCGTTCGGGATTAAAAAGCCTACTGGCGGGAACAGAAATCAAAATCGTCGCCGAGGCTACCGGGGGAGAGGCCGCCGCGAGACTTGCCCTCAAGCAAAACCCCGACGTCGTTTTGCTTGACGTTCGAATGACCGAAGGCGATGGCCTTACTGCCCTGAGCAGAATCAAGCTGGACCGTCCCGAAATGCCGGTCGTTATTTTTTCCGGTTTCGACAATCCAACGTACATCGCGCGAGCCGTCGCATTGGGCGCCAGCGGGTATGTATTGAAAGGGTCGAGCAAAGAGCGGCTGCTCGACGTCATTCGTAAGGCCGCCAAGGGGGAAAACACGTGGAGTCGAGAGGAACTTCGCCGCGTCACCGGGGCCTTGGCGACTCCACGGCTGGCATCGGATGTCGATGTCCCCTTGACGCAGCGCGAGAGCGAAGTGCTCAGACAGCTCGCGCTGGGTCTTACGAATAAGAAAATTGCTCAAGCGCTCGATATCAGCTACGAAACCGTCAAAGAGCACGTTCAACATATTTTGCGCAAGATCGGTGTGACCGACCGAACTCAAGCCGCAGTCTGGGCGGCGCAAAGGCGTTTTGTAGAAACCTGCCACTGGCTTCCATCGTCTAGGCGTCGCACGCAGCGATTTGTCGAGACTCGTGCTTTCACCGCAGCGCTTGTGCAAAACAACTGCGCATCCAGGTGCGTACATCATGTGCAGTGCGCAAGACGGCGCGTCGTCGTAAAAAAACTGGAAACTAATTCCACCCTCGCATTCACCTATTAATCCATTGCTACAAACACACTTAACGATATTGGACGAATTGAGTGCTCCGCACGGTGAATGAGTTTGGCACATGCCTTGCATTTCACCACACCGATTAAAAGCAAAGATTCAAACGTGTTCTAAAATGAAAGGGAGTTGGCCAAGGAAGCATGCCACAGCGAGGTTCGGTAGGCGGTGCCTCGAAGGTAATTCGTTCTGTCGTACGCATGCGATATTCGCTCACGGTTTGTAAGCACGCGTGAATATATGACAGCACTTTTTACCGACTTGCCTGCTGGTTTCGATTCGCCTCGCGGCCTGAAACTGCGGATGGATTCAACGTCGTGCATGCCAGAGCCCGTGCCGCCCGCGACTTCCGACGACGCCGCTTTAGAACAACGAGTGAAGAATTTTTTGAATACCAAACATGTTCCGTCGCTGCGGCACCTGGATATTAAAGCCCGCGGCGGCGTGGTTACGCTGAAAGGACGCGTACAAACTTTTTACGAAAAACAATTGTGCAACCAGTGCTGTCGGCGAGTGGCAGGCGTGCGACAACTGGTCAATGCCGTGGATGTAATAGGAGACATGCCTGGGGCTGCCGTTGTTGCCTAACGCTCCTCCCTCACTCCCCCGAGGGCGGCCCCAGGCCTCTACTAGCGATGAGCGGTGGTTCGAGGGACGCGGGAAGTCGAATAACTTGACTTCCACCGTCCTCACCCCGCGTTGGCGGAAAGGTAATTATTCGCCTAGTTCGCAGAGTTTCGAAGCCGCCATTTCGAACATTATCGGGCCATGTGAAAAACCCACAGTTACACGTGGGTTTTTTAAATGTGCTCGGAGCCGGTGCTGCGCTCTCCAGCCGGTGTTCTTCCGCTATGCCCGCCAAGGCTCGATACGGCCGTAACTATCTGGCGATGTAGTAAATTGTCGTGCCGCCGGCCGAGCCGACCCATTCATTCGGATTGTACCCGTTCGAGACCCATCGTGCCGAATAGACGTTCGTGAACGGATTGGGTGAGCAAATCGGCCGGCTGTTCGACAGGCCATACCATTGCATCGCGGCCAGCCGGGCTTGGCGCTGGGCTGTCTGTTGCGCAGCACGCTCCCGGATGATGGTGCGCGGATCGTCAGTGCGGCGCACTTCCTGTTCGTAAAACCACATTTCCGGCGTGGCTTGCACCTGGCTCGATGTGATGGTCGTCGCCATTTCGGCAGGCGCGCTAGTGCTGGCAGTGGCGGGAACAACTGCCGGCTCATCGGCCCGCGCAGCTCGTGGCAGCCACAGCGCCGGCAATTGCAAAGACGTATAAGAATCGCTTCATCGTGGGTCTCCAGAAATAATCGAGCGGCTCAAACGACAAACGTGCTGTGCGCCTGGTCCATTAAATAGCGCGTCACAGATGAATTCGGATTGTGTTTCGCGCTTGGATTAGCGCGAATTTGCGGATCGAATCGCTAGGTTTCCTAGCCCTCCAGTCGTGTCGATCAGGCAAACTTTGCGGGCAGAGCCGGGGTATCTTCAGCCGGGTTTTGACCATTGCCAAAAGTTTACGCCGGCAGAGACAAAGACAGCTAGTTTCGTCGTTTCCGCCGTTCTCATTTTTCTCGGCAATTGCCCAGCCAGTGTGGTCGCTTCCTAATCAGCAAATCGGCAGCCGCTTGCTCGATTTGTTCAATTCTGGTGCTCCAAGCGATCGCCCCGTCCGTTGGGACCGAATGTTGCACAGTGTTACTATCCGGCAGCAACGTTCTCTCCGCGGTTCCAACGAGCTTAGGGTGTCCGATGAACGAGAAATTGCGAGTGCTGGTGGTGGACGACAATCGCGATGCGCTATTTATTCTCGGCCGCATCGCGAGCGATTTGGGTTGCGAAGTTCGCAAATGCCAGGAAAGCCCGAAAGCCATCGAATTGGTAAAAGAATTTGCGCCGAATATTGTGTTTCTCGATATTGGGATGCCCGAACTTGATGGCTTCGAGGTTGCCGAAGATTTACAAGATCTCGATTTGCCGAACCACATGTTGGTCGCAGTCACCTGCTATAACGACGAACCGCACCGCGCCGAAGCGAAGCGGTGCGGCTTCGATCTGTTCATCGAAAAACCGATCACACCCGAGCAAGTTCGCTCGGTGGTCGAATCGGCAAAGCAAAAGTTTTCGGCGGCGACCTGACTGCGGCGTCGCGACGGCTCGCGATTTCTTTATTCGGTCTCGACAACGATGACGGTGTCGATCTTGTCGCGGCCCTTCTCAGGCACCACGACTGAAAGTTCCGAGTCGGTCGATTTTAGCTCCAGCGGCTTCTTGCTCGTGTCGGCAAGCAGGCAGGCACTTTTTGCTTTAGGCAGCTTTCCTTCGAGCGTTATTTTGCCATCTTCTGGCGGCGTGAAGACGTGCAGATAGAGCTTGTCGCCCTTCTTGGTCACCCGGCCCCACTTGGGCGCTTCGGGCAAGCCGGCAGACTCGGCGCCATAGATCGAGTCGCCGTTAACGTGCATCCACTTGCCTACGTCGGCCAGAATGCGCACAGCATCGGGCGGGAAAACGCCTTCGGACGTCGGGCCGACGTTCAGCAAGTAATTGCCATTTTTGCTGACGATGTCGACCAGATTGTGAATGACCACGTCGGCTTCTTTCCATTTCTTGTCGAACTTGTTGTAGCCCCAGTGGGAGTTGAGCGTCATACACGTTTCCCAAGGCACATTCAGGCCGCTGGCTGGGATTTTTTGCTCGGGCGTGGTGTAATCGCCGGGCAGGCCGAGGCGGTTGTTCACCAGACAATCGGGCTGCAGCTCGTGAATTTCGTCGATGATTTCCTGGGCGTGAATGAGCTTGGGCATATCTGCTCGTGCGGCGCCGGCAAACGACCCGCCACCATCGAACCAGACGATGCCGATCGGACCGTAGTTGGTTAGGAGTTCGCGGATCTGGCCTTTCATGTACTGGACATATTTTTCGAGATCAGCATCGGGATTTGCGTCGCCGTGGAAGCCGCCGCGCTGCCCGTACTTGGCCGGGAACTCGGGATGATGCCAATCGGGAATCGAGTAGTACACGCAGAATTTGATGCCGGCCTCGTGGCAGGCTTCCGACAAATCTTTCAGTGGATCGTGCTTGAACGGCGTGGCTTTCACAATGCTGTAGTCGCTGAGCTTCGTGTCGTACATCGCGAAGCCGTCGTGATGCTTGGCGGTGATGACGATGTATTTCATGCCTGCGTCTTTGGCGACTTGCACCCATTTTTTGGCGTCGAACTGGGTGGGATCGAACTGGGCATCGAACTTTTCGTATTCGGAGTTGGGAATTCTCGCGGTGAGTTGAATCCACTCGGCGTGGTTTTTCGTGCCGTTGTATTCGCCGGCAGGCACCGAATAGACGCCCCAATGAATGAACATGCCGAACCTGTCGTTTTCCCACCAGGCCAGGCGATCGGAGCTGCTGGTAGCGGCGGATTTATCTTGGGTTTTTTCGTCGGCTGTCGTTGCCGTTTTCTCTTCGGTTTTCTTCGGAGTTTTCTCTTTGGCTGCGGCGGGCTTTAGTTGTGCTGGTGAGCCAAGCAGAATGATGGCCAGCGAAACCAGCGCAACAAGCGCCAGCGGAATCGAAGCGAGCGAGAACAATTTAGAGCGGCGTAGCATGAGAGATCCCCCTATCGTGAGACTGCGTGTGCGTGGACGAGTGGACCGGAATACAAATGATGATACCTGACGGTGGAATGGATTTGTACTGGCTGCCGAGCAAACGATGAAGGGAGTAGTGGGGAGTGGGGAATGGAATGACGAAATGGCTGAATGACTAAATGGCCAATAAATAACCCAGGTAAACGATGGCGTTTTTTTTGCGCGAGTAAAGTGGGTGAAGGCGCGGGGGAAGTATTCGCGCGAAACTCTCGGGGAAATCGGTGGTTTTGGGCCAAACATTTTCCCCTCATTTACCCACATGGTTTGAGAAATAGAAATGCGTGATGTGTCGCGAGTCGGAATTTGTCGAGTGGAATGCATTTTGCGATGGATTGTTTTGATCTGCGTAAAGGGGGAAGTGAGGTTCAACAAGTTGGTGTCAAGGGAGAGGAGGGAGGGTTCAGGGTTCAGGATTCAGTGTCACACCGAGTGCGGAGTGCGGAGTGCGGAATGGGGAATGAGGGCAGACGGCAATCGGTTGGAGTTTTGGCATTTTGACTTGAGGCCGGGGGTCCCACACCGCGCGGACAAAATCCGAGGGTTTTGTCTGGGCTCTCGAGTCGCGGGGGCGGAGAACGTCGAGGGTCATTGGAATGCAGGCTGACAAAATGGATTGAATATACGTTTGGACAAAAATCGGTTTGTGTGGACATTAATGGGGAATGGTGGGTGGGTGGTTGCTGGTTGCTAGTGGCTGGTGGCTAGTGACTGGGGATGCATGTGGGAACATAGGGATAGCCGGGAACTTGGAAACTGGGTGGCCTATTGGTGGGATCCAATTAGGCCGGACACGGTTTAACCGCGGAGGCCGCTGAGGACGCGGTGGTTGGTGGCCGCTCGCTGGCTCTATGTGGCCGACCGTGATAATGGACATTTGTATAGTATCACTCGGCCAAAAATGCAAGGGGAAGAATTGGCCGCGCGGAATTTTTTTCACCACGGAGACACCGAGGCGCAGAGAGGAAAATTTACTAGGAAACCAGGAAGACGGGAACGGACCGACGGCAGAAGGCAGAAGCGGAAGGCCGTTCGACGCAGCTCAGGGCTGGCTGGGCAGGCGGAAGGGGGCACTAGCGCGGTCCGCCACGGGCTGATGCGCAATTGCTCGTGCAAGCTGACTGCCTAAGGACTGCGGCTGACTTCGGGAACAGTGGCGGATTAAATGCAGCGACGAAGCTTGCGGGTGGTGACGCTTAAGATTCCCGCCATCATGGCCAAAAGCAAACCACAGGGCTCAGGCACGGGGGAAAATTGCTGGAGGCGATCGTTTTTGGTATCGGCGACCCAGATATTCCCCGACGAATCAAATGTCAAGCTGTTAGGATAATAGAATTGCCCGTTCCCGTCGCCACGTGTGCCGAACGTTTGAAGAAACGCACCGCCGCTTGTGAATTCCTCCATGCGCACGTTATCCGGGTCGGCAACCCAAACGTTTCCCGATGAATCGAGTGTCAGGCCGAGCGGGAAGGACAACTGTCCGTCTCCGCTGCCATGCGTGCCGATGGCTTGAAGAAACGTACCGCCGCTGTTGAATTCTTGGATGCGATTGTTATTGGTGTCTGCAACCCAGACATTGCCCGATGAATCAATTGCCAAGTCATAAGGGCTCCACAATTGTCCGTTCGCGTGGCCGAACGTGCCGAACGTCTGGAGAAATGTTCCGCCGCTTGTGAATTCCTGGACGCGATTGCCTTCGTCGACAACCCAGACGTTCCCCGATGAGTCGAGAGTTACACCATCGGGAGAAAGAAATTGTCCGTTCCCGCTGCCAGATGTGCCGAACGTTTGGAGAAACGTACCGCTGCTGGTGAATTCCTCGATGCGATTGTTCGCTGAGTCGGCGACCCAGATGTTCCCTGATGGATCAACTGTCAGGCCTCTAGGACCCCACAACTGCCCGTTTCCGCTGCCGAATGCGCCGAATGTTTGGAGAAACGTCCCGCTGCTATTGAATTCCTGAATGCGAGCGTTGGTTGTATCGGAAACCCAGATGTTCCCCGACGAATCGATCGTCATGCCTTCAGGATTGTTGAATTGTCCATTCCCGTTGCCAAGAGTGCCCACACTTTGCACCCAGGTGTAGCCTGCTAAGGCGCTTTGGCTGGCTAGGATCGAACCTAACGCTACGAGCAACGGCAATATCCCTTTGTTAACTCTCATAAGTGAAGCCCCGTCGTCGGGAGAATGCGCTCGAAGAATGTTGCGCATGGCCGCCCTTCAAGCAAATCATGGAAGCAAAATCGAAGTTTGTCGTCGGCCCATTTTAATTGAATTCCGCTGACTTTGCCAGTTTCCTCGCTCGTGCGCATGGCCCACGGCGAGTAATTGTTTTTCACACGCCGGCGGAGATGGCGGTGCGGACAGCAGACGGAACGCCACAGAGGGCGTTCCCTACAGTATCGGCCAGGCGGTGGCGGAAGCGCAAATGACGACGGCGGGTGATATCGACGATCAGAAAGCAGAAGGCAGAAAGCAGAAGACAGGAGGCAGCGGGCAGAAGGCCCTTCGACGTCGCTCCGTTCGACGTAGCTCACGGCTGGCAGGGCAGGCGGCTCGTTTCGCACAAAGGGAGAGGGGAGAGAATTATGTTGGGCGTCACGATTCCGTGAGATTACGCTCACGGCTATTGACTGGCGCCCCTTCAGAGTCGTCCGGTGGTGTCGCTGCGCTCTACCACCGGCTAATGGCTGGAGATCCTTTCGGGATGAGGGAGTGAGGTTTAGTGGCGCGCTTTGGTAGAGCACGCGATGATTCTGTCACGCACGGGAGTGCGTGACCTACTAGACCGACTGTCTTTAAGTGACATGCATTATCATTTGCCAGCGTAGTCGTAATCCTGCACTGCTGGACAAGCCAGCAGTGGCACCCAGCGTGACATTTTATCGCAGTCGGTCTACGGAGCCAGTGGCACACGGCCATAAACATGCTCACGCTGGCGCGAGAGCATGCCACCCGCGCCCTCACCCTAGCCCTCTCCCAAAGGGAGAGGGGGAAATCATTTTTGGGGCGCGATTCTTTTGCCGGAAATAACCCAAAAATAGCATTCCGATGCCAATCGCCAGCGAACTTATCGATGCCGGTTCGGGCACGACCGAAAAATAGATATCGTTATTGAAGCCGGCTCCTATATCGTCGGAAATATCTGAAGGTCCATCGGAACTAACGGATGAGTGTTGATTAACTTCCAACCAAAAATCCATCGTGGGGGCGGTTGCCGTGAAATTGATAATGTGATCGAAGCTGTCGCCGCTTTCCATTTCATCGCCGAGGTTCAGCATGTTGTTCAGGAAAAAATCTTGGCTCAACGCGATGTTGCTATTGTCTCCCACGAATGCCTGCATGACGGCTTCGGTTTCGGATTGATCGTGGTCTGTCTGACCGGCGGTGGAAATAAAATCGAGATCGTAGTGGAGTTCGAGCGTGTAGTCTTGGCCGGTTACCAGACCATTGATGGTGGAATAGAGCTGCAGATTGATTGTGCCCGATGCGCTGCCACCATAGCCGGTGGGTGCATCAGGTGGTTGGGCCGACAATTCCGCGTCGGTTAAAGTGCGAACGTGATAATTGTTCGCGCCGTTTCCGTAGATGACCGCGAAGGCGTCGGCTTGGGATGTGATATTGCCGCCATTGGCGGTGGTCTGGCCCATGTCTTCGTTGCCCCAATCCGCGGCGGCACCAATGGACGGACTAAATGGGTTTAAGAGCGCGCCTTTCGGATCAGAAGGAATGGGTGACGCCGGTCCGCCCAATAGCACCGCTGCGCCGCCTGCAGAGATTTGCACTTGACCATCGGTGGCAGTGCGCAGGGTTGAAGGAAATGCTCGGATCGGCTTTCGCCAGGGCGGCGCAGCCGATTGCCAGAATCATGAAGGCGGTGCGGATAGCAGCCATTAGCACCCCATCTGCGAATGGACAGGCCTGCGATGTTACGGACGGTCGCGCTGGCCAGTATAGTGCTTCCTCTTACGAGGGGAAAGAAAATTTTCGGAATATGGCCCGATTCTGGGCGCGGCAATCGCACGGGTGCGCCCATTTTGTGAGCAGTGCGGTGGCATTTCTGTGCTGGGTCACCGGCTAAGGGGGCTGTCCGTGCGCGATGAGGATTAGGGGATCGCTCGTTCAATTATGTCATCGCCGGGATTTTGTCTGAATCGGAAAGGTCGCGCTGCATTTCGGGCAAACGAGAATGGCTCCGGGTTTCCTGCCTGGCGGGCACGATTACCGGATACGAGCAGCGCGGGCAGGGAACGGTCGTCATGCGGCGGCGATGGAACGCAGAGGCCCCGGTGTTGCGCTTGTGGAGTGGGGACTCGAGATGCTTGCAACACCGGGGCTAGGCCAAGAATTTGGTGGCCGCATTTTAGCAGCCGGCCAAGGCCATGCGGTGTTAGAAACCGATCAGTGTTGTGCGTGAGTTTCGTTTTTGAGCGCGCGGATGGCGGGGGTAATCGAATGCACGAGGTGCTGCGATCCCTTCGGGATCGTGTGGATACAGATGAACTAGAAACGGATGGGGCGTGCGGACCGGTGGTGTCGCTGCGCTCGACCACCGGCTAATGGCGGTCATCCCTTCGGGATGAGAAGGGGCGATCTGCTGGCGGCGCCTCTTGCATGCCGCCAGCCGCTTGCCCGTTCGGGTTCTTGGCGACGCCCCGAAATAACGGATTTTACCGCGAACCTTTTTGGCACAGCGGCCGGTCGGGTGATAGAAGGCGGAGACTCCTAGATCACGTCCGTGGGCTTGTCGAGGGCACATTTATAACCGATACTTTGAACGAGCGAATCAGGCCACTGGCGAGCGGGATCGCAACGGCCCTGGGGCAAGTCCCAAGAATTCGAAAGGGCCTCAATCCGCTCGGGAATTTACGGCATTTGCGCGCATAGCTCAGTTGGTTAGAGCGCCACCCTGATAAGGTGGAGGTCCTTAGTTCGAATCTAAGTGCGCACACTGTTTTGTCGGCTTGAATCGATGGTTTTCCGGCGCGGCGCCGCCAATACTAAAGATTGTAAAAAGGCATGCCTCGCCACGCCGCTGGAGCGCATTACAATCTCGACCACTGGGCTCGTAGCTCAATTGATAGAGCACCGGGTTTGCAATCCGGGGGTTGCGGGTTTGAGTCCCGCCGGGTCCACTTTTTGTTCTTGCGTTCGGCAGTATTCCGCCGTCGCAAGAACTCCACGGCGTGGCCAGCCGCTTGCGAGATAAGAGAAGCTCTTTCAATCCCCCACAAATTTGCCGCCAATTTCATAGAGCGGACCGGCCGGCCGGCAGCGCGCCACTTTTAGCTTGACGCACAGCTTCTCCTGATTGGGTCCATCGAGTTCCAGTTGCAACAGTTTTTGCTTTACTGCTTCTGTGTGATAAAAGCAGGCCCCGTCGACGGAAATGTCGCGCGTGATCGCTGAAAACATTTCGCCAACAGGCGTGCGCTGGGCGTCGAGCGGTATCACGCGTAGCGTCATGGTAATTGGATATCGCAAGTGCAACCGGCGCTCGGGGCCAGAATAAAACTTCTCGCCCCGAATCACTCGGCGCACAAAATTTGTCACGTGCTCTGGCGGCGGCGATTCAGCAACAACGTCGCCGGCAAGCCTCGGTCGTGCAGCAAGTTTTTCCATCGTATCTGCCCCATGTTTGAATCAAAAACCTGCCGAGTCACATCAGCCCATTCCACTTGCGCCGTCATCTTTGACGCCGGCTGAACGTGGATCCTGAACCAGAAAACGGCTTTCTTCCCGCTCGCTTTCACAGATTTGTGGCGGCCAACTGAACAGGTTTCCTACGAAGTATGGGTTGCACGACTACCGCGGGAAGCTTGCAGTCGAGTCGACAAACACGCAATGCGGTACTCCACCCCATAATGCCCGGAAAATCCGGCACAATCGAAACATCTTCGGAACTGCGCACCAATCGCGCTAACATCCACCAGGGGCAGCCGAAAAGCGTGCCACTGGCTAAAATGAGCACTTTTTACCTCGCGCACCCATCCCGGCGGCCTGCCCGTCGTCAGACACTCAGACACCAGACACCCAATCCCCATGTCCGAAAAATACATTTACACCGTCGCCGATCTCAGCAAGAAGCACGGCCAGAAGGAAGTGCTCAAAAATATCTGGCTGTCGTTCTATCCGGGGGCCAAAATTGGCGTGCTGGGCAAAAACGGCGCGGGCAAAAGCACGCTCTTGCGCATCATGGCTGGCCAGGACAAAAACTTCGACGGCGAAGCCCGGCTGGCCGAAGGCTACACCGCCGGTTACCTGTCGCAAGAGCCGCAACTCAATCCGGCCAAAACGGTGCAAGGCAATGTCGACGAAGCGGTCGATCACGTCCGCGCCGTTTTGCGGCGGTTCGACGAAATCAACAACCGCCTGGGCGAAGTCACCGATCCGGGGGAAATGGAAAAGCTGTTGGGCGAGCAGGTCCGCGTGCAGGATGAAATCGATTTGCACAACGCCTGGGAACTCGATCGGCAAGTTGAAATCGCCATGGATGCCATGAATTTGCCTCCGGGCGATGCCGACGTCACCAAGCTTTCCGGCGGCGAGCGGCGGCGCGTGGCGCTGTGCAAAATTTTATTGGAAAAGCCCGATCTGCTGCTGCTCGACGAACCGACTAACCATCTCGATGCCGAAAGCGTCAATTGGCTCGAGCGCCACTTGGCCGACTATCCTGGCACGGTCGTGGCCGTTACGCACGACCGCTACTTTCTCGACAACGTGGCCAAATGGATTCTCGAGCTCGATCGCGGCCGCGGCATTCCCTGGGAAGGCAACTACACCTCGTGGCTCGAGCAGAAAAAAGCCCGGCTCGCGGTCGAAGAAAAGCAAGCCAGTGCCCGCCAGAAAACGCTCGAACGCGAACTGGAATGGGTGCGCCTGGCTCCCCGCGCCCGGCAAGCCAAAAGCAAAGCCCGCTTGAACGCCTACGAGCAAATGTCGAAAGAACGCTTCGAAGAGCGCGAGCAGGAATTCGAAATTCAAATTCCCCCCGGCAAGCACTTGGGCAGCCTCGTGGTCGAGATGAAAAACATCAGCAAAGGCTACGGCGACCGGATGCTCATGGAAAACCTGAGCTTCCGCTTGCCGCCCGGCGGCATCGTGGGCGTGATCGGCCCCAACGGCGCAGGCAAAACCACGCTGTTCCGCATGATCACGGGCGAGGAACAGCCCGACAAGGGCGAAGTGAAAATTGGCGATACCGTCGAGCTCGGCTACGTCGATCAAAATCGCGACGCGCTGACGGCCACGAACAATGTGTTCGAGGAAATCTCCGGCGGGCACGACACGATGGAATTGGGGGGCCGCAAAATCAACGCCCGGGCGTATTTGGCCCGCTTCAATTTCACCGGGCAAGATCAGCAGAAAAAAGTGGGCGATCTTTCCGGCGGCGAGCGCAACCGCGTTCACCTGGCCAAGCTCTTGCGCCGCGGCTGCAATCTGCTGCTACTCGATGAACCGACCAACGATCTCGATGTCGACACGCTGCGGGCGCTAGAAGAAGCGATCGTCAATTTCGCCGGCTGCGTAGTGGTGATCAGCCACGACCGCTGGTTTCTGGATCGCATTGCCACGCACATTATCGCCTTCGAAGGTGATGGCTACGTCCACGTGTGCGACGGCAACTTCCAGGCGTACGAAGAAGAACGCAAACGCCGCCTCGGCCAAGCGGCGGATGAACCGCATCGGTTTAAGTACAAAAAGCTAGTGCATTGACATCAAACCGCACATATAAAAAACCGCGACCGTTGATCGCAGGGCCATCAGATCCGTTCTGTCCCAAAAACCCGAAACCTGCGAACCGATCGCAAAGTAGATGTGTCTGTCGTCCTGAATCGACGCTATACTATGTTAGAGGTTCAAACATGGCCACAGTTTCTTTCACATTGCCCGAAAATATCGAACAGCAGCTTCGCCAGCAGGTGGGCGACTTGTCTGTGGCGGCAAAAGAGGCGGCGCTTGTCGAACTTTATCGACAAGGTAAGCTAAGCCACCATGAGCTTGGCGTCGCGCTCGATCTGTCGCGATTCGAGGTTGACGGTTTGCTCAAGCGGCACAATGTTACGGAAGACCTGATGACGATTGAAGAATTCGAACGCCAGCAAGAAACCTTGAGAAAAGTTCTCGGCAAGTGATTGTTGTCTCCGATACTAGTCCATTGAACTATCTCATAATTATTGGGCACGACTCGATACTGCCGCGCTTATTCGGGAGCGTTTATACCACGCCGGCGGTGATCGCTGAACTGCGGCATCCGCGGGCCCCAAAGCCAGTTAAGCGATGGGTTAGCAGACTTCCGAATTGGCTGATCGTGCAAAAACCTGCAAACGTCTCAATCATTCCGCATTTAGGCAAAGGGGAAATCGAAGCCATCGCGCTGGCCCAAGAGATGAAGACAGACTTGATTTTAATCGATGACCGCCTTGGCGTTGCCACCGCGGAGAAATTGGGCCTTCCATCAGTTGGCACGCTGAATGTTATTGAGCGAGCATCGCGAGCAAATCTTCTGGACCTTTCCGTTGCGGTTGCTGCTTTGAAGAAAACGACTTTCCGTTGGTCCGCGGATGTAATCGACAAAATCCTCCGCGGCGAACAAAGTCGATCGGCAATGGCAAGGCAGTCTCTCAGGATGACGAAGAAGAACGCCAACGCCGCCTAGGCCAAGCCGCCGACGAGCCGCATCGGCTTAAGTACAAGAAGCTAGCGCATTGATCTATAAAATTGCGCCCGTTAGTCGCTAAATTGCGATTCTGGTTTAAGGTGAACGAATGGCTGACGGCGAAGATTTCAAAGATCGAATCGGCAAGGCGATTGACTTGCTAAAATCGAAGAATGCGATCTTCGACGCAGGGTTGACCGACTTGGAAATAGAGCAGAATGAAACAGAGTTTGGGTTCAAATTCCCGCCTGACCTCCGGGCGTTCTTGCAAACTGCTTTACCAATCCGCATTGAATCCAAGTGGGGAGCCGATAGTTTTTCAAATTGGAGATCCGGCGATCGAACGGCGATTCTGGACAGGCTTAAGTGGCCGTTCGATAGCATGGCATTCGACATTGAGAATAACGTCTTTTGGGCCGACGATTGGGGACCCAAGCCGGTAAGCCTGACCGATGCATTGGGAATTGCACGGCAGGCCGTCGATGCTGCCCCTAATTTAATTCCGATCTGCTCACATCGATACCTGCCTGCCGAGCCATTGCTTGCGGGAAATCCAGTCTTCTCGGTACACCAAACTGACATCATTTATTACGGGTGTGATCTGTGGGATTACTTTGTGAATGAGTTCGGACCGAAAGAAGAACGGGGAAAACGGTATAAGGGTATGTCACGTTCGGAGTACACCGAATTACATCGACCGATCCGTTTTTGGTCCAAGTTAAGCTCGTGAACCCATTCGTTGCTACGGCTTGCCGGAGAGCTCGGAGGGCTGTCAGTCATATAGCCCCGATCGTCAGATTGGGGTCACCGGTCGCCCGAGATTCTTCCGAAGGTCCGAAGGACCGGCACTCTGCGTGACCTATGCTAGTAAGTCGACGACCACTCTCCGCTTCGCTCACACCGGCCAGCGCATTGGAACTTGGATCTGGCGTCTATGCACCGGCACATCTCGCTTCCTGCCACCCCCGCTTGTAGCACGCGCACGGTGCTCGCCGGCATGATCGGCAACGTCATGGAGTGGTACGACTTTGCGCTGTTTGGCTTCATGGCGCCCATTCTTAGTCCGCTGTTTTTTCCAGCGCACGATCGCTTCGCCGGCCTATTGGCGACGTACGGCGTTTTTGCCATTGGATTTTTGATGCGGCCGCTCGGCGGAATTTTCTTCGGTCATATCGGCGATCGACTCGGCCGGAAAAAGGCATTGCTTTGGTCCGTCATGCTCATGGCGCTGCCCACAACGCTGCTGGGCTTATTGCCCACCTACGCACAAGTCGGCCTCTTTGCTCCCTTGCTGCTGACGCTGATTCGCATGTTGCAGGGGCTCAGCGTCGGCGGAGAATTCGTTGGCTCGACAACATTTTTAGGCGAGCAAGCTGCGGCAAACCGCCGCGGCTACATCACGAGCTGGCCGACAGCCAGCGCCACCTTCGGCAACCTTCTGGGTTCAGGCATGGCTGTCTTGATCGAGTGGGTCGTGCCTCCGGCCGATCTGCCGATCTGGGGTTGGCGCATTCCATTTTTGTGCAGCGTTTTCATGGGCATATTCGGGCTATGGCTGCGACGCGGCATGACTGAAAGCTCGCAGTTCATGGAAGTGTCCGCCGCCGGCAAGGTGGCGCGCGTGCCGCTGGTGGTGACGCTGCGCGAAAATCGCAAGGCGCTGGCGATCACCGTCGGTTTGACCTTCATGGGCTCGATCGGGTTCTACTTACCGTGGGTGTGGCTGCCAACTTGGATGTCGCAAATGATTTCACATCCGCTCACGCTTTCGCAAACCATGACCATCAACACGATTTCTCTTTTTGTGTTGCTCATCCTGCTGCCACCCTTCGGAGCACTGTCGGATCGAGTGGGCCGGCGTCCCCTCATTATCCTGGGCTGTTTGCTGCTGACGCTTTTGACCTATCCATTATTTCTGCTGCTCAGTCAGGGAGGCCAATGGAGCAGCCTTTGCGCAATGCTCATCTTTGCCGTGTTCAGTGCGATGATCGTGGGCGCATCGTCGCCAGCTTATGTCGAGCTATTCCCAACCGAAACGCGCTTCAGCGGAATGGCGCTGGGTTATAACGGTACGCTGGCCGTGTTCGGCGGCACAACGCCTTTTGTTGCCACTTGGTTAGTGCATGCGACTGGCCACATTCTTGCGCCCGCCTGGTTCTTTCTGGGGGCGGTGGTCATCTGCGGCCTGACCGCGCTTTGCATGCAGGAGTCCGCGGGTCGTGAACTGGACTAACCAGCGCCGGGTGCCTGGAGTCGAGTCGGAAGATGAGCACCAGATCATTCCAGGAAAATTGTTCTACTCCATCTTCACAATTACTTTTCCTTTGGCATGTCCCTGTTCCAAATATGCAAACGCTTCCGCAATGCGGTCGAACTCAAACACCCGATCGACCACCACGCGCAACTTCCCCTGCTCGACCAGCGCCGCTAATTCCGCCAGGTCGCGCCCGCTCCCGTGCATGAAGTAATAACGATAATGCACGCGATGCCGGCTCGCCAGCCGGCGCAATCGCCAACTCGCCACCCAAAATAGCGCTTTCAAGCCGAAAGTGGGCGCGATATCCCTCTCGGCAGTCGTCGGCTCTGGCATTCCAGCAATCGAGACAATTTTTCCGCCCGGCTTCACGACTCGAAAACACTCCTTGAGCGTCTCACCGCCGACCAAATCCAGCGCACCGTCCATGTCGCGCACTGAAACCTCGATTTTCTGTTTGTGGTAATCGATTACACGATCTGCCCCCAGCGATTCCGCCTGCGCACGCCCCGCTGCTGAACAGGTAACACTCACCTCCGCTCCCATAACCTTCGCGAGTTGGACGGCAAACGTTCCGACGCCTCCCGTCGCGCCGGTAATCAACAGGCGCATCCGCATCCCCGGTCGCACCTGCAATTCATCGCGCAGCGTCTGCAGAGCGGTCAGCCCCGCCAGCGGCACGCCGCCGGCATCGTCAAAATTCAAGGCATCGGGCACTTTCGCAGCCAGCTCTTCGGGCGCGAGGGCAAATTCCGCAAACGCGCCCAGTTCCGCTTTGTGTCCCCGCACAAAAATCCGATCGCCGATTGCGAACCGATGCGTACCGGCGCCCAATTCCACCACCGTTCCCGCTAGTTCATTCCCCATCACCACCGGCAGCTTCGGTCGATAGATCGGCCACAACTTCCGCTGGCGAAATTTATAATCCACCGGATTCAATCCGGCCGAGTGAACGCGTACCAGCAACTCGCCAGGCGCCGGCCGTGGCTGCGGCATCTCGGCAAAGCTCATTCCTTCTGGCCCACCGTAATGTTTCAGCACGAATGCTTTCATCATCCACCGCCGGTTACCGAACCATGCCCTGCATCCATATGCATTTCAATCTCATTGCATTACAGCCGCGATTCATTCGTCGTTTCCAACCTTGCTCAACTGACGTTATAATTTGCAACTGAGCGGCAGCATCCCTTCCGATGATCGCTTCGTACAACCAGAAATTCTCAAGACGATTTGACTCGGCAGCGTGCTGCAACGGCGAACCCTCGTCTGTGTGCCAAAACGGATGCGCAAGGTAGCCCGATAGCATCCGGCACGCGGAGTAAATGGTTC
Source organism: Pirellulales bacterium (assembly GCA_963820835.1). Taxonomy (GTDB): domain Bacteria; phylum Planctomycetota; class Planctomycetia; order Pirellulales; family JADZDJ01; genus CAVRAW01. Next base: position 21,780 of record CAWGBP010000022.1, on the reverse strand, counting down.
TGCGATTAACCGGCCGATGCCGCGGTCGGCCGCAGCAGACTCCCCGGCTATCTTCTGGCCGCTGTCTGAGGAGCCGCCGCCGTATGGTCCGGTGTTGACAGAGTCCTCACTGAATTCCATACCCAGATCGCGAAAGTAATCGTCAGCACCAAAACGGCCAGCAGAAACAACCTGATCACCGAACGCGGCAAGAAGTGCCGAGCGAATTTGGCTTCGGGCGAATAATAGCCAACCTCGCGTTTGATCTTACGTTTTTCGTTCCCCCACCAACGAAACGGTTTCAGAATCGCGGTAATTCCCAATGCGCGCTTGATCCGTTTCTCTTCCTTGGTGATGCCCAGTGCAGTCCGCACAGAGGTGCGACGGTATCGGATCGGCGACATGTTGGCTCCTTCTGTGCCGTCAAAATTTCGGAATGCGGGAACTGTTTACTCGACCCGCAAAGGGCCGAGTTATACCTGGAACCCTATTACGAACGAATGGCAAGTTGGCATCTTGTCGCAATCACCACCGTTAGTAAAAATCTGCGCAGCCAACTAACAACTGCCAGAAGCAACACCTGTCCAGACTTTCTGGTAATGGCAACGAAAACCGGCTCGTCGGCCGAAATAAGACGGCGTAACGGCGATCGCATAAATGCGCACCGTCGTCCCAGCAGCGGAAAGCGGCTGTCGTCCGCTGACCAATCATGGCGACGCGATTGCTCGGTGCCCGAGCATGCGCCGCTGGTCAGAAGTGGTTTCAAAGGCACTCGAACGAACCGAACGCTAGCGCGCTGGGGCTGATTTAATTAGCCGCGGGACGCTAGCCCCCGGGATTTCAAACCGCCTCTACTTGGTCACTCTCGATCCTGGTGGCGACGCCAGCGGCGACCGTGTTCCCGGCTCTTTATCCAAGAACTTGCGAATCGGAACTTCATAGTTCGCCAACCACTGTTGTGGCTGGCCGTCGAACTTGTCGGTGAGGATCCGTATCTGGGCACGGTCGAGAAATTGCTTGCGTATCTTCACTTCCCCCACGCGCCGGCCATCTTCGGTTGTTTTGAGCACAATCGGCGTCTTCACGTCGTACGAGTGGCCGCCCTGATTGTCGGTTTCCTTACTTAACACAATCAGTTCGACCGAGTGGAAGGGCTTCAATCTCCCTTCGTCGGCAAGCGTAAACACGACGGTCGCAGTATCGCCGCCACCGTCGTGTACCTCCACGTCGTACTTAATCCCCCACTCGTCTTTCGAAGGGCCAAGCACGTTATAGATCGCCCAACTGCGGGCAGACGTCAGTAACATTGCTGCGACAACCAACATCGCCATCCCCAAGCGTGAAAATCGAATGTTCATGGTGCGTTAACCTTTTAAGAATTAAGAATACGGAAGCCCTGCCGCCGAATCCCTTCCGCGGGGCCTCGGCTTGCGCCGATTTGGCGGGATATTCAAGCGGCGCGCATCAATTCGGGCAATATCAATTTGCTAGCCGCTCATTCTGCTATCGCGGTCCACAATTCAATCTTCGGCCAGGCTCCTATTCGCATATACCACTGCGATTTCGATTGTCCCGTGCGTCAGGTTTCCGGTAGCCGCCCAAAATTTACTAGAACAGCACCAATTCATAGCAAGATCGTCCGCCTGGGAGCGAATACCGGGAGTAGGCGGCTCGCGCCGCCGCCGATATGCTGTCGGGAAGATTCTCTTAACAACGCATTCAAGGGAGCAAATCATGTTCTCCGGTCGATCTTTCCTTATTCGCCGCGCCGGTGGCTGCGCTGCAGTCGCGGCCGTCATGTTTTTGGGAGTCGCAGCGGTAGATGCCCAATCGACCAATCGTGAGTCGAAGGGCCGCGTGGAATTTGATTATGCCGACCTGCCGCCAGCCACTGTCGAGGTCGATCTGAGTCAGGGTTTGCTAAGCGATATTTTCGGCATTGGCGATGCGGCCGTTGCCGGAGTGACCGACGCGGTGACCAATTATGCAGGCACTAACAAAGGGTCCGAAGGCCTGCGGCTGACAGCCGAGAAGCTGACTGCGGTCCATCAAATTGTCCAGACGCTGGGCCACGTCGTTCGCGAGATTCATGTGCGAGCGTATAAAGACTTGCCGGACCAGTCGGGACTAACTGAAAAACTGCTGTCGCACTACGACGAGAAAATCCATGTCGGAAATTGGGAAAACGTGGTCCGCGCACAAGAAAAAGGTAATGTGGTCCGAGTGGCTGTGGCGAGAGGCGACGGGGCGATTCAGGGAATATTTGTCATCGTGGCTAATGGACACGACGTCGTACTGAGCAACTTGGTGTGTGACTTGTCACCGGAAAACGCCAAGACGCTTACGTCGGTCGCTGCTAAGACCGGCCTGGAGGCTGGCCTTGGACAGTTGCTTGAAGCAAAGATGCGAAATTTCAAGTCGCCAGAGACCCCACTGCCGCCGCCATTAAATTCCAGTACGCCGGCAAAGTAAGACGCGACTAAACGACTGACTAGATTGGCCAGGTCCAATTACGTCATCCCTTGCAATCCATCTAGAAAAAATGCTTGCCGGCTGAGCTGATTTCGTGGCTCAAAGCGCGCACCGATTCGATCTTGCCGAATCGGTGCGCGCGAAGAGTTCCTGCCAACCGCATTCATGCGTCATCCGCGGTTCGTGAACGAACCAATTCTCTTGAGCGTTCCAGGTTTCGCGTTTGCTGGAACGTTGAACTCCAACCTCGCCTCAAGACACGCCATCGCGACGCTTGGACGGGATCGGACTTATAGCGGCGAGTGACTGAAACAAACGTCTCTGAGCTGCTTAATGATTTGGGGATATTGCCAAAAGCTCGGGGGTGGCAGTACTACCGTTATCATCCAGACGCTTCAGGGATCGCGCTGCGGGGGGAAAATTGGCCGATTTTCGTCCACCTCCTGCCTCTCGATACGCACGCAACTGGTTTGCTAAGATACAGAACCGCCCGCTATTCAGGTCTAGGATGCGTTCTGTGATGTCCTTATGCCGGCTCGAAAGGAAATCATGAATAATTCTGGTGGGGAGTGTAACTCGGAGCGCTCAAAAACAGGCGTGAGCGGGCTCGATGAAATCTTGCATGGAGGGTTCATTGCAGAACGACTTTATTTACTCGATGGCAATCCTGGTGCAGGCAAGACCACATTGTCGCTGCAATACCTGCTCGAAGGAATGCAAGCAGGCGAGAAGTGTCTTTACATTACGCTTTCCGAAACGAAGGACGAATTGATCGCTGGCGCAAAATCTCACGGCTGGTCACTCGACGGGCTGGAAATTGTCGAGCTGATCGCCGAGGAGAAAGATCTGGACGGCGATACGGAAGTGACGATGTATCCACCATCGGAAGTGGAATTAACCGAAACGACTAAGCAGATCCTGGATGCCGTCGAGCGGACCAATCCCAGCCGCGTTGTTTTTGATTCGCTCTCCGAAATGCGATTGCTGGCCCAAAGTTCGCTGCGCTATCGGCGGCAGATATTGGCCCTGAAGCAGTTTTTTATTGGCCGCAAGTGCACGGTCATCCTTCTCGACGATCGCACCTCGGAAGGCTCCGATCTGCAACTGCAAAGCATTGCTCATGGCGTGATTTCGCTCGAACAGCTTTCTCCCGTCTACGGTTCGGAACGCCGCCGTTTGCGCGTCGTGAAGTTCCGCGGAACCGATTTTCGCGGCGGCTATCACGATTTCGTCATCCGTCGGGGAGGCCTCTCGGTGTTCCCGCGCCTCGTGGCGATGGAACACTCTGAACCCTTCGCCAGAGAACGAATTAAAAGTGGCGTGACGGCGCTCGATACCCTACTGGGCGGCGGGCCCGATCGCGGCACCAGCACCTTATTGATGGGACCCGCAGGATCCGGGAAGTCGACCATTGCCGTGCAATACGCAGTTGCGGCGGCCGAGCGCGGCGACCATGCGGTAATCTTCGCGTTCGATGAAAGCCCGGCAACACTGGAGGCGCGCACAGAGGCTTTAGGCATTCACTTCAAGGAAGGCACCAAAGTCGGCCAAGTGCAAGTGCAACAGATCGACCCGGCTGAACTCTCTCCCGGTGAATTTGCTTGCTTGGTGCGTGAAGCGGTGGAAAAAAATAAGGCGCGGGTCGTCGTCATCGATAGCTTGAACGGATATATGAACGCGATGCCTGAGGAACGATTTCTCACGGCGCAACTGCACGAGCTTTTGACCTACTTGGGCCGCAAGGGTGTGATCACGCTCTTGGTCGTCGCGCAACATGGGATGATGGGCACCAACATGCAATCGCCCGTCGATACCAGTTATTTAGCTGACTCGGTCGTACTGCTGCGGTATTTTGAGTATGGCGGCAACGTGAAGAAAGCCATTTCCGTGGTGAAGAAACGTAGCGGCGCCCACGAACAAAGCATTCGGGAATTGATTTTCGACGAACAAGGCATTCACCTCAGCGAACCACTCACGCAATTTCGGGGCATTTTGACAGGAGTTCCCTTGGAACTGAAAACTCCGGGAAATGATACGGACCGATAAATCGCAGTTGCATCAATGAACTCTGACGTTGCGCGTGAATTCGAACGACGTGTGCTGCTCGCGGCTCCCACGCGAAGAGACGCCGAGATTACTTGTTCGCTGTTGAACAAAGCGGGCGTGGCCTGCACCGTGTGCGCGGGCCTTAGCGAATTAGCCCGTCAGGCCGAAGCGGGGGCTGGCGCCATATTGTTAACCGAAGAAGCCATGACGGCTCCTGGGATTAACCATCTGCTCGGCGCGCTGGCGAAGCAGCCAGCATGGTCGGATCTGCCAATTGTGCTGTTGCTGCGGGGAGGCGTCCTATCTCCGGCCGCCTCAAAAGTGCTGCGGTCCCTCCGCAACGTCACACTTCTGGAGCGACCAGCCGCAACGCGCTCGGTCGTTAGCGCGGTCGGGGCGGCAATTCGCGGACGCGAGCGGCAGTATCAAATTCGCGATCAAATCGAATCGATACGGCACGCCGAGGCAACCTCCAGCGAGTTACGAAAACAACTGGAAATATCGATCGATGCCTCCGAGCTTGGGACCTTCCATTGCGAGATGCCGCTGGGCCGAATTGAATGGAACGAGCAATGTAAATCGCATTTCTGGCTTCCCCCCGATGCCGAGATCGACTTCGACCTGTTTTATTCGATTTTGCATCCAGACGACCGCCAGCGAACTCGCCAAGCTGTCGAAGCTTGCGTGTATGGCGGCAGTCCTTACGACATTGAGTATCGCACCGTGTCGCCTCGTGGAGAAGTACGCTGGATTCGAGCGACCGGTCGCACGACTTACGATGAGCACGGTCAGCCGATTCAATTCGACGGCACGACCCACGACGTTACCCAGCGCCGCCAGTTGGAAGAGCATCTGCGGAAAATGGCGGCCGATTTGGCTGAATCAAACCATCGCAAAGACGATTTCCTCGCTACCTTGGCCCACGAACTGAGAAATCCACTCGCGCCAATCCGAAATTCATTGCACCTGTTTCGACTCTCCGGCGAAATCAGTCCGTCGTTGAACACGGTGCGCGAAATCATGGAACGACAGGTCGATCAGATGGTTCGCTTGATCGACGACCTTCTCGATGTGTCGCGGATCTCTTACGGCAAGATCGAATTGCAGAAGGAAGTGGTCGAGCTGGTAACCATTGTCTCGACCGCGGTCGAGACGGCGCGCCCGCTGATCGATGCGGCTGGGCACCAGCTAGCCCTCTCTTTACCAGCCGAGCCAATCATCCTGGACGCCGATCCAGTCCGACTCGCCCAGACCATCGGAAATCTACTGAACAATGCGGCCAAATATACCAAGCCCGGTGGCCAAATTTGGCTCACTGCCCGTAGGGAAGGCAACGAAGCCGTGATTTCGGTCCGCGATACCGGCCTGGGTATTTCTGCGGAGATGCTTCCCCAGGTATTCGACATGCTTGCCCAAGTCGATCGCACCCTCACGCGTGCGCAAGGCGGCCTGGGCATCGGACTAACGCTTGCCAAAACCTTTATTGAGATGCACGGCGGACGCATCGAGGCCCACAGCGACGGCCCCGACCTGGGAAGCGAGTTCGTCGTTCGTCTTCCAATGCTCCTTGAATTGGCGCGCCGGCCCGCTTTTACCTCGTCAATGCCCGATAGTCGAACATTTGCCGCACGCCGCCGAATTCTGGTTGTCGACGATACGAAAGCTGCCGGATATGTCCTCGGCAAGTTGCTTGAAACAATGGGCCAACAGGTTCGCACCGCACACAGCGCTGCAACGGCTTTGGAAAGCATCCGGCAAGATCGCCCCGATGTAGTGATCTCAGATATCGGCATGCCCGACATCGACGGCTACGAATTGGCGCGGCGTTTGCGAAAAGAGCCGGGCCTGGAAGGGTTGATTCTTGTCGCGCTAACTGGCTACGGTCAGGATCGCGATAAGCAACGAGCAAAGGCGGCCGGATTCGACTATCACTTGGTTAAGCCGGTTGGCCTCCAAGCCCTGCAAGATTTGCTGACGTCTTTGCCCGCCGCACAGTCAGAGATCAGATACGAATCGAAACAGCACCGCGGCTCAGCCCATTAGTTTGCGTGGTGTTCGCCATGCCCAGGCAGGAATTGCAAAGGAATCGATTACCTACCGTCCGTTTTCGAAACGTCTAAATTAACGGCGGTTTTCTGGAATATGCTGAAAACCATCAAAAACCGGCTCGCCATGGTGGCGCAAAAAAACCGCGACGTTCGTCAGCCACAAGCCAAGCGAACATCGCGGTAAAGCGAGGTCTTAATTGTCAAAGTACATTGCACAATCACACGATCGTATTCCCCGGGGCTTGCAAAGGTCGCATCACTTCGCAGGAAGTATAACCCGCTTCACCGCAGCCCGGTCAACCGCCGCCGAATTGTTGCTCTTGTCCGTTTCGAGCAACGAGTTGTTCAGATCGACAATCACAATCAATTTCGTGAATTCCGTCGGCTTGCCATCTTTGTCGGTTAGTTTCAAAGCGGCTTGCGGCAATCGCAGGGTGACCGATCGAACCTGGCCGCCCGTCATGACCGGCAACTCCACCGTCGCATGGGGAGATTGCATCGATAGCTTTTCATCCAACGTGGCGAAGACCCCCACGACGAATTTGCCGGAGGCTTGCGTCCCTTGATTACGAATGACGATGGTGTAAGCCGGACCCGCAACAACTGTCTCAGGCGAGGCCAATCGCACATCTTCCAGAACCAAGTCCACACCCGTCGCGGCGACAGGAGCCATAGTCGGTGGTACGCTGTCCGAATTTACGGTTGCTGATGAATCGTCGACATTCGAGCCGCCGTAAACTGAGCCAGATGGGAACGGAAACGGCATGGGGTAGGGCTTGGAATTCGGCGGCAGCGGAATCGGCGGGCCATCATTCGAGTTTGTGGCAGGGGCTTTGTAAGCAGCCGAGATGGTGCTGGCGTTGTCTTTGCCTGAAGCATTTTTCACGGTGCCGAAAGGATTGATGCCGTTTACATTCTTCGCGTTATCGCTATTGCCGACATTGCTTAGCGTTTGGGCTTGGGGTCCAGAAGCCTTATCATTGACAACTAATTGTTTTCCCTGCGTCCCCTTACCCGCGCTGTACGGGACGCCATTTGGGGTGCTTGGAAAAATTGGCGTAACGGTCATTTGGACTTGGCCGTTCCCGCTCGATTGCTTCGGCGGAGGCAGCGTGCCGCCATCACCGTAGCCACTATCGGCGCCGTTGGTCAGGTGATTCGTGCTTCCTCCTTGAGCGTCATCCGTAGAAGTGTGGGTTCCATCAGGTGAAGCCGGCTCAATATCGTTAAAAGGGCCACCGGTTAATGCAGTCGCGACACCATTGATCTCACCGAGAACGCTGTCCCTGATTTGCTGACTGTGAGGAGTCGATTGGGTGCCCAAGAATCCGCCGCTGCCGTTCAGATTGCTTGCCGACGCGACGATTTTGGTTGTTTTGTCGCCGCTCGAGCTGACCGAGTTGCCAGCGTTGTTGTGAACGGTCGGAGCAATCACCTTGCTGCTCGTGGAGTTGATGGTTGTCGAAGCACCAGAGATAAGCGAACTCACAGGCTGCCTGACCACATGGCTGCCAGGTCCCTTCCCCATACCGAACGAGCCATTTCCGCTGCTAGGTCCCGTTTTGCCGCCACCGAACGAGCCGCCGCCGGCAAAAGCGACCTGAGGCACAACAAGGATCGCAGCAGAGAGGGTCAAAATCGTTGTCCGGAAGATTTTCGTCGAGCTTGTCATGATCCACACTCGCTTCTTTTGCTTGAGTTTTCTTAAAGACCGCATGCCCTGCGGACTTCTACCCTGTTAAGCGTGCAGTGGCGACAATTGTTACCGGGAGGCACCAATGGGCTGAGAGAAAGCCCAAAAAACAGCGAAAACCATCGGATTTTCGCGGTTTCTGTCCGTCGCGCCAGATGCCCGGACCATCCCGCTAACGCACATTTTGCGGCTCGGCGATTAACCGAAACGTGTGGCTCGATGCTGTCATCTCAAAGTGAGGTCCACTTCGTCGATGTTTTCGAGTGCGATTGATGTCTATGGAGAATCTAGGATGAGTCGGCGTGGTCGGCGATCCCGCAGGGATCAAAGCCATTAGCCGGCGGTCGCGTTAGCGCACCACCGGCAAGAGGCGACGACGGTCCTCAAACATCCCGCAGGGATGACAGCCCCGAAATTCTCTCGTGCTGGAGCTGGCATCCCGTTGGGATGCAAATCGCTGTTCGGCACGAACTGCCGGGGGTTTCGCCGCTCAACCCCCGGCTAATTGCTAACATCCCTCCGGGATGAATGCCGGCAACCTTAACCATAAAATTCATTCGCACCCTTGTTTTCTTCTCCGCTTGACGTCGAACCGATCGCCTGTTGATAATGAGTTGCTGAAGGGCATCTTTTCTAGGAACGGTTCTGTAAAGCTGATGCTGTGGCAGCGGCGTTGACTTGCTCCTATTCACGGACGATTATTCATGGCTAGTATCGCCGACCGGAACGTTGCTGCGCACTTGGCAAGCGAAGTTGGCTCGCGTTTGATATTGGTGGACGCCTTACGGGCGATCGCTGCAACCCTCATCGCTTGGCACCATATCGCCAATTATTGGTCGTACTCCAATTCAGAAAACGTGCAACGGATCACGGGCGATCTGTTTGGTTGGTTGCAATATGGATCGTCGGCCGCCCAGGCGTTCTTTGTGATCAGCGGGTTTGTGATGGCGCGGAGCATGTCGCGCCGGCAATGGCGAGGGGCCGAAGTGGGCAAGTTCTTGATGAGCCGATATTGTCGACTTGGGTTGCCTTATTTAGCCGTCAGTGGGATTGGCGATTATCGCGTGCGCAATCGGTCAGAGATGGCTGCCGACAGAAGTCGTTGGGCAACCGCCGACATTGGCGCAGGTACTGGCGCATACGGTATTCCTGCAAGACATATTGGGGTATGAATCGCTTTCGGCGGGGTTATGGTTTGTCTGCATCAGCTTTCAACTGGGAATTGTTTACGCGATCATGCTGTGGATCCGCGATGCTCTGGCCGGAAGGTTGGGGATTGCGTCGACTAGCTGGTGGATCGATGTTCCGCTGCTTGGCGGAATGGCAATTGCCGTGTCCAGTTTGTTTTTTTTCAATCTCGACGAGCGTTGGTCGGTGTGGTGGATTTATTTCTTTTCGCAATTCTTTTTGGGAGTTTTAGCATACGAGGCGTTGCATAGTTCGTTCGGAAAACGATGGTTTATGGCGTTGGTGCTGCTGATGTCGCTCGCGATTGCGCTGCATTGGCGCTTGCACCTGGTGACGGCGTTGTCGGTGGGCCTGGTTTTATTTATCAGCGGTAAGGGACGGGCCTGGGAGCGGGGGTCGGCATCGCGGACGGTCCGCTATCTGGGACGCATCTCCTACAGCTTCTTTCTAATTCACTTCCCGGTGTTGGTGCTTGTGGCAACGCTGTGGGCCGGTTTTGAATTGGACTCGCCCGCGCAAATATTGTGGGGCTTTGGATTGACGTATGTGGTGAGCATCCTGGCGGCGGGAGCTTTTTATCGGCTAGTGGAAGCGCCGGCGGACCGCTTAAGCCGAAGTTTTGCATAAGGCGAAACCAGCGGGCAAAACCCTGGACCGCCATCGGATGCGCCAAGCCCATCCTTATCAGGCATTCCGCTTTTGCGCGTTTCATCCACAACTTTTTAGCCGATGGGCGTGTAAGCGGCCGCCCGTTGCTATTGGTCTGACTTGCCAAGTTTCGCGAGAGCTTCCAGCATCTCGCTGCTCGACGCGCGGCCACCGTGAGAATGGCTCACCTTGGCAAAACGGACAACTCCTTTGGAATCGACGACGAAAGTCGAAGGATAGGCTGTTTCCGCCGGCGCATCCCAGCGCAGCTTGTAAAGTTCTGTGAATTGATAATCCGGGTCAATCACAAACCGGAAATTGTCCGGGAACGACTTTCCGCCGATGAACTCTTTGGCATATTTGTCGAGGTCCTTCGCCGGACCTGGATAAATGAAAACGACCGTCGCCTTCGATTCGGCGAAGCTCTTGGCCTTGGAGAGCAGATCGGCAAATTGCTTCTCACAGATCGGACACTGATAGCCAGGGTAGCCGCGCAGGACGACAACCACCGCTGGTCCGTTTTTGAGCGCGTCCGAAAGCGAGACCGGCTTGCCGCTCAACTCCTTCAGCGTAAAGTCCGGTGCCTTGTCCCCGACCGCCGGCGGACCGCTCGATTCCGATTTTCGCTCTTCAGCACCAACGCACGACAGGAAACCGCCAACCAGTAGTGTCGTGGCGGTGAAACAGCAAAGCAGGTTCTGTGGCATGCGCATGTCTCCTCTCAAGAACTCGTAACCGTTGGTAGATTCCCCATCACGATTGCGTGAGCAACCGCCGATCTACTCGACGCTGGCGACGGTGTTGGGCAACTTCGCGGGATTCTTCAACTCTGGCGGTGAGTATATGGTCAGCGTGCATCCGCGCCCAGCGAGCGCTATTCCTCTATTGAACTGTTACAATCATGCGCTCTGGCCAAAAACCCCAGTCCCCTTCTCATGACCGACTTCACGCAAGTCTTATCCGAGATCGAGCACGGCGATCCCGACGCTGTCGAACGACTGCTGCCACTAGTCTACAACGAGCTTCGTCAACTCGCTGCCGCGAAACTGGCTCAGGAGAAGCCCGGCCAAACGCTGCAGGCGACGGCCTTAGTGCATGAAGCGTACCTGCGGCTGATTGGCCCCGACGAATTGCATGCGCAGCGCTGGCACAGCCGCGGCTATTTCTTTGCTGCCGCGGCTGAGGCGATGCGGCGGATTCTGGTGGAACAAGCACGGCACAAAGGCCGGCTTAAGCACGGCGGCCAGCGAGAACGGATCGATCTCGACTCAGCCTGTGCGGTATCCGAGCCGCCGCCGTCGCTGGATTTGCTCGCGCTGGACGAAGCTCTGTCTAAGTTGGCTGCCACCGAGCCAGCTAAGGCGGAATTGGTGAAGCTGCGCTTCTTTGGCGGACTGACGATGCCTGAGGCCGCCTCGGCGCTGGGAATATCGCTGGCCACGGCCGAGCGGTATTGGACGTTTGCGCGCTCGTGGCTGTATGCCGAAGTGGCTGATAACCCGTCATCCCCACCCTAATAATTGAAGCTTCTTTGAGGGGATCGCAGGTCAGACGTCGCACTACTTGATAGAGTAAAGCCTGCCATGACAAATCCCTCGTATCTCGAAACCATTTTTTTCGCAGCACTGGCAAAACATGCGCCTGCTGAGCGGTCGGCCTATTTGAATGAGGCTTGCGCGGGAAACGACGAGTTGCGGGCAAGCGTCGAGCGAATGCTGGCAGCCCAGTCTGCGGCGGGCAGTTTCCTGGAGCGACCGGCAATTGCCGATGACGCCACTGCGCAGTTCGAGCAGCCCATCACCGAGCGTCCCGGCACGGTCATCGGGCCGTACAAATTGTTGCAGCAGATCGGCGAAGGGGGCATGGGCGTCGTGTTCATGGCCGAGCAAACTCTGCCGATTCAACGGACCGTGGCCCTCAAGATCATCAAGCCGGGAATGGACACCCGGCAAGTCATTGCCCGCTTCGAGGCCGAACGCCAGGCCTTGGCGATGATGGACCATCCCAACATCGCCAAAGTGCTCGATGCCGGCACGACCGAGAGCGGCCGGCCGTACTTCGTGATGGAGTTGGTCAAAGGTGTGCCGATCACAAAATACTGCGACGATAAACACCTGCCGCTCCGTGCCCGGCTGGAACTATTATTGCCGGTCTGTCAGGCCGTGCAGCATGCCCATCAAAAGGGACTTATCCATCGAGACATTAAGCCCTCGAACGTGCTGGTGGCTGAGTACGACGACAAGGCCGTGCCAAAAATAATCGACTTCGGCGTGGCGAAGGCCACCGCGCAGAAGCTCACCGACCGGACGATGTTCACTGAGTTCGGCCAAGTGGTGGGCACGATTGAATACATGAGCCCCGAGCAGGCTAAGCTCAACCAACTCGACATCGACACCCGTAGCGATATCTATTCCCTGGGGGTGCTGCTCTATGAACTGCTGACCGGCTCGACGCCCTTTGAGCGAAAGCGGCTGCAGGAAGCAGCCTTCGATGAGATGCTGCGAATCATTCGCGAGGAGGAGCCGCCGATTCCCAGCACGCGGCTAAGCACGACAGAAGGGTTGCCCAACATTGCCGCCAATCGCAGCTTGGAGCCAAAGAGATTAACTGGGCTGGTCAAAGGAGAACTCGATTGGGTCGTGATGAAAGCCTTAGAGAAGGATCGCAACCGGCGTTACGACACCGCAAACGACTTCGCTGCCGACATACAACGATATTTGCACAATGAGACTGTGCTGGCTTGTCCGGTGTCAGCAATGTATCGCTTTCGCAAGTTCGCCGCCGGCACAAGCTGGGAGTCGCGGCAAGCATAGCGGTTGCCGTCGCAGTCTTGGTGGGCGTTGCTGGCACAACCGCCGGCATGATTTGGGCTTTGCAGGAGCGAAAAGCTGCTCAAGCCAGCGCCGCACTCGCCACAACCCAGGCGGCGCGCAGCGATCAGGTCGCCCAATTCCTAAAAGACATGCTCAAAGGTGTCGCCCCCAGCGTAGCTTTAGGCCGCGACACAACAATGTTGCGGGAAATCGTCGATCAGACGGCCGGCCGCATCGTTAAAGATCTCACGGATCAACCGGAGGTGCAGATCGAACTGCTGCAAACCTTGGCGCAGGTCTACCTCGACTTGGCACTCTACAAAAAAGCGGAGGAAACGACCCGGCAAACGCTGCGGCTGGCCCGCTTGCACTCGGGTGAAGAGAACCTGGCTGTCGCCGATTCGATGAATCAGCTCGGCCGGGCGCTGATTCTTTCTGCGCAAGCTCGACGAGTCTGAAACGGTTACCCGCCAGGCGATTTCCATGGAGCGAAAGCTGCGCGGCAGCGACAGCCTAGAGGAAGCTGCCGCGGAATTGAATCTGTGCGACGTGCTCCGCTGCCAGTGTTTTGAGACCGACGTTTCTACAGCCGATGGAAAACGGAAGTTTCAAGAAGCTGAAGCGTCGATTCGCGCTTGCCTGGCAATTCGCAGAAAACGGCTCGGCGACGTGAACAATGACGTCGCCTGGGCGCTGGACGCTCTAAGCATCTTGTTCCGCGACAGCTCTCCTCGCAGGTTAGATGAAGCCGAGGCCGCCTGTCGCGAATCGGTTGCCATCCGGCAAAAATTATACGGCGACGATCATCCCGACCTGGCATCATCTTATTGTTATTTAGCAAGTGTGCTCGGAGTAAAAAACAACCTGGCGGAGGCTGAAACATGCTACCGCAAGGCCTTATCGATAGAACGCAAATCAAAAGGACAAGACACCTGGTGGTATGCCTCTTATCTGTACGGATTATCGCCGCTCTTGCAAAAAGAAGGCAAGTTGGACGAGGCCGAAACTTGCTGGCGCGATGCAGTGTCGATAGCCAGAAAACAAATGGGGGAAGACAATCCGCTCCTGGGTGAGGGGATGCTCCAACTGGCCCAACTCCTCAGGAATAAGCGCGAATTCGTCGAGGCGCGAAACTTACCGAGGATGCCGTGGCCATGTATCGACGCTTTCCAGGCAGTACGGTTCAACTGTCGGGCGGCCTGGCCGGACTTGCGGACATCCTCGATCAAAGCGAGGAGTATGCCGCTGCCGAACCAGTGGCCCGCGAGTGCTTGGAAATCCGCGAAAAGAATATTCCCGACGATTGGCGTACTTTCAATACCCGCGATTTGCTGGTGCAGCGCCCTCCTGGGCCAGAAAAAATACGCCGACGCCGAGCCGCTCTTACTTTCTGGTTACGAAGGTCTGAAACTGCGCGAAACCATGATTTCCCCAGGAGGCAAAGTTCACTTGAAAGAGGCCATCCAGCGCCTGGTGAAGCTGTACGAAGCTACAGACAAGGCCGACAAAGCCGCTCGGTGGAAAGAAAAGCTGGCGGAGTTTGAAACGCCCAAAACCAAACTATAGCCCATCCTCCAAAGGCTGTCGCTCGGGGTTCTACCTGACATTCTATCGCATTCCAGGGCTAAACCGGCTGCCGCGGAAGCCCCTTCTCAGATCGACCGCGAGCTTGGACTGCGGAATTCATCGTTGCCACAGCCGATTTCTTCGGTTGTAGGAATTTCAAAAATACCTGAGGGGTTCGCAGGCCGGACGTCGCACTACTGATAGCGAAAGCCTGCGCGTCCCTAAGCGGATGGCTTATTTGAACGACGCTTGCGATTTCAAGGTTTCACGTGTTCACAATTTTCAACTACGAAAAGGGCCATCTCATGACAGAACACCTTAGAATCTCGGCGTTAGCTCTGGCCGGAACGCTGCTTTTGGTAGCCGGCGCGAGAGCCACTTTTGCACTCACCTACACCACGATCGACGATCCTCTGGCGACGCCTAACAGCACCGTGGTTACCGGGATTTCCGGCAGCAACATTGTCGGATGGTACTCCGACTCATCGTTCGCCAGCCATGGCTTCCTCTACAACGGGTCGACGTACACGACGATCGACGACCCGTTGGCAGGCTCGACCTCGAATGGAACATTTGTTAACGGGATTTCCGGCGGCAACCTCGTCGGGACCTATTACGACTCGTCCAATATCTCACATGGTTTCCTCTACGACGGTTCGATCTATACAACACTGGCCCAACCCAATGCTTATGGGATTTCCGGCAGCAACATCGTCGGATTCAATCTCTCGCCTTCCTCCCCCTTCGTCGATCATGGCTATCTCTACAATGGTTCGACCTACACGGCGCTCGATGATCCTTCGGCGGGTACAGCCAATGGAATGGGAACGGAAGCTCATGCGATTTCGGGCAGCAACATCGTCGGGGAATATATCGACTCGGCGTTCAAACAACACGGATTTCTCTACAACGGCTCAACGTACACAGCGCTGGATTATCCCCTAATAACCGAGGGTACTGAAGCACTCGGGATTTCCGGCAGCAACATCGTCGGGGAGTACTTCCAGTCGTCCCAGCCTCACGGCTTTCTCTATGATGGTTCGACATACACCAACCTCGACCATCCGCTGGGAGAGTTTGGAACAATTATTAGTGGCATCGACGGCAACAACATCGTCGGACAGTACAACGATGGGAACGGAGTTCACAGCTTTGTCGCAACCGTGCCCGAGCCTTCAGCACTAATGCTCTGTGTTGCGGGGTTGGTCTTCGCCGCGGCCTTTCGTTTTCGTCATACGCTGCAATACTGCCAGGGATCTTTCAGGCAACGCTTAGCATGCACCGTCGGCGTAGTAGTTCTGACGTTGGTAATTGCTGGTGCGACCCAAGCAGGTTTTCCCCAGCGCAATGGCAATCAAGGCAACAGTCAGGGTAATAATCAGGGGAGCAACCAAGGCAATAAACAAAGCAACAGCCAAGATAACAATCAGAACAACAATCAAGACAAGCAGCAGGACAAACAAAGCGACAAAGACAAACAATACAAGCACCAGGACAAAACGCCAAATTCTAAACCAGCAGTCGGCAACCCGAGCCCGGGATTAACCGTCGGCGGGCTCGGCCTCAAGACAACGGAGACGCCGCTGCAAAAGCTGAACCTCGACACGAAAGCCGACAAGAGCCTCGCGGACCCCGCCAACAAGGGCGCGGCGCTTCACGAAGGTCTAAATGGTAGTGGCACCCCGCTGGGAGGTATCATATCGTCGGCGAAAAATAAGCATGCCGCGGACAAGGCGGTGACCGACGCCCAGGCCGCTAAGGCTGCGGCGGACAAGGCCTATGACGACGCTCAGAGCGCTGCGGCCATAAGCCGCCAGCAGCTTGGCAGCGCAAGCGCAGTTTGATGCGGCCAACAAGCAGTACCTTGCCGCCAAAGCTGCGTACGACGCCAATCCCCAGAATAACACAACCGCTGACGCTTACCATGCCACCATCCCTGCCTACAATAAGGCCTTTCTTGCGAAGAACCTAGCTGGTAATGATCTGGGTAGCGCCAACGCGGCAGTTAACGCCGCCGCAGCCGCCCAAGCGAAGGCCGGCGCGGACGTCGTGGCCGCCTCCGCCGCGGATAAAAAGGCCGCCTCGGAAATCAAGGGCGCGGTGCTTGGCACCGTCCTGCAAGGTAGCGGCGCCACCCTGACTGGTAGCGGCGCTCCGCTCAGCGGGCTCACATCTTCGGGCATAAAACCAGGTGGACCACTGCAAAAGTTCACCGATGTCAAGACTGCCAAAGCCAATAAAACCGCTGCCGACAAAGCCGTTACCGATGCGCAAGCAGCCAAGGCCGCCGCGGACAAGGCCTTCACGGACGCCCAGGCCGCCGGTGACGTAGCCCTCGCGCAGGAGCACAGCACGCAAGCGGCGTTGGACCAAGCCCAAGCTCAGAACAGTACGGCCTATTACAATGAATCCCTCCACCCGAATCCAGCTAACAAAGCAGCCTTAGATCAATCCGCCAATGCCGTCAAACAAGCCACTGCAGCGCGTGATGCAGCCAACAGTAACTCGGGCGCCGCCAACGCGGCTCTTGTGACCGCCTCGACCAACCGAAACAAAGCCGACACGGGACTTTCGGCAGCCACGGCCGCCCAAACCAAGGCCGAGTCCGATCTCAAGGACGCAAAATTGTCGGCGGCCGCCGATGTGGTTTCCCACGTTGTAGGGGGCTCGCAAGGAGGCGGCGCGCCTTACGGCACTGGTACATATCCGCAAGGCAACGTGGTGAACTACGCCGCACCCGCGGCTATTGTTCCAATGGATTCCGTTGCACCGCTTGCGGGTGCTGCGACGTCGATCACTGCCGCGAAACCAGTTACCAGCGGCGCCGACCTCGTGCTGGAAGATATTCAACTGGCTGCTCCCGCCACCTTGGTTGCCGGACCTGCTTACACCGTGAAGTTCCGTAACCAAGGCACCGACCCCGCATCGAAATTCCAAGTGGCAGTGCTGGCTGGAATCGACGACAAGGTGACTGCCGATGCACCGCGCGGGGTGGTCGAGGTGAAATCGTTGGCCCCCGGCCAATCGGGCGAAGTCACTCTGCGGTTGCCGCAAACGGCTTTGAAGATGAACGGGGCCGACGGTCGATCGATTCCCTTCACCCATTTGTTCGTGGTCGTCGACCTAACGAACACCATCGCCGAAACCGACGAGAGCAACAACTCGGCCATTTTGGAACGGGTTAGTCTAGAAGCGCCCACCGCGAAATAGCTTCGGCAGTTTTTAAGAATGGAAAAGGTGTCAGGAACGCCAGCGCGGAAGCCAGGCGCTGGAACATGGCGGAATTTCAAAAGTGGATCGACGATACGCCCGGCGCCAAACTGGTCACCGTCGACCGCAGCGGCCACGACATCGAGTCCGACCGCCCCGAAGCGGTTATCGACGCAGTTCGCGAGACTTTGGGTGGCTGAGGGAGCAACCGAGGACGATTGCCCTAACGGCAATCGACCGGAGGGCGGTAGTGCCTAGTGTTTCGTACAGCTGATGATCCGGCAACCGAGCGCAACGCGGTAGTGCCCCGTCGCCCGCGCTAGTGCCGCCGGGTGCCACGGCTGGCAGGCACACTCTGGTTGCAGCAGATTCTGCGAATAGGAAATGTGATATTAAAAAAGTATTAAGGGATCTGGCGATTGATCTTTGTCGTGCAAATTAATCATTTGTTGCGTTTCGGAGAATCCAGAGCTACGCTGTGCAACATCGCTATATCTTTTGATTTGGCGGACGTTCGAACCGGCGGCGATGCTACGGTTCATTGCCTACGGTCGACTTTGGATCACCAACAGGATCGTGCTAATGAGAGCGTGTCTTCGCGTTGCAACTTCTCCATTGCGGGTGCGCCAATTCTTTGTTGCGCGGTACCTCCCGCTTTTTGTGCTTTTTGGATGCACAACTTCTATTTTGGTCGCAGGCGCAGCACGTGCTGATTCGGCGGTTGCATGGGGAGACAACTCCGGAGCCCAACTAGGCGATGGAACTGTCGTTCCCCGAAATGTCCCTGTAGCGGTTGTCGGGCTAGCTAATGGCACCTCCGCCATTGCTGCTGGTGCGGATCATGGTCTGGCAATAACAAATGGTAGTGTTTCCGCATGGGGTGGCGGTATCTACGGGCAAGTTGGAGATGGAACAAATATTCGGCGTACATCGCCTGTATCGCTCAGCAGTCTTGCCAGCGGCATCACTGCGATCGCTGGCGGAGGATATCACAGCTTAGCGATACGAAATGGCGCTGTGTTCGGATGGGGTGATAATAGTAACGGTCAGGTGGGCGATGGAACCACTAACGAGCGCGACGCACCTGTTGCCGTTAGCAATCTTTCATCGGGGGTCTCGTCAATCGCCGGTGGCGATCATCATAGTTTCGCGTAACCGTTCACACCGCGGGGAGCAGGGAGGGAGCGCGTTTAGCGGCGTAGTCGGCTTGGATGGCGGCGACCAGGTAATGGAACACGCGTCGCGATTGTTGGCGACAGGTTTCGATGACCGTGAGGATCGTCTCGACAAAGCGGCTGCCGCGTGCGCTCTGCGTGCCGAAGGATAGTTTCCGCCAGATCACCGCTGGCCGCAAGGCGCACTCGCTGGCGTTATTGGTCGGTTCGACCCCCTCCACTTCCAGGAACGTCCAGAGCCAGGCCCGATGACTCCACAACTCATCGCACATGCCGGTCAACCGCGGGTTCCCGCTAAACGTTCCGCGCAGCAGCAAGGCGTCCACTTTTTTGCGGACCGGTCGCATCCCGCGGAGCCAGCCGACGCGTGTCAGCGTGCCGTCGCGAGCACGGGCCCAGAGGCGAAACAATTGGCGTGTTTCCCGCATCAAGTCCTGGCCCAGCCGCTTGGCTTGGCAGTCTCCCGTATCGATCAGGGATTGAAAATCGCGTTTCAGATGAGCCCAACACCATTGCAGCTTGGCCAGCGACCAGTACATTTTGGCTCGATCGCAGTTCACGACGCCGGTGAACGAGTCGCCCAAATGATCGACCACCGCCGTGGCGGCACGCGAGTCGCGCACGGCAAACACGGTGAACTGACGGCCGACAAACGTCCACAGCCAACTCTTGTGGGTCGCTTCCTTGCTCGGGGTTTCGTCGATGCCCAGGATCGGCTCGGCGGGGAGCCGGCCGGCGAGTTCGTCATACAGGGGTCGCGGCGCTCCGGTCGCTTGGTTTTGCAGCTTCACCACCCAGCCGGTGGAACAAGGCTGGCCGAGCACTTGTTCCAAGAACAGCGCCACGCGCAATTTCGATTGCCGAAAGCAGCCCATCAAGAGCACCGCCAAGGCCACCAGTCGCGGACCGGCCTGACCCGACGGCACGCCCAGTGGGCAATTCGGCACAGGTCGTTGCGCCGCAGCGGCGACAGCACAGCCGATGCCGCTGGTACTCACTGACCAGCGGCTTGATCTCCGACAATTCCCAAACTTGATGCCGCAACGGCGCGGGATCACGGCCCCGCAAACTCCGGCCGCACTTGCGACAAACAGGCGGCGTGAGCGTTACCACCTCCTGGCACTGATCGCTGGGGATCAAGGCCCGCTCGTGCTTGGGATGCCCCGGCTGACCGCCCGGCCGCTTTTTCGACTTGAGCTTGGCCGAAGCGGGTTTGGCGTGGGGATGCTGGGAACTGGGAGGCAGCGACGAATTCTGCGGGGTCTTGTTCATTCGGCCCCGCCACTCATCAAGTTGCCTTTCCAACTCCGCGATCCGTGCCTCATAGTGGTCAATGATCGCCTGCACCGCGCCCGGAAGTCGGGCGGCAAGGCGGCGAGCTGTTCCGGCGTGATCGGCGGCTTTGGCGAGGGCATGCCTGTGATGTCGCCAAAATCCCAATTCTCCGCCAGATCAATTTCCCGCTTTTTTCACTTCGGGCTGTGAACGATTGCACCCGACTTCAACGGTTGTAAATGGGTCCAATACCCAAACTTCACGTCCAATATTTCTTTCAATTCGAGATCCAGGGCAGCAACCACGTCGTTTGAATTTAGTTGGCAGGGCGAAATCTTTCGGAAATGCGAATAAAGCGTGTCCATCTCGCCGCACGCGAATTGCCAACCCAATTCAACTCCTAAACCGAGAGTATCATCGTAAAGCAACAGCAGGTAAATTGTGCCCCCTTCAGGGCTCGTTCGAACAAGCTCCCACCCGGAGTTGCCGCACGCGAATTTTTTTAATTCAAGTGAATTTCGCACGCAAATTGATTTACAGCATCGGCAATCGGTGCGAAAAGACGCTCGATTTCTTGAGGATTCGTCATAATATCGCTCGACGATTTAATCAGGTTATGCTGGCTGTTGAGCCCAATCGACAGCTCTGGCTTGCCTGGGTTCACTGTTCATAATGCGACGTTACGAATTGAATCGCAATATCAACTCAGGAAGTTAATGTCCCTCCTGGTCGTCGGTTCGTCGCCTTGATAGCGTCGAAACCCCTACGGCGCGCCGCGACAACGTGCTCGGCGGCTCGGCCGTCTTTTTTTCCTATTCGGCCAGCTATTTTTCGCCCGTGAAGCTCGTCGGCGTCGTCGGCGAAGATTGGCCCCCCGAGCACACGCAGCTGCTCGAAGCCCGCGGCATCGACACCGCCGGCCTGCACGTCGTCAAAGGCGGCAAAACCTTTCGCTGGACCGGCAAATACCAGCCCAACATGAACGACCGCGAAACGCTCGAAGTCCATCTCAACGTGTTCGGCAATTTCGATCCGGTCCTCCCGCCCGACTTTCGCCGCAGCAAATTCCTGTTCCTGGCCAACGGCTCGCCGGTGCTGCAAATGAAAGTGCTCGACCAGGTCCCCGGCGCCATGCTCACCGTGGCCGACACGATGGATTTGTGGATCAATATCGAGCACGACGAGCTGATGCGCCTCTTCAAGCGCATCGACGGCCTGGTGATCAACGATGCCGAAGCCGCTTGCTCACCGACGACGAAAACCTCGTGCGCGCCGGCCAAAAAATCCTCAAGCTCGGCCCCAAGTTCGTGGTCATCAAAAAAGGGGAGCACGGGGCGATGTTCTTCAGCGAGCACGAAACCTACGTCATGCCGGCCTTCCCCACGCCCGACGTCATCGACCCCACCGGTGCCGGCGACAGCTTCGCCGGCGGCATGATGGGCTACCTCGCCGAGAAAGGCAACTTCGAGCCCCACACGCTCAAGGAGGCGCTGGCCTACGGCATCCTCACCGCCAGCTTCACCGTCGAAGATTTTTCACTCGATCGGCTGAAGCGCATCGAACGGCAAGATCTCGAAAACCGCATGCACCAATACCGCCGCATGCTGAGCTTTTGAGCCGAATTTCACCGCAGAGCCGCCGAGACGCGGAGAGGGCATTTTTCTTAG
>CAWGBP010000021.1:0-168309 GCA_963820835.1 Pirellulales bacterium | reverse complement strand
GCTGGATGCTGGCACAACGTTTTGGTTCCTGCGGAGCGGCGTCGGTTTCGAGACAAATCCCGTTCTGGCACCACTTGCGCAGCGATCGTTGATCTGGGTTCCCATCTACATCATTGCACAAACTGATCCTGCTGATGATGAAGAAAGTATTTCGGGATCCATTGCCCTGTTCTTCCTGATTACCGGATTACTGCTTTCCATAAACAACCTCGACGGCATCTTCAACAAGCGGTTCTTCATCGTTGATACATTCGGGCTGGCAGATGTGCTTACCGCAGGTTTTATTTGCACCGCCGGTTGGTTCTTTGTTCGGCTCGCGCCATGAGCCGAGGAAGCTGCTGACAATTGCCTGGCGCTGGCGTGGGGCGGATTTTTCGGGCTCGTTGAGGTAGGTTTCCTGTTAGCGGCCCACTTGCTCTAAGCCGAGGTGGAAAATCCGTGGCCGTGGATGAATTGGCTAACCGCCTCACGGACTGCCACCCCAGTATGCCTCAGCGTCCCAGCGCAGGTTGGACGTGAAGGTCGAGCACGAGGTCGTCGCGGAGGATGGACAGCGCGACCGATTTGTCGACCGGTAGGCGGGCGAGGATTTGGTGGAGGTCGTCGACGGAGGTTGTGACGCGGCCGTTGACTGAGAGGATGAGGTCGCCGGGCTCGAGGCCGGCTTTTTGGGCGGGGCCCGACTTTTCCAGGCCGGCCACTTGCACGGCGCGATCGGCCAGCAAATCTAACTCGCGCACCAGGCGGCGCTGAATGGCGCGACCGTGGCTTGTATGCCCAGGTAGGGGCGGCACACTTTGCCGTGCGAAATCAACTCGCCGATGACCCAGCGGGCAGTACTCGCAAGTAGAAGCCGATCCCCTGCGCCCCGGCGATGATGGCGGTGTTGATGCCGACGACGCGCCCGCGCGAGTCCACGAGCGGACCACCGGAGTTTCCCGGGTTCAACGGCGCGGTGTGCTGGATGACGTTGTCGATGAGGCGGCCTTCGCGCGAGCGGAGCGACCGTGCCGAAAGACTCGACGACGCCGGTGGACACGCTGGCGTCGAAGCCGAGCGGATTGCCGATGGCGATGACGAACTCGCCGGGGCGCAGATTTTCGGATTCGCCGAGCGTGCAGACGGGGAGATCGCGGGCGGCCAGGCGGCGCGAGGTCGGTGGCTGGATCGTCGCCGATGACATCGACGTCGAGCCGATCGCCTTCTTGCGTGGTGGCGGTGAGACGGCCGCGGCCGTGGACCACGTGGCTGTTGGTCAGCGCGTAGCCATCGGGCGTGATCAGAAAGCCGGAGCCTTGGCCGCCGTTACGCTCGCTGCGCGGGGGCATGACGCCGATGGTGGCACAGGCCGACCGTTTCGACGACATGAATGACAGCTTGGGAGTAGGCATCGAGGAGGTTGGAGTCGCTTGTCGCACTGCTGGGCAAGCCAGCAGTGAGCACCGATGCGCTCGAAGCACTGGCGGAGCCAGTTGCACCCGAATCACCCGTCGCTGACGCTCCGGTCTCGGATTTAGACGCACTTGAATCGTCGCCGTCGGATTGAATCAACTGCAGCAGTCGGTGGGCGTTGGGATGATTCGTTTGTGCAATGTGGGCTGTCATTTAACAATTCCTCCGTGCTCGAATGATTGGCACAGGGAATCGTATGCACGAAGGCAAGCAGGGCAAAGGCAGTCGGCATGCCCGTGGCACTGGCGTTGATACGCGCTGGATCGATGCTCGTAGAATCGGCCTGTCGAAGTCGAAGAATATCGCGAAGTGCTACGGAACCATTCATGAGCCTTGCACCGCCGGCGAACGAATTATCGGAAGAAGCTGCTGGTTCGGGCGCTGGAGTGCTGTTCGGTTATATCCGCCAGCGTTCGATTCGCTGCGGAACTATTCGTTCCACGATCTGACGAGCGACACGATGGCCGGGCCTGACGGTGGCCGCCGTGGCCGTGCCGCAGGCGATGGCCTATGCGCAAATCGCCGGCATCCCGCCGCAGTACGGGCTGTACACGGCGATCGTGATGACGGCCGTTGGCGCACTGCTCGATTCGTCGAAGCAGCTCATCAACGGTCCGACCAACGCGATCTCGATCGCCGTGCTGAGTGCCCTGGTCGGTTTCGGCGATGCCGAACGAATTCCGGCGGTGATTCTGCTTGGCCCTCATCGTCGGCGTCATCCAAACGGGCATCTCGCTGCTGCGGCTGGGCGACCTGACGCGCTACATTTCGCACGCGGTGATCGTCGGCTTCACGCTCGGCGCCGCGATGCTGCTGGTGCTCGATCAACTCAAGAACCTGTTGGGTCTGCCGCCGGCCGGGACCGGAGAGGATCACTTTCTCAAGCGAGTCTGGCTGACGCTGTCGCACATCGGCCAGACCAATCGCACGGCGCTGTCGCGGTCGGACTGGGAACGTCGCCATTGCCGCTGCAGCGGCACGGCGATCAGCGTGCTGGCCGCATCCGCTGCCCGAGCTGCTGCTGGCGATCATCTGCATGACGGCCGTGGTCGCGCATTGGCTCGACAAGCAAGGCGTCAAAATCGTCGGAAATTCCGGCCAAGTTGCCGTCGTTCGAATTGCCGCACATCGAATGGTCGCTGGCCGCGCGCGTGGCCAGCAGCGGCCTGGCGATCGCCTGCTCGGGTTGCTCGAAGCGATTTCGATGGCGAAGGCGATCGCCGCCCAAACACGGCAAAAAGCTCGACATCAATCAGCAATGCCTGAGCGAAGGGATGGCTGACGTTCGGCAGGAGCATGTTCCACTGCTTTCCCGGCTCCGGCTCGCTCACTCGCTCGACGATCAATCAACAGGCCGGCGGCGCGCACGCAATGGTCCGGCGTGATCGCGGCCGCGGCCGTCGCCCTGACCGTCGTCCTGTTCGCACCGTACGCCTACTACATTCCCAAGTCGGGCCTGGCCGGCATTCTGATGCTTTCGGCCTGGCGGCTGGTCGATCGGCAGCAGTTGGGTTATTACCTGCGCACGACGCGATTCGACGCCTGGATTGTCATCCTGACGGCCATCTCGGCCGTCGCCGTCTCGGTCGAGTTCTGCGTGCTGATCGGCGTGTTCCTGTCGTTCGTGCTCTATGTGCCGCAGGCAGCACGCGTGCAAATTACCGAATTGGTGATACGCCCGAGCGAGTCGTCGCGAACGGCACGACACGGATCTTCCCTGCAGCCGCATTCGCATTTACAGCCTGGAGGGCGAAATCTTCTTCGGGGCAGCGCCCGAGCTGGAAGAGCAGCTCGATGCAATTGCCGACGGTGCGCGAAGGTGTCCGCGTGGTTGTGCTGCGGCTCAAGCGAGCCAGAATCCGGACGCCGTGTGCATGAGCGTGCTCGATCGCTTCAACGAGCGCATGCACGAGGCGAACATCACCGTGCTATTCTGCGGTGTGCGGCCCGATTTGATGAAGGTCATCGATTCGAGCGGCTGGCGCCGCCTGGGACCGGAGCACGTGTTCGTGTTCGAAGAAACGGGCAAATTCTGGACGAGCACGCTGGAAGCGGTGCGCTTTGCCTACGAAATTATTGGCGCGACACGTGCGAACACTGCCCGCGCCACGCGGAAAGCCTCAACAAGAAAGACGGCTGGTATTATTTGATTTGACTGCGTTGACGGTCAAAATTTACTTCTGCTCGAATTTCGTCACTTCCCATTGGGCGTCGGCGCCGGTGGGGGTGATGCGGTGGTATTGGGCCGGATAGCCGTAGTGGGCGTCGAATGTGCCGTGGGGATAGACGGGCTGAGCGGATTCAGGCTTCGCGTTTGAGACCGAATTGTCTTCACTGCTGGGCAAGCCAGCAGTGGCACCCGGCGTGCCACCTGAGCCGGCTTTCGGTACCAGGCACGATTCCAGATCGCGGCGGATGATCGAAAGTAAGCCCGGCACCGACCAGTTTTCCCAGGTGTGTTCTTTGGTGAGGTGATCGTTTAGCAGCATTTTCGAGACGCTGCCTGCGCGGACTTCCACGTGGGCGGTGCCGTGCGTCATGCCGGCCAGCACCAGGTCCATATCGTAATCGGCGGGGCCGTTAGCACTCCAGCGCACCGCGGCAGCATCGAGATCGGCGATGGTAATGGTGGGCCATTTTTCTCGATGGTTGATCGCTAAAATCGCAATCGCGCCGGCGATGCCCAGCACTGAGCCCAAGACTAACGCTACCGCGATGCTTCGCAAGCGGGTACGCCGGCGGACCGGCCGCGGCGCAGGGTTCAGTGTTGCCTGAACTATCGGAGAAGTCGTCGAGTTCGTCGTGCTGCTCGGTCATTTCAAGGGCATTTGAAAAGCTATGCTTTTGGGAAGTCTCGAAATTCTACGAAAGCAGACGGCCCGACGGCCAGCGGTAATTTGACGGTTTGACGCGTTAAGCAGGCAGTGGCATGATGCTGCTGTACTACGCCGTTGGCAAACTCCGGGCACACAACTAAATTAATTTCACTGTAGCACGTCCGTCGCGGACTCCGGGCGCACCACCCGAAATCAAACTGTGCCACCCAAATCAAATCATGTGAAATATGGACCATCAAGGCAAAATTGAATGTGTGCTGGATCAGGAAATTACCGTGAGCAAAGACGGTTTGCAGACTACCTATAGCTCGGCGTGCGTGGTGATGGAAAACGGGGCAACCATTTCCCTGCCGAACGACGCAGCGCGGCAGATTCGCCAATGGGTCGAGGGGAGCACAGTGCGGATTGCAGGCATCGGCGAGCCGCTAATGCAGATTGAGTGGGTCGGGTAAGCTCAAAGAGTTGATAAACTTCACCACGCCCCTCGCGGACTCTGGCCGTGCCACCCACCGTCGCGGCACATGCTCGCTGGCGCGAAAGCACGCCACCCCAGAATGATTGGCGAGCCGAAACGCGAACTTCGGCCGGTGGCACCTTGTCACACATTGCGCAAGAGCTGAAAATGGTCGGCTTCGTGCCTTTGTAATTGATGGTAGGCAGGGATCGACTGCTCAGGTGGCTGGAGTCGATTCCCCGCGCGCCGGGAAGCCCTCAGCGAAGATTCCTGGGGGCTCGGCAGCACTCGACCCCGGTCACCCACATCGTCCTCATTTGGAAAGTTCAACAGATGCCTAGCTGCGTATTGGCCTATTCGGGCGGGTTGGATACTTCGGTTATTTTGGGATGGCTGCAAGAAGAGGGCTACCAGGTTCACGCGGTCTATGTCGATTTGGGACAACCCTGCGAAGACCGAGAGGCGATCTTGAAGAAGGCGCGCGATTGCGGCGCGGTTTCGGCCCGGCTGGTCGATGCCCAGGAAGAGCTATGCCGCGATTTTGCCTTTCCTGTTCTCCAGTGGCAGGCGAAGTACGAGAATATTTATCTATTGGGCACATCGATCGCACGGCCGTTGATCACCAAAAAGTGCTTGCAGGTCGCCCGCGAAGTGAAAGCCGATGCCTATGCGCCACGGGGCGACGGGCAAGGGGAACGATCAGTGCCGGTTTCAATTGGCGGCCGATGCACTAGCCCCGGGAACGCATGTGATCGCGCCGTGGCGTATCGAAAAATTCCGCCAGCGGTTTCCAGGGCGCAAAGAGATGATCGCGTTTTGTGAGCAGAAGAAAATTCCGGTGAAGGCGAGTGTGGCCAAGCCGTATTCGAGCGACGAAAACTGCCTGCACATTAGCTACGAGGCAGGAAAGCTCGAGGATTTGACGGTTAATGGCGTGGAGCTGGTCGATTTTGGCATGACCGTTTCGCCGCAGAAAGCGCCCGACAAAATCGAAACGATCACATTGGGATTTGAAGCGGGAGTGCCGGTGACGCTCAATGGCCAGAAAAAGTCGGCGCTGGCGATGGTGCAAGAGTTGAACAAAATTGGCGGGCGCAACGGCATTCGGGCGCATCGACGTTGTCGAGAATCGCTTTGTGGGGATGAAAAGCCGCGGAGTATACGAAGCACCGGGCATGACCATTTTATATGCGGCGCATCAGGCGCTGGAGCAGTTGACGCTCGATCGCGATTTAACGCACCTGCGTGATCGGGTTTCTCCCGAAGTGGCCGAGATGGTTTACTACGGCTTTTGGTACACGGCGAAGATGGATGCGCTGATGGCATTCATTCGCGAGGCGCAGAAAAATGTCGAAGGGGAAGTGACGCTCAACTTGTACAAGGGGAACATCATGGTCGCCAGCCGCAAAAGCCCCAAGAGTTTGTACGACGAAGGCATCGCCAGCATGGAAGGGGGCGGGAGCTATAACCAGACCGATGCCGAAGGATTTTTGCGCATCAATGGTTTGCCGCTGCGGGTCCAAGGTCGCGTAACGCCGCGGACGTTCTGAGGGTTTTTTGAACCGCCGAGTTAACTATGTAGGTAAATGAAAGAGGCCAGTGACTTGTGGGCTGGATTTGGTAGGAAGTTTAAGCGTTATACGAACGTTCCTACGACCCAACACACAGGAGCACTGGCCATGGCGAAGTTTATCATGGTTGCTTGCGATTTGCACGACAAAGCGATGTTGTTGAAGACTGCCACAGGACGCGGAGCTTCTCAGACCGTCTCGGTGCGCAACACACGCGCTGGACGAGAGAAGATGATTGCCAATCTGCTGGCGCAATCCAAGGCGGCCAGCGCCAAGGTGATTTTTGCCTATGAAGCCTCGGGAGAAGGTTTTGGACTGCATGATGAGCTCACCGGAGCCGGCATCCAGTGCCACGTGCTGGCGCCCACGAAGATGGCACGTTCCACCGGGCATAAGAAGAACAAGAACGACGCGAATGACGCCGATCAGATTTTGCAATTGCTGCGGGGCCATGTGCTGGCCGGCAATCCACTGCCTGCTGTTTGGATTCCGGATCCACAAACGCACGACGATCGAGAGCTTGTGCGGGCGCGGCTGGATGGGGCGGAGAAGGCCGCTGGCTTGAAGACTCAAATCCGAGGTCTGCTGAAACGCAACCGGCTCGACGACCCGACGATGTGTCGAAAGGCTGGAGCAGGAGCTTTCGGGCCTGGCTGCGAGGATTGTGCCGCGAGAGCAAACTGGGAAGGGGGATTCGACAGACACTGGCCAGCCAACTGAGGCAACTGAGCTTCCTGGAGAGAGAGATCGAACGACTGGATTGTGCCTTGATGGAGCTGGCCGAGCAGCCGCGGTACCAACCAGCGGTGGCCAAGCTGTGCCAGTTGGACGGAGTGGCGCTGGTGACTGCGTTGGTCTTCTTGACGGAACTGGGGAATATTGCCAGGTTTTCCAATCGCAGGCAGATTAGTGCCTATCTGGGCCTGGTTCCCCAGTGCCACGAAAGCGGCTCGGCCCATGATCGCAAGGGACACATTACCCGGCAAGGTCCTTCGCGCGTGCGGCGGGTGTTGTGCCAGGCGACTTGCGGCGCGGGTTCGCCGGACAGGTTCGGACCAGGATGCCTACCAGCGGATTGTGAAGAAAAACCCCAAACACAAGAAGATCGCGGTGGTGGCCGCCATGCGGCGACTGGCAGTGCGCATGTGGCATCAGGGCGCTGGCGGCGCGGTCTGACATCCAGCGGGCTGGTCCGCTCCAACGGGACTGCGGCATGGTGCGGGGCTGCGCCACGCCGCCGCTGCAACTGGCGTAAGCGAATCACGAGCTTTGGAGACGACGGAATCATCACAGCCAGGAATCATTGAAACAGGAGTTTGAATAGTTGGTGCTCGACCAAGGGAACGCGACTGGTTGCGGCTTGGGTTTACCACCCGTCGCCGAGTTTAGTCCGTTCCCATTTTGCGAATCGTTAACTGGTCTCCATGCCCTTTCATGGACGATCGAATAGCAGAATGCACGACATCAACTCCTACCGAACCAACAACCGTCATTGACAATCGCCTACATAGCAGCCGCGGAAGCGCAGCGAAGGATGGAAATAATTTAAGGCGCATAAAAAACCCAAGCACGAAACGAGGTCTCGCTTGGGCGTGTCAAGCGTCAGTGTGCCACGAACCCTTGGTATACAGGGGTCTCAATAACCGTGGCTTATTTGACGCCGGACTTTTCAGTTGCTGAGCCCTGCCGTGGTTTTATCCTTCTCTTTACGGGGGGCGTTTTGATTTTGGCACTCTTCGGGCGTGCCGCTTTGGGATTGCGTCTTACCGTGAGGGTCGAATCCTTTGGAGCCGACCTGGCCGCGCGCCTTGGTTCAGGCCTTCGTGTTTGCCAAAGCCGCCTCCCTCAGTGAATTCTTTGGTTTCACCTTGGAAATGTCCAGCCTTTTGGCCCTTATCTTTATCGCGGCCTTTGTTCATGGTTTGGGAAGTATCACCATGGTGCTCGGTCGAACAGGATTCACCCTGCTGTTGCATTTCATTTCGTTTTTCTTGATTGGGATTTCCCATTTTGCACCTCCCGGTGGTTGATTCGGCCCACATATTCCAAAGGTGCAAAAGCCGGGCCGAATTAACTCGGATCGTAGCCCAGATTGGGCGAGAGCCAGCGTTCGATTTCGGTGCGCGACATTCCTTTGCGGTGGGAATACACTTCGACCTGATCGCGGGCGATGCGGTCGACGGCGAAGTAGCGACTTCGTGGATGCGCGAAATACAAGCCGCTGACGCTGGCGGCTGGGTGCATGGCGTAGCTTTCGGTAAGCGTGATGCCTGCCGCTTTGGTCGCGTCCAGCAGATCGAACAGAATTCGCTTCTCCGTGTGGTCGGGGCATGCTGGGTAGCCGGCGGCGGGACGGATGCCGCGATATTTTTCGTCAATCAAATCGTCAGGGGCGAGATTTTCCTCGGCGCCGTAGCCCCAATCGATACGGGCTTGCTTGTGCAGGTATTCGGCAAAGGCTTCGGCCAGGCGGTCGGCCAGCGCCTTGGTCATGATCGAATTGTAATCGTCGTGATCTTTCTGGTAGTGGGCGGCGAGTTCGTCGCAGCCCAAGCCGGTGGTCACGGCAAAGGCGCCAAGGTAATCTTGGCGACCGCTATCGGCAGGAGCAATGAAATCAGCCAGCGAGAAGAATTCGGTTTGGCCTTTGCGCTCCCATTGCTGGCGGAGGAAATGAAATCGCGTAAGCTCATTTGCGCGAGTCGTCGGCGTAGAGCGCGACATCGTCTCCGATGGATGCGGCGGGCCAGAAGCCGTAAACACCGCGGGCAGTGAGAAGTGTTTTCGAGACGATATTGTCCAGCAGGCGGCTGGCGTCGTCAAACAGCTTGCGAGCTTCTGGTCCAACGTTGGGGTCGTCGAAAATGCGCGGGTATTTGCCTTTCAACTCCCAGGTGAGGAAAAACGGCGACCAATCGATAAAGGGAACGAGTTTTTCCAGCGGCAAATTCTCAATAACGCGGGAGCCAGTGAACGATGGTTTGTCGATACGAACGTTGGCCCAATCGGTCGCAAACCGATGCTTAAGCGCATCGTCGTACGGCACCAGCTTGATTTGCTGCCGCTGATGGTACGATTCGACGAGTTGCTTCTGAGTTTCTTGATTGAGCTTCACCAAATCGCCGCGGCGCTGGGGGTTCAGCAGCTTTTCCACAACCCCGGCGGCGCGTGAGGCGTCGAGCACGTGGATGGTGGGCTCTTTGTATTGCGGCGCGATTTTGACGGCTGTGTGTTTGGCGCTAGTGGTCGCGCCGCCGATCAATAGCGGCAGCTTGATTTCCTGGCGCTGCATCTCGCGGGCGACGTGAACCATTTCGTCGAGGCTGGGAGTAATCAGGCCGCTTAGGCCAATCATGTGAACACCCTCGGCGCGACGGTATCGAGGATCCGCTCGCAGGGAACCATCACGCCCAGATCGATTACTTGGTAGTTGTTGCAACCGAGCACGACGCCGACGATATTTTTGCCGATGTCGTGGACATCGCCTTTGACGGTGGCCAAGAGGATCTTGCCGCGCGGTTTATCTCCTTGGCCGCTGGCAGCCTTCTCCGCTTCCATGAAGGGGAGCAAATAGGCCACGGCTTTCTTCATGACGCGGGCACTTTTCACCACCTGCGGGAGGAACATCTTGCCGGCGCCAAATAGATCGCCGACGACTTGCATGCCGCTCATTAGCGGGCCTTCGATGATTTCCAGCGCAGTACTGTATTTCCGCCGTGCTTCTTCGACGTCGGTTTCGATGAAATCGACGATCCCTTTTACCAGCGAATGGCTGAGCCGCTGTTCGACCGGCTCGTTTCGCCAGGCAACGTCGGCGACCACTTCTTCGCCGGGGTTCTTCTTCACGGTTTCAGCGAATTGGATCAGGCGTTCGGTGGCGTCGGGGCGGCGATCCAATAGCACGTCTTCCACGCGCTCCAAAAAATCCTTGTGAATTTCTTCATAGACCGCCAATTGGCCGGCGTTGACGATGCCCATATCCATGCCTGCGCGAATGGCATGGTACAGGAACGCTGCGTGCATGGCTTCGCGGACGACGTCGTTGCCGCGGAACGAGAAGGAGATGTTGCTGACGCCGCCGGAAACCTTGCAGCCGGGAAGTTCTTGCTTGATGCGGCGCGTGGCTTCGATGAAATTGAGCGCGTATTTATTGTGTTCCTCGATGCCAGTGCCGACCGTAAGGATGTTGGGATCGAAAATGATGTCGGTGGCTGGGAAGCCAACTTTCTCAGTCAGGAGTTTGCACGCCCGATGGCAAATGGCCAGTTTGTGCTCTACTTCGGTGGCCTGGCCGGTTTCGTCGAAGGCCATTACGACGACAGCCATCCCGTAGCGCAGCGCCAAGCGGGCATGATGCAGAAACGCTTCTTCGCCTTCCTTGAGGCTGATGGAGTTAACGATGCCTTTGCCTTGCACGCATTTCAAGCCGGCTTCGATGACCGACCATTTGGAGCTGTCGACCATGATCGGCACGCGGGCGATTTCGGGTTCGGCGGCCAGCAAATTCAGAAATTTGGTCATCACGACTTCGCCGTCGAGCAGGGCTTCGTCGAAATTGACGTCGAGCACATTCGCGCCCCCTTCGACTTGGCCGCGGGCGACGCTGAGGCCTTCGTCGAACTTGTCTTCCTTGATGAGCCGCGCGAATTTCTTGCTTCCAGTGACATTGGTGCGCTCACCGATCATGATGAAATTCGATTCGGGGCGGATGCTGAGCGCTTCAAGGCCGCTGAGTCGGGTGAGAGGTTCGATCGTCGGGCATTTGCGCGGCGGGGCATCGGCCACGGCTTCGGCAATCGCTTTGATGTGCGGCGGCGTGGTGCCGCAGCAGCCGCCGACGATGTTCAGCCAGCCGTTGCGAGCAAACTCACCGAGCAGCCGGGCCATTGATTGCGGGGTTTCGTCGAAGCCGCCGAGCGCATTTGGCAGCCCCGCGTTGGGATAGCAACTGACGTAAATGGGCGCGATATTGGAAAGCTCTTCCACATACGGCCGCACTTGCTCAGGACCCAAAGCGCAGTTGATTCCGATGCTCAGTAGATTCACGTGCGCGAGCGAATTCCAGCAGGCTTCGATCGTTTGGCCCGACAGCGTGCGGCCATCTTTGAAGACGGTGAAAGAGGCCATGACGGGAACGCGATTGCCGCTGTCGTCGAAATATTTTTCGATGGCGAACAGGCAGGCTTTGAGTACAAGCGTATCGAAAGCTGTCTCGGCCAGCAGAATGTCGACGCCCCCTTCCACCAGTGCGCCGACTTGCTCGTAGTATGTGGCGACCATCTGATCGAAGGTGGCGCTGCGGTAGCCGGGGTCTTCGACATTGCCGGCAATGGAAAGTTGCTTGTTGGTGGGGCCGATCGAGCCGGCGACAAAGCGCGGCTTTTTCGGGTTGCGTTTCGTAAAATCGTCGGCGGCACGCCGCGCCAGACCCACGGCCGCCAAATTCATCTCGCGCACTTTGTCCTCCAACGCGAAATCGGCCAGGGCGACACTCGTTGCGCCAAAGGTATTGGTTTCGATGATATCGGCGCCCGCTTCGAGATAGGCGCGGTGGATGTTTTCGATCGCCTCAGGCTGCGTGATGCACAGGATGTCGATCAGATTCCGCAAATCTTTGGGATGCTTGGCGAACTGCCGGCCGCGGAAATCGGCTTCGGTGAAATTGAGCGCGTGGACCATCGTGCCCATGGCGCCATCGAGCACGAGGATGCGCTCTGCTAGCAAACGGTCGAGAAGAATCTCGGTTTCAGTCTTATTTAGGGGTGCAGGCATGCAGGGCGCTATGAAAACTTAATAGGGCGCTAATTCCGAGCCGCAGTGGCCATAAAACATCGTACATTGCGGGGCAAATCGCGGGTCTGGTGTTTTATCACTATCTTGCCTAGACGCGTAAGTCCCCGTTATTGCGCTACCGCTCAAGGCCGCTACGACCGTTACCGATAAAACAGAACAGCGGCATAGTCTGCGCGTGCGGCAAACGAGTTTTGCCAGCACTGGCGGGGTCGCTCAATTATAGTCACCCCTCCAATCAGCCCTCTCCCAAAGGGAGAGCGAAAACTTATAGCCAGGGATGGCACATGAATAAAGAGTCGAACGCCATTCGACCCCGCTCGCGCCGCCGCACTGGCAGAATTGAAGCGAGCGCGCTCTCGCCGGCCGAGCAAAGCACGCGGCTGTTGATCGAAGTGCCGATGGTCATGGTCGAGGAAACGATCAAGGCAGTTTCTCTGCAGGCAGGTGGTGGTAAGGCGGTTCTTGGCAGCGCGCAAACTCTAGCTGGCGGCAGTGTGGACGAATCGAGCGCCGCACATTTGCCAACGACACCAACGGGCGCGGCTGGTTCGCGCTGGGTCGATGGAGCGGCTGCGACCGCTACACCAGCGATTGCGAGCGCTGCACCACAGCCGACAACGATTACACGGATTGACGCCTCACACGGCGCGGCAGGGAGTCCACACTTGACCGCACCGGAGTGGCTCGACGACAGTTCGGGCGTGCTCAGCAAGTTGACGCAAACGAAGGTCGTAGTGGCGGTGGCAGTTGCTGGGGCCATTGTTTGGGGCGCGATCAAACTTTCGGACCGCAACCATCATGCGGCGAAAGCGGATGTGGTCGATCCACAGATTCAGACTTCACAGCAGGATGCTCCTTACCAGCCGCGAGTGCCTGCCGGTTCGGCGCAAACAAGCCCGGTCGACTGGCGTTTGCCGGCGGCGGCGAACAAGCCGGCAAGTGTCAGTCCGTCGAGCGGCGCCGCTGCGGGGGCATTTGGAGCCGGCTCATATCAATCTGGGTCGTATTCAGCCACCGGGCAGGGTGCAGTCAATTTTCAGAATTCAGCCGCCGCAAATTTGCCCGCGGCGGTAACAGCGCCAATCATCGCCTCGCCGGCGATCAATATTCAACGATGAGCACAACCGATCTCGCCTTTATTCGCGCGTACGGAGAAACAGTTGCGGCCGCACCCGCAGCGGTGTCGGACCGCACCATCCATGTAGGATTGGGGAGTGTGGTGCCTGCGCCGCACGCAGATTTCTCTCGAGGCGCTGAGGCATCGACTGATGCGCCGCACGTGGCCTCGCAGGGGACCAATTTGCAAACTTCGGGGAGCGTTGTGCGGCCGCTGTCGGCGTTTGGCCGTGGCGCTCTTAACGCGGCCCTCTCCAATAGGGAAAGGGAAACCAGAGGCGAGCAGCATCGCGCGGCATTGGAAATTGAATCGATTCGCTGGCCGGAGGTGTGCAAAAAGCTGCTGGCCACGCACCTGGATCGATTCGATCGGTTGGCCGACGAGCTGCGCTGCGAAAGCTCGGAAGGGAATCGCGTGGTGGCGATCTCGGGTGTGGCGCACGGCGAAGGGCGGACGACGTTGGCGCTGTGCCTGGCCGCGCGGCTCGCGAAACTTCACACGAAGGTGCTGCTGGTTGATGCGGATTTCGCATGTCCGGACATCGCCCGCCAGTTGTGCATCGACGTGGCCCCCGGCTGGGAAAATGTGCTAGCGGGCGAACAATCGGCGTGGGATGTGATGATCGACGCGGTCGAAGATCGACTTTCGCTGTTGTTGCTTGGGGCGGCTATTGGTGAGAAGCAAATCGCAACTAGTGGATATCGAATTGCTGCGACGCTTTCTGAAATGGCAGAACATTACGACGTGGTGCTGGTGGATGCGGGACCGATGGGATCTGCGTTCGAGGTGAGCCGCTGGTTATTGGAACCAGGCGCAGAAGTTCAGGGAACCATCTTGACGCACGATGCGCGGCGCGGGAAGGCGCACGAGCTTGCAGCCGGCTGTTTGCAGTTGGCCAACTCCGGGCGGCGGCAACTAGGCATTGCGGAGACCTTTGCGTAGCGCGAGAGGTGCATTGTCGGGCAGAAACTATGTACGAAGCTTATTGGCAACTTGAGCGGCGGCCGTTCGAAAACAGTTTCGACGACGCCTGCTATTACCCCGGCGAAAGCCATCAGGGGGCGGTGCTGAAGTTGCGCTATGCGGTTGAGAATCGCCAAGGGGCGGCACTTTTGTGCGGACCGTCGGGGAGTGGAAAATCGCTGTTGGTCGAGCACCTGCGGCGGCATTTGCCTCAAAATTTTCGGCCGTTTGTGCATTTGGTGTTTCCGCAGATGCCGGCCGAATCGCTGCTGCTATACCTGGCCGACGAGCTGGGCGCACCGGCGGTTGCAGCGGGACTCAGCAGCGCACCAATGGAATCGAGCAGACGGTGCGGCGGATCCAGCACTTTCTAGAACAAAATAATGCGGCTGATCAGCACGCGGTCGTGGCCGTCGATGAGGCGCACCTGCTCGACGACACTCGGGCGCTCGAGGCCTTTCGGCTGGTGTTGAATTTCGAGAGCCACGGGCGCACCGGGATGACGCTATTGCTCGCGGGCCAGCCTGTGCTTTTGGCGCAATTGGATCGTATGCCATCGTTTGAGGAGCGATTGGGAGTGAAATGTTTGCTACGGCCATTTACCGTCGATGAGACATCGGCCTACGTGCAGTTTCGTTTGCAGGCTGCGGGTGCGAAGAAGACGATCTTTCAGCCTGAGGCGATGAACACGCTGCACGAATTGACGCATGGCTTGCCGCGGCAAATCAACCGGCTGTGCGATTTGGCGCTGTTGGTGGGCTATGCCGAAGAGCGATTAATGATCGGGGCCGATCAGCTTGAGGCGGTGGCTGAGGAATTGGTCACCGTTGCGCCGGAATAAAACCCGACCCAGATTGGTCGGGCTATCTAGCGATCCACTCGGAACGGCGACAGATCGACTCCCGGCGATTCACCACGAGTTAGGCGGCCGAGTCAAGAAACGGTTCCTGGCACGAATGGCACTTAAATAAGCGCGAGTCGGTGGCAGAATTGATCTGGACAGAGACGGCCTTCTTGAGGATGTGAAGGAATGATCACAAATCTTTCACGTTCCAGGCAAGGAGGCCGCCCATGTCCAGAAGTATTTCAGCGACGTCATTTTCTCGACGCGTGGAGAGGATTGTCAAACAATTGCAAGAGGACGGAGATCTATCTTTTCAGCAGTGGCTTCCTGAACAGCTCGTCAACTCGCTTCTGGAGCAGTTGGGATGCACCTTTCGCGAGCGGATCTATCGACCCGCCGTGACGCTGTGGGTGTTCCTCTCGCAGGTGTTATCGGCCGATCACTCTTGCCGCGAGGCGGTCGCTCGGCTGCTGGCGTGGCGCACCAGCCAGGGGCAATCGCCCTGCTCTCCGGAAACCGGCGCTTACTGTACGGCACGCCGTCAATTGCCGGAAGAGCTATTTGCCAAGTTAGTAAAGACCACGGGACATGCTTCGCACGTTGACGCACGGCAACGATCCGGATGGCTGTGGAAAGGCCGCACGGTGAAAATCGTCGACGGCACCACCGTGACCATGCCTGATACGCCAGAGAATCAACTGGCCTATCCGCAGCACAATGTGCAAAAGCCGGGTCTAGGCTTCCCAATCGCGCGATTGGTGGTGATCTTTTCACTGTCGGTTGGCTCCGTATTGGAGTTTGCCATGGGTCGCTATCAAGGCAAGCGAAGCGGCGAGAACCAATTGTTCCGCAGCCTCCTGGACGGGCTTGAATCGGACGACATCTTACTGGCCGATTGCCATTACGGTTCTTATTACGACCTCGCGATGCTTGCCCAGCGCGGCGTGGACCTGGTCACGCGGCAGCATCAAATGCGCAAAGCCGACTTTCGTTCCGGCCAGCGGCTGGGCCGGCGCGATCATCTGGTAAGCTGGCGGAAACCGACTCAATGCCCGTATTGGATGGATGAGCTTGCCTACGCCGCGTTGCCCGACCAATTGGTCGTTCGGGAACTGCTGGTGCAGGTCAGCCAGCCAGGCTTTCGCGTCCGTAGCTATGTGCTGGTGACTACCTTGCTGGATCCGCAATGTTTCTCGGCGGCTGACCTAGCCGGCTTGTATCGTGCTCGCTGGCAGGCGGAACTCGATTTGCGCGCTGAAGACGGTGCTGCAAATGGACCATTTACGTTGTCAAACACCGTCGATGGTCCGCAAAGAAATCGCCACGCACCTGTTAGCCTATAATTTGATCCGCCGCATCATGGCGGAAGCCGCCGCCTGCAGCGACCTGTTGCCTTGTACGATCAGCTTCAAAGGCGCGCTGCAGACACTCGGCGCGTTTCGGCATCTCGGTTTACTAAACGATCGTTATGATCTACGCCGGCACGCGATCCTGCTCGCCGCCATTGCCTCGCACAAAGTGGGCGACCGACCGGACCGCGTCGAACCACGCGCCGTCAAACGTCGCGCTCCCAACACTTCCTCACGATCCCGCGGGCCGAAGCTCGAAGTCGTCTGCTCCAAACCGCTTAAGACCTATTCAAGTGCCATTCGTTCCTGGCACCTTTTCTCTTCGCGGAATGTGGAGCGCATGGCCTAGTCCCGGCGGCGAATGGCGGTTATCAGGCCCAACGCGCCCAGCGCGGCCAAAACAAATGTGGACGGTTCGGGGACCGGGGCAAAGGCAAGCGCGTATGGCAATGTTCCGTCGCCCGTGATGGCGAACGCACCAAGGTCGGTTCCCGTCGGGCCGAACTCATGAATCGTGTTGTCTTGATTCGCCACGTATAGGTTTCCGCTGCTATCGAACGCGAGGCCGAGGGGTGCAACCAACCCCGTACTGGCGAACGTGCCTAAGTCGGTCCCTGTGGGGCCAAATTCGTGGATGGTGCTGTCTCCGATGTTTGCCGCGTACAGGTTACCGCTGATGTCGAAGGCAAGGCCGAGGGGAGAGGACAACCCCGTACTGGCGAATGTTCCTAAGTCGGTCCCCGTGGGGCCAAATTCGTGGATGGTGCTGTCGAAATAGCTCGTGCCATATAGGTTCCCGCTGCTGTCAAACGCAATGCTTTCAAGCCCGTTCAGTCCTACGCTGGCAAAAGTGCCGAGGTCGGCCCCCGTGGGGCCGAATTTGTGGATGGTGTTGTCATTCGAGTTTGCCACCAACAGATTACCACTCATGTCGAAGGCTACGCCTGAGGGACCGTCCAGCCCGGTGCTCGCGAACGTACCTAGGTCGGTCCCGGTCGGACCGAATTTGTGCACGGTGTTGTTGCTGGAGTACGCGACATACAGATCGGCGGCGCGGGCGGAGGTACTGCAAAGGCACAACGCACAGAGGGTGGAGACAATCAAGTGTTTAAATCTCATTAGCAATCCAATGGTTGAGGAGTCAGTGCAGTTTGGTCAGACGAAAAGTCCGCAGTTGTTTATTGCGACGTGGCGCGGGCGAATGGCTCAGGAATTAGATGATTAGCGTCATAATAAAAAAGGCACCTGCGGCTTCTCCCGCCGGGCCTGACTATCGTCAACCCAAGGTGGAAGAAAGCGCCGATGCCTTCTGACAAGTAAGGTAAAAAATAGAGACGTCTTAAAATTGTCTGCCGTTTATTCGGCTGTGCGTGACTGTGTCCCTCGGATTTTAGGAGGGGGGAACGAAAGGTGTGCGTAAGTGTGGGTGCTGGCCCACCTAGTGTCAAGCAATCCCCACCTAAATGCCCGATAAATCGCTAAATACTGGAAATAGGTTCTTAGACTGGCGGCTCAGCTCAGGCAACTTCACCTCGATGCCGCAAACCCTTCGATTGATGAATCGATCGCCGGAACGAATTCTACGGCTCAGCCGGACCAAGCTGCGTGTGTCATCAAACGTATGAGTTCCCGGCACGCAACCTCCGTCTCAAAAACAGGGTCGTCTTTAGAGAATTAAAGGGGACGGGAATCATTCATTTGATATTTGGTTCCCGTCTCCTTTGATTTCCCCGTCTGCAGGCTGCGGGTGCGAAGAAGACGATTTTTCAGCCTGAGGCGATGAACACGCTGCGCGAATTGACGCATGGCTTGCCGCGGCAGATCAACCGGCTGTGCGATTTGGCGCTGTTGGTGGGCTATGCCGAAGAGCGATTGATGATTGGGGCCGAACAGCTTGAGGTGGTGGCCGAGGAATTGGTCACGGTTGCGCCGGAATAAAACCTGACCAAGATGATCGGGCTATCTAGCAAGTAGATCACGCACTCTGCGCGTGGCACAGGGACTTGTCAAAGGCGTTTGGCTCCGCCCTGACTTAATAATGAAAATTGTAGTCATCGGAGAACACGGCCATACCTTGCCATTCATAGTCGATACGTGCTCGGTCTGGCTTGTGACCACCGACTTGAACCCGCAAGGCATGGTCACCTGGCGACAGATAAAATTGCCCGTCTGAGGTTGGGTCGATACGAACAATAGCACTTAATACGGCTGGCTTGTCGGGCAAGATACTGATGAACTCGGGCGTCCCTTTCGGAAAGTCCGCTGAGAATGTTCTATCGGAAGAAGCGTCTCGCCCAACAATAATCGAATTAAACCACCGCTGCGAAATAGCTAGGGGCTTGCTGCCAATCGCGGAAACTTCGAACGTGACTTGCAGTCGATTTGCTTTTTTATCGGGTACTACCGATTTGATTTGGATACGTGGGGTACTATTCGTCTTCAAATACCCGCGCTTGGGTGTTTGGTCCAGGGTGACGGTTACCGTACACATGGCATCAAGATTGTCGAGAGAATTGCGCAATACTTGTCCCTGCTTGTCTCGAACTTCTGACGTTACAACTACCCACCCCTCGGGCAGGTCCGCCGATCGGACGTCAGACGTAGCGGGTTGATTGACAGTAGGACGAAAGGAAGACACGGACAGTCCAAGATCTTTCAATACGTCACCAAACCGAGCTTGCTTTCGCTCAAATATGCCCATTTCAGGACGAGAGTCCGACGATTCCTTGAATTCATGCACCAATAAGAGGTCACGAGTCATCTTTGGCGCCGAGGCCACATTGTTCTTCGTGTCGTCCCCCTTCTGAGCGCACGCCAAGGGCGCACCCAATAATCCGAGCAGAAGGCCGATTGTGATTTGTTTAATGGTCACTACGTCTTAGCCTCGGCCCACGCGAAACGGCGACAGATCGACTCCCGGCGATTCGCCGCGGATGAGGCGGCCAATGATGACTGCGGTGCCTGGTGATAGCCAGAGGCCGTGGCGGAAGTGTCCGGCGGCCATGAGCACGTTCGACAAGCCGGGCACTGGGCCCAGATAGGGCAAGTCGTCGATTCCTTTGGGACGCAGGCCGCTCCAGCAACGCTCGATGTCGGCCGACTTAAGCTGCGGCACGAGTCGCGTGGCGAATTGCAGAATGTCGGCCACTGCTTCGGCAGTGTTGCGTTTGTCGAAGCCCACGTCTTCGGTGGTTGTGCCCAAAAGCATGCGGCCATCGCCTCGCGAGAGCAGATAGTGCGGCACCAGCGACACGATTCGCTCGACCAGTGGCCGGCCGCAGTTGAGTAGAACGATTTGACCACGGATTGGCTTGATTGGCAGAGTTAAACCGAGGCGCGCGGCGACCGTTTGCGTCCAGGTCCCGCACGCGACGACAATTTTATCAGCGGTGATATCGCCGGTGTTGGTGCGCACGGCGGTGACGCGATCGCCATCGATCGTGAAATCGTACGCTTCGGTGCCGGGTGAAATCTCAACGCCACGTTTTTGGCAGGCGGCAAGAAGTGCCTGCAAGTAGCGCGGCGGGCGGATTTGAGCTTCCTCGGCGATTAGTGCCGCGCCGGCTAATGGGTAGCGGTCGTAAGCGCCCGCCAAAGCGGGCTCGATGCGATCGAGATCGGCGGCATGCAGCCATTTGACAGTCAGCCCCTCGCGCCGCCAGCGCTCGCAGGTTTGCAATAGTTCGGCGACTTCTGTGTCGGTTTGAGCGAGGTAGATGCCTCCGCAGCGCCGGTAGCCGTTGTCGATGCCCGTCTCTTCGCGCAACTTGGCTGCCCATTCGACATGCAGTTGATTGCTAAAGCCGGCCAGCCATTGCTCGGGCGCGGCGCGCATGCGGAAATTGCATGGAGGAAAGATTCCGGCGGCCGTCCAAGACGTTTCGCGCCCCGGCTGCCCGCGATCCACGAGCCGCACCCGCATACCCGATCCGGCGAGTTCGTAAGCGATCGACAAGCCGATCACACCGCCGCCAAGAATGAGAATGTCGGGCATTACGCAGGGTTCAGGGGTCAGGGTTCAGGATTGAAGCGAGTGGTCAGGGTTTAGGGGTTCAGGACAGCGGGAGCCAGGGAACAGGGAGCAGGAGGCAGCCTAGCCTGCGTTAGTTTTCACGTCGGAAGTATCGGCTATGTTAATCCACAAATGGACGTGAGGCGAGCCGCGGAAATACCAGACGAACGAAGGGCCTTCCAAGCGCCAGTTGTCCCACACGCCGTCGTTGCCGATATCCTCGTCCTGATAAAACGACAGTGCACAGCGGTCGACGCCCCCCTGTTTCTTAAGACACTTTGTAATTTCGTCGTGGTCGGCGGCGCGGTACGGCGAGAGCATGATGGCCAGCGTTTTCTCCAGTTGCTCGCGCTGGTCGCGGGAAAGTTCGGTAACTGGAATACCGGGGAACTCGCCCGTTGCGCCGCGGAAGCCGACGGCCTGTTCTTTTGGCGAGTTGGCCTGCAGCGCGAGCTTGCGCTGTTTGCCGTCGAGCATTTCGAATATTTTATTGGCGGCGACAGCTTGGGGCCAAAATACATTGCCCGGATGGCTGGGTTCTTCGTTGAACCCGCTGGCGGCGTGGCCGTGGAAAATCGGCCCGCCCAGCGCCATGTGCTCGGTGCTGTGGCCATCGACGCGAATCGTCATGTGGCGGCCGGTCATTACCATCTCGAATTTGCCATTGTCGGGATTTCCGAATAGCGCGATGCTTTGCGACTTGCCGTAGCCGCGGCCATCGTCGTGCAGTTGCCTGTCG
Organism: Pirellulales bacterium; assembly: GCA_963820835.1. Classification (GTDB taxonomy): domain Bacteria; phylum Planctomycetota; class Planctomycetia; order Pirellulales; family JADZDJ01; genus CAVRAW01. The sequence continues at coordinate 147,178 of CAWGBP010000021.1, read as the reverse complement.
ATTTTTGGAATCCACTCGGGCTGCAAGAGGCCCTCGTAGATGGCGCGGATCATATCTTGCTGGTCGCGCGTGAAGAATTCGCTATCGATCATCGGCTTGGTGATTTGCCAGTTGTTGGCCACGCGGGTGCGCAACAGGCCGCGCTCGTCGGTGTAGTCCCAATCGAAAGCGACCACTTTGCGCTGTTCTGGCGCAAGCGAATCGTAAAGCTTCTTGACGAGCGTTTCGGGAGCTGGTTTGGCAGTTGCGTCGGCGGCGATGGCTGCATTCAAGGGGGCGGGATCGCTCGGATCGACCTGCGGCCCTGCGGCGCGGGCGATGATTGTGGGGACGGCAATGGCGCTGGTGGCGATCGCGGTCACCGTGGCCACGCCGGCCGTTTTAACGAACTGGCGGCGATTGATTGACTGCGACTGTGTGAAGAAGGCGAAGTCTGAATCGCAATCGGGGCAGGCTTGTTTGGACTTGGCGGACGATTTGCCGTTGGGATGAAGCTGAGAGTTCTTGCGCGATTGCATGATTGTGCGCCTTCTGGCTGGGTGGGTGCCGGCTCGCTGTTTTGAAACGCGCCTCAGCAAAGGGGACGGTCCCATTTTGCTCGGCAGCACTCCCAAAATTGGGACAGTCCCCGGCGGTTTTGGGAGTTACGCCTGCGTTTATTAGACAACATCCGCACTGCCGCGCCAAATTGTTATTTGCTGTGGCTGACGGACTCTCGGCATATTTTAGCTACCGCTTTTGGCAGTATGGGCAAAAGAATGTCGAGCGTTGGGCTTGGACAATGCGGCGGATGGTTTCTTTGCGGCAGGTTGGGCAGAGTTTTTGTGCGCGGTCGTAAACACGGTGGTGGTTTTGATACCCGCCCGATTCGTTGACGGCATTGCGGTACGTGCCGTCTGAGAGAGTTGAGCCTTCGTATTTGATCGCAGCCAGCAGGATCTTGCGCATAGCTGCGTGGAGGTGTTGCCAATCGGCACCCCTGAGCCGATGGCAGCGCACGGCGGGATGGATGCGGGCGAGGTGAAGCATTTCGGAGGCGTAGAGATTGCCGACGCCGGCGATGGCGCGCTGGTCCAAGAGGGCGACTTTAATTGCGCGACGGCTTTTGCCGAGACGCTCTTTTAATTGCTCGGCTGTGATATCGAGAGCATCGGGGCCGAGCGTTTTGCTGCGAGGTCCATAGAGCGCTTCGAATTCGGCTGCCGAAAGCAAGCGGACTGAACCCAAGCCGCGGCGATCCCAGAACAGTAGTTGTTGTTTCGTTCGGCCAGTGAGTTTGAGACAAAGGCGCAGGTGTTCCTTGGTCGGAGGATCGGCCAACAATACCAGACCCGTCATGCGCGGCTCGATCACAATTCTCTCGGGGTCAGAGGATATTGGTCGACCATCGGAATGTTTTGCATTTTCCGCCAGCCAGATCACGACGCGCTTGCCGGCCCGTTTGATGGCAATCACTTTTCTGCCAATGGCACGGCGGCGAAATTCGTTAAGGCTCGGTTTGATGGAGATGGGCCGACACTTGCATGGGGGCAGTTCGATGCCTTTGACGGTGCAGCCCACGATGGGCGCGATGCCGCGGCACATGGTTTCGACTTCGGGAAGTTCGGGCATGAGGCAGGGTTCAGGGTGGCAAGTTCAGGTTTAGCACAGAAAAGTGCCCTCATGACTCTGTTTCCGAGCACGGTCGAGTATATCTGGGTAAAGTTTGCGGGCGCAAGGGGTGCTCGAGTTGTGAAACTATACCGATCCGCGAAGGTTTGCTGATCCCGGAAAGCTACCCGCTTCTAACGGTTTTAGCTGAGCATCGTCAAAGTCGGATCAGATAAACTTTGGCGGTCGATACGGTTAATAGTACTGCGAAGACGGATAGGGCGCGCGCGACGGGTGCGCGGCAGGAAGTCGTGGCAAGGAGGAATGGCCGTGAAGCAGTGTTCGATAACTCAATGCACGATTCTATGCGCGCTGATGCTGGCGGTCACGGGTTCACTTGCGCGCGGCGATACCGTCGAGCCAGCCTCGGAGGCGTCGATTGCGCAACTCAGCGCCCAAACCGAGAATTTGCCGGCCGAGGATCTTTCGAAATTCACCGTGGTGCAAACGAACCTCAACGAGGCGGACAGCGGGGCGGCAGTCGTTCAGGCGAGTGATTCGGGCACTTCCGTGTTCAAATATGCGGTGATCACACAGCAAAAATCGGCCGGCGAGCCGGGATTGCTGTCGAATCAAGTGATCGCAAAACTAAACCAAGAACCAGCGCCGGCCGGGAGTAATGCAACGCCAACCAAAGCGAATTCCGCGGCTGCGCCGGCTTGTAGTTCGACGTCATCGTGCAGTGCCGCAAGCGGATGCGGTTCCACCTGCAATAGCTGCGAGAGCAGTTGCGGTGATGACTGCTGTCACGATTGTTTGACCAATTGCTGCCGCGCTTGCTATGAGCCGATGTGGACGTTTAAGGGGGGCGCACTAGTGATGCAGCGCGCTGCGCCGCGCAGCGAGCCGCTATTGGTCGATACGGTCAGCCAGCGCTCGCTCATGAATGCCAGCGGCTTTTCGTTCAACTGGATGGGAGGAGTCGATGCGTCGCTTTTGGGCCGTTTGAACGACGATAACGTGCTCGAAGCCCGATATTTCGGCATCCATCAGTGGAGGGCGCGGCAGTCGTTCGTGCCGCTTGCGCCGGCCGAGATCCCCATCAATCCTTCGCTGCCTGTGCCGGTCGATTCCGATGTCGCATCGCAATTCGACGATCGGCTGTACGATATCGAAATCAATTGGCGGCATGAGTCGAGCGACTGGTTCACCTGGCTGGCGGGATTTCGCTGGATGGAAATGAATGATTCGCTTGGGATTACAATTCCAAACGCGTTCATTAGCACCATGGCCGACAATCAACTGTGCGGCGGCCAGATCGGCGGCGAAATTCAATTGTGGAACGGCACGAGCCCTTTGCACATCGATAGCGTTTTCAAAGCGGGCGTGTACAACAACGATGCGAGCAATGGATCGGAGAGCCGCGGCCAGGTGGCGTTCATCGGCGAAATTGGCGTGACGGGTGTGTATCGCTGCTGCCAGCACGTGGCCCTGCGGTTTGGATATCAAGTGCTGTGGCTGGATGGCGTGGCAGTGGCCACCGATCAGCTTTCGCAGGTGAATGTGAGCCCGAACATTCCGCTGGTTTCCAATGGCAATGCCTTCTACCACGGGGCGATGTTCAGCGTGGATTTGATGTGGTAGCGGGCCGGCGACTGAGAGTTAATTGATCACACCACGCGCTTCGCGGACTCAGGGTGTGCCACCTGTCGATCGCCACGCCAACCCCCCAGCTCGTTAAACCTTGCGGGCTGTGACGCCTGAACCAATGGTTCGGGTTATTCGGCAAGGTGGGAAAACGCCGTAGAGGCCTGGTGGTGGCGGTCGATTTGATTAGGCACAGGGACGCAACTCTGTTGCGTCCTGCCGCCAGTTGATCCCGCCAAATCGACCCCGCCGCGCAATTAAAAGCGCACCCTGCTGCCAGTCATTCCTCTCCGTGTGTCGGCCACGCCTTTCCCCCGAAGGCTGTGGCCGATTTTATTTGGCAATCGAAGCTTTTGCGGGCTTCATCGGCCACAGCAAATCGCTCTATTCACTTGCGGCATCCAGGCGAACCAGGTGGTCTGATCTCGTGTCGGATAGTGCGGCAGTCAAAGGGCTATTGACGGCATTGGGTGAGCATTAACAATAGGGGCGTCGACGACGATGTGGGCAAACTTTGCCAATGGCGATGAGTTTTCTGCATGGCTAGCAGCCTGCCAATTACCTGATGCAGCCGGGCGATATGGCGCATTCGGTGGACGCTACGTTCCCGAGACGCTTACCGCGGCGCTCGACGAGTTAGCCGCCGCGTACGAAGTGGCGCGGCGCGACCGCGCGTTTCAAGACGAACTGGGCGACCTTCTAAAGAACTACGTCGGCCGGCCTTCGCCGCTCTATCATGCCCAGCGTCTCAGCAAAGAAGCTGGCGGGGCGCAAATCTACCTGAAGCGCGAAGATCTGAACCACACCGGCGCTCATAAGATCAACAACACGCTGGGGCAGGCGCTCTTAACGCTGCGCATGGGAAAACGCCGCGTGATTGCCGAAACCGGCGCTGGACAGCACGGTGTGGCGACAGCGACGGCCTGCGCCCGCTTCGGGCTCCAGTGCGTGGTGTACATGGGGGAGGAAGATATTCGGCGGCAGAAGCCCAATGTGTTCAGCATGCGACTATTGGGGGCTGAAGTGCGCCCGGTCACTAGCGGTTCGCGAACATTGCGCGACGCGATCAATGAAGCGATGCGCGATTGGATGAGCTCGGTGCAAACAACGCATTACATCCTGGGCTCCGTGGTGGGGCCGCACCCGTTTCCACGCATCGTGCGCGACTTTCAATCGGTCATTGGCCGCGAAACGATTGAGCAGTGCCGCGAGCAAATTGGCCGGCTGCCGGAATTGGTGGTCGCCTGCGTGGGTGGCGGCTCCAATGCCGCCGGAATGTTTTACCCGTTTATCGAGCACGGCGAGGTCGAATTACTGGGTGTCGAGGCTGGCGGACGTTCGAACAAACCAGGCGACCATGCCGCGCCGCTATCGCACGGATCGCCGGGCGTTTTGCATGGAAGCTATAGCTATGTGATGCAGGATGAAGACGGGCAAACCTCCGATGTACACAGTGTCTCGGCCGGATTAGATTACCCCGGCGTCGGGCCAGAGCACAGCTATTGGAAGGAAACGGGCCGAGTGAAATATAGCAGTTGTCGCGACGAAGAGGCGCTGGCAGCATTTAATCGATTGGCGCGGAGCGAAGGCATCTTGCCGGCGCTGGAGAGTTCGCATGCGATTGCCAAGGGAATCGAGGTGGCGGCGAAACGCGCAAAAGACGAAGTTGTGGTTATCTGCCTGTCGGGCCGCGGCGATAAAGATGCGGCGGAAATAGCGCGGCTGCGCGGCGAATCGTTTGGATAGAACTGACCCCCTGACTCCTCACCTCCGCCCCTGAACCCCGAACCCTGAACCCCGAACCCTGAACCTTCGCTTGCACTATCCCGATTTCGCAACATTCTCGCGCTTGGCCCAAGGGGTGCATTTGGTGCCCGTCTATCGGCGGCTAATTGGCGACTGGCTCACGCCGGTATCGGCGTTTCATAAACTGGACACGGGGTCGTCGGCGTGCCTGTTCGAGAGCGTGGTCGGCGGCGAGAAGGTCGGCCGCTACAGTTTCCTGACCGCCGAGCCATTCCAGGAGGTCGAAGCCTACGGCCATCGTGTGACGGTTCGCAGCGGCGACGGCAAACTCGAGGAATATGAATCGCTCGATCCGATTGAAGATTTGCGCAAGCGTGTTGACGCGCTGCGGGCGGTGCGGCTACCGGAATTGCCGCCGTTTGTCAGCGGGGCTATCGGTTACGCGGGCTACGACGTGGTGCGCTACTCGGAGAAATTGCCCAGCGCCCGGCCGATGACCGCGGACTGCCGGACCTTTCGTTTGCATTTTACGATCGCATGGTGGTGTTCGACAATATCACCAAAACAATCGTTGTGGTGGCGATGGCGCGGTGCGATTACGGCAATTTGCAAAACGCCTATGAAGAAGCGTGTCAGCGGGTCGATCGATTGGTCGAAAAGCTTGCCGCTCCGGCAGCCGATGTGCCGCTGGTCGATATTCGGCAGGGTAGCGACGTTTCGATTAATTACAAGTCGACTTTCACTCAGCCCGATTTTGAACGGGCGGTGAAAAAATGCGTCGAATACATTCGCGCCGGCGACATTTTTCAAGTGGTCATAAGCCAGCGGTTGGAGCTCGAAACTCGTTCGCATCCGTTTGAAATCTATCGAACGCTGCGGGTGGTGAACCCCAGTCCGTTCATGTTCTATTTGCGCACGCCTAGCGTGACGCTGGTCGGCAGCTCGCCGGAGGTGATGGTGCGCGTCGTCGATGGCAAAATTACGGTGAGGCCCTTAGCGGGCACTCGGCGGCGCGGGCAAACGGAAGAGGAAGATCGACAGCTTGCCAAGGAATTGTTGGCCGATCCGAAAGAGCGGGCAGAGCATGTGATGCTCGTCGACTTAGGGCGCAACGATGTGGGCCGCGTGGCGAAATACGGATCGGTCGAATTGACCGACGTGATGACGATCGAGCGGTACAGCCATGTGATGCACATCACGAGCAATGTCAACGGCAAATTAGCCGAAGGGAAAGACGCGTTCGATGCGCTGCGCGCCTGTTTGCCGGCGGGAACCGTTTCCGGGGCTCCAAAGGTGCGCGCCATGGAAATTATCGATGAAGTCGAGCCGTGCCGCCGCGGGCCGTATGCGGGGGCGGTGGGCTACGTCGATTACAGCGGGAATATGGACACCTGCATCGCCCTGCGCACGATCGTGATGAAAGACGGCCGCGCCTACGTGCAAGCCGGCGCAGGCATTGTGGCCGACAGCCAACCGCGCGAAGAATGGCAGGAAACATTGAACAAAGCGCGGGGGCTGCTCAAAGCGATCGAACTAACCGAGCAGCGGGCCAGGTTATAGCGCCGGCGCGAGCTCTAAACGGCAAAATCGGCGCTCTGGCATATGCGCTTTGCGGAGCTTTCCACCGGCGGCGCGTTCAGGATACACTCAAACTGAAGTGGGACTACCGGACCCTCTTCGCCGCGCCATGCTCCAGACTTTGCTGAAATTACGATCGCTTGCTCTGATCGGGCTGTTGTTGGCAACTAGCGCCGGCGGTTGCGCGCACAATGATTCCGCGCAGAAAACTGTGGAGTCGAAGAACTACAGTAAAGAAGCTCCGTCGGGCCAAAAGCAGAAACCCGATTTTGATCCTGTAAAGCTGAGCATTGTGCCGCAAAAAACCGACGAGAGTTCCGCAAACGTGCGGCTGGTGAAGCCCGGACACTGGACGGAAGCCGCGATCGCGACAAAAGCAAACAATTTCGATTTCGTCGGCGATCTTTCCGCAGAGGTGAAAAACATCACAGCCGCTGGCGCCGAGCATCCCGAATTGCCATATCGGTTGCGGTTCGAGCGGCCGGCAGCGTTGCCAAAGGGACAAGAGAAATTCTTCAATTTCATGTTCTTCGTGCCCGAGCTGCCTGAAAAGCCTTGGTTGGCGACCGAATTGCAGACGCGCGGCGGCAGTTTGGCGGCCACGCCGGGTCCTGAGCCGCTCGTCGCGATGAAACCGTATCAATATTTTCTCGTTGTCGTGTCGAGCAATCCCGATCGCTATCGACCGCTTGAAACGCTCGACTCGATGCGGGCGCCGCGCGGCGAAGAATCGCTCGATTATTATCGCGTCGTAGCGCCGCCTATGAAAAAGCCGCTGCCGTTGCCCTCCAGTGCGCTGGCATGGAGCAGCATTGCGTATGTGATTTGGGACGACGCCGATCCCGAATTGCTCAGCCTGGAGCAACAGCAGGCTATGTTGGATTGGTTGCACCAAGGAGGGCAATTAATTATCAGCGGTCCCAATAGCCTGGCATCGCTCAACGAGAAAATGTATTTGTATCCGTATTTGCCGTTCGCGGGAGGCGAACCGAAGCGCATTTCGGCGGCCATGCTTGCGCAGTTGAACGACAAATGGATGCCGAATGGGAAGGCAGCGCAGGAGCAGACGCTAACGCCAGTGAATCCCTGGAGCGGTGTCGATATTCAGCCGCGAACTGGCGCGCGATTCGTGCCGGGTGCCGCGGATTTGGTTGTGGAAGGACCTGTGGGACGCGGCCGGATTGTCGTCACGGCGTTTCGTTTGACCGAACGGGAGCTCTGGAATTGGCCGGGCTTCGATAATTTTTTCAATGCCTGCGTGCTCGGGCGGCCGCCGCGCAAATTCTCAAAATCGGGGTTGCTTGATGAATTGGCGGTCGATTGGGCCGATGCCGCGAAAAATGCGCTCGATCCGCAATGGGTCACTCGGGTGCGATACCTGGCGCGCGATTGGAACGATAAAGGAGGCTTTTCTTCAGAGTTCGTGGCCCTGGCGGGCGAGGAACCCGGTGGCCCCAATAGCGGCCCGGCGGGAATGGCCGGCATAGTGCCGGAGTCGGCGCTTACGACAAGCACTCCGCCACTGGGAGCCTGGAACGATTCAAGCAGCATGGCGAATGCAGCGCGGGGGCGCTACAAAAGGCCGCCGGCATTGAAATTCCGCGGACTGATTTCGTGGTGAAGATGACGATTGCGTATTTGATTGTGCTTGTGCCGATCAATTGGCTGGTGTTTTGGAGCATCGGCAAATTGGAATGGGCTTGGATTGCCGCGCCAATGATCGCGATGGGCACGATGGCGGCCGTGGTGAAGATGGCCCAATTAGATATCGGCTTTGCGCGCTCGCAGACGGAAATCGGCGTGTTGGAAATGAGCAGTGAATATGCGCGCGGGTGCTTGGATCGGTATACAGCGCTGTACACATCTCTTTCGACGACCTACGACATCCACAGCGATAATGCAAGCATGGTTATTCTGCCATTTGCGACCGATCCCACTGCGGCCCCGCGGGTGGCCGTTTCGCGCGACACGGTTACATATAGCAATGAGCCTAAGGTGCGTTTGTCGGATTTCGAAGTATCGTCGAATTCGACCGGCATGTTGCACAGCGAGGAAATGCTGGATTTGGGCGGGGCTGTTTCGTACAAAGCTCACGTGTCGGCAAATACGGCTCGCCGCGATGATGCTTTGGAAATTTCCAATGGAACGAAATTTCCATTGGAGCAAGCCGTGGCGGTTCGACGCACTGCGGACGGTCAATATCAAACCGCCCGGATCGGAAGCCTACCCGCAGGTGGAATTGCGAGAGTGAAATTCGGGGACTCGAGTGATACTGACCAACAGCGAATTCCGCCAACAGATAGCGCGGGCGACAGCGGTCGCAAGTTGCCGTCGTTCGATTTAGAAGGGCTTTGCGAGTTGGTGCGCAGCGAGCGCCATTTACAGCCCAGCGAAACCAGGTTGGTTGCAGTGATAAAGTCGCCGCTCGCAGGACTGCAAGTCGAACCCGCCAGTTCACAAACTCCGCGCGGAGCGACGTTGGTGGTGGCCGAATTGGTGGAACCGCCTTTTTCCGATCCGGTTCCCGATGTGAACTCTCGCCGCGATGTCGTTAATGCGAGCGATATGTCGCCAGATGAGGCGCCCCAAGCTAGTCCGTCAACTCCCTAACCCCCTGCCCTGCTGCAAATGCATGATTGAGCTAGTAAATTTCACGAAGCGGTATGGCGACCTCATGGCGGTTGAGAATTTGAACCTCACCATCGCCCAAGGAGAGCTATTCGGCTTTATCGGACCCAACGGGGCGGGAAAAAGCACGACGATCCGCTTCCTGGCCACGCTACTAAAGGCCACCAGCGGCGATGGCAACGTGGCCGGCCACAGCGTGTCGCGCGATCCGTTGGCCGTGCGGCGCGTGGTGGGCTATATGCCCGATAACTTCGGCCTCTACGACGGCATGAAAGTGTGGGAGTTTTTAGATTTTTTCGCCGTGGCGTACCAAATCCCGCGCGGGCGGCGAAAGCAAGTCATCTCCGATGTGCTGGAGCTGCTCGATTTGACATACAAGCGCGACAGTTTCGTGAACAGCCTCTCGCGCGGAATGAAACAGCGGCTATGCCTGGCGAAAACGCTGGTCCACGATCCGCCGGTGTTGATTTTGGACGAACCCTCCAGCGGGCTCGACCCACGTGCGCGGCTGGAATTCAAAGCGCTCCTGAAAGAGCTGCGGCGGATGGGCAAGACGATTTTGATTTCCAGCCATATTTTGAGCGAACTAGCCGATTGCTGCACGTCGATCGGCATTATCGAGCGTGGGCAACTGTTGATGCACGGGCCGATTGACGACGTCTACCGCCGCATTCGGCGGAATCGACACATTGAAATCAAGTTTGTCGATCGAATGGAAGAAGGGCTCTCGGTCATACGCAGCCTGCCGGAGACGCGCAACGTGCAAGTGGAAGATCACCGCGTGACAGTTGAGCTAGAGGGAGACGACGCTCAGGTGGCGGGGCTCTTGGAACAACTGACCCGGCGCGGCGTGGCGGTGCGCAGCTTTAACGACAAAGAGCCGACGCTGGAAGATGTGTTTATGCTGGTGACGAAGGGATTGGTAAGCTGATAATCCGCAAGCAGATTTAAATCGCATCGGATGCCACAATAATAACCCGTGAGTGTTCCGGCAGCTTTACATCCGGATCCAGTGGACGCACTAAACCGTTTTCAACTACGCCGGCTACTGCCAAAGGATGTCGGCGTCCGATGTGGATTTCGAGCGGAGCCGGAGTTGCGCCTACCGGCACCTCCAGCGGAGAGAGCGGAGGTTCACTGGCAATCCGTTCGTCTTTGATTCGGCGTCCTGGGCTTCGTGAATCAGGTTGAGGCATGTTCATCGGCATCGCTTTAGTATGCGGTAATGACAAAGATTGGGGCGTCGTTTAGTTCACCGAAAATATCTGGGATTTCCGATTCCTCTATGTCGTATCGCCAGATCACCCAAATTCTACGTCCGGCTCGTGTGATGGCAAACATTTGAAACGAACCGTCTTTGCGCTGCCGAAGATCGAAAACATTATCGAATGCCGCTTCGACTTCCTCTGCTGTGAGGCCGTGGGAATCAATTTTCTGGAGATTCCATTCGATCCATTTGAATTGCCTCATGCACGGTTACCTCGACAGCGAAGTATAGGGTAGCTGGTCGAAGCAACACAATCAATCGGACTAGTGATCAACAGCTAAGCCGGCACCAGGAGATGTGCTTATGCTGGTGACGTAGCGAAGAGTGTCGTCAATTGCAAAACGATGCTACCGGATTGCTCCGCGCCGCGTTCGCCACAGTAAATTGCAGGACCATATCCCGACACAAAAAAGCAGGATTGGCACCATCAACAGAACATAATCCTGGAAATTAACACCTGGGCGAAGCACAGATTGTCGCGGGTTCGTCGGATTAAAGAAAACCGTTACTGGCTGACCCACGATTAATCCTTCGATAGCTTGGACCGCGCCATCACGAACGTCGCATTCGCCGTCAGATGCACGGATCTTTGACCCAACGTACTCATTCATATCTACCTGGAACCGGTATTCGACATCTGAGTAAAAACGTCCAACTGCCGTCTCCCCAATTTGAACCCTCGTCAAAGTTCCCTTCACAGATGGCCAGTTGGTGCTCGCTCTGGCTTCGAGAAAGATTCTTGTGAGAAAGTAACCGCAGATTGGGCCACTGATCAAGAAGAAGAATGCCGCCATACCAAAGCCAAATCGAACGATCTGCGAGTGCCCTTGAGACTCCATAGCCTTGATATTTTTGGGTCAGCCAGATCAAGGAACCTGTCGCGGTATAGTCGTCTACTTCAACCGTACCGTTGGAAGCCGTTTCAACCGTTGATTTTTCGGATCGACTTCAATGCCGACGCTTTCCAGCGGCGTGACGCCGAGAATTGGTTCAACGTCGTCTTTTCCAAAGATGACTGTAGCTCCGACAACCTCGCCCATGAATTCGACTCGAGCGACGCCGACCTCAAGGACGATCTCAGTCCCATCGGCCAATTCGTAAGTTCGTTTTCCGCTCGGCTGGATGCCAATCTCTAGTAATCGGTTCCGCGGCACGACGCAATCGGTGGCACCCGTGTCCACAAGAAACAACCCTTCCCAACGGCGTTCAGGCGCGCCTGGATTACAGATCGCTACGGTAACATGTGTTGCGCCCATGCCACAAGTATAGCAGATTGAAATGGGAACTGTCACTCGATGAGGATCGGTCCCTGCGGCGAATCTCCCTCGCGGCGTTCCCACTCGCGCCGCACTTCGCCCAAGCCGTAAGCGCACAGTTCAAAATCGTGGCTTAAGCGCTCGAGCACGTGGCTGGCATCATCCGGTTGGCTAGGCGGTATGGTGCTGGCAATGTAGTAAGCCCGCTTGCCATGCTGGCAATAATCGAGAAACGAATCTTTGTTGTGGCTGGCTTGCAGGTGGCCAAGCGCCTCGGGGTACACGCCGGTCCAGAACAAAGTGAAATCGCCAATGTGCCGATGTGCTTCACGGCGCGCATCGCCCACTCGCGCCTGGGCCTCCAGCAACATGCCGGCGACTTCGTTGAGTCGTTGGCCGGTGAGATTGCGCAGGCTAATGGCCGCATCGTAGCGCACGAAGCGGGCCAACAGATCGGTCAAGTAATCGACCAGCTTGGTATCGGGCACGCCCAACCGAGTGTGAAAAGCATACTCGGTTAGCCCGGCGAAGAAGCGGTACAGCGTTTCGTGATGGCGATTGGGGTGCATGGTGCGTCACCCGGTACCAAGGGGCGCCGCCACGGCTCACGGAAGCCGCAGAGGCAACCGCCAACAATCGATATCGGCGGCTTTAGCCGCTCTTCTTCATCATATACACAAACCGTGCATATTGCGGAATGGCAATCGGGGAATAAGAATTGGCCGGGGGAGTATTCTGGGCGGCAGCTTTTCCGGGTGCCTTTGGATCTGGTTTTTGCCTATGCAGGTCAATATTTTCGCTGCCGCCGACTCGAGCGTTTTTTTGCAGCCGCTATTGAACCTGCCGATTGAAGCTATGCTGCTTCCGGTGCTGTGGCGGCTGACGATTATTTTGCTAACGGCTCGGGCGTTCGCCCTCTTGTTCCGCAAGATAGGCCAACCGAGCGTTGTGGGAGAAATTGTCGCGGGTTTGGTGCTGGGGCCATCGGTGCTTGGCTGGTTGTTCCCCGACGTCTTCAATTTTATTTTTAAGCCCACGCTCAGTGGCGTCGACCCCAAGCTGTTTCAGACCGTGATTGATTTCATTTTTCGCACGTTCGCGGGTTTGGGTCTGATTTTGCTTTTGTTTCTGGTTGGGTTGAAAACCGACAGCTCGCATTTCAGGGTGCAGGGCAAGACGGCAGTGTTGATATCGGCTGCGGGGGTGCTCGTCCCCTTCATGCTAGGTGTTGGTTTGGCAGTACTCATTCATCCTGTGCTGGAATCGGATCCTTCGGGTAGCGGACCTTTCGATCTGCGCGGTTTCGCATTATTTATGGGAGTGGCGATGTCGATTACCGCGCTACCGGTGCTGGCTCGCATCATGGTGGAGTTCGATTTGCTGTGCACGCGGCTGGGAAGGATGACCATTGCCTGTGCGGCATTCGACGATGTGATCGGCTGGATATTGTTGGCGATGGTCAGCGGGCTCGTGAATGGCCATTTCGAGTTTTTGATCGTGCTGCGAATGGTCGTGCTGACGGTCCTCTTTGTGGCATTGATGCTCATGCTCGGCCGGCCGATTTTTACGCGCTGGGCGCAAGCTATCGTGCGGCGCAACGAAGGGGAGTTGTCATTCAATCATTTGGCGTTGCTATTGGCCGGCGTGATGCTATGCGCGATCGCCACGAACTTAATTGGTATTTTCGCGCTGTTTTGCGCATTCTTTTTGGGCGTGGCCATGTCAGACCAGCGTGAGTTCTGTGATGCAGTTTACAAGCGCGTGAGCGACTTGGTGCTGGTGTTGTTCTTGCCGATCTTTTTCACATATACCGGCCTGCGAACCGACATCAGTTCGCTTCATTCGTGGCAATTGTGGGCAATTTCCGCGCGCAGTAACCTTGGTAGCAATTGCCGGCAAATTCGGCGGCTGCGGATTGGCCGCTTGGCTGGGCGGAATGCCTGCGCGAGTCGGCTTGTGTGGGCGCGCTCATGAACACGCGGGGCTTGATGGAATTGATCGTGATCAATATCGGTTTCCGCCTGCAAGTGATTCCAACCAGCGTTTATTGCATGCTGGTGCTAATGACCTTGGTCACGACGATGATGACCACGCCGCTTTTGGTGCGGTTGATTCGCGGGACGGAAGCCGAGCACGAACTGAAGCAATTGGCATTCTCTCAAGCGGGGGCTGAAGCCAGTGCCGCAAGCAAAGCGGCCACATAATTGCCCACGTCGGCCAACACCTCGGCTTTCGGTTTCGCGCCAGCCGCGGCAATGCGGCGAACGACCGCCGAGCCAACGATCAAACCATCGGCCACCGGCGCAAGCAGCTTCACGTGCTCGGGCGTGCTGATTCCAAACCCAACACACACGGGCAGCGGAGTGTGCTGGCGAATCCAAGCAACGTTGTCGATGAGTTGGGGCGGCAGTTCGCGCCGTTCGCCAGTAATGCCCGTGACCGAAACATAGTAGATAAAGCCTGTGGTCGATTCGGCGATACGAAGTGCTCGGTCGCGCGGCGTGGTTGGCGTGATCAATTGAATCAGGCTGAAATCGGCCGCGCGGCAGATTCTGGCAAGCGGCGACGCTTCTTCGACCAGCAGATCGGGGACGATCATCCCCGCAAAGCCCGCTTTTTGGCCGTCGGCGACATACCGTTCAAGTCCATGCCGATACACAATGGCATAGCTGACCATGGTGACCACCGGCGCCGAGAGCTTCGGAAGCGTGCTTGCGGCCATTTCGAGAATGTGCGCGAGCTTGATTTTTTTGGCCAGCGCTCGGGTGTATGAGACCTGAATAACCGGGCCATCGGCGATTGGGTCGCTGTAGGGAATGCCCAGTTCACAAAGGCTCGCGCCGCGCTTCACGAGCTCCTCTAGCAACGCGGCGGTAAACTCCAAATCGGGATCGCCGGCCGTAATAAACGGCATGAGCGCTTTGCGGCGCTGGGTGCGGAGCCGGGCAAATAAATCGTCGATGGCTGACACGCGAACTATGTGATAAGCAGGGAGGAAGTGGCTGTTTTTACGCGCAGCCGCTTTCAGGGATGGCTGTTCATCCGGTCTGCGTTCGGTCGGGCCGAAGTACGAGCGGCGTTGTCAGAATAGCAGGCGCGAGAATGGCAGACAACCAACCGCTGGATATGTTCGTATCAAGTCTATCGCGCGAAAACCGCACACATGCCAGCAAGGGAAGTAGCGGCACGCTCGATGCCCGTTCGCCTTGACACCTTTAGGCTCATCGTTAGAATCCCATCGGGATCTTTTGGATTGGTGAAAATAGGTCCACGAAATCGCGATTTGTGTTCCGTATATTCTAATGTTTCGCGAAGTGGGCGTCTGATTTTCGTTCGTCGTTGGGAACCCGCCCCGTACGTTTTCGAGCGTCTATGAAATGCCAACAGTGCGAACGCCCGGCAACTTTTCACATTACCGAGCTTGAGGGCGGTAAGCACACCGAATTGCACCTTTGTGAAGAGCACGCCCGCGCCTATCTGACGCAAGGCGAAGGCGAACCTGGGGCGGCTCCGACGATTGCCGGTGCACTGGCCCAGCAGTTAGCCGTCGGGCAAACTGCCGAAGAATTGGCGCGGCTCGATCAACGGGCCTGCCCCGTGTGCGGCATTACCTTCTATGAATTTCGCAATCAGGGGCGGCTTGGCTGCCCGCATGACTATGTGTTCTTTGAAAAGGAACTAGAGCCGCTGATTGCCAATATCCATGGCGAGACGGTGCATAAAGGGAAAAAACCGCTACATGGAGCCGGCGGCACGCAGCAGCGGACTGAGCTAATTCGTATGCGCCGCGAAATGAAAGAGGCCGTCGAGCAAGAGAACTACGAACGGGCGAAAGAGCTGCGCGACGAAATCAAACGCGTTGAAGAATCGAAAGAATGAGGCTGGGTGACTGGCAGTCTAGGTGCCTAGGTGTATCGTGATCGCGGGCTGATTTCTTTGGAAATAGATTTTGCGGTAGTGGTAGAATAGAGACGGCATTGGTTTCGACTTCCACCCTGCCGCCTCCGGTCAGCAACGAAGTTTGAAGACGATTTCAGGCACTCAGACACAGACCAAACACCTAATCACCGTGGAACTTAGCGACCTTACCAATTCGATTGGCGAATGGCTGCGAGCCAGCGGCCCGCAGGCCGATATCGTCATGAGTACGCGCATTCGGCTGGCGCGGAATCTCGCAGAGTTCCCCTTCATTACGCGTGCTTCCGATCAAGATCGGGCGGACATCGAGCGCATTTGCGCAATCGGGTCACGAAAATTCAGCAGACCACGGGCGAACTGCTGTATGTGAATGTGAGCGATTTAGATCGGCTCGACCGGCAGTTTCTGGTCGAACGGCAGCTTATCAGCCGCGAACATGCCGAATCGCAGGGCGCCCGCGGCGTGGTGATCGACCCGCAGGAGCAAATCAGCCTCATGATCAACGAGGAAGATCATTTGCGAATTCAGTGCATGCACAGCGGGCTCGACGTGAAAGGCGCATGGGAACAAATCAACCGGATCGATGACTTGGTTTCCGAGCAAGTGACCTACGCTTTTCATCCGAGGCTGGGATATTTGACCGCCTGCCCGACCAATGTTGGCACCGGAGTGCGTGTGAGCGTGCTGATGCACCTGCCGGCCTTGGTGCTCACGAAACAAATTGAAAAGGTTTTTCGGAGCTTGCAGAAGATCAGCCTGGCAGTGCGCGGATTGTACGGCGAAGGCTCGCAAGCGATGGGCGATTTTTACCAGATTTCGAACCAGCAAACGCTAGGCCGCTCGGAATTGGAACTTGTCGAGCAAGTGGCCGACGTAGTGCCGGCGATCATTCACTATGAGCGCGAGGCCCGCGATTTCTTGATCAAAGAAAGCCAGCAAAACGTGCACGACCAGGTGAGCCGCGCTTATGGCATTTTGCGCACGGCTCAGACAATTAGCTCCGAAGAGACCATGCATTTGCTCTCCAAGGTGCGCATGGGAATAAACCTGGGCCTGATTCCCGATTTGTCGCTGCCCAAACTGAACGAGCTATTCATTCGGACTCAACCCGCCCATTTGCAAAAACTTCGCGGAGTGGAGCTAAACACCGCCGACCGCAACATCGAACGGGCGCGTTATCTGCGGCGCTACTTGAACCGCGAAGAAGACGGCAACGGCGGGAAGAATTAGCGGTTGTTTTCGAATTCCCCGCAGACCGGCTTGTTTTTGCACCCGACCGCCAGTGAATCGGCACTCCCCATCACGGCATTCAACTACGTCCGGCTGCCGTTTGGATCGTAGTTCAACACCAACAATTAGGCCTGTCCCGGTTTTCTGCCCCCTGGTTTGATACCCACGCGCAGGCTAGAGCGCATTCCAAGAACCTCTAGCGCCCTCTGCGTCGATTGGGTAAAGTGCGTGGCAAGTCATCAAGGAGGGACTTGTCATGCAAGCCTATTCGGTCGATTTGCGGAAGCGTGTGCTGGAGGATTGTGAGGGCGGTGGCAGCACTCGTGAAGTGGCGTTGAAGTATCGGGTCAGCGAGTCGTGGGTGCGGCGGTTGAAGCAACGCCATCGGGAAAACGGTGAAGTGGCTCCACGTCGAGCAGGGAACAAGCACCCGCCGCGCTGGCTGGCACACGCAGAGCAACTCCAACAATTGGTCGAGCAACAGCCCGACGCCACGTTGCGCGAACTGGGGGAGCGCTTGGGAATCCAAGTCAGCCCGCAAACATTAGCCCGGCGCTGCGGGCTTTGCAATTGACCTTCAAAAAAAAGTCTTTCGTGCCGCAGAACAAGATCGTCCGGATGTCCAAGAGCGTCGCGCCGCTTGGCAGGCCCAGATGATCGGATTGGACGTGCGGCGGCTGGTGTTTATCGACGAAACCTGGGCCAAAACCAATTTAGCGCGAAGCTATGGCCGCTCTCGACGCGGAACGCGCTTAGTGGCCAAGGTGCCCTACGGTCATTGGAAGACGACGACCTTCGTGGCAGCACTGCGTCACGATGGATTGACCGCGCCGGTCGTGGTCGACGGAGCGATGAATGGAGCCGTGTTCCTGGCGTACGTCGGGCAACAGTTGGTTCCCACGCTCAGTCCAGGCGACATCGTCGTGATGGATAATCTGGCCGCGCACAAAGTCGCCGGTGTTCGTCAGGCCATTGAAACGGCTGGAGCGCAGGTCGTCTATCTACCCCCTTACAGTCCCGACTTGAACCCCATTGAACTGGTGTTCTCCAAACTCAAATGGCTGCTCCGCAGCGCCGGTCAACGCACCGTCGATGGTCTCTGGACCCTGCTGGGAAGCATGCCTGACCACTTCCCCCCGAACCAATGCCTCGCCTACCTACGGCACTGCGGATACAACGCTACACTTTGATGAGAAAGAGACTAGAAAGCTAGCTGCGCAGATTGAATGTGCGGTTTCAACAAGCGATAATCGTGGCCGCGGAAGGACAGTTACTTTTCAGCCTAGGTGCTATATGAGCCTATCCGATCGCGCGCGAAAGAACTTCTCCGCGTTCTTGCGGGCTTCTGTGATCAGCATCGCGGGGTATACATTAGCGCTTTTGGTCACGCCGCATCTATATGCCGGCGACGAGCCCAACGTGCCGCCGGCACAATCTCAGGATTCAAATGCCCCGGCAACCAGCGAATTGCTCGGCAAGGTGGTTGACCAAAATGGAAAACCGGTGGCCGGGGCAAAGATCGAAGCACACGCCGTGCGCGAGACCAAAATGTTTGGCCACGTTCACACAACGACCGACGCTGACGGAAACTGGAAAGCACACCGTCTTGATGTGCCGGTCCAACTTGTGGCAAAGAGTGCCGACGGCAAGCTGGCAGTGGGCCTGCGGCTAGAACCGGATAAATCGGAGATCACGCTGACGCTCGCGCCTGCGGCGCTAGCAAAGGGAACGCTTCTAGACGCTGACGGTGCACCGACGACGAATCAAGAACTGAGCTACGCGGTACGAGTTCCTGCCGACGAAACAAAGCCGGACTCGCCATGGGCTAATGCCTTTGGCGGAAAGGTGACCACCGATGCGGAAGGAAAATTCACGCTTACGGGGCTCGTTCCCGGGTTGTCGTACGACGTAGACCTTCCCATGGGAGGCGGGCGGTCTCGGCGATTGGCAAGCATTGAGCCGAAAAACACCCAAACGACCGAGTTTGAAGTGCGAATGCCTAAGCCAGAACCAACGCTGGCGGAACGAACCGCGAAATACTTCGGCACTCGCGACGACTTCGCGAAGCTGGTGGATAGCGCGCAAAAATTCGCCGGCCCGCAGGCACTGCGAGTTCTTCTGATTGTTGGTGATCCGCAAAGCAATTCGGCACGCAACTATGTGCAACTTCGCGAGGGTCACTCGGCCGATGTTCCGCTAGTCGAGTTGCTCGATGACTACGAACAGTTGTCAGTCTCGGCCGACGACCGTTCGTCGATGGATATTTTGAAGGCGACGTACGGCTTGGATGTGGAACAGCTCAAACCGCTGTCGCTCGTGGTGCTTGCCAGCGACAACGGTGTTCTGGCATCCAAAAAACTGCCGCTAGAAGCATTTGCTGACAGCAAGGCGACTCGACGAAGAACTGCGTGAATTTGCAAAGGCCCATGCTTTGCCGCGGCCTGATGCGAAGGAATTGCTGGCTACCGCTTGCAATCGAGCTCGACAAGAAGGCAAGCAAGTGCTGCTTGAAGAATCGGGCACATACTGTGGGTGGTGCCGAATTTTAGCGCGGTTTTTCGATCGGCATCCGGACGTATTCGAAGCGTACTATGTGCCTGTGCGAATTGACCGCAGCCGATTTGCGCATGGCGAGGAAGTGATGAAACAATATCGCAGCACGAATGGCGGAATTCCGTGGTGCGCGATTTTAGATTCCGACGGTAAGAAACTTACCGACTGGGACACATCCGACGGCAACATGGGCTATCCGACGCTGCCGAAGGAATTCGATTATCTGGCGAACATCTTGAAACAGTCGGCGCCCAAAATCACCGATCAGCAGCTTGCCGAGCTGCGCACAGATTTGGAGCAGGAAGCGAAAAAATACGGACGACACTGATCGGTCAGCGGTCGATTTGGTCAAAAAGTTGCCGCTAGTACGTTGACGTCGACTTTGAAGAAGTCGGCCAACTGGTGGATCAATTGCCGACTAGAAGTCTTTTTTCCGGCGAGAATTTCTGAGATCGTTGATTTCGGGATATCAGTTTCTCGGTGCAACCCAATTTGACTGATGCCCTTCGCATCCATGAAGTGGCGGAGCATATCGGCGTCAGAAGCTGGTTCGATTCGGTAACGTCGATCTTCGTAAATCCCAACAAGATCGCTCAGCGCATCCAAATACATTTCCTCGCCATCGTTGAGCCTTCCATTGGCAAGGAGATGATCCATGACTTTCTGGGCTTGCACCAGCTGGCTTTGTGATCGAATAGAGGCAAGAAGAAAATCTTGCACAAGTTCCAAATAGCATTCACGAACCTTTCCCTTGAATTGCATGACTATGTCGAAATTTTCATTGGCCTAGGGCGGCGGCCGGTCCCGCGGCCGCAGCCGTATGTTTTCATCGAGGCACGTTCTCGTCGAAGATCAGCCCCATCTGTGTCACGTCGTCAAATTCGCCGTCGATGTAGCGGCCTTTGACCATTCGACCTTCTTCTTTAAAGCCAAACCTTTGATATAGGGCGTACGCGGCCGAGTTTGCGCCGTAGACACAAAGATCAATTCGCATCAAGCCGCTCCGCTTCGCCTTCTCTAGCGCCGCTTCAAGTAATCGCTTGCCGATCCCGCGACCGCGAAAGTCGGCATGAACCCCCATGCCGAGCAAGCCTCGATGGCGGCTCCCCTCCTGTGGGTTCGGCTTGATATCGATAAAGCCCACGACGCGATCACAATCGAGCGCGAAAAACATGGAGGCATCGTCGGCGATCATTTTGCCGACGAATTCCCGGGTCTCCTCCGGCGAATGGGCCTCCACCGCGCCCAGCCACTTGCGCTCGTGCGCAACGCTATCGACACACTGGCGAAAACTCTCAAGATGCTCCCAGCTCGCGGGAATAATGCGAATGGTTTCAACGGCAGTCGCCATGGCGCGATTTAAGTAAATTGGGGCGGTGCGGTACCTGTTAAGCGACACGTGCCCCGTCCGGTTGGTTCACAATCATTTCGGCGGTGGGCACAAGCGTCGAAGCTCGGGAATTATTTCACGCGGCACGAATCGGGCCAGTTCGTCGTCGGTCGCCAGCGGCGTAATCTGCTTCAAGAGCGAACTGGAAACGTGAGAAAACTGATCGTCGGCCATAAGAAAAACGGTTTCGATGCCAGGGTCGAGCTTGCGATTCGCCAACGTCATCGTGAATTCGGCTTCGATATCGGTTAACGTGCGCACGCCGCGCAACATGACGCGCGCGCCGCAATCGCGCACAAAATGCACTGCCAGACCACCGAATTCCCGCACCTCGACGTTCGGCAAATGCCGCGTGGCACGTTCGACCAGGACGACTCGTTCGTCCGGAGAAAATAACGCCTGCTTTTCGAGATTGATGCCGACGCCAACGATCAGGTGATCTACCAAGCGGCTGGCCCGTTCGATGACGTTGATATGGCCCAACGTAATCGGGTCGAATGAGCCGGTGTAAACGGCGGTGCGAGAGTCGTTTTGAGCCATGCCAGCAGGACTTAGGGTTCGGGGTTTTGGTTTTAGGGATCAGGGTTCGATTGCGGAGGGTGCTGGACGAGCAATCAGAAATCGGCTGCCATGATAACGTCGCTTAACTCGCGCGACAAATCGGTTTTGCCTCCGACAATGCAGCTATCAATCGATCGATGTCGTCGTCGTTAATGTAAGCGTGCGGGCTGATGCGCAATTTGCCAGAGCGGTGGCTGATGAGCACGTGCTTGGCCAAACAATGCTTTTTCATGGCCAGCGAATTGCAGCCTGGGAACTCAAACGTCACGATTCCCGAGCAGTTCTGGTCGTGCTGGCGTCGCGAAACGATGACAGCGCCAATGTCTATAAGCCGCTCGCAGCACAATGCGGTGATTTCGAGAAGCCGCCGGCCGATCGCGTCGATGCCGATTTCATTGAGCAGTTCCAAACTGGCGCTTAAGCCGGCGAAGCCGACGGAATTGGGCGAGCCCCCTTCATAGCGCTGGGCCGAATTTTTTAGTTTCAATTCGATTTGCGTGAAGTTGCTCCCCTGGGCCACGCTGTTCCACCCGAGCCCAAAGGGTCGCAGCTTATCCAAGTGTTCGCGGCGAATGTACATGACGCCGGCCCCTTCGGGACCAAGCATCCATTTATGCCCATCGGCGGCAAAAAAATCAATTTGGGCCTGTCGCACATCGAGCGGAAACGCCCCCAGGCCTTGAATGACATCGACGAATAGTAGCGCGCCGCGGCGGTGCGCTATTTCGGCCGCGGCATCCAAATCAGCACGCCAGCCGCTTAAAAAACCCACCCAACTCAGGGCGACGATTTTCGTGCGGTCGTCGCAAGTGACTGCCAGGCGGTCGAGGTCGATTCCCACGCCGTCGGCTGCCACGCGGCGAACTTCAACGCCGCGCGACGCGAGGTTCATCCAAGGATATTGGTTGGAGGGGAATTCGTCGGCAGGGAGCACCACGTTGTCCCCCGGCTGCCAGGGAAACCCTTCGGCGACGCACGTTACCCCCTCGGTTGTGCTTTTGATTAGGCCGATTTCTTCTTGGGCCGCGCCCACCATCGCAGCCGTAGTATTTCGAACGCGGTTGAGCTTGTCTTCCCAGTCCATCCATGCCGGGCCGCCATCATCAGAGGCCTGCTTAAGCCACTTTGCAATGGCATCGTGGGCGCCACTGGGCAGCGCAGCGACGGCCGCGTGGTCGAAGTAGGCCCAATGCTTGGTGACAGGCATTTGGCTGCGGAATCGGTCCCATCGCTCGTGCCGCGACAGCGCCATGGCATTGATGCTCAGAAAGAGCGAAAAAACTCGCAAAAACTCGGTTGAACGACGATTTTATTCTAACGCCCCCGGCCCGTTGAACTAGACTAGTGAAATTGACTAAATTAGGACGTTTGCACAACAGCCGCTAGGGGTTTCGGGGACACGCTTGCATGCCCAAAGCTTTGACTATCGTGGGGATGTTTGTTGCCGCCCTGCTCCTTTTGCTATTCGCCCTCGATTTGGCTTTAGGCATCCCCTTTGGCGGTTCGAGTGCCAGTTCGGCCATGGACATCGGCATGATCATTTGCGGACTAGTCCTGGGATATCTGAGCTGGTCGGCTTACCGCGAGCAAACGTGAAGCTGCAAAGCAGCTAGCAAAAGGCCCGCTTTCCGTTTTTAAGCAGCGCGCAGGATCGATTTTGCGGCGACGCAGCGTTTGGGAGCTAGCCGCTGGGCAATGCCGCGCAGATTTAAGACCTCGATTCGCCCGGCGGCGCGCAGCCGATCGACTTGCTTGACTAGGCGAATGACCATTCGTAGTGTGCGCGCGGGCTTGCCATGGGAGGTGGACGCAGCATCGATGCGAATGTGGAACAGCCCCCCCTGCCCTTTGCTTAGGCGCGTGATGGCTCGACGCAGCGCGGTTGATTGGCGAAGGCACTCCAACCAATTGCCGCCCGAAATCGAGTGCGTCATTGGGATGTGCCACAATCCGTAGCGTAGCAATTGCAGTGTGCCAGCAAACTGGTGCGCCCGATGCTGGCTGCGTGGCGAACGCACGATGGAATTGTGAGCGCATATCATCGTGATGCCATGCTTGGCAAGTAAATCGACGTGTTGTTCGACGGATTTTCCTCTGGCGACTAATGAGGAAACGCTTAGCCCAGCGGCGGCGGCATCTTGAATCGGCTGGGCGATACATCGTGCAATTTCGCTTCTCGAAATTTCCATCTCAGAATTCCGGCGATCGAGAAGCAGTGCGATTTCTTGAACTGAGGCAAAGTCGGTAAGCTGCCGGCAGGCAATGGCAGCACGGCTCGGATCGCTAAAAGCCCAAGTGGCGGGGATGCTGCGAGCAGTGAAGCAGTCAATGAGTTCTTCGAGCGGCCCAGCAGCACTTGGGATCGAGACGACCGCCGGGTCGTCTGAAATTTGCGTCGCGTCGATTGAGATTGAAATAATTCCCGACTTGAGTCCGCCCATCGCATGCACCCTCCATGACTCGCCAGTTTGCCCCCTGTGCCGTATCAGATTCGTCGGCCACGGCGAAAAAGCGGCTGGATGAAAAACTTTGGCGATTCGATTGCGCCGGTGGGGTGAACTTTAGGGGCCGCAGGGGCGATCTTGGCGTTGGCGCGCAGAAATGACTACCGCTTGGTCACAATTTGCACTTCGGCGGTCTGGTAGGGAAGCAGTTTCTTGTCGGTCTTATCGACATCGATGACGACCGTGTAGGTCACAGTGTCGCGTGCTGTCACGGCGCTCAGGCGAATTTGAGCAATGCGGCCAGTGAATTTTTCGTTCGGAATGGCGCTGACGGTGAAGCGAACGGGTTGGCCCACGGTTACGAGGCCGATATCGCTTTCGGAAATGGAGGCCCAAACTTGGAACTTGGAATCGTCGCCAACAATGAAGGGACTTGGGTCCTTTGGCGAGGCCGTGACAAGTTGCCCGGGACGCACACGGCAGTCGAGCAGGATGCCGTCGATGGGTGAGCGCAGTACATACTGATCTAGCTGTTGCTCTTGGGCTTTGAGCGCGACTTTGGATTGCTCGCAGCCCGCGACCGCACAATCGACGCCCGCCTTGGCGATATCAAGTTTCGCTTTGTCGATTTCCAGTGATGAGGAATCATTTGTTTTTTCGGCCTGGGCGCGGTCACGAGCCGTTTCCTGCTCGGCCAGCGCGAGCTTTGCCTTGGCCAGCGTTAGTTCCGCGACGGCGCGATTGAGATCGGCTTTGGCCTTTTCCGCTGCCGCTTCCGCCAGGTTGGAATCGAGTTTGGCTAAAACGGTGCCCTTCTTCACGCGAGTACCGGCGGCGATCGGTTGGCTCGGGTTTTCGGGATCGACGCCAAGCGTTTCGATAATGCCCGCAATGTGAGCGTTGACATCGACCACCTGGACTGGCTCGATGGTGCCGGTGGCTTTTACGACTTCTTCGGCATGGGCAAAGGAAGCCCATAGCACAGCGACGAGGGCGACGGCGATGAAAGCTGCAAAGCCAGCACGCATGATTGATATCCCCTGCTCTTTTCCACGTTAATAGCAGGAAAAAGCCGAAATGAGACAATCGTGTTATGTTTTAGCCAAA
The DNA here is from genome assembly GCA_963820835.1 of Pirellulales bacterium. Lineage (GTDB taxonomy): Bacteria > Planctomycetota > Planctomycetia > Pirellulales > JADZDJ01 > CAVRAW01. The sequence goes on along the minus strand of CAWGBP010000021.1, from coordinate 122,263 downwards.
AAACGGGCGGCGTTACTTTCCGCTGGCATCCCAAAGGATTTCGGGCGTCATTAGCACGACGCCTTCGCGTTTGAGAATATCGAGCTGCGTGAGCGCTCGCAACACGGCATCGACTTTCGTCGCGTCCATATCGTGCAGGTACGGTAGTGCGGCGTTCATTAAGCTGACATTCGCAACCTGCGCGGCGGCCGGGTTTGCGCCAATGGCAATTTCATCGTCGTCGTCGCCGGTGCTCTGCTCCATCAGCTTTTCCAAGAAATTCTTTGGTTCCGGCACTACGCGCAATTCGTACTTCTCGATCTTTGCTTGTGAGGCAGCGTATTTCACAGCGTCGTCGAGACCGCCGATTTTATCGACCAAGCCCAAATCGAGCGCTTGCTTGCCGGTATAGACGCGGCCGCCGGCGATTTCGTCAATGGGCTTCTTCAACCGGTCGCCGCGAATCGTGGTCACATTATTTTTGAACACTCCGTAGATTTCATCCATCCAATCTTGCACGAGCTTATGTTGTTCGGGCGTGAAGGGGCGACCGGAGCTTAGAAGCGCCGCGTTGGTTCCGCGGTTGTATTCCTTCCAGGAGATGCCGATTTTGTTCCACATTTCGGTCGTGGCGAACTTCCCGCCAACCACGCCAATGGAGCCGGTGATGGTGCCGTCGTCGGCGAAAATGGTGTCGGCGCCGCAAGCGACGAAGTATCCGCCGCTGCCGGCGACATTGCCCATCGACACGACAAGCGGTTTTTTGGCTTTGAGCCGCTTGGTGGCATCGAGGATAACCTGGCTGGCGGTGGCCGATCCGCCGGGGGAATTCACGCGCAACACGACGGCCTTGATCGAATCGTCGGCTGCGGCTTTATCGAGCGCGCGGCGAATAGTAGTGCTGGCGGCAGCTTTGGCGCCGGGCTGGAGCACGCTGCTTTCGGCAGTGCCCAGGACGATAGGTCCTTCGACATACACAATGCCCACCGCGGTCTTGTGCGATTTGGCTTTATTGCCGCCGAGAAGCTGGGCGTAGAAATTCAAAATTCCCATCGGCGAAGAGAAATCGAGCGTCGGCTCTTCCTTGCGGCCGAATTTGGGATCGAAAGTTACTTTGCCATCGAAGCGCTGTTTGATGCCGGCCTGAAATTCTTCGAACGAGACCGAGGTATCGATGAGCCCGGCTTCGCGCACCGGCGGGCGGTGTAAGGGCCATCGTCGATCCATTTTTTCACTTTGTCGGTTTCGACGCCGCGTCCTTTGGCGATGAGCTTGACGGAAGTGTCGTACAGGCTATCGAGCAGCCAATTGGTCATTTCCTCGGCTTGAGGGCTGGGGCCTTCGCGCATGAACAGTTCGGCCGCGCTTTTATAGGCGCCGCAGGTGAGGAAATCGGGTGTGACTCCGATTTTCGTCAGCAGGCCGCGCAGATATGGCGTTTCGCCATGCAGGCCGGTCAGCCAGACATCGCCGGTAGGGGCGACGTTAAGCTGGGTTGCGCCACAGAAGAGGAGATAGCCGCCCAGGTGAATGTCGTCGGCGTGAGCATAAACATCTTTGCCGGCGGAGCGCAGGTCGGCAATCGCTTGGCGCAATTCTTCAATTTGCGCCCAGCCCATGGAGGCTTCGTCCAACGTGATGGCGACTGCTTTGACATTTTTATCGTCGCGCGCTTTCTTAAAGCGTTCGAGGAGGTCTTTTAGCGCGGTCGTTTTCTTGTCGCCCAATGAAAAGGTTTCGTCTTGGGGCGTTTCGAGCAATTCGCCTTTGAGATTGAAAACGGCGACGATGTTTTTGGCGGTGTCGGTGGATTTGGAATCGGTGGCTTTTGAATCGGAAGATTTTGAGTCGGCGGTTTTGGAGGCATTGTCTTCGGCCCACGCTGACGAGAGGACGGAGGAGGGATTGGGAACGACCGCGATCAATGCCAGTAACGCAATCAACCGAATAAAAGTGGCTCTCATGGATCGTTCCTTTTCAAAAGGACGTGTATGTGACTGGGCCAATTACTGTTAATTCGCTAATTCTAGCCGATTATTGGAACTGGATGTATTGGTAGATTTGCTAACCAGGGCGAAACTTCGCTACGGAATTATTGCGATTGAAGACGTTCAGCAAGATCTGCCAAGCGACATTCGATTCGGAGCATTTGCTCCCGCGATGCTAGTTCGGCCGCGGCGATGCGAGCTTCGAGGACCCAGGCCACGCAGGCAAAATAGAACACGAATACATAAAACGCGCCAAAGATCGCCTTGGGATCGGAAGGCGCGCTCATGCCCTTCAAGAGTGCTACCACTGTCAGTATTCCCGCGGCGACCGTAAGGATTCGCGCGATCGAAAGTTGCGAAACCGTGGAATGCTTTCGCCGCCACAGATCTCGGATGATCACGGCAGATGCTCCGGCAAGTCCAATCGCCAGCGCAACCCAGCCGCATAAGATGAGCGGTCCTGGACGATAAAACAATGTTGCCCAAACAATGCCCGCGAGACACAAAAGCATCACCAGCAGCAAAATAACTCTGGGCAATGCTTTGCGGAACGTGAGGTCAGGGTTCAGCATGGCTTCGATTTCTTGTTGATAAGCATCGCGCAGCGCGGGCGTTGTTTCCTGCATCTGGAAAAGCTTTTGACGAAATTCCGAAGGTTTATCGGACATATTCAGTTCCTTGCAAAAGGATTTTTCGGATGGCTGATTTCGCGTAATGGAGCCGTGATTTGACGGTGCCGACTGGCACGTTGAGCAGGGCGGCAATTTGGTCCAATGATAAATCTTGAAGAAAATACAGCGTCAGAACTTCTCGCTGCAAAAGTGGAAGCTGATCTAAGGCATGATGTACTTGCTCGGCGTCGTCGATTGAGGATATTTCATCGTCGGCAGAATCATCGCCAAGGCACTCGTGCTCCAATGTTTTATTATCGAATTCGCGATTGCGGAGGTGGCTGATCGCGGTATTTCTGGCTGTGGTGTAAAGGAAAGCGGGCAGAGTGTGAGGATCGCGTAGCTTCGAAAGCGAGCGAAACAATTTGAGCCACGTTTCCTGCAGCAACTCCCAGGCGTCGCTTTCCGATGGCGCGAGACGGCGCAGGTAATAGAAAAGCGATTGCTCCCATAACTTCACAATTCCTTCGAATGCCGAGCGGTCGCCACGCTGCCAGCGGGTGACTAGCAGCGCCGATTCGAGGATTTGTTTGTCGGGCGGCAAGGCGTCTCCTTTGGCTTTACAACGGACAGGACGCCAGGCAACAACGAAAAGTTCAAAAGGTATAAAGGACTTTTAAAAAAATAGCCAAGCGGGATGGGATCGGAATTTCTATCGGACGAAACAACGTTAGCTAGCGATCTCCAAGAGTTCCCATTCTCTATGGCGCAGTTGTGCCGGACCAAAGTAATAGCAAATCGCCGCCATACATAGCGGAAGCGCAACGGCGCAGGCAAGCATTCTGTAACAACACGCCGCCATATCCGTTGTCAGTTCTCCTGTGCTCAGCAAGAAAAAAGCCACCAGCGAAACGGAGACAATCGAGCTCGCGAATGCTCCGCGGCACATGGCCTCGCGCATTTGATAATAAACAATTCCCAGTAGGAGAATTTCGGCCGACTGGATCAGCAAAAAGGACCCTGCCCCCCGTAGCCGCATCCAAAACTCGCGCGCTGGAATCACTTGAAGCAACTCGACGATTCCAAAGGTCAGCGACATCACCGTCAGGTTCAATAGCAGCAGCATGACGGCAGACCTTCGCAGATAACGCAATCCCGTTTCGCCTGGACGCCAATGGAAATAGTGCTCGAAGGCACACATTGCTCTTTCCTTCCAGGAAATGGCTGCTTGCAACTCGCGGGCTAGTTCCGCTGGCTCACCAAAACGCGAGAGTGTTTCGTGAAGGGCCTCGATCTCATTGCCATGGCGGGCGAAATGCTGTTCATACACGGCGGTCAAATGGGCGAGTAGTTCTTGGCGAATCTTATCTTTACGGAGAGAGGCTGTCCGCACGGGCCGAACCGCTCGTTCGACGAGAATTTGCAGGTCGGCCAAAATGGAGTCGTTCATGCTTGTGTTTCAGACGTAGTATGGGAGGGCGTTTCGAGATTCATACAGGCCCAGACGGTATCGCGGATTTCGAGCGGCCCGCGAGTGCGGGCGATAAATAAAACAATTGCCGTGATGGACAACGCGAGGCCGCCCATGACGCCCACGGATTCTCCGATGCGAGCGAGATCCAACGTGTTCAACGCAATGAAGCCGATGCCGGCTAAAAATGCCGTCGCGAATACCAGTGCAAGATACAAGGCGGCGCTCTGAGTGGATTTACGAGCCCAGATTGGACCAAACAAAGCATCGCGACATTTGAAGTAAAGAAGACCTAAAAGGAATTGTGCGACCGGAACAAGCAATAAGAAAGCAGCGGTTGTGCGGGCCACCTGCCAATTGAAGGTGCGCCATCCGAATGTAAATGCGGCCACAGCAGCAGGCCACACGGCAATCAATGCGACGCAACTGAATGACAGGATCGATTGGCGAAGCAAGTAGTCGCGCCACGGATTCGGGCGCTTGCCAGCCGAACCAGCGTTCGATATAAAACGCGCGGCGCTCCGCGGCCGTTAGCGAGGCAGAAAACTCGGCGGTCAACTCGGCCGGGTCGCCGAAACGCCGAGCGGCTTGCTTCATGGCGACGACGGGATCGTGCGATCGCTCGAGTTCTTCATCGTAAATTTCAATAAGGTGCGCCAGAAGTTCCTCGCGGCGTTTTCGCTTCCAGGCGACGCCGGCGGGCACGTTGCGGATGGCGCGTTCCACAATTTTCATTTGTTCCAGCAGCGTACGAAAGACTTCGCCGACAATTTGCTGGGTTTCGAGTCCGAGATTTCGCAGCGCCTGCCCAGCGACGCCGTCGGGCTCGCGCATGAGGCCCAACAGAATGTGTTCGGGCCCGAGGCGCGATTCGCCCATTTGTTTGACTTCGTCGGTGGCACACTGGATGGCACGTTTGGCACGCGGCGTCAGGGGCAGTTTGCCTAGAGAGACCGTCGCTGGGCCGCGAATGACGATTTTTTCAATTTCGGCACGGACGGCACTTGGCTCGACCCCGAGTGCTTTTAAGCGCCAGTGCGATGCGGCCGGAGGGTCTCTGCGATGAGGGCAAGCAAAATGTGCTCTGTGCCGATATATTCGTGATTGGAGCCACGGGCTTCGTGCTCTGCGACGGTGATGATGTGACGGGATGCGTCGTTAAAGTTTTTGAACATTGCGACGACCTTTCAATTTGGCGACATGCCGGTCTCGATCACGCGGGCGCTGCCAGAATCGCTCCGAGAATGCTGACAAATTGTCGCCATTCAACGCGCCCCGCGTTCAATTGTTTTTTTCCCTTGGCAGTCAGCCGATAGATGCGACGGCGGGCGCCGCGGCGGCCGTGCGGCTCTTCTTCCCAGACCGCCTGCACTTGGCCAGCCGATTCCAAGCGGTACAGCGCCGGATACAGCGAGCCTTCTTTGAGCCGCAGCAATCCGCAGCCGGCTAGCTCCAGGCGGCGCAGGATTTCCAGCCCGTGGGCCTCTCCGTGTTCCAAGGTGGAAAGGACCATGGTTTCTAAATGCCCTCGCAATTTGTCGCCAGTGATTTCTTCCATGCCTGTATTCTCAGACAGTCTAGGAATAAAAGTCAAGGGGATTTTTGGGATCAGTCAGAGATGGTGCGGATGGAGTCCAGGGCGGAAAGGGTTCAACCGCTGATACGCGCTAATGGACACTAATGTGGACAAAGACACGGCAGGCACCACAGATGAACACGGATGGAGCATTATTTGGGTTGGCCTGGACTATCTAGTGTGCTTCTTCGGGGCAGAGGTTGAGGCTAGACTTGCGCGTCGCAGATCATTCGACGAGCTAGCGGGTACAATACGCGCGATGAAATAGGTCTTTAGGGGACTTCGGACATTTCATGGCGAACCTCGATTTCTATTCATTGGGCGACGACCTGCGAGACCTTATTCGGTTTCTATTCTCTGAAACCGATGTCGTCCTTTATGAGTTGTCTTCGCAGTTCCGATTGTGACGCGCGGCAGTTTCGGTCACTTGCCGAGTTGGAAGCCGTCTTTCAACTTGGGGAGTATCGAGCCGGTCATTTGCAGCTTTGGTCGCCATCGGTTATGGCGCAGCCGGTCATTCGACGCATCACTCTTACCGGTATTCCCGGCCACACGTTCCGATTTGCAGTCGAGGGCGCTGGCCTTATGCAGCTTTATCTCGATGGCATTCGAGATAGCGTCGTTTACCATTCACACTTTGGGCACTGGAACGAGGCGGGTGCTCGAAAGCGTTCGATGCATCCAGCCGGTGACTGCGATTGGCCAGCACTAGGAAAGTTGTCGGGACGCATCCAGCGGCATATTCGCGGACGTCTTGGCGTTGCTAAGCTTTACTCTCGTCCAGTGCTCCGCCACTGTTTCGTTGCTGTTCAGCAGGGCGCTGGGCTTTGGTTCGGACCAGATATTCACCGTTCAGATTCCAAAGACATCGTCGGTTAGCCATGCGGTGTAACAGATGACAGCGGAGCGGAGCGGCGGGACTCGACCCTAGCTACCCATCCGTCCTTCGACCATTCACTTAGAAATCTCGTCCAATTGCAGGCGGCCGATGACGAGGTTTTCGTCGTCGGGGGCCCGGAACTTCGAGGCGGCTACAGTGCTCCAGGCGAAGCCAGCGACGCCGCCTTGATTATCGGTGTAGACGCGGAAGATGCCTTGGCCGACGCCATCGTGGTCTTTACCGTCCGAGCCTTTCTTGTAGCGGGTATCGGTCGGCCCGTGACCCGATTCGGAACTATCGATGACGGTAACTTGCCACTGCTGTGTGCCTGGCACTAGCGGTGGCTGGGATTGGATTTGCTTGGGTCGATCGGCGACGAGCATGACGTGACCGGTGTTGTCAGTGCGCTTTAAGATATTTCACGGCGAGGATGTCGCCAGGTAGTACATCTTGAATATGACCAATGAGCTTAAAGCCTTTTTGGTCTTCGACCGCATCGTGATAACGGCGAGCGGTGGGACGGCCCGAGCCGAGCCATTTGCGAAGGATGTCTTTATCGAATCCGTAGGAATGCTCCAGTAGTGCGTCGATGAAGCCGCTGCAATCGGTGTGCGATTCGACCGGCGCGGTGAATTTAACCGTGGGCGTGCCGTGCTCGTAATTCGTATTGGCAAGGCTGAGGTTGGCGACGAGGCTTTCGGCGACGGCGAGATGCTTGGGAATGGCTGGCGCGGATGGGCTGAGCCGGTTTTCTGGGCTAAGACTGCATGAGTCAGCGAGAGTACGAGTAGGACGTGAGCGAATTTGAGAGTTTTCATAGGGCACCGGTTGAGGCAACGAGCGGGTGAATGTTTCGGTGGACTTCAAAATGCCATTCCAGAAAGGCTCGGCAGGAGCCTCGCCCTCCGCATCATTTACGCGCAAACGGGCACAAGAATGTTACGGAGATTTTCTCGGCCGCTAAAACGGCTGCAACCACGCCCTCCATGGTGTACTGGGTGGCTTCGGCGGCTGGCTCACATCCAAGCTCGCAAACGTGGCCGAAGTCACCGGGCTGATGCTGACGATTTTCGCCTGCTGCAAGTTTTTGCCGAACATGGCCGCCAGCGAGCGGGCAATGGCGGAACTGGTAACGGTAATCCAATCGACGCGGCCTTGTTGGAGTGCGGCGGCGATGTCTGGGTCGGGAGAAGTGACATCGGTGCTTGAGTAGACGACGATCTGTTCGACTTCCGCCCCGGCTGCAAGCAATCGCTCGGCGAGCACGTCGCGGCCGCGGCTGGCGCGAGCCAATAGGAATCGCTTGCCGCTAGCATCTTTTGCTAGCAGATCAGCCAGTGATTCGGCGCGATACACGTCGGCAGGCTGGCCGTCGACGTTCAAATGGTATTTCGCTAATTCGTCGGCTGTGCCAGGGCCGATGGCGGCAAGTTTCAGCCCGGCAAGCTGCCGCAGGTCGCCGCCGGAGTGCAGCAGGCGATCGAGCAAGAACTGCACACCGTTGACGCTGGAGAAAACCAGCCAATTGAATTCGCTCAAGCGCGCGAGTGCTGCATCAACGGGTTGCCAATCGTGGGGCGGGCCAATTTCGATGGCAGGCTGCACGAGACATTCAGCGCCCAGTTCACTGAATTGCTGCCAAAGAGCATCGGCTCGATCTACGGGGCGCGTGATCATGATGCGGCGGCCGAAGAGCGGCCGGCGCGAAAACCACGATTCAGCCTGGGCCAATCCAATGGCCTCGCCGACCAAAATCACAACCGGCGGCCGCACTTTCGCGCGCTGGAGCTCGTCGACAATCGTTCCCAACGTGCAGCGAATGGTGATTTGATCGGGCCAGGAACAATGCCGCACAATGGCGGCGGGAGTGGAAGCGGTTTTTCCGGCGGCCACGAGCGCGGAGGTCCATTCGCAGGCCGTGGTTACGCCCATGTAGAAAACCAGCGTGCCGGGAAAGGCGGCGAGCGCGGCGTAGTCGAGCGCGGGCGCATGCTGCGAATCGCCTTCGTGGCCGGTGATAAGTGCAACGGCTGAAGCAGTATCGCGCTGCGTGATCCAAATTCCGGCGTAGCTGCTGGCGGCGAGGCCCGCCGTCACGCCCGGCACGATCTCGTATTCGATGCCGGCCGCTTCGAGCGCGGCGACCTCTTCTGCCAATCGCCCAAAAACCGCCGGATCGCCCCCTTTGAGACGCACGACATTGTGGCCTGCGCGGGCCAGCGCAATCAAACGATCGTTAATTTCCGATTGCTGCCAGATGCGGTCGCGCCCATGTCGGCCGAGCGAAACGAGCTCCGCAGCGCGCGAAGCATGCCGCAGCACGACCGGATTGATCAAGTAGTCGTAGAGCACCACATCTGCTTGCCGTAAACATTCGACGGCGCGCCATGTGATAAGTCCCGGATCGCCCGGTCCGGCGCCGGCGAGAAACACCTTTCCGCGGCGATCGTGGGCGCCTATAGTCATCGTTGGTTTTGCCACTGGCCGATGTTAGAATGGCCTGGGAGGTAAGGCCTTACCCCGAGGAAACGTTCACTGGTCTTTATTGGCTCGCCGCGCCCGCACTATGGCCACCGCTTCGCCGCCGGATCCGAATCGCCGCCGTTTGCAGCAGTGCTACGAACGCGCCTTAACGAGCATTCAAACCGGCAATTTCGACTACGCCACCGATATGCTGACGCCCTGCGTGGCGGGGGACCCGGGCAATCAGGTTTACTTGCAAGCATTCTTGGGCAATCTGTATCGCAAGTATAACAACAATAAAAAAGGGAGTGCACTGGCGAGCATGAAGTCGGTGGGGTCCAAGACCAGCGTGATGAATGCGAATCGGAAGAAAGACTGGCCAGGGGTGATCAAAAGCGGGCTGGAAGTGCTGAAGATCAATCCCTGGGATGTTTCGGCGCTGTTGCATTTGGCCAAGGCGTGCGGCGAAATGAAGCTGATCGATACGCAATTGACCTATTTGAAGGCGGCGCAAACCAGCGACCCGAAGAATGTCGAAGTGCAGCGGGAGTGCGCGCTGACACTTATGGCCATTGGCCAATTCGATCAGGCGATCGCCTGCTGGGTGCTGGTCGATAAGCTCACAAAGGGGGGAAGCGAGGAAGCCCAGCGGCAAATTACGGAAATCCAAGTCGAGAAATCGATGAACAGCGGCGGCCTCGGGCGGGAAACTGCCGGCGGAGCCGAAGACACCAAGCCCGACGCCGCCGAGCAAGCCGCCACGAATGTTGCTCCGAAGCAAACACGCGCGCAAATATTGGAACAACATATTCAGGCGACCCCCGGTGAGATCAATCCGTATGCCGAATTGGCCGAAATTCGTGTCAAAGAAAACAAGTGGGACGAAGCCGAAGCAGTGCTCAAGCGCGGCCTGGAGGCGACCGGCGGCGATATCCGACTGCGCGAGCAATTGGAAGATTTGCAATTGCGGAGGGCGAGGCAGAATTTGCTTGTAGCCGAACGGCGGGCCGCAGAATCAGGGTCCGACGAAGCCAAGAAACAGGCGAGCCAATTGCGAGGCGAACTGAACCGGCGCGAGTTGGAGGTTTATCGCAACCGGGTCGATCGCTACCCGACGAACACCAATTGGAAATACGAACTGGGCATCCGGCTCAAGCTGGCGGGCAATTTCAGCGAAGCGATCAAAATGCTGCAAGAGGCGCGGAACGACCCCAAGCATCGCGGCGTCGTGCTGTTGGATTTGGGGGAGTGTTTTCAGCAGATCAAGCAATATCGGCTGGCCAAGCAGCACTATGTGCTGGCGGTAGAGGAAATGCCCGAAAAAGAGGTCGAATTGCGAAAGAAGACATTGTATCGAGCTGGCGTACTGTCGATGGGACTGGCAGAGCAAGACAAAGCCAAGGTGAACGAGGAAGAGTTGGCAGAAGCGGAAAAATATCTGACGCAACTGGCCGCGCTCGATTATGGCTATAAAGATGTGTCGGAGCGGCTAGACAAGATCGCCCAGAAACGCGATAAAGGGTGATCAAAATTTTGGTGTCTGGGTGTCTTGGTGCCTGAGTGTCTCTTACTCGGTGCTAAGGCTTTTTTGAATCCAGACACCTAGACCCTTTGACACCTAGACCCTTAGCACTCCCATGCCCAATATTGCCAGCGCTCGTAAACGGCATCGTCAGAATCTGAAGAATCGCACCCGCAATCGTTCGGTGAAAGCGGAGCTCAAAACCGAGATTCGCAAGGTGGGCGAAACCGCGGCGGCCGGCAAGCACGAGGATGCCGACGCCGAATTCCGCGTTGCCGTTGGGAAGATCGATCGGGCGGCCGCCAATCGCATTATCCACCCGAACCGCGCGGCACGGCTCAAATCGCGATTGGTGATTCGGATGAAAGCAGCCAAGGGTGGTGCGAAGAAGACTGCTCCGGCTAAATAGGCGATAGCGCCGCTTTCTTGACACGCGCCGGCTGAAGCTGCAAGTGCTTTCGGTCATTGGGAAAACGCGGCATTTCCGGCATTTCACCACTCGATCTTTTCGGCATCGAACACCGGCCCTTCGACGCAGGTGCGCTTGTAATCCCAACTGCCATCGGGCTGGCGCACTTTCGCCACGCACGTGAAGCAAATGCCGATGCCGCAAGCCATGGGGGTTTCGAGCGAAACTTCACACGACGTTTGATATTCTTTTGCCAACTTCGCGACGGCTTTCATCATCGGCTCCGGACCGCAGCAAATAATTTGGCGTGAGCCGGCGGCGGGCTCAGCGAGCAATTGTTTGAGCACATCGGTGACAAAGCCATGGTGCCCGCGCGAGCCATCGTCGGTGCTGAGCATGAATTCTACGCCTAGCTGCTCGAAATCTTCGAGGCCGGCGAAGTAATCGGCGCTGCGGGCGCCGTAACAGAAAGTGATGCGTTGCGGCACAGTCGTGGGCCGAGGTGAAATGCCATACTTCTTGCGTCCCAGCCGCTCCTTGGTCAGCGCAAGAAACGGCGTTTGGCCGATACCGCCGGCAACCATGATAAGATGATTTGCCGCCGTGAGCGGAAAGCCATTGCCCAGCGGGCCCCAAACGTCGAGCCGCTGGCCGGCGCCGCATGTGGCCAGCCGGCGCGTGAACTTGCCTGCGGTCAGATAGACTACGTCGAGGCCGATCGGCTCGCCGGCGGACGAAACGACCGTATCGTAGACGGCCAGAGGACGAGCCAGTAGCGGATCGTCGCATCCGGCCAGCCGCAGCATGATGAATTGACCAGGGACGATCGAGCGCGCGATTTCCGGGCAGTCGAAGCGCACGCGGTAGGTATCTTTCGCCAAGCGGACATTTTCGAGGATTTGCGTGGCACACTGCGCGGCACGGTCGGCGTAGAAAGAAGCGTGCAGCGGATTTTCGGCCGACATTATTGCCGCCTCCGCTGCCGGGATCGCCCGCGCGCTTTGCCGCCGCGACGTTCGCGCCGTTTGCGGCCGCCGCTAGCTTGCGATTTCGAAGGGCCGCCGGAATCGCCGCCGATAATGGTCCGATGGCGTGGGTTGCGTTTGTCGGCGGTTGCGTGCTGGTTGAAATTGACCTCAATCTCTTTGGGCGACGATATAGAGGCTTTGACCGCGGATGAATCAAACGACTCGGCGTCGGCTGCGGCGGTATCTAAGCTTTCGTCATTACCGGCTGAGGTCCAATCGCCTGAGTCGCTCGCGGAAATGGGCAGCGAGTAATCGATGATCGGCGTGACCGATTTAGCCACCGATTCGACCGGTGAAGAACCCGCAGGTTTCAGTTTTTTCACTCGCGCGGCTTTCCCGCCTTTGCGCCCTTGGCGAGCAGTTTCATAGAGGGCTTCGATTTCCTCGTGCGAAAGGGGCCGAGTTTCGCCCGGCTGCAGATTTCCCAGGCGCAGCGAGCCCATGGCGACTCGCCGCAGCTTCACTACTTTGTGGCCAATGCGCGCCAGCAGTCGGCGGACTTCGCGGTTTCGCCCCTCATCAAGCACGATTTCCAAAATCGTGCTGTGCCGGTGGGCCGAACGCACCCGCACTTCTTTGGCGTGGGCATAGCCTTCGGCGAAATGCACTCCCTGCCGGAGTTTATTTAGTGCGTCGGTCGAAGGAACCCCGACCACTTCAGCAAGATACGTTTTTTCGACGCCGTAGCGCGGGTGCGTGAGCAGGTCGGTGAGTCGGCCGTCGTTGGTGACCAGAATCAGCCCCTCGCTCGATTTGTCCAACCGGCCGACGGTGAACATGCGCTCGTCGCCTGGGGCAAAATCGATCACGCGCGGACGTCCGGCGGGATCGCGATTGGTCGAGAGAATTCCGACAGGTTTGTTAACGGCAAAATAAACGCGTTTAGCGCGGCGCACTGGCTCGCCGTCGACGCGAATCTGCTGGCGATCGGGGTCGACGCGCGTTCCCAGTTCGGCGACGGTTTGGCCATCGACATCGACGCGCCCCTCGCGAATGAGTTCTTCGCATTGGCGGCGGCTGCCAATGCCCGCCGCGGCGAGCACTTTTTGCAAGCGCACAAGGTCGCCGAATTCGCCGCTGGAAGGCTTGTCTCGCGGCGCGCGATGCTTCGGCAAGGAGCGCTTGCCGCCATAGCGCGGCCGGCGATCGCGTTTTTTTTTGAGGTGACGGGGCATGGGTCGAACTGGCGCGTAAAAGCGATGGCTTTTAAGCGGTGGCAAAGTGCGCACCGCCAGCCCTGAGAACAAACACAGAGCAATTCATCCGCCCATCTTAGCCCAAACCACGCGGATTATCAGGGGGAGGGAATCGAAGTGCCGTAAGCGACGGGAAGCGCGGACGCAGAAGTTGGCGTGCCCGGTGGAGCATAAATTGGATTTGTCGGCAGCGCGGGTGAAACAGCAGGTGCAGAAACGAATGCTGGTGCGCTCGTGATCGCGGCAGGCGCTCCAGGTGTGACGACTGGCGGGCCAGCCATAACGTACGAGCCGTTGGGAGCTTGGTAATATGCCTGGGGCGGTCCATACGCGGCCGGCGGCGCGCCATAGCGCGGGTTGTTCACGAACATCGGCTTGGTTACGTCGGGTTCAGGACGCGGATTTATGTAATCGAGCGGCCGGCCGCCCACCACCGGCGGGCCGGAATTGGGATCGGGATAGGGATCGTAGGCTTTCGCTTGATTGATCTGATACGATTCAGAGCCGGGATTACAGGTGATCGGATTTTGGAAAATTCCGCAGCCCGCGCAGGTGAACACGAGCGTTAGCGCGGTGATAAATTGGAGATTGCGCATATCTGTAGCTCGCGGAAAAGTGAATGGCTGACCGCCTGCCTGTAAATAGAATGCGGCGAATTGTAGCCGGTTCGGTCGGGTGCGACCATGCCGTTTTCGTCTGGAGAAATGCGGCAAATCTGCGCCGCTGTTTCCTAAATCGCTCACCGGTAGCGCAGCACGCGCGCTACGGCAGATAGATATCCAAGAGAGTCGTCGCGCCTTGTGGAGTTAACTCGCACGCGCCAACCGCCGCCGGCAGGAGCATGGTTTGGCCGGCGGCGAGCGGCTCGCTCGTTGGGTCGCTGGCAACGATGGCAGCGCCCTCCAAAACTGCGACTAAATGAAACCTGTCGTCGCCGCCGATCGTTTGCTTCTCGGCGAATTGCCAACGGTCGAGCACGAATTTGTCGCACTCGACTATGCGGCTGACGTGCGGCCGCTCGGTGGAACGCGGTTTTTGCGGATGGATCGGGCCGCGCTCGAAATCGGTCACATCGAGCGATTGCTGGATATGCAGCGGGCGCGGCCTGCCGTCGCTGCCGAGCCGGTTCCAATCGAACAGTCGAAACGTGACGTCGCTGGCTTGCTGAATTTCGGCAATCACCAGCCCCGCGCCCAGTGCGTGCACCGTGCCGGCGGGAAGAAAGATGCAATCGCCCGGCTTCGGCTCGATCTGGTGGAGGCAGAGTTCGCACGTGTCGCGGACCACTTCGCGCTCAAGCGCATGGCGGTCGAAACCGCGCTTGAGCCCAGCGTAAATAATGCTGCCTGGAGCGGCGGCCAGCACCACCCACGCCTCTGTCTTGCCTTTGTCGGGCGGGTCGAGCCGGGCGGCTTGCTCGTCGTTGGGGTGTACTTGCACCGAGAGCGTTTTTTCGCAATCGAGGAATTTGAATAACAGGGGAAATTGCGCAAGTTCGCGGTGCCGGCCAAAGAGCGCATGCCCATAATGCCGACACAGATCGCCCAGCGTGTGCCCTTTGAGCGGGCCGGCCATGACGCGCGATTGATCGGCGCCATGATCGACCACTTCCCAGCTCTCGGCGTAATCGGGTTCGGGACCGATCGGCTTATTTAGCAGCGTGCCAAGCTTGCGGCCGCCCCACACATAGCGGCGAAAAATGGGCTCGAAGCGAAGCGGATATAGATTCGACATGATGATTTTTTGAGCCCTACGGATTCGCCGAGGCGGGGCGCAGCATTACGGCCCTATTGTCTAGCATAGCCTTCAATGATGCGCCCGATCCAAAAAGCCGAAACCGACATGAGCAACATGATGAGCATCTGGCCCAGCGTGATGGCTCCTTGCAGTTGCATGATGATCGACAACGGCGGGATCACGAGCCCGACAATTTGCATGAGGCGGCCGAGAGTTGCCATCGAATAACTATTTCGTAGGTGATCGATTGGGGCAGTGGGAGCCATCATAATCGCGATGCGCGGCGGCGAGAATGGCGGCGCAATCGAGTGACGCGCTCGGATCGCACTGGAGCAGCGGCCCAGACAGAGGTTTGCTACGATAGGCTGATGGAAAATCCAGCCGAAAGAGCCGCTCAATCGCGAGCAGAGCGGAATCAGCCGCTCGCGGCGCAAGAATCTGACGCCCAGGCGCGGGTCTCGTTTTGGAGGATTTTAGGACGTGCGGCGCGGAAGCGATGCCCGCGCTGTGGGCAGGGAAAGCTGTTTCGCAGTTGGTTCCGCATGAACCCCCAGTGCGCGGATTGCGGCTTCAATTTCGACCGCGGCGCGGGATTCTGGCTGGGGGCGATCTACGTGAACTACGGGCTGATTGCGGTGATTGTGACAGGCGGCTATTTCGCTCTATTTTTTGCCGACATTGTGCCGCAGGAAGCGGTGCTGTGGCTACTAACTGGGTTTACGGTGCTGTTCCCGCTTTGGCTATTTCCCTACGGGCGCAGCTTCTGGCTGGGGCTCGATTTGTATTTCGATCCGCAGCAAACTGGAGAATCGCGCCATCGCGGGCACGCCCGGCCGGCGGCAAATCAGACTTCGACGAGTTCAGCCGATTCGGAGGGCGCGCGTTCTTCGTGAATTGAACGGGCCGATTCGTCAGAAGAACCAGAAGAATAAGTCGCCTGCGGTGCCTGGGCACCAGCAGCCTCCTCGGCAGCTTTCTGAGCGCGGCGCGCTTCACTTGTCGCCAAAAATACATGCCGAAAGAGCCAAGCAAGATGTACGGCATGCTCATCATGATGAGAATGCTGTAGAAATAGCCTTGCGCCATGCCGGCGTGCTCGGGATCGTTGGCGTCGAGGCCGTCTTTGCACGTCGGGCAAGCGTGGCTGACGTGCGGCGCGAGCAGCACTGCGCCCACCGCCAGGAGCATGACGCAGATGCAGAGTTTGGTCTGACGACTCATGGTGGTTATATCCACTCCAGTCAGCGAAGCGGCTAAACGCTTGCCGCGACCGACGGCTGCATTGTATCTGGAACCTTCGCAGGGTGGGTAGAGATGATAGAGCATCACGTAAACAACCACGCCAGTAATCGAAACGTAAAGCCAAATCGGATAGGTCCATTTCGCCAGCCGGCGGTGCGGCACGCGTCTGTCGCGCAGGCCAAGGTACAGCGTCCTGCCGGCCAAAAAGGGGACCGTGGCCGCCAAAACGACGTGCGTGCCCAAAATTGTCAAGTAGATTTGCCGCACCGGCGAGGGCCCGGTGAATTTCACACTGCCAACTTGGGCGTGATAAGCGAGATAGCAAATCAAGAACAAAATCGAGACGCCAAATGCCGAAAGCATGACGCGCTTGTGCGCCGTTTCGCGGCCGCGCTTGATCAAAAAGAGCCCCAGTAAGAGCAGCACCGTCGCCGTGGCGTTGAGCGCGGCGTTGACGGTGGGAAGGTAATGGACCACGGGTGAATAGCCAATCCGCGCCGCGCGGGCACCGATCAGGTTTTTGGGGCAGTTCGGGCTGGAACGGCATTCGCGGGCAGGGCCGAGTCGGTCGGCTCAGTCGCCGCCGGTGTTGCGTCAGTCGAAGCTTCCGCTTTGCCGGCGAGCAATTCTTTTAAGAGCACCTTCATTTCGGTCACTTTGGTTGGATCGAGCAGATCGAAGCTGTTGCGGATTTTACCGTTGCGATCGACCACAATCACGCTGATGCGGTGCGTGCCTTCTTCAACATCTTGAAAGAACACCTCGCGGCCGATTTTTTTGATGTAATCGAG
Organism: Pirellulales bacterium; assembly: GCA_963820835.1. Lineage (GTDB taxonomy): Bacteria > Planctomycetota > Planctomycetia > Pirellulales > JADZDJ01 > CAVRAW01. Next base: position 105,370 of record CAWGBP010000021.1, on the reverse strand, counting down.
GTCGCCGGTGAGGAACAGCCAGCGGTACGGGTCGGCGCTCAAGCGATCGGCATAGCCGCGCAGCACTTCGGGGTTGTCGTTCTTGGGATCGCAGGTGATGCTGACGATGCGCAGATCTTTGTCTTTGAACTCTTCTTCCACGCCTTTGAGCGCTTGGTTGATTTGCCAGCACGGGCCGGGGCAAGCGCTGAAGAAGAAGCTGCCGACCCAAACTTGCCCTTTGAGTTCCGACGAATCGAATTTGCGGCCGCTGCGTTCGGTAAGTGTGAAATCTTTAACCGGCGGTCCGGCGGCAATGGTGAGATGGTGCGGCGCAGGCAGCGACGGCGGATTACCGAAGTCGGAAATCTCCGGCGACTCTTCATGCAAGCTTCGCCACGCCACCCACGATCCATACGCAGCCGAACCGACGCCCGCCAACACGATCCAAAATATGAGTGCAGAGTTTTTCATACGGCATCTCCCGCGCTTCGCACGGCCGCCACGCGACAGGCCACGGCGAAGGTAACTACCACAAATAATAGGCTCACCAGTAGGCAAAGCCAGACGGGCGGCAGGCCCGCCAAGGCCACATCGCTCACGGCCGCCGGCGCATCCCAGTACAAAATGCGGCGCAGCAACGCAATGCAGTAAGTAAGTGGGTTTAATCGTATCACCCAGCCGAACCAATTATTCCCCGGCGGAGCAAACGCCCCCGACAACAGCCACATCGGCATGAGAACCGTCATCATAATGGCATGATAACCCTGCGTGGATTGCATTTTCCAGGCAATGGCCGCGCCCAGCGAAGTAAGCGCGATTCCCACGACGAACAAATAAGCGGCAGCCAGGGGCAAGGTAATCAGCGTGAGCGACAGGCCCGAGAGCGTGAAGCCCAAGAGCAAGAACACGGCGGCGTGGGCCAGGGCGATGAGCGAGCCGCCGAGCACTTTGCCTGCCACCATCGACCAGCGCGGAATGGGCGCCACGAGCACCGATTGCAAAAAACCTTCGCGGCGATCTTCAATGATCGAGATCGTGGTGAAAATTGCCGTGAAGAGCACAATCAAAACGAGCGTGCCGGGAAAAAAGTAGGCAGCATAAGAAACTGGGTTTTCGGCGCTTGCCGACGCAGCGCCGGCCAGGCGGAACGACGGGCTTAAGAGCGCACTGAATAGAGCCCAGAAAATGAGCGGTTGTCCGAGCGCCGCAAACACTCGATTGCCTTGGCGAATGAACCGCACCCATTCGCGGCTAGCAAGCGTCCAGGCGGCCAGCCAGGGACGCGGCCGCACGACAGCATCAGACGCCGATGGCGCGCCCGTCGGCGACGATTTCGGGTTGGGTAGGATCGTAGTGGACATGAATTGGATGGGCGGCACTGGCCACCGCGATATTAGTTCTTGTAATTCATGGCGATTTAATGACGCCGCTTCGGCTCGGGGGGCAGTTCCTCGGTTTCCAATCGATGGCCGGTGCGATCGATGAACACATCTTCAAGCGTCGGTTTGCCGAGCGTGATTGATTCGATTTGACCGGGAAACGCCTCGACCAGCTTAGCGATCCATTGATGGCCGTTGGGTATTTCCAAACGAACATTGCCTTCGATGACCGAAGCGGCGCAGCCAAAGCGATCTTTCACGCCGGTGGCAAGTTGATCGGCGTGCGTTGTTTCGATGGTGATGGCATCGCCGCCGAGCGTGGCGCGCAGTGCGTCGGGCGTATCGAGGGCGACCAAGTCGGCCGCGATCGAGAATGGCGATACGGTCGGCCTTGTCGGCTTCCTCGAGCAGGTGCGTGGTGAGCACAATGGTCACGCCGTCGTTTGCGCGAATTTCCCGCAGGTATTCCCACATATCGCCGCGGGCGGCCGGATCGAGCCCCGTGCTCGGCTCATCCAACAGGAGCACGTGCGGCCGATGGAGCAAACCTTTGGCCAATTCAACTCGGCGGCGCAATCCGCCGGAAAGCGTTTCCAGGCGATCGCGCACGGCGGTCTTCCAAGCGAAATCGCGCAAGCATCGTTTCAATGCGCGCATTCAGCGCGGCGCCGCTTAAGCCATACAGATGGCCTTGGTGAATGAGGTTTTCGACAACCTTCAATTTGCGATCGACGCTGGGGGACTGAAACACAACGCCAATGCGTTCGCGGATAGCGGCGATTTGGGTCGCCAAATCATAGCCCAGCACCGTGGCACGACCGTGCTTGAGCGGCAACAATGTCGAAAGCAGCCGAAACAGCGTCGATTTTCCGCCGCCGTTGGGGCCCAGCAGCACGAAAATTTCGCCGCGCTCGACTTCGAATGAAACTTCGTCGAGCGCCTGCCGCTGGCCATACCAATGGCTGATGCCGCGAATGGAAATGGCGCTTGAAGAACTCATGTTATTTGGCGGGCTGGGGCGCGACGGCGCCGGGGTTTGGCGCAGTTTTTTCCGCGGAGGAACTGTTCGGATCGGGACTTTCTGTGGGGGCCGACGATTCAGTGTCGCCAGCTTTTTCTTCGGCGCGCTGTTGCGCTTCCGTTTTTTCTTCGGCCTGATAAAACTTGCGCTCTTCCGAGGCCCAACGGTTGCGAAAACCGATATCGGGCACGAGCATCAATAGCAAGAAAATCGACATCAACGCGGCCGGAATGGTCAGCACGAATTTCCAGTTCGCTTCGTACAGCAAGTGCATGAAAAACAAAATCACAAGCATGGCCTTGGTGCACGACACCGCCATCATAAATGCCCAGCTTACTTGCGGGCTGAAGCGTTCTTGCCACCAGGTGGAACTAGTGAAAAACGAAGCGCTGGTGAGCAGGCACAAAAGCACGAACACCACAAGGTATTTGCCCACGCCCGATGCGTGAGCGTGACCATGCTCGGCCGCGGCATGGTGATCGTGGCCGCCGGTTTCTACGACAGGCCCGTGAGCGGGAATTGGTTGATCGGACATTGCGGTTTGGGAGTCTATATGTCTGGTAGTTCAGGTGTCTGGTGTTCTAGGCTCCTAGACACTCAGGAGACTAACACACTTGAGTTCAAAACAAATACAACAGCGGAAACAGGAAGATCCAAACTAAATCGACAAAGTGCCAATACAGGCCGGTGTTTTCCAGGATACCCGCGCCCGATGCATCCATTTTCACAAACAACAGCAAAATGACAAATACGATTAGCCCGACCACCACGTGCAAGGCATGGAAACCGGTGAGCAAAAAGTAGGTGCTGGCCCACATATTGCCGCCGGGAATGACAAACGGAAGCTTGAGCCAGGATATTGCTCGTTGAGCCCTTCGGCCTCGCCACTTTGGCCGGCCGCGGCATGCGCATGGCGATCCGGCGGCGGATAAATGCGGTTGGTCACCTGCACCAGATCGACATTCGGATCTTCGAGCTTCAATTCCGACATCAGCCCGGTGCATTTGGCAGTGCGAAATTTCACCTCGGCCAGCGCCGGCGAAACGGCGGCATAGGCGGCTTTCGCATCGTCGGTCCAAGACTGTTTATCTAAATCGGCGATTTTTGCCCTTTGATCGTCGGTCAGCGATCTTTGAATATCCTGATTTTCGGCGCCGAACTGGTCGAGCAGCGTTTTCAGCCGCTCGCGCACGGCCGAACCATATTCCAGGTTCGGTTTTTCGTAGATTTGGCTGTGCGGCTTCCAAGGATAAATTCCGTGCGCGAATTTGTGCGTTGTACTCATAGGCTTTCACGCCGAGAAAAACACAGCCCAAGCAGAGCGTGATGAAAGTCAACAGCTTGGCTAGCGTACTTCGGTTGGCATGCGCGGCTTCGAGCGCCAGCACGACGGTCACGCTTGAGCAAATGAGCACGAACGTGTTGAACGCGCCTATCGGCTCGCTCAAATGCACTTCGTGCGGCCGCGGCCACGTCGGCGCACCGAACCGCAGCACGACATACGTGCCGATGAGCCCGGCGAAAAACATGATTTCGGTCGAAAGGAAGAGCCAAATAATGGTCTTTCCCAGCGGCATGGGCAACCCCGGCTGGTATTCCAGCTTGAGGTGCGAAGCGTGCTCGTCGTGGGGGTGAACTGCGGTGGCCATGGGTTCAAAGCTTCGGGTTTTGTGTTCGCGGTTCTTTTATCTCGATAACCGGCGCGCTAGATCCAGGGAGCTAACATCAACAGCACCAACACTGCCGGCAAATAAATAAGCGATGCCTGCAAGAGGCCTCGCGCGGAAATATCGTCGCGCCGGCGGCAGAACATTACCGCCGCGGCAAGGTACGCAGCCCCGAGCGCCACGGTGCCGACCAAATACAGCCGGCCGGGTGCGTGCAGGGCGGGAATTAAACCAATGGGCACAAGCGCCATCGCACCAAGCACCGCTTGAGCGCCGGCCCGGCGGCCTGTGGGATCGACCACCGTCAGCATTTTCAAGCCGGCTGCGTCGTAATCTTTCCGATAGATCCACGCGATGGCCATGAAGTGCGGAAATTGCCACAGATAAACGATCAAAAACAGCGCGGCCACTTGCAATCCGCCCGGCGCCGCGCCATCGACAAACGAGAACGAAGCGCCGGCGGCCGACCACCCCATGAGCACCGGCAGCGCCCCGGCAACGGCGCCGATCGCCGTGTTGGCCGAGGTGCGCGATTTGAGCGGCGTGTACACCGCCACGTACAAAACCCAGGTGACTAGTCCCAACAGCGCCGTGGCAAAGTTCACCATTAGCGCCAAATAGGCCCCGCCCAGCACGAGGGCGGCCAGGCCGAACGATATCGTTTCCGAGGCGTGCAGCCGGCCACCGGGCAAGGGCCGATCGGCGGTGCGGGCCATAAGTGCGTCGCTACGGCGCTCGATCAACTGGTTGAACGCACTGGCGCTAGCGGCCACAAGCGCCGTGCCCACGAGCGTGTGAGCCAGTGTGCTCCACACGGGCGACCCAGCACTGGCGACAAACGCAGAGACCGCCACCACCACGAGCACCATGGAGGCGATGCGCGGCTTGCTCAGTTCCAAATAATCGGCCAAGCGCGCGAGCACAATCGCGCGGCGCGAGGTGCAAACCAGGGAAGAACTCGTTGTGCTCATGCGGCCACCCCCGGAAACGAACGCGAAGCCGCAATGCGGTTCGAGTCTGTCGACTGCCAACGGCAAAAACGCAGGCCGCGCAACGCGAGCACGGTTGACACGGCGAGAATGAGCGAGCCCAGCGCCACATGCGCCGTGGTGATTTGCATTTGCCGCCAGCTATTGGCTTGAACGGTAAAATCGGTGAGAGTGAGAGCGCTGATAGAACTTGGCAAAAAAGCTGGGCATTCCATATTTGGAAATCCACGTCGCCGAGTCCCAAGCAAAGCTGCAGCACGACCAAGAGCGAAAGAACGCTTGCCGGCATAGTCAGTGCCTTGGCATTTGCAGCCCTGCGCCACACGACCGCTGTGGTGGCGAAAATGGCCAGTGTAAGAACAATCGCCATGCCGATATGGGACATCACTACGCCCTGAAACACTCGGGTCATTCCATCGTTCGGGAAATGCCGCACCTGCGCGCCCAATACAAGTTGCACATAGGCCAGAACCGGCAGTGCGACAAGCATCGCCGGCAATGTTCGGCCGCCGGCATCAATCGATTTTGCTGCTTCGTTCCAGCGGCGCGATGTGACGACAGCCAGCACCGCGGTATAGGCGAAGAACGCCGGTCCGACACAGCCGTGAATCATGGCGAGAGTGCGCTCGTCTAACAGTACCCGCATACCGCCCAGAATTCCCTGCATTACCACGCCTAGAACCGCGATAATTCCCATCATTCGCAACCATCTCGGTTGCGCCGTTAACCACAGGCTCGACGCAGAATACGACCGTTAGCAATCCGACACCTGCGGCGAACATCCGATGGCCATGCTCGACGAACATATCCCAAGGGCCGCGCAGCCAGTCGAGCCAGGGATAAAAGAACAGAAAGTGGCCATCCGACAGCGGCCAATCGGAAAACGCCATGCCCGCTTGCGTTGTTGTGACGAGCCCCCCGACCCACACCAGCGGAAATGTGGCGCAGCACAACAGCACCGCCAGGCGATAAGGCCATGCGGAGGATTCAGGGTTCAGGGTTCGGGGTTCAGGAGTCATTTTAACAAGACGAATTTGCAAGCTGCGCCGAGCAAGCTCAGCGGCTAATCAGGCTAATGGCCCATTTCTTCGGAAACCATGGGGTCGATCTTTCGGCGGCGGTTGATTTTGCGGGTAATAATCTTCGTCGACTTCGGGCGAGTTGTATTCGTATGGCCCGCGGTACACGACCGGTTGGAAATCGAAATTGCCATGCCCCGGCGGGCTGGGGGCGGTCCACTCCAGGCCATTGGCGTGCCATGGATTTCGCCCGACGCGCGGCCCGAAGAAAATGCTGTAGAAGAAATTGATGATGAAGATGATCTGCGCGGAAACGAGCACGATGGCTGAAATGGTGATGAAGGCGTTGACCGGCTGCAAATGAGCGAAGGTTTTGAAGTGCCATGTGTCGGCGTAGCGGCGCGGCTGGCCGAACAGAATGTGCATCGGGAAGAACACGCAGTTCAGCGCGATGAAGGTGATGAAGAAATGCACGTTGCCCCCAGAATTCGTTCATCATGCGGCCAAACATCTTGGGGAACCAGAAATAAATCGCGCCGAATACGCCCATTGCCGTACCGGCAAACAGCACGTAATGGAAATGGGCGACGATGAAATAAGTATCGTGAATGAAAATATCGATCGGCGTGGCCGCCATGAAAATGCCCGACAGCCCGCCGATGATAAACATCGATACGAACGAAATTGCAAACAAAAATGGAGTCGTGAATTGAATTTTGCCGCCCCAAATCGTGCCCAACCAATTGAACACCTTAATGGCGCTGGGTAGTGCGATCATCATGGTCGAAACCATGAACGTCATGCCCAGTGCCGGGTTCATGCCGGAAATGAACATGTGGTGCCCCCACACGATGAATCCCAACCCGGCGATGCCCGCGATCGCGTACACCATCGGCTTGTAGCCGAAAATTGGCTTGCGGGCAGAAGCAGGCGATAATGTCGCTGACCATGCCCATAGCCGGCAGAATCATGATGTACACGGCCGGGTGGCTGTAAAACCAAAACAGGTGCTGCCACAACAGCGGCTGGCCGCCGCCGGCGGTGATCGATTGATTGTTAATCATCAAGCCTTCGGGAGTAAAAAAACCGGTGCCGAGCAAGCGATCCATCAATTGCATAAAGCCTGCGGCGGTGAGCACCGGCAGCGCGAAGGCTTGCAAAATGGCGGTGATAAACATCGCCCAAATCGTCAGCGGCAGACGGAACATGGTCATGCCCGGAGCGCGCATTTGAATGATGGTCGTCAGGTAATTGACCGAGCCCATCATCGAAGAAACGCCCACGCACGTAAGGCCGATGAGCCACAAAGTCTGGCCGTATAAACTGCCGGGCGCTGCTTGCGGATTGCTAGCGCCTGTGGCATACGACGTCCACCCGAACGCGGCCGCACCGCCATGCACGAAAAAGCTCGCGCCGAAGAAAATGAACGCCGGCCACATGAACCAGTAGCTGAGCATGTTCAGCGTGGGAAACGCCATGTCGTCGGCGCCGATCATCAGCGGTATCAAAAAATTGCCGAAGGCTCCGGCCAAAATCGGAATGATCACCAAGAAAATCATCACCGTGGCGTGCATGGTGAAGAGCATGGTGTAGGCCTCGGGCGACATCTGGCCCCCTTCGGCGCGATACAGATGGTTCAAAATTGGCACCTTCGTCCACGGCCAGGCAATTTGCCACCGCACCGCCAGCGCCAACAGCCCGCCGATCAAAAACCACAACAACGTCGAAAACAAAAACTGAATGCCGATGACTTTGTGGTCGTTCGAAAACACATACTTGCTGACAGAAAGCTCTGCGTATGCGCATGGCCGCCGGCATGGCGTGATCGAGTGCGTGCGAACCAACCGTAATACTGCTCATTCCGATCCCCCTTGTGGCTTCTCCGGCGCGACCGCGTTCTGCTTGGTGCGCAAATCGGAGAGATATTTCTCATAGGCAGACCGCGATTCGACGGTAAGCTGCCCTTTCATTTTGTAATGCCCCCAGCCGCACAGCTCGGCACAGGGAATGTCGTAAACGACCCTCTTCCATCGGCCGGAACCACACAGGAATCAGCATGCCGGGCACCGCATCTTGCTTGACGTCGCAAGTTCGGCAAGAAGAAGCTGTGCAGCACGTCCATGCTTTTCAAGTTGACCAGCGTATCTTCGCCCACCGGCACGTGCAGATCGTTCACGTCGAACAAATCGTCCTTCGTGCCGAGAATTCCGTCTTCACCCGGGTAGCGAATGTCGCCATTCAAACTGCCGCGCGGTCACCTCGACCGTGGGGGCCATGGGATGACCGTTATCAGTCGGCCGGCGCATCTTCGCCGCCGCCCACGTGTTCATTTGATACAGCGCGATGAACAACAGCGTGGCCGCCGGCACGATAGTCCAGCAAATTTCCAGCGTATGGCTGCCGTGCGTGAACTTCGCCGGGCTTGGCGTTGGTGCGGGCATCGTAGCGCCAGAGGAAATAAAACAGCGTCAGCTCAGTGCCGATGAACACGATGCCGGTGAGCACGAGAATGAACATGAACAACTGATCGATCGAGCGGCCCAGTTTCCGAAATGTTGTGCGGCAGCCACCAATCCATATCTGTGGCGACAATGAATGTGCCGACACCGAAAATGGTGACGCACAAAAACAAAATGGACCAAAACTTTCCCACGTTTCCTCACGTGGTTCAGAGATCGAGGGTTCAGGATTCAGTCTTATGTACTTATAGTCGCTCGCGCGGCGCGGTTTGCATGTGCGAATCGGTGTGGTACTGGCTGCCGGCTTCGATAGGGCAAATCCAACACGAAATCGACCACGTGCCAAATGTCGTCCATCGTCATGCCGGGGGTCGAGGCGATGCCCGGCATTTGCGACGGGAAAATTCCGTTGTGCAGCCGGTAAAAAAGCTCGTACGGCTGGCGGCCGCCGCGATAAATGCCCTGCCGCAAATTGCGCGGCTCGCCTTTGCGCGGCGGCAGCGAATCGACATCGAACGCGTAACTCAATTCGCGCAGCTTTTTCGATTCATCAGCGCGAGCATCGCCCGACAGGTTGGCCAGCGCCTGTTCGCGATCGGCAAGCTGTGTATGCAATTTATCGATTGGCTCGTTCCACATATCCCACACCAATTGGCCATCGCCCAATTCCGTCGGGCCGTGGCATTTCACACAGCCGCCCTTGTTAAAAAACACTTGCCGGCCGGCCTCGATCGACGCCGGCGTGCCGAAATCGGCCGGCGGCTTGGGAACTTGCGTCACCTGCGATGCGCTCGATTTCCACTTGGCCACAATCGGTTGCAGCACCTTTCCCACAAGGAAGTCGGAAGTGGTCGGAAAATCCTCTTTATCGGGATCGAACTCATCGGCCGATTTGTATTGCTCGATCAAGCGCCAATTCCATCTGCCCGCGCAGGCTCAAGTACTTCACATATTCCACCAATGCCTCGCGTTCCACTTGCGGCAAGCAGCTTGAACGACGGCATCGCCGTGCCCGGCACGCCTTCCTGGACGGTGCGCATCAGGTCTTCATCCGTCGGCGGCAGATTCGACGGCGTGGATTTGAACTTGTACAGCCCCTCGCGGTAATCGCGCGGATACGGCTTCAAGAACAGCCGCGGTGGGGCCGAGCGCATCGCCGGTAATACCGTGGCAATGGACGCAGTGCAGCCGAAACAATCCGCGCTGATTGGTTTGCTTCATTCCAACCGGGCCGGAAGCCATTTGGATTTTTTGCAGATCCAGCCCGGTTTCCGGCAGCACGAACGGATCGTCGGGCGTGCCGAACATGGCTTCGAGAATGTCGGCAATTTGCTTCTGGTGCTTTGGTGTCACATTGGCCGCGGACATCTGCACGAGATTCGAATGGAACCGCGCGGCGTTGGATTCGCCGCAGCCGGCAAGCGCAGGCCAGCAGCAGCAAGAGCAGTGCCCAAGACGTGCAAACGAGAAATCGATGATTGGATTTCGGGTTCATTAAACTCATTGCGCCGCCAACGACGAGGCGGGGACTTTGATATCTTTCAAATCCATGGTTTCGTTTGGTTGCAGTGTGACCGTGAAGCGGCCGTTGTGTTGCCATTTCAAATCGGGGCGGTTCCCCACTAGCGCGCCGTTATTGCTGGTCGAAGCTTCATGCCAGGCTTGGAACTCCAGCGGCACGCCTGTGGGCACATTCTTGATTTCAAACGTGCCATCCTTGGCAGACACCGCCATGTACGGATTCGCTTGCACCACCAGATAGCCCTTCATCCACGGGTGGATGTTGCAGGTGACCACATGGGCGCGGGCTCGGGGCTGGCGAGCTTCAATTCAGCCGAGGTATTCGACGAAATGATTGAGTTGAACGGCTGATTGACCGTTAGCGCGACGTTCGTGTTGTGCCCCACTGGGTCGGAATTCTTAATTTCAAAGGGTTGGCTCGTGCGAACCGTGAGCACGTGCGGCACGAAGTGGCAATCTTTGTTGTCGAGCACCGCTTTTTCGCCGGCACTGGCGGCATAGTCGGGATGCACGTCGACGTTCTTGTTGCGCAGGTACAGCACCGCATTGGCCAGGCCGCCGCTGGAGTCGACTAAAAGCGATTCGTTCACCAGCGAATGCTTGCCGCATACATCCAAATCTTTGCTGATTGTAAGCGGTTTCGGATCGGCGTGGGGCCCATCGTAAACGAAGCGGCCTTTGATCGTGCCCCAGCCGGTCGATTTGGCCGCCGCTTGTGTTTCGGCTTCACCGCCGCTGGAAGCCGACGATTTGCTGAGCAGTTTCTCGCGAATTTCCAGCGCCACTTTGCTGTCGGGTGCGGGACCGGCCGCGGCCGATCGAGCGCACCCAGCAAACGAAACCATCCCCGCCGTGCCAAGCAGTCCCAAGCAAAATATCGTGAAGCGATTCATAGCGGTCGCCTTAATTTTCGATTCAAATTTCAACTTCAAAGTTGGGCGTTCAATTTCCTCGACAATTCTCTACCGTCACTTGTTGAACTGCGCCGCATCGAGCTTGATTTCGCCCAGATCGTTGTCGCCGGGCTTGATCGTGTACTTGAAGCGGCCGCGCTTCCAGCCGGCGTCGGTGCCGTTGATGGTGGCTTTGGCCACAGTCGCCCGGCTTTTCGTGCCACACTTGAAATTCCAATTCCGTGCCTGCGGGCAATTTTTCGATGCGGAATTTGCCATCTTTATCCGACACGGCGGAATAGGGATTGGGCGCGACCAGCAAATAGCCCTTCATCCACGGATGAATATTGCACGTCACCGCTTTGGGCATCGCCTCAGCGTCGGCCAGCGGCCTGTCGCTCGATTCATTTTGGGCAATGACCACATTGAACGGAGCATTGGCCTCCAGGCTGGAAAGATTCGTGTTGTGGCTGATCGGATCGGAATTCTTGATTTCCAATGTTTGGCCTGCCGTCATGCACACGACGTGCGGCACGAACGAGCAATGTTTGTTATCAATGGCCACTTTTTCCTTTGAGGCTTTGCCAAAATCGGGATTCACTTGCACGTTCTTCGTGCGCACCCAAATGACCACGTTCGCCAATCCGCCGCTGTTGTCGACGACGAGGTCCTCGTCCATCAGCGGCGGCGCTTTGCCGCACACTTCAGGGTCTTTGTTGATCGAGATCGCTTGCGGCGCGGGAGCTTTGCCATCGAAAACGAAACGTCCCGTAAGATTTCCCCAATCGGCGGCAGCGGCGAACTCGGCGGTAAAAAGCCCTATTGCGATCGATGCGGCTACCGCGCTCAAAATCTTTCGATTCATGGTGTGTGGTCCTCCAGCAGACGTGTTTGGTTTCGTACTTGCGGGCCTATTGAGGCGAACTCGTGCCGGCGGGCGCGGCTGCGGCGGGTTTGATCCACGGCTTGATCGAGAACCGTTCCATCGTGAAGCGATCCCAATTCATCAGCAAATCGACAACTCCATTAAGTTGCTGCTCGCTTGTGCCTTGGAACAATGTTTGTGCGATTGGCTTGTCGTACGGAATATTCACCGGCATGCCAGTGTAGGGCAAAAGTCGTTTCGGATCGCCCACCCAGCGATGCACGTAGTCGGGACGCAGCCGCTCGTGCACCTTCTCCAATTGCGGGCCTTTGTGCGCGGGCTCCCCGGCGGATTGTACTCGCCGATCAGGTGGCATTTTACGCAATAATTGTTGTCCGTCACTACCTTCAGTGCGTCGGTCAGTCGATTGGGATGGACCAGTTCAGCGGCCGACAGATAATCGCTGCTCGTGCGGGAATCGAATTCATACGGGGCGGGCGCATCATCGCGGGCGGCGAAGAAATCCACAAGCGTGCTCGATTCGGCCGCGTTCATATTGAATTTCGGCATCCGCAGCACCACGGCCGGCCGAATTGGATACGGATCGAGCAGAAAATCGTGCAGCCAGCGCGTTTGCACTTTTTGCCCTTCGCCCACCAAGGGGGGCGGCAGCCAACCCCAGGCCTCTTCGGCTTTGGCGTTGGGATTCACTTTCAACTCGTCGGCCACGACCGCGCCGTAAATCCACGAGCCCAAATCGCCTCCATGGCCGTTGTATTTGGCGGTCACGCGTTTCTCGGGCACCAGCGGATTCTTCGCCCCCATCAGCCACGGCGTGCCATCGATGAGCACATCTTTCCACAGAATAAATCGCCCGCCGTTGCCGCCCACTTCAAACGGGTCGCCTTCTTCGTTCTCGTCAGTCGTGGCGATGTTTCCCTTGGCGTCGACTTGCGGCGCGCCATAAAGCTGCACGTGCAAGAGTCCCTGACGATCGGTCTTTTTCGAGTCGTCGATTTCTTGCTGTGTAAAGTGAGGCAACTCGAACGGATAATCGGTCGTGGCCACGGCTTTGCCCAACTCGCCCGATTTGAACTCCACGTCCCAGCGCTGGAAATCGATCTGGTGACAGCCCGTGCAGTTGAACTGCTCGACTTTTTTGATGCCGGCGATGATCGACTTTTCGCGCGGATTGTTGTTGTAGCTGGCAAGATATTGCGGCGCGGGGGGCTCCGCAACCAAGCCCAGCACGAACGTCATGATCGATTCAATTTCATCCTCGCTTAAATTGAATTGCGGCATGCGCAGCCGCTCGTTGTAACCTTTAAATTCGGTCTTCTTGAAATCGTAGCTGCGCGGCTCGCGAAGCTTTTGCCAAATGAAACCTTCGCGCTCGTGGCCGAGCAATTTCTCCATCAGCCAACCTTCGGTGGGCGGCAATTGCTCGATGCGCGAATTCCATATCGTCGGGCGCGGCATGGCCTTCACTGGCGCCGTTTGCGGCGTTGGCGACGGCGGCATCCTTATCTTCAGTTTTCTTCGCGTTTGTGGCGGCAGGCTGCGGCCAGGCGTGATGCGTCACGTATTCGGAAATTTGCTCGAACGCCAGCCGAGCGGGATCTTTGCGGCCCCAATCGGCCAGCGCCGTGCCGATCGGCTTGGCATCCTCAAAGCCGGGAATGTCGTGGCAGCCGGAGCAACCATATTTGTTAATCGTTTTGCGGCCAACGTACTTCAACAAATTCTGCGTTTGCTTGCGCTTCGCCGCCGGAACCGTCCCACACAAGCAGGCTTTCGTCCCCTTTTACGCCGCCGGAATGCGCCAGCGGAATTCCTTCCTTCAAAATTTGCTTGGCGCGCTCGTCCGAGAATTTTTCCTTCACGTACAACAGCGCCAGGTCGAGGAGCGCATCGTGCTCGGCGGCCGACATTTCATTGATGCTGGGCACGTCGTTTGGTTTCCAACCCTCGGTCGATCGCATCAGGAAGGCGGTAATATCAGCCGCCGGATCGCTCACCTTCCCGTCGGCCTCCGTTATGGGCAACAGGAAAGTATTAGGCATCACAGTACGGGCATGGTAGTGATTTGGTTGCCGCAGCCAGCTATATAGCCATTTGGCGCCATCCTTTTGCAGGCTCAATTTCGCGCCGACGCGCGAGAGATTCGGCCCTTGCGTGGCCTGCCCTTGTGGAAAATCGGCATGCTGATGGCAGGCCAAACAGCCGCGTGTTTCGAACAAGTGCTTGCCGCGCTCGGCCGACGGCGCGGCAGTGATCCCGCGTCGACGGATCGATGTAATCGAACGGCTGGCTGTTGACGAGCAGATAATTTGCGATGGCCCGAACCTCGACCGGCTCGAAACGCTGCGAATCGTGCCAAGCCCTTGCTCTCTTCCATGACCGGCTTACCATTGGCATCGCGCACCGATGTTGCCGTGTTCATCGAGCTTTTCGGTCGGCACCAAGTGATTCCACAAACCGAAGAACCGCGGCATTTTGGTGCTGGGGCGGAAATCGCGCGGGTTGCGAATCCACGAATACAAGAAGTCGAAGCTGTCTTTGCTGGCCACATAGCGCAAGCTTGGACCAACTTTGCGCATCGTGCCGGGCGTTTCGACATCTTTGAATACGCCTGCCAGCGCCAGCGTGTCCGGCTGGAGATTCGATTTGCCTGAGTTCGATTCGGCCGTGACAAATTCATACAAGCGATGCCGTGCTTGGTCGTCTTCCGGATGATCGACGAGTCGCGTGATCCAACCCTTCACGTCGTCGGCCAGTTGCGAGAAAGCCGGATCGGCCTTCATTTGCGCGGCGGCGGCATAGACGGTTGGCTCGGTGCGCAAATCGGGACCGACTCGTTTTTGCGGCCCGGCAAAACCGTTGATCTCGTGGCAGCCGAAGCAGCCGTAATTGCGCACGAGTTCATAGCCTTTCACAACCGTAGGAGCCGGCGGATCTGGGAACTTCGGGCTCGGTTCCAAATCGACCACTTCGTGATGGCACTTCAAACATGCCGCTTCGGCAAACTTCTGCGGATACATTGGGATAAATCCAATGATGGTTGTAGAACCAGCCGTAGTCGTGCTTCCACTCTTGCGCCTGCGAGCGGCGAATTGGGCGTGTGCGAGGCCCAATCGAACGAGGTCGCACTCCCCTGCCCTTGATGGCAAATCGTGCAGCCGAATTTTTCCATCGGGTGCGGGCTGAGCGAACCCAGGAACAAATCGAGCCGCGGGTGCGATGCATAGGGCTGCGGCATGCCGCGGCGAACGGTAATTGCCAGCGGCTGGCCCCACTTCACGTTTTCCAACAGATAGTTCCTGGCCGAGTCCGAGCGTAAAAACGCGAGCGTCATTGATTTGTTCGATGACGTCGCCGGCCATGAAACCGGCATCGGCGGCCGGGCTTTTGGCCTGCACCGCATCGACCGTCGGATCGCGATCGTCCAGCGGGCCCTTGTCGGTAAGCTGGAAACCATAGACGTCGGCCACCGTGGGTGCGGGGCCGGGGTTGCCGTTTTCATCCTTTTTCGGCTCAGGCGCCGCTTTCGGCGTCGCGAGCGTTAGCGTTTGGTCGTGCGCCAGCGGATAGCCCGGCTGCACAGCCGAGCCCGGAGCCGTGCGTGTGATGCCTTGGTGGCAAGTGTTGCAGCGATCGAAGCGGGCGACGTCGCGGAAGTTGTAGTTTATCGTTAGGTTCGGCAGCCAAATCTGCTCGAGTTTTATCGGGCTGTTGAACGCGTCGAGAATCGGCAATTCCAGCAGATGCTTTTTCAAGTCGGGCTGGCGCTCGACGACTGCCTTTTGAAGTTGAGCGAGCTTGCGCTGGTGATCTTTTAAGTTTTTGGTGGCAAGGTCTTCTTCGGCGGTAAGCTGCTTGAGAATGCCTTCCAAGTTCTTGCGGCGAGTTTGCTCGGCCTGCAACAGCAGCGTCAGTTGATCGAGGTCTTTCTTCGTGCGATCGACGTCGAGTTGAAAATTCGCGACTTGCTCGGGCGTTTCATTCTTTCCGACCGCCAGGCTGAAATCGGCCGTCGCCTTATCGAACGCCGCCTTTCGGAATTTCACATTGCGGGCCAAATTGTCTTCGCGGAATTTCACGCGGCTGATCAAATCGCGCATGCGGTTGTAGAGATCTTCCCGCAAGTCGGCTCGCTGTTTGGCATCGGTATAGCCGGCCAGCTTCTCGACGTCTTTGGCGATGAAATCGGCCGCTTGGCTATCGGCCGCAGCATCTTGCGAATCTTCGGCGTCGCTTTTCGTTTTCGCTTCGGTAACGAACCGATTGAACAAATCGCGGCCATGGTCAGAGAGGGCCGCACCCTGAATAGCCGCCAAATCCTGTTTCAGCTTTGCTTCCGTCTGGATGTAATCGGAGTTTTTCTGCTCATTGACGCGCGATTCGGCCGTCCAAGTTTCTACATCGCGAAATGTGCGCTGGTATTCTTTCCAAGTGCGAAAGTGATCGGCCGCCAACATCCACACCGTCGCCAAAAGCATGGCCACGCTCGACACGCCGAAGACGACGTGCATCAGCTTGAGACTACGCCATGTACTTTCTGTTGCGGGCATTGGCCTAAAAATTCAGGAAATATTCCGGGATCGCGATGATGTATTTCAAATTAACCGTCCAGCGCAGCACCATTTTGATCGGCAAGCGTCATCATCAATAGCAATAGCGTCGACATGATCATGTAGCGTATGAAGCCCAGCTTCACGAAGAATTTGCGGAAAACTGTCACCGCCATCAGCGGCGGCAAAATAATGAAATAAGCCAACACCGCGATGATCCCCGGCGATTCGCGCAGCAGAATGTAGCCCAATTGCGTCCAGAACCCAGAGCCGCTGGGCGCTTGCGGCAGCGCGGTGTTCAACCAATTGATCCAAAAATATTGCGACAGGTTAACGTTATTGAGCACATCGACCTTGTGGGCATCCCACTGCTCGAACGGCCCGAAAATATTCCAGTTCGGCCCGCGCAAAAATGTTCCCAAGATGATCAGCGTGACCCACAGTTCCAAAAATCCGAACTGAAACACCAGATAGCCGAACTTGCCGCTCGTTGATCGTGTAGTACCCGTTTCCCTTCTTGTTGAAATCGAGATACGGGAATGGCCATCAGCCCGAACGATCACCAAGCTGGGCAGCACCACGCCGGCGTACCACGGGTCGAAGTACACCAGCATTTCCTGCAAGCCCAGGAAGTACCACGGCGCTTTCGACGGGTTGGGCGTTTTCACGCTGCTGGCCGGTTCTTCCAATGGCGCTTTCAAGGCAGATGGCCCACACCAACAGCAGCACCGTCAGCGCGATCATGCAAATCAGCTCGGTATAGACCAAATCGGGCCACACCAGCACTTTTTCGTCGTCGAGCTTTTCCAGCGGCACTTCGCCGTGCGCGGTCCGATCGTCGTTTTGCACCGCTTTATAGGCCGGCCAGCCAGGTGAAATAGCCCAATAAGAACACCATCGACACGATCGGCACGTTGTCGGGCTTGGTCACAATCGCCGCAAAGTTCGGATCGGCCATCGCCATGCCCATGACCAACAGCGACACGTTCAACAGCGTCCAGGCCACCAGCGGCTGTGTGAAAAACCGCCGAAAGATGAAAAACACCAACAGCAAACTCAGCGTGCTCACCGAATACATGGTCGGGCTGGTAAGCGAGTTCACCGTATCGCGCAGCGCTTGCGGCAATTGCGGCATCATGCCGGGGTTTCCACTGGCGGCCAGCGGCGAGAGGATCACAAAACCAGCGGCGATAAACACCCATACGAGCGCCTTGCCGGGCTCATCTTTCTTCTGCCACAAATAGAGCGCCATAACGGCGTTCATCAGCGCCAAAATAATGTAGTAGCCTCCCAGAAAGCCCGACATGCTTTCCAGGAACTGCGCCATGTTCGTTTCGGCGGCCAGCAGCGGGATGAGTGCAAAATGCGTCATAGAAAATTACGGCAAACGACTTTGCTAACCTGACACCTGATCCCCGAATCCTGACTCCTGATCCCCACCGACCTACAACGGCGCACTAATGCCGCCGTCTTTGCGCACGCGCCAAAAGTGAATGGCCAACAAAAAGGCCACGACCAGCGGAATGGCAATGCAGTGCAATACATAAAACCGATTCAACGTTTCTTCGCCGACGAAGCGCGCACCAAGCAAACCAAAGCGCGCATCGCTAGCGTTGGTGATCATGTCGTCGCCCGCCCATAGTCAAAATCGCGTGCCCTGGTCCTTCATGTCCCAAAATGGGCGTGGCCCGGGCCATATTCGAACCGACCGTGATGGCCCAAATGGCCAATTGATCCCACGGCAACAAGTAGCCGGTGAACGACAACAGCAGCGTGAGCAACAGCAAAATCACGCCGATGACCCAATTGAATTCGCGCGGCGGTTTGTAGCTGCCGGTTAAGAAACACGCGATACATGTGCAGCCAGACCGTAATGACCATGGCGTGTGCACCCCAGCGATGCAATTCGCGCAGTATCCCCAAGCTCGTCACGTCGCGCAGCGCCAGAATATCGTTGTAGGCCCATTCCAACGTGGGCCGGTAATAGAACATCAACAGCACGCCGGTGACGGTTTCGACCAAAAACAGGAAGAACGTCACGCCCCCCATGCACCACGTGTAGCTGAGCGCGATTCCCTGCTTCTTGATCGACACCGGGTGCAGGTGCAAGAAGAAATTGGTGAGCATCACCACAATGCGATTGCGCCGATCCAACGGCATCGGGTGACGGAAGATGCTCTTCCAAAGCTGACTGTTGCGAATGGTTTCGCCGAGCGACATGGGCGGGTCGGGTGTCTAAGTTTCTGTGTGTCTGGATTTCTGCAGGTCTTTAGTGTTTAGTCGCCAAGACATCTGAGTATCGGAATCTGTCGCTGCTTGCTGCTGCACCAGACACTTAGACACCTAAACGGGCACAAAACAATCGGGATCGGTCCACTGTCCTAGCTCTTCCTGGAACGTCTTGCTCTTGTCGATTTCCAACTGCCCGTCGTCGCCAATGTGAATCGCGTAGCGTTCCAGCGGACGCGGCGCAGGGCCTTCGAAATTGATTCCATCCTTGTAAAAACCGCTGCCGTGGCAGGGGCATTTGAACTTCTGTTCCCCTTCGAGCCAATTGGGCGTGCAGCCCAAGTGCGTGCAAACAGTTTTCAGGGCGTAAATCTCTGGCATGCCGTTGTATTCGTAATTCACGACCCACACGCCATTGGTGGCCACGAACTTGGTTTCCACCTGTGCCGGGAGCGAAATTCTCTTTGAAGCCAACTTTGAAGCGGCTGGGCGGCTCGGTGAGAATGTTCGGGAACATGAACCGAGCGATGCCCAACGTCCAGAACAGGTTCGTTAGCACCAGGCATGACATTCCCAGCGCCAGCGCCGAGCCGAACAGCACAACAAAAAATCCGCGGCGATTTTCTTCCGCCGTGGCAGGCTTCGGCGGCGCCGGTTTGGCATAGGCCGGCTTGACCGGCATCGGCGGCACATAGGTTTTTACTTTTGGCGGTGCTTTGGGCGCTGCCTTCGCTTGAGTCGCCGC
The DNA here is from genome assembly GCA_963820835.1 of Pirellulales bacterium. Lineage (GTDB taxonomy): Bacteria > Planctomycetota > Planctomycetia > Pirellulales > JADZDJ01 > CAVRAW01. The sequence goes on along the minus strand of CAWGBP010000021.1, from coordinate 86,030 downwards.
TTCGGCTTTGGTCATCGGACCGGGTTTTGCGCCGAGTCGCGCTGACGCCAAAATGCTCGCAGTATCTTTTTGAACCGCCACAGCTGGTTTCACTGCGGCCGGTTTCGCAGCTGGCTTTTCCGCAGCTTTGGCAGCGGCCGGTTTTGGTGCAGCAGGCTGGGCTGGCTTCGCAACGGCAGGTGATCCAGCGGCACCGCCAGCCTTCGCAGCGCGAGCCATCGCTAGAATATCTTTGACGTTCGGCCGCTCCCCCGGCTTGAGTGCCGGTTTTGGCGCCGCCGGCTTCGCAGACTCTGGAGCGGACGCACTGGCAGCGGCAGGCTCCGAACTAGCTTCCTCGACTGGAGCCGATTCGGCGGGCGACGACGCTTCCTCCGCCGGCTTGGCCTCCGACGCGCCACCACCATCTTTGTTATCCGTTTTGCGGGCCGCCGCGAGTATTTCGGCGACCGACATTTTTTTCTTCTCAGGCATTGCCGTACTTTCTACTCCGCGAGAGCGAAAGCAGCACGCACTACGAATCGCGGCACAATTCGCAGTGTTCTTGCCGGCTTACGCCACGCGGCCACACTCGCTCCCACCAAGCCACAATCGCGCTATCCGCTTTGGCCGCCATCCTCGCGCCGAAGTAGGATTGTGACATTTTTCACGAAGTAGCCCATGTTGTAACCACCGCAAGACTTTTGTCAACTGGGAAATTCCCGGCTGCCTCCGATTACGTCTATTCTACGTACGCTGCGCCGTGGTCGAAATACCCCTGAAATCGGGTGCGAAACTTGCCAGTTTGTCGCGGTGTCTAATCGTGATAGAAAAGAGGGTTCGCAACTCGCCGCGCCGGCGGGGCATTTGCATTCAAAAGATTCGCTGCCCAGGGAGCGACAAAACGCTGCTGCTGGCTGGAGACTGAAGAGCGCTTCGCACGGAGGGTTTACCAAATGAACATCCTGATTATTGGAAGCGGCGGCCGCGAGCACGCCCTGGCCTGGAAAATCAAGCAAAGCCCATCGGCCGACCGCGTGTTCGTCGCGCCGGGCAACGCCGGCACCGCGGCAGACGCCGAAAACGTCGATATTTCCGCAACCGACTTCACGCGGCTGATCCGCTTCGCAAAAGAAAACAAAGTCGAGCTCACCGTTGTCGGCCCCGAGTCCCCATTGGTCGCCGGAATTGTCGATGCGTTCCAGGCGGAGAAACTTGCGCATCTTCGGACCGACCAAAGCGGCCGCCGAGCTCGAAGGAAGCAAAGTCTTCTGCAAAAACTTGCTCCGCCAGGCCGATGTGCAAACGGCCGATTATCATAGTTTTCCGCAACGCCAGTAGCGCCATCACATTTTTACGCGATCGCGAAGATGTTGCAGTCGTCGTGAAGGCCGATGGGCTCGCCGCCGGCAAGGGCGTTTTTGTGTGCAACAACCGCACGGCCGCAATTGAAGCAGTCAATCGACTGGCCAAAGAATTCGGCGAAGCCGGCAATCAGATGGTCATTGAGGAACGCCTCGACGGCCAGGAAGCCAGCGTGTTGGCAATTACCGATGGCCGCACCATCATCACCCTCCCCGCCGCGCAAGATCACAAGGCCGCCTTCGACAACGACACCGGTCCCAACACCGGCGGCATGGGCGCCTATTGCCCGACGCCGCTGGTGACTGAGGCCGATTTGCACCGCATCGAAGAACAAGTGCTGGTGCCGGCCATTCACGCCATGAAACGCAATCGCCGGCCGTTTCGCGGAATCCTCTATGCCGGCTTGATGATGACCAATCAAGGCCCGAAGGTGCTCGAGTTCAACGTGCGGTTTGGCGATCCGGAATGCCAACCCCTGCTCATGCGTTTAGCAAAGCGATTTGGTCGAACTCTTAGATGCCGCAGTCAATGATCGGCTCGACCAGGTCGCGCCGCCGCAGTGGGACCCGCGCCCGGCGGTCTCAGTCGTGATGGCTAGCGCCGGCTATCCCGGCAAGTACGATCGCGGCTTTCCCATTCGCGGGCTGGAAGAAGCGGCCAAAGTGCCGGACGTGAAAGTGTTCCACTCCGGCACCGCCACAGCCGACGGCAAAGTGGTGACCGACGGCGGCCGCGTGCTTTCAGTAACGGCGATCGGCAATTCAATTTCGGCCGCGAAGCTCTCGGCCTACACCGCCGTCAAACAAATCCGCTGGGAAGGCGCCTGGTGCCGCAAAGATATTTCGGATAAAGCGCTGCGGTATGCCACGTGATCGGTTTTCGAATTCCGCCAATTCATCTGGCTGAAGAGTATCGCGCGGCGTCACTAGCGGGAAATGCGCCCCTTGGTATTTGTCGGAGATGAGGCGTCGAAATACGTCTGGGTTTGCCTTTTGAACCCTAACTCGCGCGGCCAAATACTTTCCCCGGTCGCACGAGATTTCATTACTTCTGCGATTTCGCCGGCACCGGCCAATCTGCCCCCGCATCAATCCAGTTCATCAAAATCTCGATTTGGCGCTGCGACAAGATATGCCGCTGCGCGAATTTCATCTCCGGCCGTCGTCCACTTACAATGTCCACGAGTCGGCTCTGTGCACTGTCGCCCGGCGTCACCAGTGGTCCTTTGTCGCCTGATCGAAAGTAATCCCCCGCGCGATCCACTCGGAATCCGGCCATTTGGCGGCTGGGACCATGGCATGACGAACAATTCTGCGCAAGCACCGGATAGACATCAGTCCAAAAGTCGCCACGCAAGTCATCTCCACTGCTTTGGGGTGCTGCGATGAACGCGTCCGAGGACGGTAAATCTTCCTGTGCACACACGCCAGGAATATCGTCGGCAATCGGCCTTACTTCCAGATGAGCCGTCCACGCGAACAGCGCCAGCGCGCCCGCAATGATGCTGAAAACGGTCAGGCCGCTGCGAATTAGATTTGGCTTGGCCTTCGAAGCGCGAAATTGCTTTCCGACAACACTCGCAATCCAGTTCCAGTGCAGAGTCACGTGAACCAAAAGCAGCGCGATCAGTCCCAAACTGATCCAGGCGTGAATACTGCCCCACTGGTGTCGCGTCAGGCCCCACAGCTCGACAGTTTTATTTGTTCCCGGCGGCATCGGAAAGCACAGAAGGTAGCCCGTCGCCGCCATCAATAGAAATAGAGCTGCGGTGCAAATGTCGATCAGCAGATTTAAAATCGTACGATTCATCTGAACCACGCATATCGACCATTGGCCAACTACATCGCAACTGCAGCCGCGTCGGCCCGCGGTAGCGACTCAGCCCGAAACTGACGACGTTGGTTCACGGTTTCAATCGCCTCCACCGCCAGTAAGAACAAGTAGTCCAACGGACATGGGCATTGATCCGTGGGCCGATTCGTGCAATGTTCGCACACTTTGTCGTGAAACACCGGAATGTACGGGTCCACGGCAGCGTTGTGAACGCTTCCAACGGCGTTAACCAAACGCTCTAAATTCAGCTCGATTCCGCAGCGCTTTCCAGATGGCGCACACGGCGGCCCACCGGCCGGGCGCTCTATGCATCGCGAACAAACCTGCTTTTGAATTTCAGCCAGGTATTCCTGAAGCTCGAGTCGCACCATAAGTCACCTCGTAAATGGTGTATTTCAAGTCCACGATCGCGTCGGATCGCGTCACCGCACTAGCAGCTTTGCGCGGCGGTTATTTGGCGAGCGTCGCCAAAAGAAAAACCCCGAGGCAGGCCATTTCCCGAACAGCGGGGTCCAACTATTTGAATAGCCCTTCACGAGCCATCCAGCACCACCATTTTACATCGTTGAACGCCCACGATCAAGCGAGTTCAGGCGCACTGCGCTTAATTGCTTGGCCCAAAGTCAAAATCGGCAAAAAAATCGCGCCGTGGCGACGGGCACTCGCTACTAAGTACCATCTCCTAACCCAAATTCGCGCAGCCAGTGTTCGACTTCGCCCGGCGATATTTCACCCTCAGGCTTCGGCAGGTCGGCCGTAGACGATTGCGACATTCGCGCTGCACGCTCGCGCATCAATTGGGCAAACCACACATCGCTATCGATTGCTACGGCCCGCCGGCGCTTGGCGGCCTTTTGAAGGCGATGATCGCTGGAAACGACTGTAAGGCGTTTGGGAGCAGTGTCGGCGACGATTAAACGTTCGATGACCGTGTCGGCATCTTCATCCCGCGATGCAAATTGCACCTTCAATCCCCGATGATTTACCTCTTTCGCCACGCCCCAGGGAGATTCCGAAGCATCGAAGACCACAGTCGTGCGCGGCACTTCTTCGGGCGGCAGCGATTCGACCAGCACGTTCAACAGCGCCTGCCGCGACCGCTCCAAATTCCCCGGCCCGCGCCCGCGTGTGGCAATGCCGGTGGCGTTCAGCAAATTGTAGCCGTCGATCAGTAATGGCATGACAATTCTAATGCGAAATTGCTGACCGATTTCATCCATTTGAAAGAAGGGCTATTGCTGTCGACAAAGGATGGGTGGCTCTCTCTGAATCTCTTTTCAAAGATCGACTCGGCTACCATGTACGCTATGACGAGTGTGATAAGGCAGAATGTCCATGTGATAACGGCCCGCTTTGCCTCTTTCCAATGGTCTTTAATAAATCCCACGATGAGAAACGGCACAAACAGGCAAATTAGAGCTGCTCCAGGACTTTCACGAGCGACGATAATCGCAAGCCAAATTTGGCATCCAACTAACCCAATCAGGCTGATCAATCCAATTGCTCGCGCAACAGATTCTGCAGATTCCATAATTCTTATCGTTCGTGAGGCGCAAAAATCGAGTTACCGTGCAGCCTCGTACTTCACTTTCCCGCCGACAATCACCGTCTCTGCCCGGCCGCGCAGGTTCCAGCCAGCAAATGGCGTGTTCGCGCTCTTGGAATGAAAGCGGTGCGGATCGACAGTCCAACGCGCGTTCGGATCGATAACCGTCACGTCGGCATCGGCTCCGACCGCCAGCGTCCCTTTAGGAATACCCAAAATCTGCGCCGGGTTGATGGTCATTTTTGCGATCGCGGTGGGCCAATCTAAAATGCCCGGCTCGATCAGTTTCGTCACAACCAACCCCAAGCACGTTTCCAAACCCACAATTCCAAACGGCGCTTGATCCAACTCACGCAGCTTCTTTTCGGCAGAATGCGGCGCGTGATCGGTGCAAATCACGTCGATCGTTCCGTCGGCCAGCCCCGCCAAACACACTTCCAAGTCGCGCCGGCTGCGCAAGGGCGGGCTCATCTTGTAATTACTGTCGAACGATCGCAGACATTCGTCGTTCAGCGTGAAATGATGCGGGCAAATTTCGCTGGTGACACGCACTTCGCGCAGTTTCGCGCGGCGAATAATTTCCACGCTGCCGCCGCTGGACACATGCTGCACGTGAATGCGCCCCTCGGTTGCCTCGGCCAGCAGAATGTCACGACTGACCATCACGTCTTCGGCCGCACGCGGCATGCCCGGCAACCCAAGCACCAGCGACACCCAGCCTTCATGCATCACTCCGCCGCGCGTCAGTTCGCGCACTTCGGCATGGTTCAAAATCGGTCGGTCGAACATCAAGCAGTATTCGAACGCCCGCCGCATGAGTTCCGGGTCGTAAACCGGCGCCCCGTCGTCGCTGAAACCGACCGCTCCCGCCTGCGCCAATTGGCCAAGCTCGGCCAATTCTTTCCCTTCCCGATTCTTGCTCACACACGCAATCACATACACATTGCAATTATCAGCCCGCGCGGCTTGAAGTTGAATGAATTCGACGCTCGCCTGCGTGTCGGTCGGCGGTTCGGTATTGGGCATGCAGGCGATGGAGGTGAACCCGCCCGCTAGCGCCGCCGCAGTGCCGGTGGCGATGGTTTCATCCTCCTCGCGCCCGGCTCGCGCAAGTGCACATGCATATCAATCAGCCCCGGCGAAACAATTTTGTTCGCCGCGTCGATAATCCGGTCCTGGCCATTGGGTGGCACGTCGTACCCGGCGATTTTGCCGTCCTGAACCAGCACGTTGGTAACGCGATCGATTCCCTGGCTGGGATCGATGACGCGACCGTTTTGAATAAGAATGGATGGCATAGGATAGTTAAAATTAGGAAGAATCTCACGCCAAGGCGCCACGGTTCCTGGCAGAAGCTCATTTCATTAGTTTGTACCGATACAGCCGACCGGTCTCGCATTGAACAAATCCGTCCGGCTCGTATCGTTTGGCAAGGATTTTGTCGAGCACGATTGCCATCGCGGCATCCATAGGCACTGGAGAACCACGTAGTGTCAAACTCTGCGATATAAGCAATTCGAAATAATCTTTCTGGGCGAAATCTGTGTCGTTGATGTGCGCGATTATCTCTTCGACACTGCTAAATTGCGGCTTCACCATCGACTCGCCCCTTTGCGACTTAGCGCCTTTGAGTGATCAATTCAATCGTTCACTCCGCACACCAGCCACAGCACCGCCATTCGCACAGCCAGGCCGTTGGTCACCTGGTCGAGAATGAGCGATTGCGTGCTGTCGGCCACGTCGGACGAAATTTCCACGCCGCGGTTGATCGGCCCCGGCGCCAAAATAAGAATATCTTCCTTCGCGCGCTTGAGCCTTTGCCGATTCATGGCGTACAAATGCGCGTACTCGCGCACCGAAGGGAATGGCCGCGTCGCCTGCCGCTCGAACTGAATTCGCAGCAAATTCAGCACGTCGCAACGCGGCAAAATCGCATCGAGGTTGTACGATACTTCCACGCCGAAATCTTCCCACAACGGCGACACGAGCGTCGACGGCCCGCACACAATCACGTGCGCTCCAAGCTTTTTCAGCCCCCAGATATTGCTGCGCGCCGTGCGGCTATGAGCAATATCACCGACCAGCGCCACGGTCAGCCCTTCGATATGCCCGCGCCGCTCGCGGATGCTCATAATGTCGAGCAACCCCTGCGTGGGATGTTCGTGCGGCCCGTCGCCGGCGTTCAGCACGCTGCATTTCAAATGATCGGCCAACAAATTCGGCGTGCCCGGGGTGCTGTGCCGTACACATACCACATCGACATTCATGGCCTCGATCGTTTTGGCCGTGTCGATGAAGCTTTCCCCCTTGGCGGTGCTGCTACCGGCGGACGAAAAATCGAGTGTGTCCCCTCCCAGCCGCCGCATCGCCAGCGAAAAGCTGTTGCGCGTGCGCGTCGAGTTCTCGAAGAACAAGTTCGCCAGCGTTTTCCCTTGCAATATGGGCAGCTTATCCTTGCAGCCGCCGGTCGCCTCTTTGAATTGCACGGCGGTATCGAGCAATAGCGTGATCTCGTCGGCCGATAGGCTTTCAAGGTCGAATAAATGACGCCGCGTCCAAGTGGCGGGAATCGTGGCAAAATCGTCAGCCGCGGTGCTCATGCGCAGCACTACCTTTCTTGCTAGCGTGGAAAAACAGCCTAGGCGCCGAGCGCGATTTTAACAGCGTCAAGCTTGGCTGCAAAGCGGCGGCCCAATTCGAGTTGCGCAGCGACGAACAATCCGCTGGAATGTCGCTTTCCAGCCGCATTTCGGCTTGCCCCATCACTCGCATTTTCATACCATCCCCCCGCTTTTCTAGGGCCAATCTCGTCGTGTTAGCTTTCCGTTAGGTCCGCGCACCGCCGCTTTGCGGAATGAAATGCCGATTCCACTATCAAACTTGCGATCCTTCGCCATTTACGCCGCGCTCCTAATCGCTTGCGCAGGCTGCCTCTCCCCTATGCGCGCTAGCTCCCCCTCGATCCAATCCGACACGTTCTCCGAAACGCCGGCGAATTTCCCGCCCTCGACCGCCGCGCTGGCTAATACCGGCGCACCCTCCCCCGAAACGGCCGCCGTGCTGGCTGAAGTGCAAGAGCTTGGCCAGACCGACTCGGCCGCCCAACAAGCGCTTCTCGACGATCTGAAAAAGACCGATCCGTCGCTTTGGCCGCAATTGGTCCAGGTGTTTCGTTCTTCGGTGGCCTATCGCCAGCAATCGGCGGTTCGCTTAGCTCAAACCGGCAACGCGAATGGCACGCAGCCAACCGCGCCGCAAGCTGCTTTATCCACGCCCGGCGGCGGCGATTCCCCCTTCATGCGCCAAGTCGGTTACGAAACGACCGCCACACCGAATGCTCCGGCATTGCGTGATCCGCGCTCGTCATCACAAATATTGCCCGGCTCCGCCGACGGCCTCATTGCCCCCACGACGCCCACCATGGATCTCGCCGCGCGCTATCCCGATACCCAAATGCCCGAAGCCCACCTAATCAATGTGCAAGATGCCCGCCCCGTCGACGAGCGCGCACCTGGCGACAGCGTAATGGCGTCCGGCCCAGCAATTCAGACTGCAGGTCAAGCTGCAGAACCAGCAAAATTCGCCATCGACTGGCACGATCAACTTGCCGCCACCATTCGCGCGCTCGAATCACAAACCGCCGCCGATGGCAAACGCCTCTCCGTCGATGATCAAGCCCGGCTCCGGCTGCTCTACGCGGCCGCCGGCCGCCGCGAAGAAGCCAGCGCCGTCCCGTCGGGCACCGACAGCGAACAACAATTCTGGAATCAAGAATTGCAGGGGCTATTCGTGGTGCTCGAAGATGCCGCCGCGACCGATCCACCGCGCCATACCGGCGAAGCCGCCGAGCATTTGCGCGCCGCCGCGGCTCAACTCGGCCAATTCGCCCCGCTGGCCGTAAAGCACCTTGCCTTCTGCACCGAAGTAAACAGCTTCGGCGTCTATAAGCCTTTTCCACTGTATGAATTCAAGCCTGGCCAAGAAGTGCTCCTCTACGCGGAAATCGAAAATTTCACCTCGGCTGCCACCGACGAGGGCTATCACACCGCGCTGCACAGCAGTTATCAGATTCTCAACGCCCGCGGCGATCGCGTGGCCGAGCTAGATTTTGCCATCACCGAAGAAAGTTGCCGCAACCAGCGCAACGATTTCTTTGTGCGCTACTTTCTGACCATTCCCAAGAATCTGCCACCGGGCGATTACACGCTGCAACTCACCGTCGAAGATACTCAAGGCCACAAAGCCGGCCAGGCGAATATTCCCTTATCAATCGCCAAATGACGCGATAACGTCTCCCTCTCCCTTTGGGAGAGGGCCGGGGTGAGGGTTCCATTGCTCAATCCTCATTCCAACGCAATCCGCACCGTCTGCACGCCGTCTTTCACCGCCACTTCCAACACGCGCGGCGGCGACTTCTGCTTCAAAAAGCTGACCTCTCCGTTGCGCTCTTTGTACGCTTCGTGTACTTCGTTCAACTCAGCGATCCCCGCCAGCCGCATCTCTTCGATCAAATCGTGCGACGATATGTGCGAATGTCGCATTGGCGTCGCCAGCGGCTGACCGTCTTTTACAACCAGGTACGAATTGCCCTTCATCAAATCGCCAAAGAAGTGCCAGCGGCACGCCATGGCCGTCAGCAGCCAATGTGTCGCCACCATCGCAATCGCACCCGCAAGCGTTCCGCTAATCGAAGCCTTGCCAGTTACGGCGCGGCTAATCAGCGATCCGAGAATGAACCCCAAGATGACGTCCAGTGTCGTCGCGCGGCTGATAATTCTGCTTTTGCCTACCCGCACAATGAGCAGCGTGACGACGTAAACGAACACCGCGCGGGCTACAACCTGTCCGACCGCCAGCGGCTCGTCGGGAAAATCGCCCCCAAAAATTTGGTGCAAAACAGTGCCCAGCGATTCCGCAAAGCTGACGGATTGTATTTCCGCGAATAACATGGTCGATTCCTGTGGGTGCCTGGGTGTCTACGGGTCTGAGTGCCTGATAATCACGCAACGATTATTATTTAGTTATTGCGCTGCCGAAAACCAGCCATCAAGCAGACACTCAGACACCAATACACTCGGACCACCCAGCCACCATGCCCACCTACGATGTCATCGTGATCGGCACTGGCGGCGTCGGCAGCGCGGCCCTGTACCACTTGGCCAAGCGCGGCGCCAAGGTGCTCGGGCTCGATCGCTTCCCGCCCGGCCACGACCGCGGCAGCTCCCACGGCCGCACCCGCATCATCCGCCAGGCCTATTTCGAGCACCCCGACTACGTACCGCTTCTGTTGCGGGCATACGAACTGTGGGAAGAACTCTCGCATCGCTCGGGCAAGCAGCTTTATCACGAAATTGGACTACTGCAAATCGGGCTACCCGATGGCCATGTCGTGCCGGGGGTGCTAAAGGCGGCAACGCTGCACAGTCTACAAGTCGATCTTCTCACTCAACAGCAAACAGCAAGATGTTTTCCGGCTTTTAAAATCAAGCTTGGGTGGCAAGCAGTTTACGAACAGCGCGCGGGCTATCTCGAAGTTGAAAACTGTGTGCTGGCCCATTTAGTCGAAGCCCAAAAGCTGGGGGCGACGTTGCAAACGGGCGCGTCGGTTCGAAATTGGCACGGCGATGACAATAGCGTAACTGTCGATACAGACGTCGGTCAGTTCTCCGGAAGCAAAATAGTGATTGCCGCCGGTCCCTGGGCCGACGATCTTTTGCACGACCTGGGAATCCCCTTGAAAGTTCATCGCAAAATCGTTTTTTGGTATCCCATTAAAAACGATTGCTTGCGAGCGGATCGCGGTTGTCCCGCATTTCTTTTTGATTTGAAAGGCCAGGGAGCTATTTATGGGATCCCGCAAGTTGATGATTGGGGGTTGAAAATTGCTCGGCATTCCACGGATGAACGCAGCATCATCGATGATCCACTGAATTTGATTCGTGAGGTTCACGAATCCGATTTTAGAGTAATGAATTTGATCGCCCCAAACTTATTACCGCAACTAGGTTTGCCGCACTCTTACCACGATGTCTGCCTCTACACCATGTCTCCGGACGAGAATTTCATCGTCGATATTCACCCGCACCATCCCAACGTCTGCTTCGCCGCCGGCCTCTCGGGGCACGGTTTCAAATTCACCTGCGTCCTGGGCGAAATCCTTGCTGATCTGGCGCTTACTGGCCGCACCAATCATCCTATTGGTTTTCTCAACTGCAGGCGTTTTGGAACCGTCTGATTCTTCCCGCGAGTTTCCGCAGTTAGGCTCGCTCTATTCGATTCTGGCGGCTCCTCCTACAATTCGGCGATTGAGCTGACCAACTGCTCCTGCGATGCAAACGCAATGGCTGGAAACTCGCGATTACAAATCGGCGCAGTCACCTACTTAAACACCAAGCCGCTGGTCTATCAGTTCGAGCGCTTTGCCCAGCACGCCGATCTCATTTTTGATCTCCCGAGCCGCCTGGCCGATAATCTCGCCGCCGGCCGTCTCGATGTCGCTCTTATTCCCTCCATCGAATTCTTTCATGGCCCCGGCTATAAAATCGTTTCCGATGCTTGCATTGCCTGCCGTGGCCCAGTGCTCAGTGTCAAATTATTCAGCCGCGTTCCCATTGCACAAATCCGCACGCTCGCGCTCGACGAAGGCTCGCGCACCAGCGTGGCGCTGAGTGCGCATTTTGCTCGCCGATCTGCAAGTGCAGCCCCAATTGCAGCCGCTCCCGATCGATGCCACCTTGGGCGATACCGCTGCCGACGCCGTGCTCTTAATCGGTGACCGCGCAATCCATTCTCCGCCCGGCCGCTTTGCAGAAGTGTGGGATCTGGGCGACCGCTGGCAGCAATCGACCGGTCTGCCATTCGTATTCGCCATGTGGGTGGCCCGCCCGGGAATCGAAACCGACGAAATCGCGAAAGCCCTGGCCGCCGCGCGCGATGCCGGCGTCGCCCATCTCGAAGAAGTCGCCGCCGCGGAAGCAGCCAAGCAAGGCCTCACTGTCCCGCAATGCGTCTCCTACCTGCATGACAACTTGCACTTCTACCTTGGCGACCACGAACGGCAGGGACTGGACCTGTTCTATCGCAAAACGATTGAACTCGGCCTCGCGGTGACCGATTGCAGAACTGGAAGCTTTAGAACTTATCCCGATCGAATGGAGAGGCATTTTGATAAGTGCAAAAAATAACCGCGAGCTTCTCGGGCAGCAACTCGCTGGAGCTGCGGATCAACGGTCCTGACGTGGCCAATTCCACCCTTGCATTCCGGCACGCAACGTAGTAGAACAGACTAACTGCATGTGTACCTATGTTCACGTGTACTCCCTGCTTCGTTCCTCGGATGCGATGAAGGGTCAGGGCATCGCTATCGACGGCAAGACGCTGCGCCGTTCGTTCGACAAGGCCACCGGCCAAGCTGCTCTGCATTCGGTCAGCGCGTGGGCGGTCGGATTGCGTCTATCGCTGGGACAAATGGCGGTCGATGACAAGTCGAACGAAATCACGGCCGTACCGAAATTGCTGGAACTGTTGGAGATCACCGGCGCGGTGGTGACACTCGACGCCCTGCACTGCCAAACCGGAACGGCCGCTGCGATTCGAGCCAAGCAGGCCGACTTTGTGTTGAACGTCAAAGCCAATCAGCCCAAGTTGCTTGAGCGTCTCCAGCAGGCTTTTGAAAACTATGTCAATCAGGACTTCAAGAGTCCAGGACTGCGGGTCCACAAGACCACCGAACGCAGCCACGGGCGTGAAGAGCGACGCGAATATTACGTGGTGCCGGCACCTGCGGACTTGATCGCCGCAGGCCAGTGGGCGATTTGACGGCGCATTGCACTTCAGTCCCTTAACTGCACCCCAGGCAAAATGAAAATCCGCCCCAAATGCCAAAAGTCCGAATCAGCTATCCGATGAAGTGCCGTTCGCAGCCGTTTTCCACCGTTTATTTACCGATTACTTTCCGTTTATTGTCCGTTTTTCACCGTTTTCTCCGTTTTTCAAAAACGGCCGGCCGCGACCAACACCATTCCGTCGGGCTTTTGAATGAATCGCGATCACCGGTTAGAATTTTCAATATCGCAGATTGATTCGACCACGAATTGCAGTCGTCGCTCACACCAATGGTCTCCGCCATTTCCATTCAGCCGATTCTCGACAAAGCCGTCGCCGGCGGGCGCCTCTCGCCTGACGAAGGGTTGCAACTCTTGCTATCGCGCGACCTGGCCGCCATTGGCCGTGCAGCCGACGCCGTCACCCGCCGGCTGCATCCTGAGCCGTATCGCACCTACAACATCGACCGCAACATCAACTACACAAACATCTGCACGGCAGTTTGCGATTTCTGCGCCTTCTACCGCCCCCCGAAACACGAAGAAGGCTACGTGCTCGAGCGCGCCGAACTGCTGCAGAAGGTGCGCGAAACAGTCGAACTCGGCGGCGATCAGATTTTGATGCAAGGGGGCTTGCATCCGAAATTCGATCTCGCTTGGTATGAAGAACTGCTCGGCGATATCAAAACCAACTTTCCCCAAGTCAATATCCACGGTTTCAGCCCCCCCGAAATTCACCACTTCACTAAAATCGAGAAGCTGCAGCTGCGCACCGTGCTCGAGCGCCTCAAAGCCGCAGGCCTGGGCAGCCTTCCCGGCGGCGGCGGCGAAATTCTCGTCGATCGTGTACGCAAGGAAATCACGCGCGGCAAAGTGCTTACCGACGATTGGCTCAATGTCCATCGCGTCTGGCACGAACTGGGCGGCCGCAGCACGGCGACCATGATGTTCGGCCATGTCGAAACGCTCGCCGAGCGCATCGAACATTTAGAACGCTTGCGCCAGTTGCAAGATGAGACCGGCGGCTTCACGGCGTTTATTTGTTGGTCGTTCCAGCCGGAACATACCGATATGGCCGACGTGCCGCCTGCTGGCTCGTTCGAATACCTCAAGACGCAAGCCGTCGGCCGGCTGTATCTCGATAACTTTCCCAATATTCAGTCGAGTTGGGTTACGCAAGGTTTGAAAATGGGTCAGTTGGCTATGCTTTACGGCGCCAACGACATGGGCAGCCTGATGATTGAAGAAAATGTGGTCGCCGAAGCCGGTACCGTGCATTACTTGACGCTCGACGAAATTCGCGCGGCGATTTCTGAACTGGGCTATACGCCCCGCCAGCGCGATGTGTTTTATAAACTGCTCCCGAAACAGCACGAGCAAATGGCCATTGAAGCGAACCGCCGGCGCTACGAGGAAATTCGCTCTAGCCGCGGCGCGAACACGAATCAATGCAGCACCCATTCGTCGGGTGGCGACCATGCTGGCGGCAACGGCTCCGATAACTGCCACGACGAAGTAAACTCACTTCCCGTCGTGCCGCTTACCATAGTTGCCGGCGACGGTACGGCGTAACCCCAAATCGCGTCGCGTGTGAACGGTAAAATCGCACGCCACATGGCAAATCGAAACAGAAATTCCGCACAGCCCTCTTTCGAAATGCCAGCCTCTAATCACGGCGACAGCTCACTTCATCGGCCCGATGAGTCTGTCGCGTACCGTCGATACTTTCCTGCGATCGGCGCCGTTGCCATCGTGCTGGCAACGCTTGTCGTTTATTGGCCGGCCATTCGCGGTAGCTTTATTCTCGATGACGACGATCTGATCACGCGCAGCCCGCTCATCAAGGCGCCCGATGGGCTGTCTCGCATTTGGTTCACGACCGAAGCCCCGGAGTATTACCCAATCGCGTACAGCGCCATGTGGTTCGAGTGGCGGCTGTTTGGCATGTCGACCAGCGGATACCATCTTGTGAATCTTGTCTTTCACATCGGTTCAGCGCTCGTGCTGTGGCAAATTCTCAAGCGTTTGCGGATTCCCGGAGCCTATCTCGCCGCACTGCTATTTGCCGTTCATCCGGTCAACGTGGAGTCGGCGGCGTGGATTGTGCAAATTCGCAACGTGCTGGCGATGTTCTTTTCGCTCATGTCGCTTTGGTTCTATATTCGGACCAGTGAACAGGCATCGTTACCGGAAGGCGAAACTCTTAGCGCGTTTTCTCATGCGTGGCCGAGATCTAGCTACTATTGGCTGAGCTTATTGGCCTTCATCGTCGCCATGTTTTGCAAAGGTTCAGCGGCAATCCTCCCAGCCGTGTGTGTGCTTCTGCATTGGTGGACGGGCAATGTGAAATGGAAGGCGGTTGCCGCTCAGACGGCGCCCTTCTTTGTGGTCGCAATTTGCTTGACGTTGGTCAACATCTGGTTTCAAACGCACGGCGAGAAAATTGTCGTGCGCGATGTCGGCGCCGCAGCCCGCATTGCCGGCGCAGGCGCGGTCATCTGGTTTTACCTCAGCAAGGCGATTTTGCCACTCAATCTCATTTTTGTTTATCCGCAATGGACGATCGACATTCAAAAATGGCAGTGGTGGATTCCCCTTGCCGCCGCGGTCTCAGCCACTGTGCTGTTATTTTCGCGACGTCGCAGCTTTTATAGCCGCGCGCTTTTGTTTGCCTGGGTCTATTTTTGCATCGCGCTCGTTCCCGTGCTGGGGCTCACCGATGTCGGATACATGCGCTATTCGCTCGTGGCCGACCATTACCAGTACTTTGCAGTCATCGGCGTCGTATCGCTCGTGGCGGCAGCATGGAAAACCTGGTCCAGCGCCTCAACCGGTGCCACGCAGTTGATGAAAACCGCTTTGATGATTTTGGTTGTTGGCAGTGTAATGTCCGTAGCCCGCGCAGGCGGAGCTCTACCGAAACATTGTGGCGCTCTACAAAACGACCATCGATCGTAATCCGAACGCCTGGGTCGTTTACAGCAATCTCGGATCGGCGCTTTACGATATGGGCGATTATGATGAGGCGCTCCGCTACTCACGGCTCGCGCTCGAAATCAACCCACAATCGGCCGAAGTACGCATCAAGACGGCGGCCGCGGAAAACAATTATGGCGCGGTGCTCTTGGGGCGCGGTCAAGCGTCGAAGGCAATCGAATTCTTTAAAAACGCGCTGCGCCTCATGCCCGATTATGCACTGGCTTATAACAACATGGGAAAAGCGCTGGCCGATTTGGGAAACTCCGCCGAGGCAATCGAGAATTTTGAGAAGGCGATTAAACTTGATCCTGATTTCGTGGGCGCATGTAATAATTTGGCAATCGCCTTCACCAAGGCCGGTCGGATCAATGAGGCCACCGCCCAATATCAGCACGCATTGAAGATCGACCCGAGCTCGATCGACACCCATTTCAACTACGGCCTGATGCTGCTCAATGCGGGGCAATTTCCTGCCGCGGCCGAGCAATTCCAAAAGGCGATTCGCCTGAAGCCCGACTATGCCCAAGCCTGGGCGAATCTCGCGCCGGCCTATGCCATGCAGCAGAAATTAGACGACGCCGAGGCGGCGGCGCTGAAGGCTCTGGCGCTGGCCCAGCAACAAGGAAATGCCCCGCTGGCCGAGCAGGTGCAAGCTTGGTTGTCTTCGCACAAGAGCCATGCACATTAATACCAATGTCGCCGCGGGAATAACCAACAAAATAGGCGAGTGGATTTGCGCTGATTCGTCTTGCAACAATTAATATAGAAATCGAACATGGAAGGTGAATCGCTGATTCGCTGTAGCAAATCAGCGGTCCGTCGCTCTGTCGATCGGCTGAAATAGAGGCAGGACAAATTAATGAGCCGCTCGACACAACTTCTGCCGAAGGAATTGCCGGGACCGCGCGACACAACCTCCTGGCTGCGAGCACTGTGCTGCATCGGGCGATCAAACCGGGCTCTGTGCGCGCTTTTTTTGATCGCCGCCACCGTCTTCGTGTACCTGCCCTGCCTGCATGGCAGATTTCTCTTTGATGACAGCGAGCTGATTACTGGTAGCAAGATTATCAAATCGCCGGATGGGCTTCGTCGCATTTGGTTCACGACCGAGGCGCCCGAATATTATCCCATTTCCTATAGCGCGATGTGGCTCGAGTGGCGGCTATGGGAAATGTCCACTACCGGCTATCACGTCGCTAATCTTCTATTCCATATTGGTTCCGCGCTTTTGATTTGGCGAATTCTGCATCGGCTAGACGTTCAAAGCTCTTATTTCGCCGCAATGCTGTTTGCCCTGCATCCAGTAAATATAGAGTCCGTCGCCTGGATCTCGCAAATTCGCAATGTATCGGCGTTGTTCTTTTTTCTCGCTTCGCTTTCGCTGTTCCCTATGGAACATGAAATCGCGAAATCGCCAACGCCTTGCAGTCCAGGCACACTTGGAACCAGCTTGCCAAAGATCCGCCGGTATTGGCTAAGCTTTGCAGTTTTTGTTGTTTCAATGCTCTGCAAAGGGTCGGCGGCAGTATTGCCTGCGATTCTTTTGGTCCTATTTTGGTGGAATGGCACTACGAATTGGAAACGAGCGCTGATTCTCACGGCGCCATTCTTCGCCATTGCCATCGTGCTCACGCTGGTGAATATCTGGTTTCAAACGCATGGCGAACATATTGTCGTGCGACATGTCACGCTGGCCGACCGGTTCGCAGGGGCCGGCGCGATCATCTGGTTCTACTTGTCAAAGGCTCTTTTGCCCATCGATCTGCTGTTCATCTATCCGCAATGGGACGCAAATGCAAAACAGGTCATTTGGTGGCTGCCGCTTTTGGCCGCGCTGGGCGTCTCGGGGCTACTCTACTGGCGGCGCAATTCTCAGGCAGGCCGTTCATTATGGTTCGCATGGCTATATTTCTGCGCTGCGCTCGTACCGGTATTGGGATTCGCCGACGTGGGCTTCATGCGCTATTCGCTCGTGGCAGACCATTATCAATACTTTGCCATCATCGCAGTGGCGGCGCTTACCGCCGCGAGTTGGAACTTTTGGAATCGCCGCGCCAGCGGTGTCTGGCGTTGGATTGCAGACGGAACTGCGCTTGTCGTCGTCGTCGGGTTGGCAGCACTCACGTGGCAAACAAGTTCGTATTACAGCGGCCCCGAAGTGCTGTATCGAGAGACGCTTAAGAAGAACCCGAATTGTTGGGCGCTGCGCAATAACCTTGCGCGCTACTGGCAGAATCGTCGGACCCCGATGAGGAAATTCGCCAGTATACAGAGGCTTTAGCAATAAGATCAGATCTGCCTGACATCCACAACAATTTTGGCAATGCACTCTTGAAGAAGAACCGAACTGAGGATGCAATCCGCGAATATGAAATCGCACTGAAGTTGGATCCGAAGTTTCTCAACGCCCGCTTGAATCTAGGCAGGCTCTATAGCCAAGCCGGAAACCTGGAGCACGCAATTCACGAATATCAAGAAGCCGTTGGCTATCATCCAGACTCGGTCGAGGCGCATAGCAGTTTGGCTTACGCGTTTCAGAAGGCAGGGCAATTCGAGCAGGCAATCTCTGAATACGAGGAGGCGCTGCGCCTCGATCCGCGATATGCCGAAGGATTTGGCAACTTGGGTTTCGTCTTTCTAAAAACCGGACAATTTGAAAAGGCCGTGAGTAGCTTTGAAAAGTGTATTGAGCTGAATCCCGAAAGCGCCGAAGCGCACTACAACTTAGCCATCTCACTGGGTAAGGTTGGACGCATTCAAGATGCTATCGACCAAGATCAGCAGGCGATTCGTTTGAAGCCCAAATTCCCTGAGGCCTATGTAAACTTGGGGACTGTTTTGATAAGAGCCCAGCGACCACAAGAAGCGATCGACAGCCTCAACGAGGCACTGCGGCAAAGGCCTGATGACCTTGATGCAATGGTCAATTTGGTGAACGCCTATGCTGCTTCTAACCGCGTAGATCAAGCAATTGAAACCGCGAAAAGGGCACTGCAATTAGCCAAAGAACAAGGCGAAACGAGCGTTGTCAAAACAATCGAGAATTGGCTGACCATGCTTGACCACGAGCGCAAATCGAATCCTGCTGAGGCAATCCCAGAATCTGAAACGGGTCGATAGCTGAAAAAACGAAAGCGCATGAGTAATCACAAAAAGAAGCAACTTGCTGAAGGAAGACGTGCTTTCGATCCCGGTCCATCGCGTCGCGGTCTTGGGCTCACGATCGCCGGAATTGCAATCCTCGTCGGCGCGACATTATTTGTCTATTGGCCCTCTTTAAGCGGAGATTTCTTGCTTGATGACGATTTGTATGTTACCGAAGCGCCACTGATCCAGGCGCCCGACGGATTGATCCAAATGTGGTATCGATTCGATCAAGTCGAATATCATCCAATTTCCAATGCTTCGTTTTGGATCGAATGGCGTCTATGGGGCGCCCATCCATTGGGATACCGCGTTACCAACGTCATGCTCCATGTTTTGGCCTCACTCCTAATTTGGGCGACGTTGCACAAATTGCATATTCCCGCCGCATTTTTAGCGGCGATTCTGTTTGCTGTGCACCCAGTCAATTTGCAATCGGTCGCCTGGATTGCCGAACGCAAGAACATAATGGCACTTGTTTTTTTCCTGCTTTCGATCATTTGCTTCCTGCAGCATGAAGCTCTGCAATCTGCCCTCACTAACGCTGGCGCTGCTATGGGTCGGCCAAAAGCAAACAAACGTCGAATATCAATGTGGTATTTGATCAGTCTACTGGCATTTCTGTTTGCAATGCTCAGCAAAGGTTCTGTCGCCACCTTGCCGCTGGTGCTCCTGGTGATCACATGGTGGCGGCGAAACAAGACTACGAAGGCGGATTTCATTCGAATCGCACCATTCTTCGCGGTCGCAATTGTTTTGACACTCGTGCATGTTTGGTTTCAAACGCACGGACGGAATGTTGTCATTCGCGATGCGACGCCCGCCGAGCGTCTGGTTGGATCCGGTACGATCGTGTGGTTCTATTTGTCGAAGGCGCTGTTGCCAATCGATTTGTCGTTTGTGTATCCGCAGTGGCGAATCGAAATAGCTCGAATTGTATGGTGGGCGCCAGTGGCGGCCGCCGTCGCAATAACCGTCGTAATGCTGTTGAATCGCAAGTTGGCGAATGTTCGTTCGATCCTATTCGCTTGGCTATTTTTCTGCATGGCGCTCGTGCCGGTCTTGGGTTTCACCGACGTCGGGTTCATGAAATACTCACTTGTATCGGATCATTATGCATATCTCGCCATGATCGCAGTCGTCGGGCTGATTGCCGTTGCTTGGAGCGCTTGGCGTTCGCGGATGAGTCGAGCGCTATGGCTTACTAATTGGGTTGCCGCCGGAATGGTGGCAAGTCTCGCATTGCTGGCGTGCGATCACAGCTTCCTCTATGCCAGCGCGAGCAAACTCTATGAAGCAGCGCTCTTGTGTAATCCGAATTGCGCCATGCTTCACAATAATCTGGGACAAGCGCAGATTAGCGTCGGACAAGATACAGCGGCACTCAAGCAGTTTCAGCTTGCGCTAGCGCTGGATCCCAATTATGCAAAGCCGCGCGTGAACCTTGGCACCGTTCTGGCGCGGCTGGGCCATGTAGAAGAAGCGATTGCAGAGTATCAGAAGGCACTTGCCCTGCGGCCTGATTTCGTAGAGGTGCGAGGCAATTTAGGCGCCGCATACCTCAAAGCGGGTCGCTATCAAGACGCTATCGACGAACTCGAAAAGTGTCTGCGCGAGCGACCGAACTCTGTTTCGACACACTACAACCTCGCAACCGCATTGGCTTTGACCGGCAGGCCCGCTGAAGCGATCGAGCATTTCAAATGCGTTTTAAGGACTCAGCCAGACTCGGTTCCGGCGCGGTACAACCTGGCGATCGCCCTGGCCAAGACCGATCGACTGTCCGAATCGCTCGAGCAATTTCAGCAACTCGTGCGCTTCAAGCCCGATTATGCCGATGCCCAGGGAAAGCTTGCGGCCCTATACGCGTCTTTGCATCGAAACAGCGAAGCTCTTGAAGCTGGTAAAACAGCGCTCCGATTAGCAGAATTGCAAGGCAATAGATCGCTGGCACTGCAAATGCACCAGCTCATCGACTCGCTTAACTCGCCTCAAACAAAATGAGGCATGCGAGCGCTTTTGCGGAAAGTAACATCAGACGATCCGGAAAAGTGGGCGTTGCGCCGAGCATAGCGCCTTGGGGCGACATTTGCCTGCGACTATAATTGGTGCAATTAATGGCTTTTTGATCTAATTCTCAGCGGATTTAGCGCACCAGCGCCCAATAAGTAAATGCCGTCCATCGAAGCGACCGTCGAAAGCAGTGCGCTGCGTGCGCGGGATGACGACGTTGGACGAAAGCCGCTGGTCACGATTGCGCTCGCGGTGCTCTTGTTTCTCGGCAGCCGCGCCTATTTTCTGTTTGGAATCGATCAAGCGCTGGGCTCCGACATGTACGGCGTTTATTTCAAACATGCAGCCACTGTTAAAGACGGCCATCGTGCCGCATATAAAGAGGAGAAGATTGAATATCCGCCGCTAGGCTGGTGGTTGATTTATTTGGCGCACACCTGGGACGACCGGCCCATTACAAATCAACTGGAATTGGAACAGGTCTACAAATCGTACAACCACGCGTTTCGAATGCAGATGTCGGTGTTCGACTTCGCGAGTTTTATAGTCTTATTTATCTTCACATGGACCGTTCGTCGGCGCTTTACCGGCTGGGCTCTTTTGACGTACACGGTCACAACCGGGCTGATGTTCAATCTGCTATTCGATCGGTTGGACATCGGCATGTTGTTTCTGCTTCTCACTTGGGCGTTGTGCTGGACTCGATCGCTCAAGGAGGAAGGACATCCGCTTTTGTGGTCGAGCGCGTCGTATTTCTTGCTGGGATTAAGTATCAGTTACAAACTGATACCGGTCATCTGCGTTCCCTTTTTGCTCCTTTCAGAGTGGCATGTGCCGCGGCGGTGGGAGCGAATTGGAATCGGGCTTGGCTGTTTAGTCGTCGCGGCAGGGCTGCCGTTTGCGATCCAATATGCGGCGTCTGGTCCTGACGTGTTCGATTTATTTAAACATCATGCCGAGCGAGGCATCCAATTAGAATCGATCTATTCGACGATCATGATGATTGGCTCGTTGTTCGGCCCCTGGATCAATCCGATATCGACCCACGGCGCCTACGATCTCGATGGCGCCTGGGCCGTAGCCATGAAATACATTGCCAGCGGCACTCTCTTATTATTTCTAGCTGCGATGGGTCTCTGGGCATTGTTGCGCTGGTCGCGCTACAGCCGCAAAGAGGCATTTAGCACCGCTTGCTTCGTTATGTTTGGCTCGGTAATTCTTTCCAATGTACTCTCAGCGCAATATTTCATGTGGGCTTTGACCGTCGGCGCATTGTTGGCCATCGAGCTGTTTCCTAATCGCCTTGCCGACCGGTGGATATTATTGGTTCTTTTTGTGATCATTGCTGGTTTGACCACCTGGATTTTCCCCTATAACTATTTTCGCTCCAATGTCATTCCGGGATATAGCCATTACGGGATCGTTCCGGCAAATCCTGCGGAGGGATTAGGCCCTTCGCCGGTTGGTTGCAGTATTCTGGCTGCGCGGAATATTTTGTATTTGGCCTGCGTCGCCTGGATGGGAATATTGCTATTTCGCTCGGCAGCAAGAATTTCCGTCGGCAATTTGCCGCAGAACAGGCGGCCAATTCCAGTACGGGCGACTACGCGCCTCTAAGAATCGCCGCAAACGGTCGCGCCGATAATTCAACGCCGTAGGGTGCGCATGCAGCCAAATCTGGCATCCGCGAATATTCAGTTACCCCTGAGCGGATCGAAATCCCGTGCTACTCGTTCGCCAATCTCCGGCTTCCGGTGGAGCAAATTGGTCGGGGTTTGCGTTCTTGTCATCTTGCCGGTGATTATTTACTTCCCCGCCATTCATGGAAAGTTTGTTCTCGACGACGATGTGCTGATTACTAATAACGATCTCGTTTCGGCGCCCGGCGGCCTGGCGCGAATTTGGCTTGGAACCGATTCCCCCGATTACTGGCCGCTGACAAATACGAGTTTCTGGTTGGAATGGCGGCTATGGGGCCCGCGCACGCTCGGATATCACGCAAGCAATATCGCGCTGCATGTGATTTCGGCATTATTGATTTGGATAGCGCTTTCGCGGTTGAGCATTCCGGGCGCATTTTGGGCTGCACTACTCTTCGCGGTCCATCCCGTAAACGTCGAATCGGTCGCTTGGATCGCACAGCGGAAGAATCTGTTGGCGATCGTGTTCTTTCTGTCGGCAATCATTTGCTTTGTTGAGTCGGAGCGTGGTTGTGTCGCAAATGAATCGCATGACGACAAACGAGGGAGTAGCGGCGGCCGCTCGTTCATGTGGTACCTCATTAGCCTCGTCTGTTTCATACTTGCAATGCTCAGTAAGGGATCGGCCGCTGTTTTGCCGGTCGTTTTATTGCTGCTGATGTGGTGGCAGCGAACAGTGACGCGTCGCAACCTGGTACTACTTTTGCCCTTCTTTGGTATCGCCGTCGCGCTAGCGCTATTGAATATCTGGTTTCAAACGCACGGCTCGGGACAGGTCTTTCGGACAGCAACATTAACGCAGCGGGCCCTGGGGGCCGGCGCGGTCGTCTGGTTTTATCTGGGCAAGGCGCTATTGCCAGTTAACCTGTCGTTCATTTATCCGCAGTGGCGAATCGACGTGCGCCAGTTTGAATGGTCATTGCCGCTCGTGATGGCTCTATTCGGCGGAATGATTCTTTGGACCCGCCGAAATTCACGGTTTGGCCAGCCATTGTTCATCGCCGCAACGTATTTTTGCGTGACCTTATTGCCAGTGCTGGGGTTCGTTGACGTCGGCTTCATGCAATATTCTCTGGTTGCAGATCATTATGATCACTTGGGGCTGATTGGAATTTCAGCATTGGCAGCCGCGGCTTGGAGCAATTGGATTTGCCACGCGAATCGCCCCGGCCGCATTACGGCAATTGCGGTGGCGGTCGCTGTCGTGCTCACGTTGGGGCTTGAAAGTTTTCGGCAGAGCGAATTATACGCCGGTCCGATTCCATTATACAAAAGCGCACTTGTTCATAATCCGCGCTGCGCGATGCTCTACAACAACTTGGGAACCGCGTTCAATCAAGAAGGACAATCTGAAGCTGCAATCAGAACTCTACAACAAGCGATCAAGCTCGATCCAAATTTCGCGGAGGCTGAAAATGATCTAGGAATTGCCTTTGCAGATGCAGGCCGGCCCGCTGATGCAATGCTCCACTTCAAACGAGCGCTGGAACTTAAACCGGCGTACCCCAAGGCTAATTTCAATTTGGGAATGGTCGATGCGCAAGTTGGACGCTTGGACGATGCTATCGAGCAATATCGACTCGCGCTAGAATCAGAACCTGAATATGCGGACGCTCACAATGCTATGGGGATTGCGCTAGCATCGCAGGGGAGGCTTCCCGAGGCAATCAGCCAACTTCAACGCGCGGTCGAATTGCGCCCGATAACGCCGAAGTGCACAACAATCTTGGCGTTGCGCTCAAGCGATTTGGAGATCTGCCGGGAGCGATCGTGCAGTTCCAAAAAGCAGTTCAACTCAGGCCCGAATTCCTAGATGCCTACGAAAGTCTGGGCACTGCGTATGCACAGATCGGACAGATCGACGAAGCCCGTGCGAATCTGCAGATCGCGCTCTCCATTGCAATTACCAGCGGTGATGCGGCATCGGCGCAACGAATCAAAGAAGAAATTGCGCGATTAAGTATCCGTCGCGGTGCGAATGGAACGAGCACGCCCGCCCCCCCGCAACTATAAAACAAGAAAATACTGCTCCTAAAACAGCGGTTTGCGGCCGCATTGCCGCCGAACCACAGCCCATTGGCCGGCGTGCATGAGCCAGTGCCCGCCTTGCAATGATAACACATGCGCAACCGTCGGCGCGAAATCGAATCCGCTGGGGGCATCGAGTTTTGCTTCGTCAATCTTTTCGAGCGCCGCCAGCGTGGCATTGCGCTGTTGCCGATAAAGCTGAAGGAGTTCGCTTTTCTTGAGGAACTTCTTCGGGTCATCGCTGCTGGCCGCTTCCTTCGAATATTTCTCGGCAAAACCAGTGGGCAACGGTGGAATTGATTCGGGAGCGATTTTGCCCAGCATGCCATTCTCGGCCAGAATCAAATGCCCCACCTGCCAATTGATATGATTACAGCCCGAGCAAGGCCGCTTCATCATCTCTTCGTCAGTAAGATCCTCGAGGTACATCATCGAAACCATATCGCCACCCTCGATATTCATTTTGATCGCTTGTTTTGCATTCATAAGAACCTCCGTACGATGCAATTCGACCCGCCAGCAACACGACGCTGGGCATTATGGTAGCGTCTCATGGCGCAGTTGAATACCGCGCGAATCGACTCGGGCGAACGGAATCTCGATGCCCTAGCGGCTTCCACAATCGTCGCCTATTCACAACCGCTAAAACCGTTGCAATCCGCTTCGATCACTGAGCGTGGCTTTGGCGCAGGGCGACCGGCGGCTAGACTGGTAATAGTCATGGGAATTCATGCCGCGCAGGATGCAGTTTTGTGATTGCTGTCAAACATCTGACGAAATACTACGCCGACCTGCGCCGCGGCAAATTCGTGGCGCTGGATGACGTGAGTTTCAACGCGGTGGAGGGGCAAATCTACGGCCTTTTGGGTCCCAATGGGGCAGGTAAAACCACCGCCCTACGCATTCTAAGCACTGTGCTGCGTCCCAGCGGCGGGACAGTAACAATCAATGGATACGATGTGGTCACTCAACCGGCGCTGGTGCGCCGGCAAATCGGATTCGTGTCGGCCAACACCGCCGTTTACGACCGCATGACCGCCTGGGAAATGGTCGAATACTTTGGCCGCTTGCATGGCATGCAGCCCGAGCCGCTACGTGTGCGCATGGAAGAATTGTTTGCACGGCTTCAAATGGATGACATTCGCGATTTGCTGGGCTCCAAAATGTCGACCGGTATGAAACAAAAGGTCTCGATCGCTCGGGCAATCGTCCACGATCCGCCAGTGGTCATCTTCGATGAAGCCACTTCAGGTCTCGATGTGCTGGTGGCTCGGGCCTTGCTGCAATCGGTGGCTGAGCTGCGCGAGCATGGCAAGTGCGTGGTTTATTCCACACACATCATGCGCGAGGCTGAGAAATTGTGCGACCGAATCGCGATCATCTATCGTGGCTCGATTCTGGCAGAAGGAACTCTCGACGAACTGCGCACGCGGCACCAGGAACATGACTTGGAAGAGCTGTTTTTTCAACTCATTTCGCGGCACGACGAATTGATCCATTCTGCTGCGCATTGATTGACGACATTATTACCGTGCCGACTCAGTACGTCTAAACCATCTGCCACCTAAATCCTGAACTCCTCCAAGCTGAAACCTTGACCGTATGAACTGGTCGAACGTCAAATGGATTTTCCTCCGCGAGGTGCGCGACCAGTTGCGCGATCGGCGCACTCTTTTCATGATTGCCGTGCTGCCGATGCTCTTGTACCCGCTTTTGGGGATGAGTTTTTTCCAGGTGGCCCAGTTCATGCGCGAACAACCGACGCGGCGTGCTGGTGGTCGGCCTGCCTGAACTGCCAGGGCTCCCAGCGCTCGTGCGCGATAATCAGTTCGATGAGCGCTGGCTGGGCGATTCGAAACGTCAGCGATTGTTCGAGTTGACGTTCAAGCCTTCCGCTGGCGCCGCAGGGGAATCTTCAAGCGCGATTATTTCCGACGGAGAGCGCGCCGCGGTGCAACATGGCGATTTAGATGCAGTCGTGGCTTTTCCGCCCGACTTCGCCGCGCAATTGGCGCTTTTTCGCGAGCGATTGCTCGCAGGACGGCAATCGCAAGCGGCCAGCGACCAATCCTCCGAGCCTTCGGTGCCGCGTCCGGTCATTTACTACAACACGGCCAGCGAAAAGTCGCAGTTGGCCTACGATCGCGTGGTGGGAGTGTTACGCTTATGGGCCGAAGCCATTGGCAAGCAGAACCTGAAAGACTCGCAATTGCCGCCGACGGCTGCCGAGCCGTTCGAGTTCGAACGGGAAGATGTGGCCGAAGTTCATCAGCGCAACGCCGCCATGTGGTCGAAAGTGCTGCCATTCGTGCTGCTCATTTGGGCGCTTACCGGAGCGTTTTATCCGGCGATCGACCTTTGTGCCGGCGAGAAGGAGCGCGGCACGCTCGAAACACTGCTTTCCAGTCCGGCCCAGCGCAGCGAAATTGTCACCGGCAAATTGCTCACGGTAATGCTATTTAGCGTGGGCACGAGTGTGTTGAACCTCCTGAGTATGGGAATTACAGGGATCTTGGTCCTCTCGCATCTACCGATGCGTGAAACCGGCTCGCCGATGGCGCTGCCGCCGCTAGTATCGTGCCTCTGGCTGCTGGTTGCGCTGCCTGCCATCGCGGCGCTGATTCAGCGCTTTGTGTTTGTCGCTGGCGGCATTTGCGCAGCACCAAAGAGGGTCAGTACTATTTGATGCCGCTGGTGCTGATCACAATGCCGCTGGTGATCTTGCCCATGGCCCCTGGCGTCGAACTGAATTTAGGGAATAGCTTGATCCCGCTTACCGGTCTGGTGTTGCTCTTGCGGGCACTTTTGGAAGGAAACTACCTGGCGGCGCTACCGTATGCCGCTCCAGTAGTCGGAGTCACACTCTTGTGCTGCGTGATGGCCGTGCGCTGGGCGGTTGACCAGTTCAACAAGGAAGACGTCTTGTTCCGCGAGAGCGAACGGCTCGATGTGCGGCTGTGGCTGCGGCACTTAGTGCGCGATCGAGGTGCTACACCCAGCGTCATGGAATCGTTGTTCTGCGGCTTTTGATCTTAATGATCAGCTTCTTCATGGGCCTGGCAATTGCTTCTCCCACAACTTTCACCGAGTTCGTCAAAGTGGTTGCCGTGTCGCAACTGGTGGTTATTCTTACGCCGGCTGCCCTCATGACGGTAATGCTTACGCGCAGCCCAAAGCAAACCCTGCTGTTGAAATGGCCGGTATGGTGGACATTGCCGGCGGCGGTCGCCTTGGCTGTGGCACTCGATCCCGTTGTGCGTGTGCTCGGGATCGCCGTGCAGCAACTTTATCCGATTTCGCCCGGAGCAAAGGCGGCCCAGGAATCGATGCAGCACGTGCTCAAGGGAGCTTCATTGGGATCGATCATCTTGCTATTCGGCATAACGCCGGCCATTTGCGAAGAGGTTGCATTTCGGGGATTCATCTTGTCTGGCTTTCGCCACTTTGGGCATAAATGGCGCGCGATCGTATTGAGCAGCATCTTTTTCGCAATCACGCATTGGATGTTTCAACAGTCGATCATCGCGTGTCTAGTCGGCGCTATTATTGCATACATTGCTGTGCAAACTGGCAGTATTTTTCCGGGCATGTTGTTTCATTTCACGCACAATTCACTGCAGTTTCTGTTTGCCGAGGCGGCGGCCGATTCGCGACTCGACAAGTTCTTTAAACAGCTACCCAACAATGACTACATCTACTCCTGGTGGGTATTCGGCGTAGGCGCCACGTTGGCGGTTTGGCTCCTATATAAATTCTCGCGTTTGGGCTACCAGCGCACCGACGAGGAAACATTGCAGGAAGCGATCGATCATCAAATGATCGAAGTCAACGCGTGATCCCCAGCGCCGCAATCGCATTGCATTAGAGTCTGCGTTCGACAGGCCGCTTGGCGCGGCATAAAATGCAGCGGACTAAACCGGCCGCTATTTATCGGACCGTAACCGAATGCTTGCTTGTCGCGCTCGCTACGTATTTCCGATCGATTCGCCGCCTATTGGCGATGGCGTTGTGGCTTGGGAAGACAATCGAATTGTGGCCGTCGGGTCGCGCTCGTCGGCTGCGATGAACGATTTTGCCGTTAAAGCAACAGACTTAGGCGATGTGGCGATACTGCCGGGCTTGATCAATCCGCACACGCATCTCGAATTTAGCGATATAGAAAAGCCGCTTGGCGCGCCGGGAATGGCGTTTCCCGATTGGATTCGGCATATTGTAAATCATCGGCGCGGTCAGGCCGGCGACTTTGTCCGAAGGGGCGATTGCGAAAGGCTTGCGGGAGTGTATGGCCAGTTGCGTTACGGCGTTAGGGGAAATCGCGTCGGTCCCATCCTCCAAGAGCACCGAAGCCAGTTTGGAAATCACTCAGTTCATCGAAGTGCTCGCCCTTTCCCGCGAAAGAGCTATCGCCAAGCTGGCGGATGTATCCTGCAGCGATCGCCGAATTTGAATCGTCAGCAGCACTTCGGCCCGGAGTTAGTCCACACGCACCCTATACGGTCCATCCCGAATTGTTGCGCGGGCTGCGTGCGACTTTCGGCCGAGCGCCGCATTCCGTTGGCGTTTCATCTGGCTGAGTCGCGCGAGGAATTGAAGTTGTTGAAAAACGGAAGCGGCCCATTCTTGCATCTGCTGCGCGATCTCGCAAGCCTGGGAACCTGACGCGATTCCCGAGAACTCGCGGCCGCTAGACTATTTGAAAGTGCTGACCGCGGCGCATCGAGCTCTCGTGATTCACGGAAATTACCTCGACAACGAAGAAATCGAATATATTGCCGGTCATTCTGAATCAATGTCGATCGTCTATTGTCCGCGCACGCACGCTTATTTTCAGCACGATCGCTATCCGCTGGCAAAAATGTTGGCCGCTGGTGTGAATGTCGCAATCGGCACAGATAGCCGCGCATCAACGCCAGATTTGAATCCGCTAAATGAATTGCGATTTGCCGCACAGCAGCATCGCGAGATTGATCCGAGTGCCTTACTTCGAATGATCACAGCCTCGGCAGCGAAGGCTCTGGGGCGCGATGCAGAAATTGGAACCATTATAAAAGGGAAATTTGCCGATCTGGCCGTGATGCGGCTGCCGAACTTTGACGCCAAGGACCCACACGAATTGTTGCTCGACCCGGCGTCCCACGCCATTACCACGATTTTCCGCGGCCAAGTGGTGCATGGCCAGACAGTGCTTACAACCGGCAATTCGTGATCTGCGTTTCCAAAATTGCCGTAGCCCCGAGCGCTTCCAGGCGTTCCATGATTTCGATGACTTCGCCGCGCCGCACCATCACCCGCACGGCGCACCAATTCGGGTCCTCAAGCGCACTAATAGTGGGCGAATTGAAGCCCGGCGTAATCTTTTCGGCTTCCTTTAATTTCGCGCGGGTTACATTATATTCCAACAGCGAATAACTGCGGGCAATGACCACACCCTCCAGCCGGCGCACCACGCGGTCGGCCAATTCGCTGTGACGTTTTTCTTTATTCTGGATGAGCGTGGTCTCGTAGCGGTCGATTTCAGCAAGAATTCGCAATTGATTGGCCGCCAGCGTGCTGCCGGTTTCGACTAAATCGACAATCGCGTCGGCGACACCTAATGCGATCATAATCTCGACGCTGCCAGTAAGCGTGACCAAGTGCGCTTCGGCGCCATGCTGCTTCAAGTAGCGCTTGGTGACATTTGGAAAACTCGTGGCAATGCGTGCGCCGTGCAAATCCTTTGGCGATTTTACATGGCCAGCTTCTGGCACGCACACGGCCAATCGACAGTTGCCCACTCCCAGTTCCAGGCGATTGACGACCGAAACTTCACTTTCCGCAACCAGATCGGCCCCGACCATGCCCATGTCGATCGCTCCTTCGGCACAAAGCACTGAAATATCGTCGGTGCGCAGAAAGGTTATTTCGACAGGCAGTTCCTTACAGCGGGCAAATAGCGTGCGTTCCGAGCGGCGAAAATTCAGCCCCGCTTCTTTCAACAGCGTTTCGGCGACTTCTGCCAGCCGCCCCTTGCTCGGAATGCCAATGCGTAAGTTGT
The DNA here is from genome assembly GCA_963820835.1 of Pirellulales bacterium. GTDB lineage: Bacteria > Planctomycetota > Planctomycetia > Pirellulales > JADZDJ01 > CAVRAW01. The sequence continues at coordinate 55,586 of CAWGBP010000021.1, read as the reverse complement.
CAGTCATGGGAATTATAATTGCGAACTGCGGATTGCGCGGATAAAGCCGGATCAATCAGCATACGGACCAAACCTCGGTGCCAATAGGGACATCTTCTTTTTTCAAATTCCTTAGAAGCTGTTTCAAAACCTATTTTCGCTGATGCGTTAGCCGATTGAAGCAAATGAGGGAAGCCGCCAATTCGTGAAAGGCTTGGAAATGTTCCGCGGTACGTTCGTAACACAATTTAAGACGACGGAAGTTCCCGAACCAACTGAGGGTTTGTTCGACGACGTAGCAGGTTCGCCCCAGGCCGCTGCCGTGTTCGCGTTTCGAGTTGCCGTAGGGAGCCAACAGCGGTCGGATGCCCCGCTTCACGACTTGCCGCTGGATTGCCGCGCTGCCGTAGGCCGCGTCTCCTTGAAAGATTTTCGGCTTGCGGCGTGGCCGTCCCCGCCGGCCTGCGACGGCGGGAATTTTGTCCAACATCGCAATCGCACGCTTGCCATCGGGTTCGTTGGCCGGGCCGGTTTCGACCACCAACGGCAATCCCCTGGCGTCATCAATCACATGCCGTTTACAGCCGTTTTTCGAGCGATCCGTGGGATTGGGTCCGGTATGTTCCCCCCAAAAACAGCCCGCACCGAGGCGCTGTCGATGATGGCGCGGGAAAGCCGAATCGCACCCCGTTTTCCCAGGCGACGCAAGAGTTTCCGATGGAGTTGGGGCCAGATGTTCAAGCGGGTCCACTCTCGCAGCCGTCGCCAACACGTCACGCCACTGCCGCAACCCATTTCCAAGGGAAGCATGTTCCAAGTCACACCGCTCCTGAGCACAAAAATAATTCCCGCCAGACAAGCCCGGTCGGAAACCGACGGTCGTCCCCCTTGGGGCGATGGGATGCGTTTGGGCAATAGCGGTTCGATTTCGTTCCATAGCTTATTCGGCACTAATGTAGCCATTTGTTCGCCTCCTTGCGGAACAAGAAGGCGAAATACTAGCAACCCAATTCAGGTTTTGAAATAGCTTCTAAACATAAACGGTGTAGCATAATTTGGCGGAGGAGGACTCAACAATTCGATACCGTCAACCTTCTCCTTAAAAGTTGATCCGTTTGGTCTCTTAAGGAGAACAAAATCGCCGACTCGAAAGAATTCTTTCCCTTCTGGCACGACACCGGGAATCAAGACTAAACCGCGGCCAGTAATTGCGAATGTATCTTCAACAACAAATAAGAGCCTTGCCATTGGTGGAACCAAATTCCCATCCAAATTTATCTGCGTTTTATCCACGTTCATCTGTGCTTGCTGGATTTTGCGATTGGCCGCGCCTAGCTTTTTCATCCAACCCGCTAATACCAAACCGACTGGCCAGAGCCTGCTCCACCTCGGTCAGCTTCACGTCGCGGTGGCAAAGCATGACGAGCAGGTGGTACAGCAAATCACTTGCTTCGCTAATCAAGTGGGTTCGACCGGCCTCGCCCGGCTCGCCGGCCGCCTCTACAACCTCGGCGGCCTCTTCCTGAATTTTTGCACCAATTTTCTCCACGCCGCCTGCCAATAGCGTCGTCGTGTACGATTTGGCCGGCGGGTTCGTCTTCCGGTCTTCGATAACGGCCATTAATTGGGCCAAAACGTGCTCTTTTTCGCTCACAATGCCTCCGCAGGAAAGATGTTAGATTAGTCCGGAAGGTTCGCGGAAGCAACCGGAGAACGACGACTCGAATTCCGAAGTGTCTGGGTGTCTAGGTGGTTAACAGCATTCAGCAAGCCTGGTTCTTAACCGGCCCTACGGCGGCGGGAAAAACAGCCGTTGGCGTCGAATTAGCGCGCTTGATCAATGCGGAAATCATTTCACTCGATTCGATGGCGCTTTACCGGGGCATGAACATCGGCACCGCCAAGCCAACCGCCGCCGAGCGTGCCGCAGCGCCGCACCATTTGATCAACATAATTGAGCCGTCAGAAGAGTTCAGCGTCGCACAATATCTGGAAATCGCCGAAGAAACCGCCAGCCAAATTCGATCTCGCGGAAGGGAAGTTCTATTCGTCGGCGGCACGGCGCTTTACCTGAAGGCCTTGCTTCGCGGCCTGTTTTCCGGTCCTCCGGCCGATTGGAAATTACGTGGCGAGCTCGAAGAATTTGCCCGCGTGGAAGGCCCGCCGGCGCTGCATGCTCGCTTGCGGGTCGCCGATCCGGCTGCCGCCGCCAAGCTGCACCCCAACGATGTGCGACGCGTGATTCGCGCGCTCGAGGTACATCAAAAAGCAGGCAGCCCAATCAGTCATTTGCAACGACAGTTTGAATCAGCCAAGCCAGCCGACGAGTGCCGTGTGTTCGTGCTCGATTGGCCTAAGGAGCAACTGGAAGAACGCATTCGCCGCCGAGTCGATGCGATGTTTGCCCAAGGACTAGTCGAGGAAGTGCGGCGACTGATTCCAAACAAAGCCGACCGGAACACAGCCCCAATTGTCCCAAAAGACCCACTGAGCCGCACAGCCAGTCAGGCGGTTGGGTATCGGGAAGTACTTGAACATTTGGCCGGCAAGCGCAATTTGCCCGAAACGATCGAATTAGTGAAACTGCGCACTCGGCAATTCGCCAAACGCCAAATGACCTGGTTTCGCAGTCTCAGCGAATGTCGCTTTGTCGCGGTTGCTAATCCGCTCGATCCAGCCGCGATCGCTCGGCAAATCGCCGCTGCTGGCAAGACCCATTCAACCCCGTGCTAGGCTGAAGATACGAACCTTTCGCCTAAATCGTTCTCGAATTAGAATGGGCGATTCAATTTTCTCGAGTCAACCGTTTGAGAGGATGCGCCCTTGCTTCGCACTCACACCTGCGGCGAGCTTAATGCCAGCCATGCCGGCCAAAGCGTCACGCTTTGCGGCTGGGTCGATACTTACCGCGATCACCAAGGGGTGCTGTTCGTCGATTTGCGCGATCGCTACGGAAAGACGCAAGTGGTCGTTTCGCCCGAAAGCGGCAGCGAGAATCTCGAGTTGGCCAAAACCATTCGTTGCGAATGGGTGCTTATGGTTCTGGGGCGCATGGCCAAGCGCCCTGAGGGGGCCGCGAATCCGAAGTTGGCCACCGGCGAAATCGAATTGCGCGTCGAAAAATTAACGATTCTCAACCGCTCGTCCACGCCGCCGTTTCTACCGACCGCGCAAGACTTGCCAGGCGAAGATTTACGGCTGAAATATCGCTACCTCGATTTGCGCCGCCCAGAAATGCAACGGATTCTGCTGTTGCGCGACCGAATCATCAAATCGATGCGCGATTACTTCGCCGAGCAAAATTTTGTCGATGTGGAAACGCCGGTGTTGGGCCGCAGCACTCCTGAAGGGGCGCGCGACTACCTCGTTCCCAGCCGCATTCAACACGGCGCGTTTTACGCGCTGCCCCAATCGCCGCAGTTGTATAAGCAAATTCTCATGGTGGCCGGCTTCGATCGCTATGTGCAAGTGGCCCGCTGTTTTCGCGATGAAGATTTGCGCGCCGACCGCCAGCCCGAGTTCACGCAACTCGACGTCGAAATGTCATTCGTCAATGCCGATGACGTCATTGGTGTGATCGACGGCCTGGTGGCGAAAGTCGCGAAAGAGGAGCTAAATCTGGATGTGAAGCTGCCGCTCGCGCGCATGACGTACGACGAGGCAATGGAGCGCTTCGGGCACGATGCCCCCGATTTGCGCTTCGGCTTGGAAATAGTCGATGTTACCGAAATCGCCCGCGAGTGTGAATTTCGCGTGTTCCGCGGCGCGGCCGATGGCGGCCAACGCGTTCGCGGAATCAATGCAAGCGGCGCGGCGGCAAAGTATTCGCGCAAAGATATCGACGAATTGACTGCCTCAATTTGCCAAGTTTCGGCGCGAAGGGGCTGGCGTGGTTCAAAGTCGAAGAAAGCGGCTCACTCAATTCGCCGATCGCGAAAAACTTTTCGCCCGAGCTGCTGGCGAGAATTTCCGAGCGTATGAAGGCCAAGCCGGGCGATTTTTTGTTGTTCGTGGCCGACTCGTTCGACATTTCTTGCAAGGCGCTTCACAACCTGCGCAAGCGGCTGGGGGAGGAATTGAAGCTCTACAATCCGTCGGCGATGCATTTTTCCTGGATCGTCGAGTTTCCCATGTTTGCTTGGGATGACGAGGAAAAGTGCTGGGCCGCCATGCACCACCCGTTCACTGCGCCGCGTCCCCAGGACGTTTCGCGATTGGCGACCGAGCCCGCTAAATGCCGGGCCCAAGCATACGACCTAGTGATCAATGGCTCCGAAGCAGGCGGCGGCACGATTCGTATTCACGATCAAGCATTACAGCAACAAGTTTTCAGCCTATTGGGCATCGATGCGCAAAAAGCCCGAGAGCGGTTCGGCTTCTTGCTCGACGCTCTACAATTCGGGGCACCGCCACACGGCGGCATTGCGCTGGGAATCGACCGCTGGGTCATGCTATTTGCCGCGCTCAACAACATTCGCGATTGCATTGCCTTCCCCAAAACGCAAAAGGCAACCGACCTCATGACCGACGCTCCGAATCTGGTCGATGCGAAGCAACTCAAGGAATTGGCGATTAAGATTGTGGAGTAAGTTGCTGCAGAGGTTACTCTCACAACGAGCGCGACAAACTTGTCTACCCAGAGCACATGGCGAAAATCACCTTGGCTCGTGTGCCTATTGCCGTTTTGCGTATTCATGGCTGTTGGATGCTTGGAACCCCTGCCGCCGCACACTCCAAGCGGAAACGAACGGCCAGTTGGGGCCGATGGCGTGCAGCCAGGAAAGCCCTGGATTGATCTCGGCATCAGGTACGCGCAATATCCGCTCGTTTACGCCATTAAGATTGCATTAGCTTTGGCGGCGATCGCATTTGTCTGGCCCGGCTATCGCGAATACACATGGCGTGGGAATTGGTCGCTGGCCATTGCTGTCGGCATAGGCGGTGCGGCAGCTTGGATCGCCCTAGCCGCCGTTCAGAGATACTTCGCCCAACAAACCGATATTAGTTGGCTCAAATCGCTCGGCGAGCGCAGCGCGTTCAATCCACTGGATCAGCTTAAACACAATTCGGCACTAGCCTACGGATTCTTGGCAGTGCGATTCTTCGGCTTGGTTGCGGTCGTTCCCTTGATTGAAGAGTTCTTTCTGCGAGGGTTTTTAATGCGGTTCGTCATGCGCGAGCGCTGGTGGGAAGTGCCGTTTGGAACCGTGAATAAAACGGCAATCGTAGCTGGCACGCTCATTCCCGTGCTAATGCACCCTCAGGAAGTGCTTGCCGCGGCCGTTTGGTTTTCAGCCGTTACCTGGCTCATGATCCGCACGCGCAGCATATGGAGCTGCATTCTGGCGCACGCAGTGACGAATTTGCTGCTGGGTTGTTATGTCGTGTTCAGCGGCAACTGGTGGTTGATGTGATCTGCCCTGGACCCATTTGTTCCGCTTGCCTAGTGATCTCCGCCCCCTGCCCCACTTCTGAATCCTGAACCCTCACCCCTGAACCCAGCCTCATTGCACCCTATTCGCCGATTTCACCGGCACAGGCTCGGCCGGTCCACCGTCGCGATAGGCCATGCTCTTTCCGTACACCGCCAGCCGATCTTTGAGCTGCGGCACGATTTTAAGCGGCGCAGTCTTGAGCGCCTTTTCCAGCGTGGTCTTCGCGTCGTCAAACTGGCCGGCGTTCGCTTCTGCGGCTGCCAGCGTATCCAAATAGCGGTAATCTTTGTCGCCATCGATGTCGATTGCCTTCTGAGCCGCGGCCAGACCTTTTTCCACATCGCGATAGCGCGAATCGGGGCAGGTCGCCATCATCCACGCTACGCTAATGTAGGCGCGGCCGAGCTTCGGATCGACGCGCAGCGCCTCGCGATAATCGGCCTGGGCACGCGCATAGATTCCCTGCTCGCGGTAGGCATCGCCACGGTTCAGCAGTGTAACGGCATCGTTGGGGTTCAACTGCACGGCGCGATCGTAGTCCATCAGCGCTTCGCGAAACTGCCCCAATCGGTGCAACGCATAGCCGCGGTTGGTGTAAAAATCAGCATCCTGCGGCTGCAAATCGATCGCGCGCGAAAAATCTTGTACCGCGCCGGTCAAATCACCCTGGTCGTACTTCAGTTGACCGCGATCGAACCATGCATTAGCATAGCTCGGGTTCATGCTGATGGCGCGATCGAAATCCATCATCGCATCTTGCTTCTCGCCCAGCTTCGCTTTGCTGATAGCGCGATTGCTGTAGGCTTTCCAGAGCGTTTGGTCGATTTTGAGGGCAGCATCGAAGTCTTGCAGGGCCTTTTTATCGTCTCCGGCGTCAGAATACTTTTCGCCCTGTTTGTTGTACGCCCAGGCCTCAAGCTTGCGGGCGTAATTGGCGTTCTCTTGGCTCGCGCCTCGTTGAATTCCTTCCTGGCACAGTGAAATAATCTGACCGAAATCGTCGGCCGACGAGGCGTTCTTCGATTTCGTGTAGGCGTCTTTAATTGCCTGCTCGGCGGGCGAAATTGTCTGCGTGTCGGCGCTAGCCGATGATTGGCCGCCGCCCGCATTGGCCGGGCCATTCTGGCCACTCGCTTGGCCTCCCGCTGTTCCAACAGTCCCGCCCGGCTGGTTCATCGCTCCTGGTTGACGATTGGGAAACTGCTGATATGTCGGACCGGGTTGCCGCATTCCGGAAGAGCTGCCCAACTGGCCCGGCATGCCTCCCTGCGCCCAGGCGAGCTCAGCAGATAAAATGGCGGCCGACGATGCGGCAATCAGCCAGGCAAATCTCGCAAAAAAAACTGATCGCATAAAGTTCATCTCCAAATTCAAGTTTTTCCGGCTGCATCCAGCGGCCGGTGATCAATCGAAACCAACACGCTCGAAAACTGACTGGCGAAACGGATTCGCTATTTCTGTGGCTCCGTCATGCTCATCGGGTCCAGTGCTTTTTTGAGCACATCGTCTGGTAATATATTCTGCTCCCGACATAGTTCCCGAATCGTCTTGCCAGTCTTAAAAGCCTCCTTGGCCAAGTCCGCAGCCTTTTCGTAGCCAATGAGCGGATTGAGGCTAGTAACCATCGATAAGCTTTTTTCGACTGCGGCCTCGCACGCTTCGACGTTGGGCTCCATTTCATTCACGCACAAATCGACAAAAGCCTTCGTGGCACTCGCCAGGAGCGTGACCATTTCGAGCGCGGCCATTCCCATCACCGGCATCATAATATTCAATTGAAACTGTCCGCCGGTCGCGCCGCTGAATGCAATGGTCTGATCGTGCCCCATCACCCACGCGCACACCTGCATTAGGCTTTCGCACATGACTGGATTGACCTTGCCCGGCATAATCGAACTGCCCGGCTGCAAGTCGGGAAGCTTAATTTCATAAAACCCGCAACGTGGCCCGCTGGAAAGCCAGCGAATATTGTTCGCTATGTTGAACAGGGTGACGGCGATGGTGCGGATGTCGCCGCTGCACTGGACGAGGGCGTCGCGCTGGGCGTTGGCTTCGAAATGGTTGACGGCTTCGGCAAAGGCGTGGCCGGTTTCTTTTGTGAGAGCGGCGGCGACCCGTTTGCCGAATTCGGGATGCGTGTTGATGCCCGAGCCGACGGCGGTGCCGCCTGCCGGAAGCTCGACAACGGCGTTGAGAGCCGTGACGGCGCGATCGATCGAGAGCTGCAACTGGCGGGCAAACCCACCGATTTCTTGCCCCAATCGCAGCGGCGTGGCGTCGGCCAAATGCGTGCGGCCAATTTTGATGATTTTGTCCCAGGCCGCGGCTTTCTTGGTCAAAGCGATGTACAGTTTTTCCAAAGCCGGCGCTAGATCGTTTCTAATTGCCAATGCCACCGCCACGTGAATCGCGGTAGGGAACATGTCGTTGGTCGACTGCCCCATATTCACGTGATCGTTGGGATGAATCGGCTTTTTCTCGACGAAACGGTCGACGCCGCAAATCTCGATCGCCCGATTGGCGATGACCTCGTTGGCGTTCATGTTGCTCGACGTGCCCGAGCCGGTTTGAAACACGTCCAGCGGAAACTGATCGTCGAATTTCCCCGCAGCCACTTCGCGGCACGCTTGCAATAGCGCGTCAACCTGCTTATCGGTGAGCGGGTTTTTGCCAGTGCCGGTAAGCTTGCCCAAATCGCGATTGGCCACCGCGGCGGCATACTTCACTAACCCCAGCGCATGGATGAGTTCCGGCGGCAGCACCTCGCCGGAGATGGGAAAATTCTCAATTGCTCTTTGCGTTTGCGCACCGTAATAGGCCTTGGCAGGCACGCGCACCTCGCCCATCGAGTCGTGCTCAATGCGAAATTCGTTCGTCAAAGATGTGGTCCTGTTTCGCGATTCGTAAGTTTTAGTGATTAAATCCTGCGTCAATCTATTCCGCCGGGTTCTATTAATAGACGGTTGTGATTCGACGTGCGCCCTCTTAGTTGTCTTGCTTCTCAAGTTGTTTGCCGCGCTTAGGCGGTTCGGAACTCATGAGAAACGGGTTGCCGCTGGGATGTTTTCCTTCGGCGCCGATGAGAATGCGCTCGGGATCTTTGCTCGGGTCTTCATCACGCCCCATAATCAAATCGAACTTTATTTTCGCCGTCGGTTCGGTCGTTTTAAACGTGAGGCCGTCGAGCCCACCCACGTTGGCAAATGAAAAATCAACCCCGCGCTTATTTGGCATGGTGATCGCGTAATCCGTGTTCGTGCGCCTGCGCTTCATACGTTCGAGTTCGACCATGCCGGCATCGGTAATTTGGCCGTCCGAGACGGTAATTCGACCGTGGAAGTGAACCTTCTCCCCCTTCTCCGACTTCACTGACAAATGCCACTTATCGTTTTCGAACCATAGCGCCAGCACTTGCCGCTCGCCTTGTTCAACCTCTTTCGGCTTGCCGCGAGGATTGATTTTCTCGACTTCCTCGGCAGCACGGCAGCGGCTTGAAAGCAATAGTGCGGCAAGGCATGCCCCGGTCGATAAGAGAACCGTTCGTTTCATTCGATCGCTCCCCTGCTTTGCGACCGACAGGTTTGGACCGCACGCGCCAGCGACGGCGAAAACCGCAGCCTTGCGGGCGAAAACTTAACATTGCCATCCGACAAAGTTATACGGCATTCCGCAGCAGCGATGCAACCGTGGAAAATCGGCGGCCAACGGGCGCGCTACGAATTTGCGCTTGACGGAGTAAGAAAGCAGTTAGCTGCCTGCATTTATTTTGGCGGCAAGCGATGTAGTTGGCATGCACTGTTGTCGCAGCCTTCAACGGTGCCAAACCGATACCGTCTGGTCGCAACCTGCCGATAAAGCCATTGCCACAGCGGCAAGCTAAACGGAATGTACAGAATTGGCGCCAGCCACCAGAGTCGCCGCAATCGTCGCGATAGGTATCGAACGGCAGCCGCCCCGCCGTAGCGATTCCCTCGCCGATCGACCACGTACATTTGTTCCATGAGCATTTCGTGCGTCAGGTCAGGAAAGCGGCGAGCCACTTCCGGGTCGTGCAGCGAAAGATATGAGAGCTTTCCCTGGCAATCCCACCACGCCAGCTTACGAATTTGCGCGGTGCAAATGCGGCAATCGCCGTCGTAAATAACGACATCCGCCTCCGGTCGCTCGCTGGGAGCGGGCAATTTGACTTCGGTTTTCGCTGAATCTGTTACAGTTGCCATGGGAAACTAGTAACCTGATATCCGCCCTTAACCCAATTATACGCCATGGCGGCTTGCCCTTCACTTGCTCAAGTTCCTCACCGGCGTCTTTCGTTATTACCGCTGATCTTATACTGATTGGTTAGCATGAAATGCGCAACTGCCGATTTTCGATTGCTGTCAGAGTACTGCTCGGGTGCACGTAGCGGTTGTGTGTACCTGTTCACGCAAATCGCGCAAAAACTCGCGCTCGCAACGATCCGCGATAGAATGCCGAACCCGATTGGCTGAGACACGCGTCGAAATAAGACACACTCGAATTGTCACTTCGAGAGCGCAGGGCCAGCATCGTCGCCCGACGTCGGTGCCTGAATAAAATTTTGCGGCGGGATTTTTGGTTTATTAGTCTGTACCGGGGCGGGAACCGATTCGCCGTCTTTAGGCAGCTTGTCTTCGCCCATTGGGCCTGAGGTGGCTTTCTCTTCACTCATTCCCGCTGGCTTCGGCGGTGGCGGAGTTTCGGCTGGCTTCACGTCTCCGCCAAGCTGTTTCACGAGCTCGGCGGCCAGTTTATCCTGCGGCGCGAGTTTGACGACTTCACTGAATTCTTTCAGTGCTGGCGCCTTATAACCGGTCATCAAATAATGGTAGCCCAACAGAAAGTGCGCTTCGGGTGCTTTGGAATTGTCGTCGGAGTATTTCTCGAGCGCGCGAAGCTGCTTGGTGTACGGCGCCAGTTCGCCGTAGTAGCCAAAAAGTGTTGCCCAATCAGCGGGCGGGCCAAGTGCTAGTGCGGCATGCGCTTGAATGGCAGCGCCTCGATATTCCTGCGAGGCGAACAGACCCAGCGACATCAGCTCGGGCGCTTTAGGATTGTTTGGCGATTCAACGGCGGCATGGTTGGCCAAGCGCACCGCGTCTTTGTATTTGCCGGATTGAAACGCTTCTTCAGCTTGCCCGAAAAACATCGCGCCGGCGTTGTTCTGGTTATCAGCGCCGGGTTGCGGCACCTCTTCCGGCATCGCTTGATTGACTTCGGAAGCGATTGAGGCAGTATCGAGCGCCAGCGCGTTGTAGCCGACGGTCTGATACACGGCCGGGTCGTAGCAATAGGGGCCCAGGTAAGGATAGTAGTCAAACCCTAAATCGAATCCCAAACCTCCGCACCAACCCAAGCCGCAACCCCAACCCCAGAAGTTGGAGCATGGCCCGACGAAGCAGTTGCGCCCCGCCCAGCAGAAATTGTTGAAGTGATTAAAATTGTTGCGACAGAACGCCTCGCCTTGATGCCAGTTGTTGCTAAAGTTTCCGTTAAAGTGATTGAAGCCACCGTTAAAGTTATTGAAGTTGCCGCTCATATTGTGATTGAAGCTGCCGCCAAAGTTGTGGCTTAAGTTGCCGTTAAAATTAGAACCATTGAAATTCGCTGAGTGCGAGAACGCTTGGCTGCCGTTAAGGCCCTTGAACTGATTGCTGCCGAATCCACTTAGATTTCTTCCGCCTGCGGGATTGAAAGCATTGCCCGAGAAACTGTTATTCCCCAGCGCCCTGCTGATCCGCCGAAGTTATGGCCACTAAAAGCGGCGCTGTTGCCGAAGTTTGCTCCGCCGAATTTCATGCTGCCGAAATTCGGCGAGCTGCCAACGCTCCGGCCGATACTCGAGCCCGCGAAGTTCGCGCCGCCAAAGCCGGAGCTGCGCCCCATGCTCATGCTGCCTATTCCCGTTCCGCCTATGCCGCCGAAGCTGCCGCCATGTCCTCCGCCACCGCCTCCCCCGCCACCACCATGGGCGAACACTGCACCAGGCGACATCGCTAAGGCCGTGGCAAAAACGAAGAAGACGTAGAACGCAATCCTTGAATTGGGTTGCATAGCACACCCCGCGAGTAGAAGAGCCGATTGGTGAAGCCCATCGTGGGCGGTTCTTCCGGAACGGCTTCGCTAGAGAATTATAACGCTAAATTGCTCGAAAGCCGCAAAAATATCACACTTCGTGCAAATCCATGGAAAACCGGCTGGAATTTCGATGGGTATAACGAGCGTGCTTATCACGGCGTGCCAGCAGAATAGCTACCGACTATCACCACCGGATATTCTCGAAAATACTGAAGTCCGCGGTCGAAATGATCGATTGACGAGCGAATCCTATCGTCTCATCGCCTCTGCCATTCGCCCAGCTTACATTGAACCCCGCGGCAAAACCCAAAGGCAATCATCCCGCCGACGAACAGGATCAATGTCGCCGGCTCGGGTACCGGATTGGCATTCAGCGTCATTGCTTGGCCGCTCCCGTCCTGGAAGTCGAGCGGGATGTTGGTTGACGTGACGCTCAGCGAGCTTATCGAGCCGCTAAACCCGATAATGCCCTCGTACAAGCTTCCATCGGGCAGCGATAGCGTGTTTCCGGCCACCGAAGCCCCAACCAAACCGGAAAGAATCGTGAATGGTTTGTCGAACGTGTAAGTGACCGGGTCGACGCCAGCATCGTCGCCGCGCCAAAATATCGTATAGAGCTTGAAATTCGTCAGCGGCTGGCTGAAAGTGGCAGTCCATTTGTCGGAGCCCAAATAGTTCAATGCATTCTGGCTATCGGAGCCCGGCGCCGCGGAATAATCGGGCGTGGTGAGATCGAACGGGCTGAGCGAAAGCTGATCATTCGTGAGGCCGCTAAGTGTGACTGTCACCGTGCTGATGGTCGCCGATGTGGTATCGGTCCAATTGGCGAAATCAGCACGAACTCGTGGGGCCGCTACGAGTGATATCCCAGTCACGGCAAGAAAAATCGTGATGCTGCTTTGGTTTCTCATGTGTTGTTGAACTTATGTTGCTATTGAAATCACCTATTGCGGAATCAGCTTGATGTAATCAATCACGAACGAATATCCTGAGCTGCTCGGGTTTTTGCCGACAACGTCGAATTCAAATTCCTTGTTGCCAGAGCCAAACGACATCCAGTTGCCCAAATCCATTTCAACATACGCTGTGGTGTTGCTGTATTGATCCATTGGCGCCCCGACATTCACCAGGGTCGCTCCCATGTTGCCCGCGCACGTTTGTACAATCGACCGCGGCCGATATTCCTTCGTGCCAATGCGCACGTCGTAATTGCCGGCGGGTACATTGGGCAGCACAAAGCGCAAAAAATCTCCCACTCGAATGGCGAAAAACTGCACTGCTTGATGATTGCTCAGCGCGGATTCAGTTAAGGTCGTTCGCACTTCGCCTGTCGTCGCGCCGTCGACCGTAAGCGCTTCGGCCTCGTAAACCAGCGGACCCGGCGGCGGTCCACCCCCTCCGCCTCCGCCACCAGACGGCGGCGCCTTGGTGACAGTCAATTTCAAAAACGAAGTACGCTTAACCGTTTGACTTCCGCCGGAGAAAAGCGGGAATGTACCGGTGCCAGTCACACCGACGGTATAAACGCCTGGCGGCGTGGCGCTGCGCGTGGTGATGGTCAATTGCGTGCTGCCGCTGCCAGTGAGCGAACCGGGAACAAAGCTGCTGGTGGCCCCTGTGGGTAAACCAGAGCAATTGAATGATACGGTCTGTCCCAGAAATGCGCTGGACGCGATCAAAGTGACAGTTGTCGTGGCGCTTTGGCCCTGCTGAACCGTGAGCGATGTGGAAGCTTTGACATCAAACCAGTTCGATGCCGCGGGCGGACCTAGCGTGAGCTGGCCAATCGATTCGCCCACACGTTCGTACAACTGTGCCCGATACAAGCTGCCCGGCTGCAAGTGCGTCCCATACGAAAGCACTTCTGGTGGGCCGTTATTTTTGGGCGTCGGCAGCGCCTGACTGGAAATGCAGCCTTGAATCCATTGATGCGTGGTCGGGACGCGCTCGAAATTGTAGGTCGAGGTGCTCTCGCAATTCCAGGCTAAATGATTCGCGCCGGTCATGCCCTTGCCTTGCTCAATGACGGCCAAACTGTGCGTCATCAACAGCGAATCCCAAAGATAGCCCATGTTCCATTGGTCATGCGGTCCGCTGAAGGCAAAACCCTTGGGCACTTGGCACTCGCACCACACAATCGGTCCGGCCATTTGCCGTCCACCTGAGAATTCGAATCCACCTGAGTACGCCAAAATGCGATGAAACAGGAGCAGATTGGAAAAATTGCCCGTAAAAATTTGGATGGACGATCCCGTATGACCACCCGGCAATGGATTGTGGAATGAGACAATGTCTTCGAACGTGTCCCATTTGCTGCCGTTGCACTCGACGGTGTGGCCGCGCATTTTATCGTTGTAGCACCGGCGAACCCAGCAGTTGGCCGTGCTCGAAAGCGTGATCAGCGCGCGGATGTGTTTCCCAACGTGTCGACATCAAGCGTGCAATCGGCGCGGATATCTTCAACGCCGCAGTTGGTCAATCGTGTCGACCAGGTGTATTTGTAAACCGTGGCGCTGGTCCATTGTTGCTCTAAGGCCTCCGTAATGGGGCGTCAAAGCGGATGCGAGTTCCATCGATCTCGGTGATGACGCGGTCCCAATCCAAATCCGCGTCGCCCGATTGAAAGTGCGCCGTCTGCCCGATGAAATCGACCCACGCTTGCGTTTGCGGACGATGGATAATTATCGAATCGCCAACTTTTAGACCGGAAACCGAATCGAGCGTCAGCCACGTAGCGCCAACAGGCACATATACATCGGTCACGTTGTGCGTAGTGCCGGAAACTTTCGAGCGCGATCCACTGCCGTTGATAAACAGCACTTCGTTTCCGGCGGCGGTGCGCCGTAAGATGGTTCCGCCCACGTCGCTGCCTGCCCCGCGCAAAACAATGCCCTGCGCGTTGAGAGTGATTGCACTGTTAATCGTGTACACACCGGCTGTGAGTAGAATCGCGCCGCGAAAACCTTTGCTATCGAGCGGTTGAGAAGCCAGTGCGCTAATGGCCGCTTGAATTTGCGGCGAATTATCGCCCACGATGGGCGATAATGTAGTTTTCACCGCCACGTCGGGAATCGGTACGCCGCCGCCGCCATAGCCCGCATTCGAGAAATCGGGAATGCGATCACCGTTGCTTTCATACGTATAACTGAGCATACCGTCGCGCCCCATGCCGACCGTTGCTGGTCCCAGCCCTGTGGGATACGACGTCGGAATAGCGGCCCTCGCGCCGCGCAAAAGTAAAGCAAAGCGCTAGCCCACAAAAAAACCCGAGCGCATGCGCGGCCCGCGCGCGCAGTCAATCGCCATGCTCTGGTCCCCCTGTTCAGACTCCGCAAGGTATTCCGTACAATCCCGCCAGTTTGCTCAGCAGATCAGGCGATTGCTATCGCATGGTTGTGCGATAGGTATTCTGTTAAGCCGCAAGCCAGTTTTATATTTCCTTAATGCGACTTGAACGATTTTGAGGATTTTTCCGAAATCGTTCGATGATTGCGGTCCCATGCCCCCGAAGATAACCATGCGCTCTTGCTCAATTGCAACGAGCTTTGCTATTGAAGCAGCCGCAGGTGCGGAGTCGGTTTTCAAATTTTGCCGCGCGCCGCGAGGTGAGAACTCTAAGATGTTTCGGCTCACGCGATCCGATGCAACGGCTTGCCAAACGACACGTTTTGTTGTCGTAAGCCGGCCCCGCAGCGGCACCCACATGCTCCGCACGCTCTTGAATCAGCATCCGGAAATCCGAACCGAAACCGAACTGTTCAACGAGCACTCGCAGAATTGCAAGCACTGGCGTAAAAAAAGCGCTCGCTGGGTGCTAGACAATGTCGCCTGGCGCGGTGAATCACAGAAGACAATTCTCGGCTGCCTTGCGCATCTAGGACAGGGGGAGCTGTGGGGCGTTTGGCAACATCTGCTCACGCGCGACGATGTGCGCTACATCTGCATGCGACGCTTCAATTTGCTCCATCAGTTCGTCAGTTTACAACAGGCCCTCGTGCATCAAAGTTGGCAGACTTATCGGCATGATGTGCGCCCGGCGATGCGTAAGCTAGAGATTGACCCGCTTGAGGCAGAGCACTACTTTCGACGCCAGCTTGCACACTGGGCTTGGTTTGAAGCAATGTTTGCCGGCCGCTTGCAATTGACGGTGTGGTACGAAGAGTTGTGCCACGATCGAGATAATGCTTCTCGACGCGTGCAGAAATTCCTCGGTGCGACCGTCATGGGCGGACTAGAGCCCGAGACGGTCAAGATCGGCCAGTCGCCGCGAGACATCGTCAGCAATTACGACCAGTTGCGCGGCTACTTCGCCGGCACGGAATACGAAAAATTCTTCGAAGTTGAAACTCGAACTCTACGATTTGCGGCGTAATCGAAACGCTCACAATCTCTAGGCAAATCGCGCTACCGTAATTTCACGCGTGAACTTCTTCCAATTCAAGCGCCTCGGGCGGGGGCGGTTCTTCAGGCCGGCGCGGCCGCAGGTCGGAAATCCACTGGATGACGTTGAAGAAAACTGGCGTCAGAAAGATTCCAAATAGCGTCACGCCCAACATCCCCGCAAATACAGCGGTGCCCAGAATCTGGCGCATTTCGGCGCCGGCCCCCTCGCTAATAACCAGCGGCAGCACGCCGAAAATAAATGCGAATGAAGTCATAATGATTGGCCGCAATCGCAATCGGCAGGCGGCCAGCACTGCTTCGCTGTGGCCCATGCCTGCTTCGTGGCGCGCGCGAGCGAATTCGACGATCAAAATCGCGTTCTTGCATGCCAATCCCACGAGCACGACAAAACCGACTTGTGTGAAAATGTTGATATCCATTTTCGCCATGACGACGCCCGTCACCGAACAAAGCAAACACATCGGCACGACCAGAATTACCGCCAGCGGCAGCGACCAGCTTTCGTATTGTGCCGCCAACACCAAAAACACGAGCACCACGGCCAGCACAAAGGCAAACATGGCCGTGTTCCCCACGCGCAGTTGCAAAAACGCCAGCTCGGTCCATTCAACGCGCATGCCGGCGGCAAGATTTTGTTTTGCAATAGTGCCCAATTCTTGTATTGCTTGACCAGAGCTTGCGTCTGGCGCCGCATCCGCATTCACAAACGCCGATTGATATTCGTTGTAGCGAATGAGCATTACCGGGCCCGTCACTTCACGAATGCTCGTAAACGCCGACAGCGGCACCATCTGGCCGGCGCGCCCAGGTACGTAGAGCCTGCTCAAATCGCCCGGCTGCATACGGTATTTGGCATCGGCCTGCACGTTCACCTGCCACGTGCGACCAAACCGATTGAAATCGTTCACATAGAGCGAGCCGAAATTCACTTGCAGCGTGTTGAATACGTCGGCCATCGAAATGCCCATTTGCTTGACCGCGTCGCGATCGACATCGAGGTATAGCCATGTGGTGTTGGCGCGGAAACTGGTGAATAAATCGCGCAGCACCGAAGGGACTTTGTCGCCGGCGCCAATGATGTCTTGCACCACGTTTTCAAGGATGTTCAGGCCTTGATCGGCGCGGTCTTCGATGACGATTTTAAACCCGCCCGCCGTGCCCAAACCCTCAACAGGAGGCGCGCCCAATATATTAATTTCTCCATCGTGAACGTCATGCTCCACACGCTGTTTCAGTTCCGCTGAAATTACATCGGCACTGCGATGCCCCCGAGCGCGATGATGGAAATCGTCGAGCATCACGTACATCGAGCCAAAGTTCGCCGCGTTCGCGCCCAACAGCAGCGATTGGCCGGCAATCGCCACCGTGTGCTTCACGCCCTCGACTTTGTCGGCAAGATTCTCGATTGCGTTCATTACTTCCTGAGTGCGCGCTAGCGATGCCGAATCGGGCAGCCGCACGTTCACCAGCAGATAGCCCTTATCGACTTGCGGGATGAAACCGGTGGGCGTCTTGCTGAATAGGTCGTAGGTCATATAAAGCAAACCGCCATAACCGACCAGCACGAGCACGCTCGTCCAAAGCAACAATCGCACAATTCCCACATAAGCGCTCGTGATGAGATTGAACGTTTGGTTGAATAGCCGGAAGGCAAGCATCAACACGAAATTGATCGGCCAACTGGCCAGCCAGGCGAGCAGTCCGCCGGCCACGGCCCCCAGAATCGGCCACAGTCGCTCGGGCGCCAGCGGCAAATGGGGCAAATGATTTTCCAAGATCGGCTTGATGTATGGTGGTAAAAACATGTACCCCAACCAAGCGCCTACCGCTACGAGCAAGATCTTCGGCAGCGCTTCTCCGTGCCCTTCGGCGCGCGGCCGCAATAGCAGGACCGCTAGGGCCGGACTGAGCGTGAGCGAATTGAACGCAGAGATTACCGTGGAAATGGCAATCGTCATGGCGAATTGCCGGAAGAACTGGCCGACAATTCCTGAAATGAACGCGCACGGCAAAAACACGGCGGACAGCACCAAACCGACCGCAATCACCGGGCCAGCTACCTGATCCATGGCCGCGATGGCCGCTTCGCGCGGAGCTAGTCCCGCTTCAATATGATGCTCGATCGCTTCGACCACCACAATGGCGTCATCGACCACAATACCCACGGCCAGCACTAAGCCGAAGAGCGTGAGCGTGTTCAGGCTGAACCCGGCGGCCGCCATCACGGCGAACGTGCCGATAATTGCGACCGGCACTGCGACGAGCGGAATAATCGCCGCCCGCCAGCCTTGCAAGAACACGAGCACCACGATAGCTACCAGAATGATTGCGTCGCGCAGCGATTTGAAGACTTCATTGACCGATTCCTGAATGAACGGCGTCGTGTCATAAACGATCGCGTAATCGATTCCTTCGGGAAAACGCTCTTTGAGTTCTTCCATCTTCGCCCGCACCTGATTCGCGGTATCAATCGCGTTGGAGCCAGGCAGTTGATAAATGGAAAGGGCGACCGATGGCTTGGTGTCGAGCGTGCAAACCTGATCGTATGCCAAAGCGCCCAATTCGGTGCGCGCAATATCGCGCATGCGAATCACTCGTTGATCGGGATCAGCCCGAACGATCATGTCGCCAAATTGGTCGGCTTCGTCGAGCCGGCCCAGCGTGCTCATGGTGTACTGGAATTTCTGCCCGCTGGGGACCGGCGGCTGCCCGATTTGCCCCGCCGCCACTTGCGTGTTTTGCTGCTCGACCGCTTGCACGACGTCGGCGGTGCTGATGTTGTGCATGGCCATGGCTTGCGGATCGAGCCAAATGCGCATGCTGTAATCGCGCTGGCCAAGGAATGAAATGTCTCCCACGCCAGGCAGCCTCGATAGTTCGTCGCGAAGCTGAATGGTCGCGTAATTGCTCAGGTAAAGATTGTCTCGCGTTCCAGTAGGTGAGAACAAATTGACGATCATCAGCACGCTGGGCGATTTCTTCTTCACCGTCACGCCGCGCCGCTTCACCAAGTCGGGCAGCACCGGCTCGGCCAAATCCATGCGGTTTTGAACGAGCACTTGAGCCAGATTCAAATCAGTGCCGGGCTCGAACGTCACGGTGAGCACGTAACTGCCGTCGTTGGTGCATTGCGACGACATGTACATCATCCGTTCCACGCCGTTGACCTGTTGCTCGATGGGGGCCGCCACCGTATCGGCCACGACTTTGGCATTCGCGCCGGGATAAACCGTCGAAACTTCGACCGTTGGCGGCGTGATTTCCGGATATTGCGTGACCGGCAGCACCAGCACGCCCAGCCCGCCGGCCAGC
This sequence comes from Pirellulales bacterium, assembly GCA_963820835.1. Lineage (GTDB taxonomy): Bacteria > Planctomycetota > Planctomycetia > Pirellulales > JADZDJ01 > CAVRAW01. The sequence continues at coordinate 36,360 of CAWGBP010000021.1, read as the reverse complement.
GTAATGACCACCGACAACACGGTGGCGAAGATCGGTCGATCGATGAAGAAACGGGAAAACATGAGGAAGGATTCGGGGGTTCAGTAGTTTGAAACGGAACAGGTGGGCGGGATTATCTAGTGCTTTCGCGGATCGAGTTTGGGATTTGGCTTCCAATTCACGGGAATCGGATCTAAATGCACTTTATGCGGCTTGGGCGCACCGCTACTTGCGATGGTCGTCGTCGAATCGGCCGCGCTCGCATCCGCGGCAGGCGTGCTCATGGGCGTTGCCGTCGCCGCACTGACGATCAACGGTGGCGGAATCAATTCCACAGCCGCTGGAGCAGGTTCCACGGTCGCCGGGGGCGAGACATCGGCTACCATCTCCGGCAATTCCGACTCAATTTCCGTAACCGGTTCCAGCGCAGGCTCCATTTCATCGTCGACAGGTGGAATAGATGCGGGAATTTCAAAGACGTTCTTCTGGCCTTGAATTGCCTCCAGCTCGGAAAGATCTGGCTCACGATCGAATCCGTGAGCGGCTGCTGCCATCTCCAACTCAACCGGCTCCGTTTTATCTGACGATACATCGATCGTCTGATCGGTCGAATCGCCCGCCAACTCAGCCTGCGGCACCGCACGCTGCCCGGATTCACTATGGTTCGTTTCGAATTCCCTTGGTTTAAGCGCGCTCTCAACGGCCTTCCTCCGCTGCGTCGAAGGCCAGCGCATCTTTCCCCAGGTGCGCTCGCGCACCACGTGCCCGGCGAAATTGCGCACCGGCCGCAAGCTGATGGTGTCGATGAATATACCCGCCACACTCGCGAGCGGCCCCGTGGTAAACACGCGCCAATGACTGGTATGGTCGATCACCCAAAAGAAAATAGGCGTCAGAAAGATGCCAAACAGCGTCACGCCCAACATACCGCTGAACACCGCCGTTCCCAAAACGCGCCGCATTTCCGCGCCAGCGCCGGTGGCCACCACCAGCGGCACAACGCCGAGAATGAATGCGAACGAGGTCATCAAAATAGGCCGCAAACGCAGTTCGCAGGCTTGCAGCGTCGCATCGCGCGCGCTCACTCCCGACTCGCGCTTCAATTTGGCGAACTCAACAATCAAAATCGCGTTCTTGCACGCCAGCCCGATAAGCACGACGAAGCCGACTTGCGTAAATACGTTGATGTCTTGATCGGCCAGCCATACGCCGAAAATCGAGCACAGCACGCACATGGGAACGACTAGAATTACCGCCAGCGGCAGCGACCAACTTTCGTACAGCGCGGCGAGCACCAGGAACACGAATATCACCGAGAAGCCGAACACGATCATGCCCGTGTTGGCTTGCTTCTGTTCCAGGAAGGTGATTTCCGTCCATTCGTACGACATTTTCGGCGGCAGCTCGCGCTTGGCCAAATCTTCGAGCACTTTGCTGGCCTGTCCGGTGCTAAAGCCTTTGGCAACATTGCCGTTGATGCCCGCCGCCGGATACATGTTGTAACGCGTGAGTACCAGCGGCCCGACCATCGGCCGCACGTGAACCAGCGATCCCAACGGCACCATCTGCCCTTGCCCGTTGCGCACTTTCAAACGGCTCACATCGTCGATTTGGTTGCGATATTGCGGATCGGCCTGCACGATCACTTGCCATGTGTGTCCAAAGCGATTGAAATCGTTCACATATCGCGAACCGAGATACGCTTGCAATGTGCCGAACAGTTCATCGAGGCTCACGCCTTGCTTCAGACATGCTTCACGGTTCACATCGACAAACAATTGCGGTGAGTTCGCCTTATAGACGGTCGACAACCCCATCAACCCAGGCGCTTTGTTTGCTTCGGCCACTAACTTGTCGGTCTCGGTTTGCAAATCGACCAGCCCCACGCCCCCGCGGTCTTCCACCATAAACTTGAAGCCGCCTGCGCGGCCCAAGCCGGCAACTGCCGGCGGAGGAAAGACCAGCACAAATGCCTCGGGAATTTCCTTCGAGAAGCGTTTCATCAATTTGCCGATGATCGCGTCGGAGGTTAAATCGGGAGTACGCCGCTGATTGAAATCGTTCAGAATCAAAAACATCGAGCCGAAGTTCGATCCATAGGCACTGAGCACAAACGAATTTCCCGCGATCGCATACACATTCTTGATGCCCGGCGTTTGCTTGGCGATGTCTTCCATTTTCGCCATCGCAGCGCGCGTGCGCTCGGCCGAGGCAGCGTCGGGCAATTGCACCGCCGCGACCAAATAGCCCTTGTCCTGCGAGGGAATAAAGCCGGTGGGCAGTTGCTGATAGCCCCAATAGGTAAGGAATAACAGTCCACCATATACCGCCAGCACCAACGCCGGCACGCGCAACAGCTTGCCAACCATTCCCAAATAAATCTTTGTCGAAGTCCGCACTCCGAAATTGAAAATGCGAAACGGCCAGCCAAGAATCAAATTCAATAGCCGCGTAATCAGGTCGGGTTTGGCGTGCCGCGGCCGCAACAACAAGGCCGCCAGCGCAGGACTGAGCGTGAGCGAGTTGATCGTGGAAAACACCGTCGACATCGCGATCGTCAGTGCGAACTGTCGGAAAAACTGCCCGACAATTCCCGAGATGAATGCGCATGGAATGAATACACTCGCGAGCACCAGACCAACGGCGAGAATCGGCCCCGAGACTTGGCCCATGGCCACAATTGCCGCGGCCCGCGGGCGCCAAGCCGCGCTCGATGTGATATTCCACCGCCTCGACGACCACGATGGCGTCATCGACCACAATGCCGATCGCCAACACCAAACCGAACAGCGTAAGATTGTTCAAGCTGAAACCCGCCACCGCCATGGCGGCGAATGTGCCGATAATCGCCACGGGCACGGCAATCAGCGGAATGATCGCCGCCCGCCAACCCTGCAGGAATACGAGCACGACGATCGCCACCAGAATGATCGAGTCGCGCAGCGACTTGAACACCTCGTCGACCGATTCGCGAATGAAGGGGGTCGTATCGTAGCCAATTGCATAGGTGATGCCGTCGGGAAAATCGCGCGAAAGCTCCACCATTTTTGCCTTCACCCGATCGGCGGTATCCAATGCGTTGGAATCGGGCAATTGAAACACGGCCAAGCCCACCGTGGGATTGCGATCGAAACGGCTGGCGATATCGTGGCTGCGGGCCCCCATTTCCACGTGGCCGACATCCTTAATGCGAATCATCCGGCCATCGGGCAGCGAGCGCACCACAATGTCTTCGAATTCATCCGGGTCCAGCAATCGCCCCTCGATCGAGAGCGGAATTTGCTTCATCTGCCCATCGACAGCCGGCGGCTGGCCGATTTGACCCAGCGCCACATCCATGTTCTCTTGACGGATGGCGGCGACCACGTCGGACACCGCTAAATTGCGCACGGCCAGCTTGTCGGGGTCGAGCCAAATGCGCATGCTGTAATCGCGTTGGCCAAATACGAACACATCCCCCACCCCTTCGAGCCGCGCCAATTCGTCGCGCACCCGCAGCACCGCGAAATTACTCAAATACAATTGGTCGTAACGCCGATCGGGAGAATACATGCTCACCGCCAGCAAGATGTCGGGCGAACGCTTGCGCGTGTTGACGCCCGTTTGCCGCACCACTTCGGGCAATAGTGGCATGGCCAGGCTAATGCGATTCTGCACAAGCACCTGGGCCAAATTCAGATTAATTCCCGGCTTGAACGTTACGGTCAATGTATACGAGCCGTCGCTGGTGCATTGGGAAGCCATGTAGAGCATGTCTTCCACGCCGTTGACCTGCTGTTCGATCGGCGAGGCAATCGTCTCCGCCACCACCTGCGCGCTGGCCCCAGGATAATTGCAATCGACTTGAATCGTCGGAGGCGTGACTTGCGGATATTGCGCAAGGGGCAGCGAGAACCCTGCCACGGCGCCTGCCAGCGTGATCAAAATCGAAATGACCGACGCAAAAATGGGCCGGTCAATAAAGAAACGTGAGAACACGCGGCGTCCCTATTCGCAACAGTCTCTCGCTCCCGCATGAGAGCTAAGGAGAGGGGGAATCAAAATCTCGGAGATCTCATCCGCTCTTTGGCGCGCTGGGAGTAGTGGCCTCCGACAGCGGCTTCGGATCGACTTGCAAATCTTTTCGCAGGCGCTGCAAGCCGATCACCACGACGCGATCATCAGGTTTCAGTCCTTCTTCAATGACCCGCTTTTGCCCCTGCAACAACCCAGTTTTCACGCGCCGGTAGGCAACCACGTTGTTATCACCGATGACCCAAACGAACTTTTGCCCTTGATCGGTGGCTAGGGCTTCTTCCGGAATCAACAGCGCCGCGTGTGGCTCGCCAATGGGAAACCGCAGCCGCACGAACAACCCTGGCAGCAGCAAGTGGTCGGGATTTTTGATCAGCGCACGCAATCGTAGGGTGCCGGTGGTCGGATCGACCTGGTTATCGAAGAAATCGACCACGCCGCTGTGGGTGAAATTCTCTTCGTCGGCAAGCGCCATTTGCACGACCACGTTCGAATCCGCCCCGCGTTTTACTTTTCCTTCTTGCAGCAGTCTGCCGCATTTTTAGCACCGTGCGCTCGTCGAGATCGAAATAGGCATAGATTGGGTCGAGCGACACAAGGGTTGCAAGCATCGTGTCGTCGGCTTTTACCAAATTGCCGGGGTCGATTTTTCGCGCACTAATGCGCCCGCTGAAGGGGGCGCTGATCTTGGTAAAATCAAGATTGCGTTTCGCCGACGTTTGTGCCGCGATTGCCGCCTTCCAAGTCGCCTCGGCTTCCGCGCGATCAGACGTAACCTCATCCCATTGATCGGGTGTAATCGTCCGATTTTCAACAAGCGGCCGATCGCGCACCACTTCACGATCCAGTCGATCGAAATGCGCCTTGGCTTGCTGTACATTGGCCGTCGTCCGGTCGTACTCGGCTTGAAACGGCCGTGGATCGACCTCGAAGAGCAAATCGTCCTTGTTTACTTCGGCGCCATCAGTAAATAGCGCCTTATCCAAATAGCCGCTAACCCGAGCCCGCAGTTCGACAGTGGGAATGGCCCAAGTGCGGCCACTGAATTCTTCGTATTCCGTAACGGTTTGCTGCGTCGGAGTACAAAAGAAAACTTCAGGCGGCTTAGACGGCGGAGGCGCTTGTGCTTCAACTTTGTTGCAGCCCGGCGCAGTTGCCAAAACACTTAAGGCTGCCAGCGCACAAAGTGCCAGCGAAAGCCGCCTGCGGCAGGCCACGCGACTGGACAACTGCGACGAAACGTGAGTACACACCATTTTTGAAACGCCGAGTACAGCGGTATAATTCCATATGACTGACTAGTCAGTCAGTTCGCCAAATAGTATTATATGTAGTGCGAGCACGAGTTCAACGTCCATTTAGCAGGACTTTGCCCAACCGGGGGGTAATGCAGTCTGGTGCCGTGACACCCCGGCCGGTCAGGAAGTTACTGGTTGTCAGAAAAGGCCCCTGAAATGCCAACTCATTCGGCTTCCGCAACTTCGGCAGACCCCCGCGCCAATCGTCGGCAGTCGATTGTTGAGGCTGCCGCGCGGCTGTTTGCCGAACTGGGCTATGCCGACTGCGAAATGGAGCGCGTGGCTGCCGAATTAGGCATCGCCAAAGGCACCCTATACCTCTACTTCTCGAGCAAAGAGGAACTCTTCTACGCCTGCGTCGACTTCGGCATGCAGCAAATGCAGGCCGCCGTCTGCGCCGCGGCCGACCGAGGCCAGAGCCCCTTTGAGCAAATCAAGTTGGCCATCCGTGAGTATTTACAATTCTTCGAAGATCATCCCGAGCATGTGGAATTGCTGATTCAGGAACGTGCGAACTTCAAAAATCGCAAGCGCCCCACCTATTTTGAATACCGTGATGCCAGCCGTGAACGCTGGCGCGCCGTGTGGAAGCAATTGATCGACGAGGGGGTGATTCGCAGCGATCTCAAAATCGAAAGCATTTTGGACACCATCGGCAATTTGCTCTACGGTACGATGTTCACGAATCACTTCGTCGGCCGCACGGTTTCTGCTCAAGAGCAGTTCTGCTCTATTCTGGATTGCATCTTCAACGGTCTTCTCGCCGAGCGGAAATTCTGTGATCAGACTGGTAAGCCGCACGAATAATTGCTTCTCTTGGGGGTGGCACGTCCTGAGTCCGCGAAGGGCGTCGTCAACAAATCAAAGAATTGCATTAATTGCATCTGCGGTGCACGGCGGATAGGCTGAATTCATCTTTACGCAGCCGCCGTCTCCTTTTGATCGTTATGCTGCCGGAGCCCCCGATGGCGAATCGCCCGGCATTTCTGAAAAACCCGCGAAGGATTTTACCATCGCCGGACAATCCTTTAGTGGAACCGCAGTTCGTTTCCCAGCGAGCCGGCAGCATGAATTCCGAATCGCGTGTTACCCGCGAGGAAATGCTGCGCAAAGCGGTGCTCGCCGGCGATGAGCAAGCCTGGCGCATCTGGTACGACGAATCATTCCAACCGCTGTATCAGTTTGCCGTGTGGCGCTGCGGCGGCAGCCGCGATTCGGCCGACGACTTGGTGCAAGAAACCTGGTTGACGGCAGTGCGGCAATTGCGATCGTTCGACCCGCAACGAGCAAGCTTTATCGCCTGGCTGCGCGGAATTGCCGTGAACGTGCGGCGCAACCAAACGCGTTGCCAGCGGCGAGCGAGCGTGGGCGAGCAAGCCCTCACGCGCGAGCATGCAAAAACCAATCATTTTCAACTAGACCCATCGGACCAGAACGAAGCAATTGCCGCCGCACTTGACGCCTTACCCGAGCGTCACGAAGCAGTGCTGCGTGCAAAATATTTAGACGGACTTTCGGTTGCGGAGATTGCGGCAACGTGGCGCAAACACCCAAGACAATCGAATCATTGCTCACGCGCGCTCGCGAAGGTTTTCGCCAAGCTTTCGAAACGGTTGAAAGGAAAGAACATGGAATTACCTGACGACCACATGCCATTGTTTGTTCCCCAAATGGCGACTCTCGAAAACGAGAAGCTGCGCAATTCCCTGCTGGTTCAAACCACTGGCATGATCCGCCGGCGCCGGCGATTGAAGCGGACCGGCGTTGCTGCCGCTCTGCTGGGATGTTACCTCGCCGGCGCAGGCACTATGTCGCTGTGGCAATCCTCAGCGGCGGCGGATAAACATCCGAAGGCCGAAATTGTCATGGATTCTATCAATCCAAAAGGCTCGACCGCCCCCGGTTCCACCGGGAGGCTCGTGCGACCCGAGGATGATCAAGTCGTCGACGCGAGTACAAAGCAGTCCGTCGAGCCGAAGCTCACCCCATATGATCGACTTCGCCAAGCAGGCGATATGCAATTAGAACAGCGCGGGGATATCGCCGCGGCCGCTCGCAAGTATCAACAGGCATTGCGCGTTGCCTCGCACCATGAGCGCGCCATTGCGCTCGACCAAGATAGTTGGCTGCTTATGGCCCTTAAGAACGATCAGGCATCAACCAATTCATTGGAGAGAACTCAATGACCCTACTCGAATTACCAAAACTCAAATCTCTTCGAATCGTTTTTCCGGCTGTGGTCTCCTTTTCAATTCTCGCTGGCATGGCCAAGGGCGATGATCCCGATCCGACTGGCTTCGGCCGCGCCGGAACCACCAGCGCGGTGTTACGAAATTTGCCGAATCTCGATGACCTATTATCGCGCGCGCTAAACAATCACCCTGAGATTGTGGCCGCGCGGGCCAAGTTTGCACTGGCCGAAGCCGAATTGCGAAACAAGCAAATCGAAGTGTCGCAGCAAATTGTTTCACTGCGCGATGAACTCAAGAAAAAGCAATACAAAGTCGAACTGCTCAAACAACAACTCGAGACGCTTCGTGGCTCGGCGCAGGCAGGCGACTTGCCAGCCGATCGTAAGGCAATCGCCGACGATCTCAGTCAGGAAATCATCGAAGCCCAAGCGAAAGCCGATCAAGCCAAGAAAGGACTGGAAGCACTTGTCGACGCTCCAACCGCGGCCGCGACGGCTCAACCACCGCAAGAAAAAGCCGAACGGCAAATGCCAAGTGGAGAGATCGCGGCGCGAATTCGGACCTTGGCGGAGAAATCGCTCAGTTTAGATTTCAACGACGCTCCATTACTCGAGGTTGCCAATCACTTAAGCGATACTGTCGGCATAAAATTCGCCGTGCAAGTGCCGGCGCTCGATCAACAGGGCTTGAGCGGCGACATGCCGATCGCAGTTCATTTCAAGAACATTCACCTTGCCGCCGCAATTCAAGCTCTCCAAGATGCCTACCCAAATCTTGAATTCGTGGCCCGCGATTATGGCATCCTCATTACCACCAAAGATTCTGCTGAAGAACATAGATACATGCCGGTATTGGACTATTGGAAGTAACTTGGACAAGGTGCCGCTGCCGCGTGACGCTCGATCAATTGGCCTACCCCCGCGAGTTGACGGTTGCGCTCTCCCTACGCACAATGGCGTGCGCAGTCAATTGACGAATACGCCACCACGGGGAGGAGCCATGCTCAAAGTTTCCATCGGAGCGGCCCAATTCTTCTTTGCTTTAATCATTGGCACCAGCGCCATCGCGGCCGATAAATCGGCCGCTAAAAAATCGTCCGAAGCGCCGAAGTATCCACTGCTGTTGGACGAAAACTTTTCAAGCGGTGCCGATCGCTGGCAGCCGGCCAGTCCAGAGGGTTGGAAGCTCATCGATATCGACGGCGGCAAAGCATTTAGCAGCTTCAAAGTAATCGATTTAACCAAAAAGCTGCCGCACCGCAGCCCTTGGGATGTGGCGCTCTTAAAAAATATCAATGTCGGCGATTTCGTGCTCGAAGTGAAATTGCGTGAAACGGCCAGAGAATATCCGCATCGCGACGCCGTGCTGTTCTTTGGATATCAAGACCCATCGCATTTTTACTATGTGCATTTCGCGCCGGCCAAAGGCGATCCGCATGCCGATCAAATCTTCATCGTCAACAACGCCGACCGCGCCAAAATTACCGAAAACGATTCCGCAGGCGTGAAATGGGGCGAAAAAACCGATTGGCACCGGCTCAAAATCGTGCGGCATGTCGAAGATGGTCTGATCGAGGCTTATTTCGACGATATGGAAAAGCCGTACATGACTGCCCACGATAAAACGTTCACCTCGGGCCGCATTGGCATCGGCACATTCGATGACACCGCCGATTTCTCCGAAGTGAAGCTGTGGGGAAAGAAAGCCGACAGCAACAAGGAAGATGTGAGCTACCCGTAATCCGACCGCACTCGACTCGATCCTAAGCGTTCGCAGCGGGCCGCAGCGGACTGTGCACCAGCAGAAATCGTTTTTCGCCGGCCGCGGAAGCGAACATCACCGTCGCTTTTCGCTTCGCTCCGCTTCCCGAGAGCGCCACAATTTTCCCCAGCCCATACTCGGGATGCTTCACAACCATCCCCTGGTGAAATACCTCCGGCGATATTCGCTGGGCTTCCGGCTGTGGATTTGCCATTGATGCTGCCGCGGCGACAGCCGTTTCACCAGTTCGCGCAGCCAATTCCGCAGCCGTCGTCAATCGGCCCGCTAAATCCGCAACCGCCGCAGTCCCGCCCCGAACCGGTTCGCGCGGCGGAAACTCCATATCGCCTTCGTCGGTCGTCGGGTCGATCGCTTCGCTAAAGTCCTCTGCAATTTGCCCCGCGCCAAAGCTTTCGCTCGAGAAAACTTCCGGCGGCATCACTGCTTTGGGCTGCTCAAAATCGAGCTCTTCCTGGGGCAGTTCGATCAAAAAGGCGCTGGGCACCGTCGGCCGCAATTGTCCGCGATAATGTCGATAACATGCCCGGCTGAGCTGCAATTCTTCCTTCGCCCGCGTAATCGCCACAAACAACAGCCGCCGCTCTTCTTCCAATTGCTGCTCGTCGTTGCGGCTGCGCTCGTGCGGAAAAATGCCTTCTTCCAAGGCAATCAAAAACACCACCGGAAATTCCAAGCCCTTCGCGGCGTGCACCGTCATCAGCGTCACGCGGTCATCATCAACTTCCCAAGCATCGGTATCGTTCACCAGCGCCGCTTGCTCTAAAAACGCTTCCAGCCCGCCGCTTTCGCCGTGCGCTTCGTCGAATTCGCGCGCCGCAGTCAGCAATTCTTCGATATTCGCCAATCGTTCCTGATCTTCCTCGTCTTCCGATTCCTTCAGAAACGCCTGGTAGCCCGATTCACCCAGCACGCGGCCGATAATCTCTTCCACCGGGGCTGTGGCCGACTCGCGCAAATGGTCGAACAGACTCACGAATTTCGCCACTCCGACCGCCGCCTTCTTGTTCAATCCGCCGATCAGGCCCGCCTCACGCGCAGCGTCGAGCAAGGTCAAGCCGCGCCCGTCGGCATGCTCCACCAGCCGCTCGATCGTCCCGCGCCCAATGCCGCGCGGCGGCGTGTTGATAACCCGCAAAAGCGCCACGTTGTCGCGCGGATTATTCAGCAAGTGCAAATACGCCAAAATGTCTTTAATTTCCTTGCGCTGATAAAACTCCAAGCCGTTCACCATCTGGTACGGAATTCCATATTCCCGCAGCGCAAACTCCAGCGATCGCGAGAGTGCATTCGTGCGGTAGAAGACCGCGAAATCGCGCGGCCGGCGGCGACCGGCGCGCATTTCAGCTTCGATCGTCGCGGCAATTTGCTCGGCTTCATCTTTTTGCGACGGATGAAATACCAGCCGCACTGCCTTGCCTTCGGCATTATCGGTGAACAGCCCTTTGGCTTTGCGTCGCTTGTTGAAGCCGATCAGTCTATCGGCCACGCGCAAAATTCGTTTCGTGCTGCGGTAATTCTGCTCCAGCCGCACGATTTTCACATTCGGATAATCGTGTTCGAAATCCAAAATGTTGTTCAAATTCGCGCCGCGCCATCCGTAAATCGATTGATCGGGATCCCCGGTCACCGCCAAGTTCGGATAATCGACCGACATCGCCCGCACAATCGTGTACTGCGCCAAGTTCGTGTCTTGATATTCATCGACCAAAATGTAGCGATAGCGCTCGTCGAGGCGCCGGCGAATCTCGGGGTTCTCGCGCAATAGCGTCGCCGTGTGCAGCAAAATATCGTCAAAGTCGACCGCTCCGCTTTGCAGCAGGCGCTTTTGATAGGCCGGATATACCTGCGCAACAATTTGTCCAATCGGGCTGCCGCGCCGCGGCTCATATTGTTCCGGACCCATCAAATTATTCTTGGCCCAACTAATGGCCGACTGCACGCGCTCAGGCGTCGTATGAGTAAGATCCAAATCGAGCACCTCAAGCGTATGCCGCAGCGCCTGCAAACTGTCGGAGGTGTCGTAGATCGTGTAATTTTCCGGCAGCCCCACGTGCGGGCCGTATTCGCGCAACAGCCGCGCGCAGAATCGATGGAACGTGCTCATCCACACTGCCGCCATGGGCGCCAGTTGCGCTACGCGGCGTTTCATTTCGTCGGCGGCTTTGTTGGTGAACGTGAGCGCGAGAATCTGCCGCGCCGGCACCCCAATATCCAATAAGTTCGCAATCCGATGCGTGACGACACGCGTTTTCCCGCTCCCCGGCCCGGCTAAAATCAACAGCGGCCCATCCACGTGCCGCACGGCCGCCATTTGAGCTTCGGTTAGTTCTTCGGTGAGGTGATGCACGTGGTCAGTGGTCGAGCGGTTAGTAGTGATTTGTAAACGATCAATTCTCAATTATATGCGCAATGTCGCTTCATTCACCGCGCAGAAACGATGCTAGCAGATCGTGCTCGCGGCCACCAAGGCGCGATTGACGGCCGGCCGCGATAAAAAAATTCCCGCCAATGGTTGGCGAAATTTCAAAATTCGCTATACTTTGCCCTTAATTCGGCGGCTCTCTCGAACTCACGGTGGGGTCGAGCCGTCGATCACATCGCTTGTGATTAGGGAGGGAACCCATGAGTCGCACTCGCATTCCGCTAGATACCATTCGTAATCCGCAGGCTGATCTGGCCGAGCGTCTGGACATGAGCACTGCGGAAATCGGCCTCTCGGTCCGCACCACGAATTGCCTGGAAGAGCGCGGCATTTTCACGGTGAACGATCTGCTGCACTGCACCCGCGAAGATCTGTTGAGCATTTCCAATTTCGGCGAAAAAACCCTTGAGGAAGTCTATAAGGCCCTCGAGAGCATCGGCTTTTATCGCAACAGCCGGCAGCCGCAATTGGTCGGCGCGGCTAGAGCTCGCAAGGCGCGACACCGGTAGACCAGCCTTTCCAGACTGACCCAGCACGAAATTCTCCCGCCGTGTCAGGGCTGTTGGCCCGATCGGCGGGCGATAATGCGCGATCGTGCGCTGCTGCTGACGCCGCCCCTTCAATTGTGTAAATTCAGTTAAGAAGGTCGCGTTGGCGATCTCGCTTCTCGCCTTTTCAAAGTGTTCGGCCGTGAATCGTTCGTTTCGCATCTTCGGCAAAAAGCGCGGCCATCGCCACACAGGGTCGAAAACCCTTGGTAGCGCCGGCGAAGCCCTGTTTTTCGCCCTGCTATTGATTGCCGGCACAACCTTTCTCATTTTGCTTTTGGCCACGCGCGTGGTTCCCGAATGGCGTGCCAATCACGATTTCGTCCAGGACGAGGCAGTCGTGCTCGAAAAACGCATTGCCGAACGCCGCGATAGCGACGGCAACCCTGCTTACCGCGCCGAAGTCCGGCTGCATTTGCAAGATCAGGCCCCCGGCGACGACGACTCCATCTGGCGTAGTTGCGAAATCACCGGCGTCTATTCCGCCAACCGCGAAGCTCAACAGGCGCTTCTCGACAATTTCGAAATCGGCCGCGAGTATGCCGCCTGGTACGATCCGCTCAATCCCACCGTCGCCGTGCTCGTGCGCGGCTATAGCTGGTTCGCCTGGCTGTTGGTGCTCGTGCCCAGCGGGTTCATTCTCATTGGCGGCGGCGGCCTGATTTATAGCCTCTGGCATTGGGGCAAATCGGCCGAGCATCGTGCCGCGCGCACCAGTTGGGCCGGCTCGATCTCTTCGACCAGTCGCTGCCGGCCACGAAAAATTTTCCCACCGTGCCTCACGACGAAAATCTTACCAACAGCCCAGGCACGCAGTTGAAATATCGCCTGCCGATCAATATTTCACACGGCTGGAAACTGTTTGCCGCGACGACTGTATGTCTGATTTGGAACGCCCTGGCCGCATTATTTGTTGTCATCGCCGTTCGTGCGCATTGGCGCGGCCATCCCGATTGGTGGCTCGATCTGTTCATCGTTCCCTTGGTGGCAGCTGGCGCGTTTCTCATCTACTACTTCATTCGCGCGCTGCTCATCGCCACCGGCATCGGCCCGACCCAAATCGAAATCTCCGACCATCCGCTGTTGCCCGGCAAATCGTACGATGTGTGCATTTCGCAAGCGGGGCACCTTTCCATGCAATCGTTTCGCGCCACGCTCGAATGCGAGGAAATTGCCGATTATCGCCAAGGCACCGACACCCGCACCGACCGCTGTGTTGTCTATCGCCAGCCGCTATTTCACGCCGACAATTTTGAAATTCTGCCCGGCACTCCCTACGTGGCGCTGTGCCAATTGCGCGTCCCGCTGCGGCAAATGCACTCGTTCAAATCCGACCATAACGAAGTGCAATGGAAATTGGTCGTGCGAGCCGAAATGGCCGGCTGGCCCAGCTTCGAGCGTTCGTTTCCCGTCGTCGTCTATCCGCCGCAACCGGAAGAACAGCAGCACGCTGCTCCCGAATTGCAGCCCCAGGAACTCGAAATTCAATCCTCCGCATCGTGAGCACCGTCCTGCGACAACCGCTGATCAGCATTCAACTCGATCGCGCTCAGCGCATGTTTCAGCCGGGCGAGGTGTTGGCCGGCGCGTATCAAATCGACGCCGTTGAACCCGAAGAGCTAACCGCCATCGAAGTTTCGGTCCTGTGGTTTACCGAAGGAAAAGGGGAAGAAGACTTAGCCGTGCATTACTTCGAGCGCCTGGAAGCAGCCGAGCTGCCCGAAATGAATTTGCACCAGTGGCGGCGCTTTCAAACCATGCTCCCCAATACTCCGCTGAGCTACGAAGGCATCAATGTAAAAGTTTGTTGGTGCGTGCGCGTGCGCGCCTTTCTCAAGCATGGCCGCAATTTCGTTTCGGAGCGCACGTTCGAACTCGGCGATGTCGCGCCGGCTCAACTTCGCCTGGATGCGATCGCAAAAAATAATAGCGTGGTGCAGAAATGATCTCAATTAAGATAGCGCGCGAGCACGGCACGCGAATGGCCAATCCATTCGCCACGCGCTATGTGCGCCCCGGAGCGCTTGCCTACCGGTTCCCGCCCGATGCTTCCCCCGCCTCGCTCGTCGCAACACTGGCGGCGCGCCACTGGCGCGGCGCGATTGTTGGCCCGCACGGCAGCGGAAAATCGACGCTGCTTGCTGCGCTGCGTTTGGAAATCGAGCGCGCCGGCCGCAACGTAAGCCTCATCGAACTGCATAATGGTCAGCGCCGCTTGCCGCGAAATAGTTTCGCGCAAATTGCCGGCGACCGCCCCGTGGTAATCGTTGTCGATGGCTACGAACAACTAAGTTGGTGGTCGCGGCGCACGCTCGCAGCCTTTTGCCTCCGCCGCAAACTCGGTCTGCTCATCACGGTGCATAACGCCGCCGCCGCGCCCCATTTTCCCGTGCTATTTCGCACTCAGCCGAATTTAGAGTGTGCCCAGCATCTGGCGGCCGAACTCTGTCAATCTGGCCCATCGATCGACCCTTCCGACGTTGCTGCCGCCTATTGCGCCCAGCGCGGCAACATTCGCGAAGTGTTCTTCGCGCTCTACGATCTCGTCGAACACCGCCGCCGCGAACCGCCCTCGCCCTTCGAGCAATCACGCCGCATCGCCAGCCCACGCTAGCTGCCGCCTCGCTCTGTAGCGGTTGTAACAATTACAACGCCAGCGCCCCCCGCCCTTGCCGCATATTTTCGCGCGCCATTCGCTCGCAAACGGCCGCACGCTGCCAAATTTGTAACCTACTCTTGGGCAAGTGGTTGACATGCGGTGGCTCGGCGCGGCGCGCGCTCAAGCGCGAAGCCTGGCGCACAATCGCGCGGTGAAGCGGCACAGCCTGTGCATCCTTACCGAGTTGCCCACGACAAATGTTTTTCCAAATGACGGCCGCGCGGCGTTTACTAGTTGACAGTTTGAGGCATAACGCATTTAACAAGATAAGAGCCCAACTTTTCTTATCGGGAGCGTTTCGATGTTCAAGTCATTCGTCCGTGGTGCATGGGCCTTAGTCAGCGTGTCGCTCGTGCTTGTTCCCCAAGCGAGCGAAGCCTGCTGCTTCTGCGACTGGTTCCATTGCTGCCATAAGGAACCGGTGCCCGTTTGCCCACCGCCGGCATGTCCCGCTCCCGCCTGCGCCGTCGCTCCGCAGCAAGTTAACTACGTGCCGCAAACGTGCTACCGCACCGAATACACTTGCATGCCGTGCACATCGTATAAACCAGTCTCCACATGCGATCCTTGTGGCGGCGCACAAACCGTCATGCAACCAGTCACCACCTATGTGCGCCGTCCGGTGATGGTTCCTTACACCACCTATCGCCCCGTGGTCACAACTTTGAATTATCCCGCCGCCGCCCCCTGCGCAACATGCGGCGGTTCGCAATATTATTCGCCGACCTACGCTGCTCCCGCCGGGGCCGGTTACGCGCCTGCGGCAGTCGTGGTCCCGAGCGCCGGCTGCAGCACGTGCGGCGGTGGCGCACCAGCAGTAAGCTACGCGGCCCCGGCCATGAGCGCTCCAGCCATGACCTACTCGGCCCCGCCCGCCGGCTACGCCGCGCAGTCGTATGCAGCCGCGCCGTCCTACGGTGCTGCGCCGCCGGTTGGCTATGCTCCGCAGACAAATTACGGCGCTCAAGGTTACACACAAGCGCCCGGCATGTCCGCGCCAGCGATCAGCGGCCCTGCCATGACGGGTCCTGCGATGAGCGGTCCCGCGATCACCGCCCCCGCCGGCGCTCCCACTCCGGCAGGCAATAATCAAACTCCGCAAACATTCCAGCCGAATACCTCTGGCGGCTCGCAAGAAAACACACTGCGGCCGATTCAGCCGCTCACTCCCAATGCCGATACGCCCAGCAGCGATTCGAAAACGAATTCCACCAATACTCCACTGTTGCAAGATCCGCAGAATCGCACGACCTCGGCTCCGCTAATGGGTCCGGCCAACGTGACGAATGCGATCTTCTTCACCGCCGACCGCGCCAATGTATTTAAGCCCGCCGTGATGGAAACCGAAAACTGGGCCCCCGCCGCTCCGAAGTTCGACGAAGGCTGGAGCTCAACCAGCGGCCGCTAAGATCCCTCTGGGAGCGATTGGACTTGCAGACCAGATCTCCCTCCCTCTCCCCATGCAGGCCTTGCAGGAGAGGGCAAGGTGAGGAATGGTTTGCAAGTCGGGTGCCATGCTCACGTCTGCGTGAGCATGTTCTCCATTGTAGAACGGTCTCCCTCCTCCTCCGTTGTGGAACGGTCTCCCGACCGTTCCACTCGCCGCCATTCTGCCTTCTCCCCATTCCCCATTCCCCATTCCCCATTCCGCACTCCCCACTCCCCTCACCCCGTATCAAACATCTTCACACTCGGCGCCACCTCAGCGATCTGCTGTTCCATATAGCGAATCACCTGCGCCGTCGTCTTCAGCCGCATGGCCTCTTCGAGCATCTCTTCCGCTTTCGCCTTCGTCAGGTGCGCAATCAGCTCCTTGATCGTCGGAATAAACGCCGGGCTCATGCTGAAGCTTCGCAAACCCATGCCGAACAACAGCGCCACCGCCCGCGGCCGCCCCGCCATTTCGCCGCACAGCGTCACCGGCTTGCCCGCCCGATTGCACGCGCTAATCGTGCTGGCCAGCACGCGCAGCACCGCCGGGCTCAGCGGCTGGCACAAATGATTCACCCGCGGATTATCGCGATCGGCCGCCATTAAATATTGCACCAGGTCGTTGGAGCCAATCGACACAAAATCGACCACCTCCAATAGCGAATCGATCATCACCGCCGCCGCAGGCACTTCAATCATCAAGCCCATCGGCACTTCGCCGCACGGCTTATTCTGCCGCTCAAGCTCGCGCCGCGCGTGCGCCACAATAATCCGCACTCGGCGAATTTCCTCGAGCGTCGTAATCATCGGGAACATCAGCCGCACGTTTTTCTTGGGCCCGTGCGCCGCCCGCAGCACCGCCCGAATTTGCGTGGCGAAAAATTCCGGATGCTCAAACGACAAGCGAATCGAGCGCCACCCCAAAAACGGGTTCGCCTCGCGCGCGTGCCCCAAATAGGGAATTGTTTTATCCCCGCCTAAATCCAGCGTGCGAATCGTAATGTTGTGGTTCGGGCTGGCCGCAATAATCTGTCGATACGCTTCGGTTTGCTCTTCCTCGTCGGGCACGTCGGGATGAGTCAGAAACAAATACTCAGTGCGAAACAATCCCACGCCCGAGGCGCCCATCGCAGCGGCCGCCTTCGCATCGACCACGTTGTTGATATTGGCCAATAGCTCCACTTCGACCCCGTCGGCCGAAATCGGCTTCTGATCGCGATTGGCGGCCAACTGATCTTTCAGGTCGAAAAATTCGCGCTGCAATTTCCGATAGGCCGACAGCGTTTCCGCATCCGGGTTGACAACCACATGCCCATCGCGCCCATCGACCACAATCGTGTCGCCATTTTTCACTTGCTTGAGCAACCCGCGCACGCCCGACACCGCAGGCACGCCGCGGCTGCGAGCCAAAATCGCCGCGTGGCTCGTTTCGCCGCCGGACTGCGTCACAATGCCCCGCACTTCATGGTTCCCCAGCATCACGACCTGGCTGGGCAATAGCTCGTCGGCCACCAGAATCAACGGCTCCGGTGGCGGCGCATTGGTATTGAGCACTTCCGACAAATGACCACTCAGCCGCACGATCACGTCGCGCACGTCGGCCAACCGCTCTTTGAGATATTCGTCCTTCGTGCGCGCAAACAAACTGGCATATTCGTTGAGCACATTGTGCAGGGCCGCCGTGGCCGACTGCCGCTCGTCGACAATCCATTTGCGAATTTTGTCGGTGAACGCCGGATCGTGCAGAATCGATTCGTGCGCCAAAAATATCGCCGCCTGCTCCGCCCCCACCTGGCTCGATACCTTCGCGTGCAGCGCCCGCAAATCGGCCGCCGTCAGCTCCCGGGCCTGCTCGTATTTGGCCAATTCCGGCCGCACTTCAGCATCGGCCAGCCGGCGCGTGGTGGGATTCACGAAAATCTCGTGAATGCAGTAAGCCGTTCCCACGGCCACCCCGGGCGATACGCCAATCCCTTTTCGCATGGCACTAATGTATCAACTCGCCCTACATTCCGTCTAATGGGGTTCAAACCGCCCACTCCACGCTGGGTGCCATGCCCACGGCTCGGCGTGGGCATGTTATGCCGTCAAAGAAAACGATCGCGGACTGTCCCAATTTTGAGGACTTCGCTGAGCAAATTGGACTGTCCCATTCTCCGAGATCTTTTTGTTAGATGCCCTACGAACTCCTCGATCAATCGCTGCCTAGCAGGCCGTAGGTCACGCATTCCATGCGTGACGGCGACGTAGCAGGCTGTCCGGAAAGTCAGTGGTCGCGAAGCAATTGCATCATTACCATACCTATTGCTTGCTTCCAAACCATCGCCACTGCCACGACAAGCAAAATGCGCAGTGGTGTTTTCAGTCGTCGCGTCGCGTAGAACGTGCCTATTGGCCCCGCAAGCCAAATGAGCCACGCGCAGAGAAAGAGTGGGAAGTAGACCATGCCCTGATTGTAGCCAATGGGCGGGGTGTTACTACTTTGCACGGCGGCACTCTGATCAAGGCAAATCCTCAAACGGGTCATCGGCATGATAATACTCCAAACGGTAGACCTCGAGCTGTGGCAATGCAGCCTTAAGTTCCGATATTGCACGTTCGGAAATACTTGTATGGTCTAATCGGAGACACCGGAGGTTCGTAAGCTGAGCCAAATCCTTTACGCCCTTGTCAGACATCGCCGTCTCGGAAAGGCCGAGCGATTCGAGGTTGCGAAGCGATGTCAAATATCGAAGCCCTGCGTCAGTGATGTGAGTACCCGTTAGATCAAGTTCGCGGAGATTTGACAGCCTCGAAATGGATTGCAAACCTTGATCAGTGATGCTTGTTCCAATGAACATAAGTCTCGGAGGAACCGGAAACGGTTCAAGAGTTTTTACGAGAAGTTCTAGCTGCGAATCGTTGATATCACTACATATAAGATAGTCGTAATCAGGCATAGCCATGCTGGGATCAATGTGTGGTCCCCAGTGGGGTTCATGGAAATACACTGTTTTCAGAGGAAAGCCGTATCGTATTCCGCACTTTTCCAGGAAGTCGCCGATCGAGCTGGATTCAGTGTCGCACAGGCCACCGAGGCTCTCGACGGTTTTTGTAGCAGTTAATTGCAAGCGCCAATTGATTGCCATCCGGCCGCACACCACGGCAATGAGCGTAAATCGAAAAAGAACAAAGATAAACTGAACTGCAACCGACGGGTTCTTTTCATACGATCAGTGTCCGTATTCTTAGGTTCCCGCCCATCGCGATGAACAGCGTCCGCAGCAGCCGAAATTGAAATCGCCTAATCATTGCAATTCCCACGTGCGCACAGCGCCAAAAAGTGCGCTATCGCAACCGCCGGCTAGTCTCCGCTTAATGATGGAAGTCTACACAGAATAATTGAATCAGAATGCTAACCACAATCAACAACGCCAGACCGATCGCAGCGCCCCGAATTGGCCGGTCAAAGAAATTGCAAAAACCCCCGCCGATCGCGGCGCCTCCGCTGATCCAGCCAATCGCTACTAACAGGTTGTTTTCCACAGCGCGACTTGCCGCAAACAGAAGTCCGATTCCGACTGCAATCAGCGCCAAGCTCGCGAGTACGCGGGTTAATGTCGGCCGATGCATGACAAACTCCAAGCAAGTGTAGCCAACGATCAGTTATCACCGAGTTTCTATTGTTCTTTCGGGTTCATGCTCTCAATTAGCCAGCCTCCGTTCATCTTGCGGAAGTGAACCAACTCATCAATCGTCTGCGGCACCCGCCCGTCCGTCCGGTTTGCCTAAAAATTTGCGTCTGCCCAAAAAAATCCGAAGTCTGCCCAAAAAATCAAAGCAAGTAGATCATGGTCCGTCGCTGAACGGCCACCATCCTGTTAAAAGAACCATTCCCCAAAATAAAAGGTAGCCACATACAGCCCCTATGAAGAATCCAATGGTCGCTGCAATTATTCGATGGCGTTTGAATAGCAAGCAGCCCGCCGCAGTGCCTAAGATCGCGCAGATTATCATTGATGAGAAAAACAGAACGCCTCCAACTATATCGCCGCGCGTTCCCATGCTCTGCATTGTGATATGGGTGGACCAGTCAAGCAAGCTCGCAGAAATATCGCGACGAGGCGATCAATTCGGGCGCATATGCCCAAACATCCACAACACGACATAATACTCGAGGATCCATCCCCACAGTGCGCGGCCGCAGAACCCACGACCGCGCCTAATAGATGTCGTTTGTAAAAAGAAAAGACGGCAGCACCAATCGGCAAACCGATTCCCACGCCAACGAGCGGTCCACCAAACCACCACATTTGCACCGCGATCGGTTCGTGCGACGGCAGCCACGGCCACCACAACAGCCAAATGCCTGCAAACGCCAACGCTACGCCGGCTATCAGTGGTAGGAGGAACACCTTTCTCATGTCGTGCATTGTACACAATGCTCCAAATCCAACGGACCGATTTAAGAGTGACCGGAGCCGATGATCATTCCCAAACCAATATTCCTCTAATTTTCCGGTTTCACTATAAGAACGCTTGAGTAAAGTCCGAAATGGAGCTCAGGTAACCCTATGAAGCTCAGGAACTCAATTCTCGCCATCTGCGCTGCCTTGGTGGCTTCTTCGTTCGCGACCCTTGCAGGGGAAGATAATAACGCCCCGGATTCCAAAATCGATAACTTGCTGCACGCGACCTCCACTAGCGAACTAGCGCGAGCGTATCGTCAACTATTTGACAATACTCTCACGGACGATTTGCCCAAACTCATAGCCAATTCAAATACCAGTATAAGTATGGCCGCCGCCTGGGAACGCGTACGGCGCAAGGTGCCCAATGGATATCGAGCGGACAAGGTGCGTCCTGATCCCGAAGTTGTTTCTCGGTTTCTGGGCGTTGTCGAAGGTTGCACGCAAGTTCCATTGCCGCAGGCCTGGGAAAACGCAATTCGATCCACAAAGGCTCGGGGAAGAAACGACTTCGTTTTCGACACCTATTTTCCGACAAATGCTGTTATGCGACCTGGCGTGATCAATATCAATGGAACTGCCGCTGGCGAAACTCGAAAGGAAGGAAACCGCTGTATTATAGAGATGCCCGATAAAAAATGGTCGTTCGAATTGGAGAGAGGAACAAGTGATGTCGATAACGTAACGATCGCAATGGCAGGCGCCACGGCGATTGTCGCACCTTCAGAGTGGCCACCGATGCCATACTTATTGTATGCAGTACAGCCGGATACCGGCACCGTGAATTGGTCAACCAGTGTTTGGTGCGCGGGAGATTTTTGCGGCTATGAAGGCCAAGGCTCTCATCACGTTAATCTAAAATTACGCGACCAAGAAGTTTTTGTCTTTGGCTTCTCTGAAAATACTGCCTACATCGAATGGTTCGATTTAAAGACTGGAAAGAACTTAGGAAGATTTGGCACAGGCTACTTTCAGTACTAAAAGATCGCGGGGCTGCCACCGTAGCTCGACGAATACCTTTTGCGTGCAGCAATCCAATTCTACGAGTCGTTCGCACATTTCGCAAAGGCACTGCTGACTAGCCATTCGCCTACCAGACCATTAGTCTGTCCGCACAGTGCCGCGTACCCGCGCATACAGTGCACACCCTATTCCCAGGCTGCGCCGGCCTATCGATGCAATACTCCAACGGCAAAGCCTCTTACGAGCGAACGCTTGATTGGTCCCATCGATCGGCTATCGACAGAATGCTGAAGGTTATCGCCCACCACGAAATATTCGTCGTCGCCCAGCGTCACATCAATTGGCTCGCTTTGGGCCTCCGAACCATCGGTGTGAAGAAACGGAGCGTCGATCACCTGGCTGTCGATCGATAGTTCTGTTCCAGTCAGACGAACGTGCTCGCCAGGCAATCCGACCAGGCGCTTCATCCAGGGGACTGCGTGCCACTGGGGATGCTCGGTTTCTTTATCCGGCGGCAGATCGAAAATGAGCATGTCGAATCGTTTTAGGGTGCGCATGCGCCACGGTCCAACCAAGCCAACGATAAGATCGCCAGGTCGCACCGCCGGGACCATGGATTCTCCCGGGAATGAAAGCAGCCGGATGCCGCCGAGCCAAAGGATCAGCACTCCCGCCATTAATCCCAAGCCAATTCGCAAGGCGACTTTTCGATAGGAGCGCATTGCAAGCCTCAACCAAGCCAGTTCGTGAGCACTGTTTCTCGTAAAGCATCGAAAAAAATGATCGGAGAGGGGGAAAGTCCTGCTCAGTAGAAAACCTATCAATCGTCTTAAAATTCGGATGTTATGAGTCAGCGTTTTCAGCAGCAGCAATCGGCAGCGTCGCCAATAAGTGCGGGCGTTGACGACCTCGCCGCTGAGACGTTTGAGCATCGAATTGACCGTTTCCACTTGCCAACGTTGTCCGTAACGACTTTGCGACAAATGCCGCCGCATCTGCTCTCGATATCGCCCTGCAAGTTGGCCCTGTGCCGGCCGGCCATGACCAGCCGGAATCAGCGTTTGAATGCCCAACTCGTCCCGACCCAAGCGGTGATTGGCCTCGCTGTCGAAGCCGGAGTCGGCAGCCACGGTTTTCGGGCAGATCAGGGCGTGAGTGCGCGTCGACGAGCAGCGGCTCGAATTCGCCAAAATCGGGCTTGGGTCCCTGGCTGGCACGAGCTGCCACAATCAGATGGCTGGTCGTTTCGCAGGCCAAGCTGAGTTTCGGATAATGATGATACGCGACTCGGCATTTTCGCCCATGTTCTCCCGTCTTTTTTCGCCGCTGGGCAAAGTAGCGGCTGACGTGCTGCGACTCGAATCCGCTGCTGTCCATCGCAGCCAGTCGGGAACGGCGGCCCAGCAGTTTGCGCCGCTTGGCACGCGTGAGCGTGGCGGTGAGCAAACGCCGGAACGAAGGCAGAATCAGCAACCGATCGGCCGCTTTTTGCAGCGTCGTGAAGTGAGGCACCTTCTTCAACTGGATCGCCGCAGCCAACGACTCGCAATCCGCCAACAAGCCGATCGTGCCACGGTAGGTAAGACCGTAGTAGTCCTTCAGCACCAAGCAGGCGAACAACTGGTGCTGCGTGAACGTTTTCGGGCTGAATCGATGGGCATACGCCGGCAGCGCTTCCTCTGCCACTCGCAGAGCCTCGACCAACACTCGCTGCGGACTGTTTGTTGTCTTCACTCATATCCATTACGATCGCAACGATCCCAGGTTTAGCTAGCACTTGACGTTTTCTACTGAGCAGGACAGTCCCATATTGCTTGGCCGCACTGGGAAAATTGGGAGGGTCCCCGATCATTTTGCTCGACGTTCAAGGAGTATTCGCCAAAGAGCATCGTATATTGCTCCGGACGCGGCGCGGAGTTGAGAAAAAAAAGGGGACGCAGCTCAAATCGAGCCGCTTACGATTCATCAAATACTCGTCAATGTCCCGCATCCTATAACGCCGCTTTAATTGGCACGCCGAATTGCGCAGTCGGGTTGTAATCCCAATCTTTGATCCAAAAAGGCTTGGCGTCGCGATGCAGCGACCACGCAATCCAGCTCAGTCAATCGCCGCCGCGACACAAGCGGCGTTGTCCAATTGCAGCCTCTCGAGTCGGTGCTGTTTCAGGTCACGCCGCCGCATCATTTGGTAGCTCCCAGCCCGGGAACACCAACACCCCGGGATGGCACTTTAAAGCCTTGGCCAAAACCTTCGCACGCCCGACCCCCAACGTCACGCGATCGTTCTCGATGGCCGAAAGCGTCGGTTGAGGAATTCCCGTCAGCTTCGCGAGTTCATTCTGGCTCAACTCTTGCATCTCGCGAATAATTCGCACCGATTCGCCCACGGTAACCTCAATTCGCTTTTTCGCAGGACGATAATATTTCATGTCATGCCCTTCGATAATCATGTGGCGTTACTGTTTCCACTTGAACCTGCACCGTGCTAGAAAATACGCGATAAATGATGCGCCATGTGTCCCCCAATCGCGACGAACGATATCCCTTCCATTTGCCCGACAAAGACTCATCGTGAAATCCTCTGATAAGTCGCAAACCAGCAGGCCCAGACAACCGAACAATATCCTTCCACTTTTCATATCGCTTAAGGATCTCTTTAGGAGCCCGGTTCAATTGCCGGTCCAACCGCTGATGTTCAACGATGCTCCACATGCTATATTAAGCATATACTAAATATAGTATCAAGCAAGCCGTTTTTTTTCAACTGCATCGGTGGATTTCCCTCACCACTCCTCATCGTCGACCAACTCCAACTCCCCCTCCTGCTGCATCTTTTCTGCCCGCTTTACGAGCTTCGCATGGGCTGCCTGTAACTCTGCCGGTAGCGATGCTGTGGATATTTTCGCCAGCACCTGCAATGCTCGCGCAGGCCGCGGATCGACGGTCGTCAAAATATCGGCCAGCTTCAACCGCATCCGCACGGCCCGATCGGGAAATTGCCGAAGGTAATCGACCATCGGAAACACCGATTCAGTCATAAGTTTCTGTTGGTGCAAGAACTTCACGAGCATCATCAAATCCGCATCATCCAGCTTCCAGTCCGAATGCGCCTCGCGTTGTTTGCGATAAAACCGTGCGGCCCCAGCGGCATCTCCCACGTGAATAGCCTGCTTTAGTGCCGTGGTGAGTGCAGCGTTCTGCTCGTGCATCGCGATCTCAGTGGGCACGCTCTTATGCGGCTCATCGACTTTCTCGACCGGAGGTTTTCCTAAACGATCTTGCCACAGCGCGAACACGTCCCAGTTTTCACAATCGACCCAATCCATTTTCAAGAGCGTAACGCCAAAGGCGGCCCCCACAACGCCACCGACCAAATGCAACACTGGCGTCGAAATGGCAAAGCCCGTCAACCCTGCCGCGACGAATTGCCAAACCAAGTAAATTGCCGCAAACAACGTAATGGGCACGTCGACCATCCGCGTCCTGATTCCCCACAACAAGACGCAACTCACATCATTCCTTGTCGCCCAGATGAGTGCGATGGCAATGAGCCCGAAAATCACGCCCGACGCTCCTAGTGCGCCAGTGCGATCGCTTCCCAGCATGAGAACTTGAATGATTGCGCCGAACACCACACCGATCGACAAGTACAAAGCTGAAAACCGCCACCAGCCCAGCTTCCCCTCGACCACCAGGCCGAAGGCCCACAAAAAAATCATATTGCCAGCCAAATGTGCAATATCAGCATGCAGAAAGTTGCTGCTGATCCACTGCAGCGGATGAAGCCCATGCCCGAATTGCAACAGCCACGGTTGGATGAGTTTGTCGTCGACCTGCATCGGGCTGGCAGCAGTGGCCACAAACACGAGCGTGTTGAGCGCGATCAGTCCGATCGTGGCAAACGGGAAATAATAGATCGGCGCATCGGTGTTATATGGGATTAACACGCAATCCCTCTCTGATAATGAAAAGCGCCCGCGAATCTATCACGGCGATTCGCGATTGGCAAATCTTAACATTCTAATGCTATGACAATTCTGAATCTCTCGTGGCACGGCTCGCAGCGCGCAGCCAATAACAGCTAATAGCAAACTGCTAATCGCCAATGGCTTTCGTTGCGCGGCCAACTTTCATCTTGATTTT
Source organism: Pirellulales bacterium (assembly GCA_963820835.1). Taxonomy (GTDB): domain Bacteria; phylum Planctomycetota; class Planctomycetia; order Pirellulales; family JADZDJ01; genus CAVRAW01. The sequence goes on along the minus strand of CAWGBP010000021.1, from coordinate 10,481 downwards.
GCTCGCGACATATACTATACAAAGGTTCATTAACGATTTGTTGATAAGCGTATTGAAGCTTGCAAGCGCTGGTCGGCGTATCAGCGCGTTTTTCGTCCTCCAAAACAGAGAGTTCCCAATCCCAGCCAAACCACTTGACACCCACTTTTTGACCCCGACTTACCCCGTTTCCGCAAGCAAAAATTTCCCGCGCAGCATGCATTCCACTCGACAAAACACGAAGTTCATAACCGTTGCGCCTCTCACTTTGCAAACAGCGTGCGTAAATGAGGGGAAAATGTTTGGCCCAAAACCAGCGTTTTTCCCGAGAGTTTTACCAACAAACTTGCTCATCCATTTCGCTCACTTTTGAAAAAAACTCGCAGTGTACAGCGTCCATCACACTCGAACGACTGGGGCGTTTGCTTGATAAGTCGCTCAAAATCTGCTACAGTAAGCCCAATCTCCTCACCGAGATGCTGCCGCGCGGGAGTTGCGGCGCGCTGGTGTTGCCGGGCGTCTCTAGTGTCGCACGATAGGGGTTGACGACGTGAGGGAAACTTCTGCATATCGCAGGCTGCGCGGAAGGTCCGCCGCAGGCGTCGCTTGCCTGCTGGCCCTGTGGCTATTCGTTTTTGGCCCGCGGCAATTGCTGCGCGCTGACGAACCGGCAGAAGCACCCGCCGCTCAAGCCAACGACTCCCAAGGCGACAAAAGTGCCGACAGCAAAGGCGGCGACAGCAAAGGAGATAAGGGCAGCGCCGATAAACCAGGTGGCGACAAGCGACGCGGCTCCAAAGGCGACAAGCCCGCCGATGGCCAAAAACCCGATGGCGACAAAGCTGAGGGCCAAAAGCCTGGCGGCGATCAATCGGCCGATCAAAGCGCGAAAGACAAAGATAAGGACAAAGATAAAGGCGAAACGCCCGTTCACCGCCCGACCGAACCCGCCACGCCTCCCAATCCCGCTGAGCTAAAGGTCAAGCCCGACGCCGACGGCATGGTGTCGTTCAGTTTCAAAAGCCAGCCATGGCAAGCTGTGCTCGAATGGCTGGCCGATATTTCGCACATGAGCCTCGATTGGCAAGAAGTCCCCGGCGGCTATCTCGACCTCACCACGCGCCGCAAGTACACGGTCGATGAAGCTCGCGATCTGATCAACTCCATTTTGCTCTCCAAGGGCTTCACGCTCTTGCGCAACGGCGAAGTGCTCATTGTCGCCAACTTGAAGAACCTCGATGTCAGCCTGGTGCCGCTGGTTTCGCCCAAAGAGCTCGACAGCCGTGGGAACTACGAATTGGTGCGCACGTTTTTCAATCTCGATCGCTTGCAGGCCGAGCCGCTGGTCGAAGAACTCAAACCGCTTCTGAGTCCGTACGCGAAGATCAATGCTCTCAAGACCACCAACCGCCTCGATATTCTCGAGACCGCCGGCAACCTGCGCCGCATTCGCGAAGTAGTCGGCGCCGAGCAGGGCGATAGTGGCAAAGACCACCAACTTCGCGAATTCAAACTTTCTTACGCCCGCGTGGACGATGTGCTCGCCAGCCTCAAGCAACTGCTGGGCATCCAAGATAAGGCCGCTGCCGGCCCCATGAACCCCGAAGAAATGCGGCAGCAAATGCAGCAACAGCAGCAGATGATGCAGCAAATGCAGCAGCAAGCTCAGCAAGCTGGCGGCGCGAAGGGTGCGAAGCCAACGCAACAACAAGAAGAGAAAGTGTATCTCACCGTCAATCGCCGTGAAAACAGCATTATGGCCCTGGCCACGCCCGACAAGCTGGCCATCATCGAGCAAGCCGTTTCGCTGTTGGATGTTCCCTCTGCCTCAACCGGTTCTCCCTTTGCCAATGTGCAGCGCGTGCAAATTTATCGGCTCATCGGCGCCGACCCGACGCCGATCGTCAACGTGCTCAAAGAAATGGGAAACCTCGATCCATCGACGCGCATCGAAGTCGATAATCCGAACCGAGCCATCATCGTCAGCGGACCGCTCGTGGATCACGTCACGGTGCGGGCGCTCATCGAAAAGCTAGATGGCAACGCCCGGCATTTCGAAGTCATTCAGCTTCGCAAGCTCGATGCCGATTATGTGGCCGGCTCGATCGAATATTTGATCCGCGGCCCCGCGAAAGACACCAGCCGCCCGCGCTTCGTTTTCGATTATCACGCGCCCGAGCAACCCAAAGACGGCGGCTTCCAAGTCGAGGCCGACACGAAGAACAATCGGTTGCTATTGCGCGTGAACGATGTGGAAATGGAGGAAATTCGCGCGCTCATGATCAAGCTTGGCGAAGACCCGTTCGCCGCGTCTACAGGGGATACGATGCGCGTCATTCGTGCCGCGCCGGGTCGCGACACCGAGCAATTGCTTGACCGCATTAAACGCGTTTGGCCGTCGATTAGCCCAGTGCCGCTCCAGACCGAACCCGCTCAAAACGATAAATCGGGCGATGCTCCCAAAAAAGATTCCGATAAAACGAAGAACAACAAGCCTGACGATTCCACCCAGCGCGATCAGCCGGAAAACAAACAGCCCGACTCACCGAAGCAGCAGACCGAGAATAAGCCGACCGCAACGGCCATTTGGTCTCCAAAGCGCAAGCAATTTGTGTATGTCTCAGGTGCGGCCCAGTCGTCCAACGGTTTGCCGGGGCACTAGCGGACGATACTCCAAATGCGCGCGGCGACGAATCCAGTCCCAATCCGCTGGCGAACTCCCCGGCTTCAAACGACGCGAACAACAATTCGACAGCCACAAATCCTCGCGCGCCCGAGCCCTATTCGTCGCCCGCCCCCGGCGCCCAGGGCGACAAATCGGTATCAATTGTCGAAGGCCCTCAAGGCTTGATCGTCACTTCGCGCGACCCGGCCACACTCGATCAAATGATGAAGCTCATCGACGAGCTTTCGCCGCTGCAATCGCGGTTCCACGTATTCACACTCAAGCATACTTATGCCCGCGATGTCGTGGCGCTGTTACAGAAGATCTACCCCGATGAGGATCAAAATACTCGGCCCACGAATCCATTTTTTTGGGATTTCGATCAGCAGCCTAAAGAGAAGGATCGCAATCGGCTTTCGAAGCGCGAGCCGCTCAAATTTGTGCCCGACCCTGTAAGCAACTCCGTTCTGGTCCAAGGGGCCGATGAAAAGCAGCTTTCCGAAATCCAATCGCTTATCGATTTCTATGATCGGTCTGAGCCTCCCGATTCTGAATCGATTCGCCACACGAAAATCGTGGCGGTCCACTATGCCAAAGCTCAGCAAGTGGCCGATGTCCTCAAAGACGTGTACCGCGACCTGCTCAGCCCCAACGACAAAGCACTTGGCAACAACCAGCCCCAGCAGGGACAGCAGCGCGAGCGGCCGTTCTGGAGCCTGTTCGACATGGGCAATAATAGTCAATCAACCGACAACATTCCCAAATTCAAAGGGCTGTTGTCGATTGGCGTCGATACCAATTCGAATTCTCTGGTCGTCTCCGCCCCGCAATTCTTACTCACTGACGTCGTGGCCATGATCGGCAAGCTCGACGATTCGACCAAGCCGGTCGAGCCGGTTGTGCGCGTGCTCAGCGTCGGCGGGGCCCTGAACGACCCGGTCATCAAGGAAGCGTTGCAAAATGTTATCGACCCCAGCAACGCGAAGCATTCCGCCTCACGCTCGCAAGACGACCAGCGTGGCGGCAACGGCCGCAATGGTAACTGGCGCAATGGCAATGGCCGAAATGGCAACGGTTGGAATAACGGCGGCAACGGCGGCGGCGATAACAACAACCGCGGCCAGAACAATGGCCGTTGAGCGTTGCTGACGACGCCTCCTCGCTTTCTTACTCCAGCCCATCCGAATCCGACCGCGAAAATGCCGTCGCGGAATTCGGTGTCGTTGCGAAGATGCGTAAGGCTGTTAATTTACGGCGCCTTCCGATCAAAAAAATCTCCGACTTTCCTCCTCCGCGCAAGCTTATTGATAGCAAGAAGATTGGAAAATCTGCCTGCATCCTAAGTCTCGGAAGTGCAAAACGTTCCTTGTGTGGCTACTTGCCAGCACTCTCTCGACCGGTAGCTTAGCAGTCCTCACCACACATTTTGCCGTGTGCTGCTAAGTGCTGGGCTCAATGGCCTAGCAATTCGCAGAGACCGGGCAGCACGGCAAACCCACCAGCGGCTTGTCCAACGGACAGGCATGCCGCCTGAGCAGGCCTAAGGGCCTGCTACCAACCGGGACGCGAGCGATCGCAAAACTGGACCGTGGATCGCCAGCAAGTTTCCCTAGAGGCATTTGGAGAAGTTTCCCTAGACCCCAAGGAGGAGGTTACGAAATGCTGATCAAGCTAGCATTAGTCGTTGCGTTAAGTGGATTTTTGGCCGACGATTCGGCGGTCCCCAAATCGGAAACGCCGGCGTCTTCCCAGGCGGCAGCCGCCTCTGGGCCAGAATCAAAAGACGCCAAATCATCGGATAAATCAAACCTGATTGAAGTGGAAAAGCAGATTATCGAGCAAACCAATGCTCAACGGGCAAAGTTCGGCCTACCAGCGCTGGCGGTCGATCAAGGGTTGGTGCAATCGGCCCGCACTCACACGGCGTGGATGACTAACAATCACACGCTGCAGCATACGACGAAAAACGTCGGCGAAAACATTGCCATGGGGCAGCGCACCACCGACGAAGCCGTGAACGATTGGATGAATAGCCCTGGCCACCGAGCCAATATCCTCAACGGCGGCTACAAGCGTATTGGCGTCGCCGCCTACCGCGCCGACGACGGCACCATCTTCTGGTGCCAGGAATTTCTGCCCTAGCGCTTGATCGCTGTACGTCAAATAAATTAGCCCCTGGCGCGTCTGCCAGGGGCTAATTATGTTAGGTCGATAAGCTATGCGCTCTACTGGACGATATGCACTTGCGGGTTGTCGATAATCTTATCCAATAGTGCTGTCATTTCGGCGACGTACTGCGAGGGGTCGCCACTGGTCGTTGGCGCTTCTCCGTTGTCATCCGCCGTGCCACCGACGCGCGCCATTCGATTCATGAAGTCGGTGTCTACCGCCAAACCAATTCCCAATGCGTACACGTACCAACCCTTGCCTTGCATTGAGTCGGCTTGCATGAACGCGGCGTCACTGTTGTAGTCGCTCGAGCCGTAGTAGTTCGACGAGCCGTTATATGTGCTCGGATTGGCGTGCTCATACGAACTGATGGTTGAGTTGCTGCTGTCTTTCAAGTTCGCCACACCGTCGGTCAGCAGAACGACCACCTTTTCTGTATTCTCGCGGCCGGTGCCGCCTTGGCTGGCGGGCTTGATCAAGTTGTAAGCAGCCAACAAGCCTTCTTCAGTATCGGTGCTGTTAACCCCTTCTCCGACTGCTTGCATGGTCGTGGCGCTGGTCATCGTCGAAGTGTAATCGCTGGTTAGCGCCACCCGGGTCTGCACGTCGTTCGTTTTATCGAAGGTGACGATCGATACCCAATCCATCTGATTCGCATCAGACAGGGTGGAATTGTGCGATGCCACCTCTTGCAATCCCGCGATAACCGACAAACGCTGCGCGTGCGTCGGCTCTTCATCTGGCGGAAACGACATATTCCCCGCCGCCGTCGATTCAGTGTGATAGGGACAATAGGGGCTGGAGGCCGACATTTGGCCATAGCTGCTGCCGTCGGGTTTTTGGTCCCGGCCCGTATCCATGAGCCAAGTTACATAGGTGCGATAACCAATAACGTAGCTGCTGCTGCCGACGATTTTTGACAGGTACGATTGCCAGTAGCTATAGCTGGTGCTGTTGCTGCTGTTGGGAGTGGGCTTAGCGGCCGGCATGATCGAAGCAACTTGATAGTCGATCATCCATTTGTAGGCCTTTGTTTGCCGCGTGCTCGACGAATCACTGCTCAAAATGCGATAGGTCGAGGGAATCAGACTGCTCGACAGCGGACCACTCGTGGAATACAAACCCTTCGAGCCTGTGCTACTCCAGGTAATTCCCGATGTGCCCAATGGTTGACCAATTGTCTGCGTCGTGCCGGGGTACGTGCCAAAGCCAAAGTTCGTGAAGACGGTTTGCATCATCGACTGGTACGTGCTGGTATAGCCCGAGCTGCGATAGGAGGCAGAGCCGGTGTACCCCGTGTCGGTGTCATCGTTCATTGATCCCGACAAGTCGACCACAAAGCAAATATCGCGCGGGTTGCCCATGGCGATGGCCGAGGCCGAGGTGCTAAACGTACTCCTACCGAAGATTTTGCCAAAGAACAGGCTATTGCCGCCGGTCGAACTGTCGCACCGAGCGGTGACTTTAATTGCGTTGCTCAATGTGCTCGTTGGCGTGAAAGTGTCGTTGGTGCTGCTCCAAGTACCATACTGAATGTCGGTCGTGGCAAGCGATACAGGAATACCGCCGGCTTTATGGTACCCAGCATACGTTTTCGCCATGCTCACGGGGTCTTGCGTCGTCGAGCCCATGATCGATGCGGCTGCCATGGCAGCGCTATCGGCGGCCGCTTGCAATTGGCCTTTCACGACCAGCGTGTAGCCGGCATCGACAGAAAATGCCACCATTCCGACCATCGAGGTCATCAGAAAGGCGGAGAGAACCACGATATTCCCTCGACGACTGCACAATAGTTCGCTCGTTATCCAACGGATTGAACTTCTTCCGCCGCGGCGATTTTTGCGCTTGAATAACATGGCCGTTCTCCGGGTGCCAGAAGTGCCGATGATAAAGTTGCGATGAGCTTGTTCGCGTCAGCGCAACCGAGATTGATAAGAGCGTTCGAAGAGTCTCTGTCCAAAAGGAACCCTAGCTTATTTTCAGCCGCTTGGCTTACTTTGCTTCGCAATGCGCCCGGCTCGGGTTCGCATTGATCAACGGGCACCTTTGTAGAAGGAGCAGATAAAAGTCGGGATGAAGCGAGCCTATTGGAAGTGACGAGTGTGCGCGTTGCGATTTGGCAACAATATGCCACAAAGGCAACGAATGCGGGCGGCGGCATTAGCAAAGAATCAAATAGATCGCGGCCAATAGAAAATCATTGCCGACTGCGAATTCTTGGCTGATGGGAAAATGCTTGGCCGTCCGAGCCATTCGATGCATTCATTTCATCCTGGCCGTTTGCATCGTCGTCACTTGGTTTCCAGCGCCGTCCGGCCAATTGTGGCTCGAATTCAGGATGTCCTGCTAATGTTGCCATTTCGCCGATAATTCGCTTGGTGATTTCCGCGGTAACTCCCTCCTCCTTTTCGCCCAAAAAACGCGGAAAGGTCGATGGCGCGGCCGATTTTCACTCGCACTTTCGCTGGCATGAGAAGCGGTCCCGCGGCTGTGCCATCGTACGGCGAACCGAATATGAATACCGGAATGACCGGCACGCGCACCTTCAAGGCCACAAGCGCCGCTCCTGGCCTGCCGGGAATGAGCAATTGGTCGGGCGTCAAATTAATACGGCCCTCAGGAAACATCCCCACCAAACCTCCTTCCTGAGCGAGTCGAATAGCCTGTTTCGTGGCGGCAGTATCAATACCGGCTCGGCCAACCGGAATGACTTGAAAAGTACGCAGCAGCCCGCCAATGATCGGCGCCTCACAGTATTCGCGGGCGACCATCCAGTACACCACCCGGCGCAGAGCAATTTGAATGAACGACGGATCGACCGAACTACGATGATTCGCCACAATGATTGCACCTTGGCCGGGCTTTACCGGAAGTTTCCCTTCGATATGCGTTCGCCACAGCAGGCGTGTGATTAAAAAATTGCCGATCCATAGCAGCGTCTGCGAAAGCGTGAGTGGCGAGCACTTCCACCAAACGACGAAAATCGCCACCGCCAAAAGAGCGATACCGACCAGAATCACGATTGCAGCGATGTTGGTGACTAGGGGCGAAAACATCGTTCTTGATCACTTCAAGAGTGAGGGTTTGTCTCAGAATTCGTTCGTCAGTTGTCAGACTCAGTACTAATTGCGGGAAGTAGGAAGGTCACTACTCTGCACTGGATTCGAGCCGTAGAGTGGGGGCAATATAATCGTAGACTTCATTTCCCGCGATGGGGCCACATTTTACTTCGGAAAAAACCATGATTTTAGGGGTCGTGAGCGATACGCACGGCCATGTCGATTTCGCTCTTCCCGCCGCGCGCATCCTCGAGAGCATGGGCGTCCAGACCGTGTTGCACTGCGGCGATATCGGCTCGCCGGCAATCGTCCCGCTATTCTCCGCGTGGCCCACCCATTTCGTTTTTGGAAACGTCGACAATGGCTTAGAGCTTAAAGAGGCAATTGAGCAGGCGGGACAAGCGTGTTATGGCCGTTTTGGCCAACTGGAGCTCGCGGGCGTGAGGATCGCCTTCTTACACGGAGATGACGAGGAGCTTTTAAGCCAGACGATCCAAGCAGAACGTTATCAGCTCGTTTGCCACGGCCATACGCATGTTCCCCGCTCGGAAAGATTTGGGCGGACATGGGTCGTAATCCGGGTGCGCTGTTCTGCTCCGCACACGATTGCAATTGTCCAATTGCCGGAGTTGAAGGCAGACATCATCGTGGTGGATTAAGTGCGAGCGTTTCCATTTGCGGCAACTTTTCTCCTTATCCCGCCATGCGAATTGTTCTTCTTGGAGGGCCGGAGCTTGCTCGCCGCGGTAGCGGAATTGCATCAGGTAGGCGTCTTCCGGCGTGTCTTCGTAAAATTCGCGCAGCACGCTCACGGCGCGGAAACCACTGGAGCGGAAGAACAGTTGCGCGGCAAGATTCGTTTCGCGCACTTCCAGCAGAATGCGATTGCGGCGCTGCGTCGATAGCTTGCCGATCAGTTTGTCGATCATCTGCGCCCCGACGCCCAAGCGGCGGAACCGCGAGCTAACGGCAAAGTTCAGCACGTGCAGCCGCGCCTTGTGCAGCTCGTAAATCATGAAGCCGACCACGCGGTCGTCGTGCTCGGCCACCATGCCGATGCAATTGCGTTGCCGCAGGCAGCGGAGGAAATCGTTCTCGCACCAGGGAAATTCGAAGCTCTTCTGTTCGATCGCCAACACCTCGGGCATGTCGCGGCGAATCATCCAACGAATGTGAACCTTGAGTGCCTGCTTAAGATCGGTGCCATCGAGGGCCTCCTTCCTTGTCGGCCTGTCGTAGCGGTTCGCGGCTTTTTTTGCACAATTTTCGCCCCTCCGGTTTCCTTATGGCGGGCGAGGCGAGAGAGGCTAACAAATCAGCTTGTTCTTGCCAAGATGAACTGGCGGCAGGATCAAATCGTGGGAGTCAGTCACAAACCTCACGCGGCCTTTCCAGCAAATGCGGCTTTAGCCGAGCGAGGAAACAGGCCGTCTCGCTAGACAAAGTTACGGCCCACCGTCGGAAGCGCGAACGGAAAATCAGCGTGATCGATATCAATAAGAGCAGCATTGCAATTAAGACCCGCTCCCATTCGCTTTGCCGACTCGAATTGACGTAATCGATTCGCAGTTGCGACTGCTTGCCGCGACCGACAGCGTAAGTGATATCCCTTTCAGCGTCTTGAGTTACACGCCAAACCTGCGACGGCTCGCTTGCGACGCCAGGCTGTTTCATGATTCGATTGAAGATTTCAATTGCGCCAATTCGCTGCACAATCGAAAGAAACTCTTGATCCGACGCGGAAAGCAGGTCGTTCGACTGGCCTTCTCGTTCTGTGCCGCTTGCTCGTTCTAAAATTCGTAAAAATGTACTGCTGGCCGCATAGCGAGAGACCCACGGAGTAATCCAGTTCTGCGGTGCTCGGCAGGCGATAATTCCGCCAGCAATCCCGCGGCCGAGTCGACTAACGCCGCGAATGTCTGCAATCGAATCAATTCGAAGTTTTCCTCGGAAATCGAACTGCCCGACGTCGTCAAGCCCGGTCCAAATGATACTGGGCTCGAAATGGACCATAGCGTGCGTTCAACCGGAAAATCGATTAGCCGCGGCACAGGCAAATTCACTGCTTTCCCAAAGCCATTTAGCGAACTGCCGCAGAAGATGGCCGCTAAATGCCGAGGCAGTTTGTTTTCGCCTAGCCATACATTCCAACGATGTTCCCCCGCGGGTACGCAGTGCTGGCAATCCATCGAGAACCATATTTAAAAGTTCGCAGTTTTCAGGTAGCTCCAGGACACAATTGCTCGCGCTGCTGTAGTCTGAATCGAAACTGGCTACGCCATACCAGCGGCCGTCGCCATACCAGGAAAAGCGATAATCGGCCATATGCACCTGCGGCGATTCGCTGTTGCGTTCCGACGAACGTAGCACCGCTCGGAATTGACCGCCGCGGTACTGAAAGACGCGATACTGCTCTCCGCGAAGAGGCAATTTCCAGAAGCTCCTCGGGCAACGTGGCTGGAATCAATCCGCGTGTATCCCACGAGAGTTGCTGATCTTCCATTTGCCGCGGCAACAAAACGTATTGGGTTGGGCGGGGAAGGCCCAGCAGATACGGTCTCCGGTGCCGCCGCACGTTGCCCTGCGTTGACGGTCAATGGTCCGACGAT
>CAWGBP010000020.1:0-31010 GCA_963820835.1 Pirellulales bacterium | reverse complement strand
CGGACCGTCTTGACGGAGAAATGGCCGCAAAAGTTGAAATCTTGACAGCAGTCTTTGTTGTCGTCGATGGTTTTGGATATTGCCGTTCAAATAATCTTCCCGCCGGGCCGATCACCAAAGCCGGCAATAGTACGAGATCGCCAACTACGGCGATCGTCAGCAGCATCAGCATCATCCAGGCAAAGCGGCTGGCCGGCAAAAAGCTGCTGAAATAAAACACCATCGGCGCAAGGCCGCAAACCAGTGAGCTTAGAAACATCGCAAAGCCGCACTGCTGATACGTAGTATGGACGGCATCTTGCGCGAGATAGACCTGCGCGCTAATGCTCGACGATAAAACGTGAGGAAATGTAAAACGTCGTCGATGGCAATTCCCAGCGCAATGCTGGCGGTCATAACCGATCCAATATCCAACGCGACTCCCATCCAACCTAACAAACCGAACATGAAGACCATCGGGAAAAAATTTGGCACCATGGCGATCAAGCCTGTCCAAATGCCGGCCTGAGCAATGCTCATAATGACCGCGATGATTCCAAAAGCGGAGAGAAAGCTGATAAATAAATCGTGCATCAGCGCGGCTTGAATTTCATGGACCAATGGCATCACGCCAGTCACCTGCACCGAAATACCGGCTGCCGGTTGATCGGCGGCGCCCGCGGCGCGCAACCTTTCTCGAATTGTCGCTAGAACTTGGCCATAGTCAATATCCTCCAGGGCGCTGACGTAAGCGGTTACTCGCCACTGCTCGCTCAATTCGGATTCATGTTGATAATGGGCGGCTGTGAAATAGGGTTTTGCCTGTTCCAAGATGGTGCCCAACAGATTCGCGATATTCCGAACTCGAAGTGTCGGCATCTGCCGGCATATTCGGCATCATGTTGGCAACCGAAACGGTCCCTTTGATGGGCTCGGTGCGGTCTAACTCGTCTTGAATGCGCCCGATCAAGTTGAATCGATCGGCGGCGGCCAGCGGGCAATGCTTTTCGAAGCCGACAACCACTTCGATCGGCACCATCGGCGCAACGTGCTCTTCGATCCAAGCGTAGTCATTAAGAATCCGACTATCGGCCGGAAACAACGTCCGCAAATGGACGGAAGTTCTCAGCCACTGAATGCCAAAGCCGAGTCCGATCATTAGAACGACCGCGCCAACAACAATCGCCAGATGAAACCGTGCGACGAACTTGCTAAGCCAAGTCCAGAATGGAACTTCGCCGATAAACGACCCGTCGTCGAGATTGATTTTCGCCTTGCGCGCCATTCCTTTTGGTTTCCAAACCGACAAAGTTCCGGGAACAAACGCCAGCACAATTCCCAACGTCAAGGCAACGCCGAGTGCACCATATAATCCAAAGCTACGAACCGGCGAAAGTTGGCTGACAATCAGGGAACCCAGACCAATGGCATTCGTTGTCGCCGATAATGTGCAAGGAACCCAACCGATTCGCAAAGCGCCCCAAGCGGCGTCTTCCGCCTCGTACGTCTGTCGTGCAACTAGATAGTAGTTGATTAAATGGATTCCACCCGATGCCGTGACTACTTGAATGAGCGGCGGCAACACGATTAACAGCGCGCTCATCTCCCCGCCCAACCAATGAATGAGCGAAACCGTCGCCAACTCGCAGTAAACCGATACGGCTAGCACGACAAGGCGCCTGGCAGCCAGCGCAGCCACCACCAGCAAACTAAAAACGCGGTAATGGCCGACGGGATGGCAAAAAAGTTGAGCGATTGATCGCTGGCTTCGTCGACGGTCAATCCGTCCATGACCGGGCCGGCGAAGTGCTGATCTTCCTCTGGGGCATGGCAGTATTTCGCCAAGCCACCGCGGATCATTTTTACGACTTCGCCTCGGTGGGCAATTCCGGTGGGTGTTAATGTAACCACGGCGCACGTCGTTCGTCCGTCGGGCCCGACCAGCGTGCCTTGGATACGCGCCAGCGCATCTTCACGCTTCAAATTCAAAGGATCGCCCATCAGTTCCCGCAGCACCTCTTGGCCAGTGACGACTCGTTCGATATACGGCTCGCCGGCCGGATCGTGAAACAAGTCGCGGCGTTGCAGGCTGTAGGTCAAGAGTTCGAGATCGGGCGAATCAATCGTGCAGCCCGGCCAACTAACGATGAGCACTTCTCCCGATCCGAATGCACGCCGAAACTCTTCGTATTCCTGTCGCGGTTTGAACGTGCCGGGCACCCATTCGAACGGCGAATTTTTGTTGCTTTGCAGCGCTGCATCGGCGCCGTACAAAATCAGCGGCAGCAAACACGCCGCATAAAGCAGCAGAACGCGAAATCGGCGGGTTTGAATCGAAACCATTTTCTAAGCGGCCTTGCGAAGCATGGTTTGATGCTGCTCCTGGAGAGCAATCTTTAAGGTCAGGCCATGCTCGGAAATCAGCGGAACACGACCGAGCGGTCTGATCGGTATGCCAGGATAGCCCGGCACTTCCGCTTGATATTGAAGATATCGATCGCCCAAGTAGTGGATGAGTCGACGATCTTTCAGCCAACTACCGAAGAAAATGTAGATCGTCCACGTCGCCGTCAGGCATGGCGCGATCGAGCGGTCATCACAGGAACAAACCAAATGAGTCCCAAAAAACTCAGATAAACCGGATGGCGCAACCAAAGGTATGCACCGCGCGGTTCAAATCTTCGCGTCGGCTGCGGTTGCCGACGGAGCCAATGCCACCACGGGGTCCAGCCCGTTTGATAACCCAAGCCGTTCAAGCTCAGGCTGTAAAACAATGCAATCCACGAGCCATAGAACGCCCCTCGGACGATCGTTTGGCCGGCTCCAGAAAATCGCCAAAGCACCGTTGGGCTAGCTTGCCAATTTTCAATCACCACGAGCAAACTTGCACAAGTGACAACGCAAAACAGACATGCCGTAAAAGGCATCCGGCAATGCCGGCGTGATTCGCCGGCGCACGACCGGCAACAGCAACACGCTATGGGGCACTGCGAACAACAATGCCAATAGAAAATCGACCAAACAGAGTTCCCCCAGACGTCGGAAGCGATTCCGGTCCCTTCAGAAACAAAAACAACTGCCAAACGATGAAGGCAAACAATAAATGATTGCCTACTCCGAAGGCGATTCCCGCCGCTCTGCGCATCCTTGCGTGCTCCAAATCAATGAGGCCGATGGGCGATAAAGCATCCATACTTCATCGCGCCGCTAGCGATAGGCCTGCAAAATCGTGTCGAACCGATCCAAAAACATCACCGAATTCCGGTCGATGATTCGAGCAAGCCAACGCATTCCGCTGCGCCGCACGCGGTCTTGGCAAATCTCCCACGTTCGATCGACTGCCGAAGTCCAATCGTGATAGCGCACCAATTTCAAGCCCGCATCCGACATCCAACGGCTGTAGTCTTCTTTTGTTCCCAACGATGGGCAAAAGAACCCTTCGCAGACTTTGTGCACCTGCTCAGCTGTTTGCTGCATTTAGATCGCTCCCCGCCAAGCCAAGCGCAAATCGCCACGCGGCCCCCCGGTTTTAACCACTGCGCAACATTATTGAAGAAGCGAGCTTTGTCGAACAAATGCTCTGTGCATTCGATGCTCCAAACGACATCGAACGCGGCCGGCGGCAATTCGATTCGCTCGGCATCGGCGCACAAGAATTCGGTCCGTTGCCGAACACCATGCCACCGCGCACAACTTCTTGCCCAATGTCGCTGTACCGAACTAATGGTTACTCCCGTCACCTGGCACTGGAGCTTGTCGGCCAAATGAATAGCCGAAGAGCCCATGCCGCAACCTACATCTAAAACTCTTTCACCAGGCTTGATGCCTGCCTCTGCCGCAAGCGTATCGGTCAGACGTTGTTGAGCGATTTTCGATTTCGCCGCTACGACATTCGCAGCCAGTTCGTCTTCTGACCACAGTCCATGATGAATGTGGCGGCCCCACAGCAATCGGTAGAAAACAGTCGTTAGATTGTAGTGACTGCGAATATCCTGCTTTTGCACGGTGGAACAGGCAATCATCGATAATTGATCCTTGATATTTGATCGAGTGATGTTTCTGCCACCTATCAACACTCACGCCAACAAGGCCGCTTCGATGGCAATCCCAGGGCCAAAAGCCAGGGCCACGCATGGCCGCGCCGCTCGGCGCCTTCGCAATCGATCGAGAATAAACAGCACCGTCGGCGACGACATATTTCCATACTCCGCCAAGACCGCCAAAGAATCGGTCAAGCAATCGCAATCCCCTGCGACGGCTCGGGCGCACGCTTCGACAATCCGCGGCCCGCCGGGATGAATTGCCCAAGATCCGATCTCTTCGATATTCAAACGGTATTCTGCCAGCCAGCTATTCAGCCATTTTCGCAACGTACTGTCGATCAGATTCGGCACTTGGGGCGAAAGCCTCATCTGGAAACCGTGGTCTTCAATTCGCCATTGCATCAGATCGGCTGAATCGGGAATGACGGTGGATCGCAAATCAACCACTTGCCAAGCCTCATTGAGGTTGTCTTTAGCATCCGCTTGAACAACAACAGCGGCCGCGCCATCGGCAAATAATGCGTTTGCCACAATTTGATCAGGTTGCCAGCGATATTGGTGATGAAGGGTGCAAAGCTCCACGGCGCACAATAACACGCAGGCTCCAGGCGTGCTCTCCGCGAATGCCTTGGCCACGCGCAGACCATTCATCGCTCCATGACAACCCATGAAGCCGATATGCGTTCGAGATGTTTCCGGGTTTAAATTCAATTCCCGAATGATCGCCAGATCGACTCCTGGAGCGGAAAAGCCACTGCAGGAAACGGTCACCAAATGCGTTATTTCGGATCGATCGACTTGGGCATCCTGCAGCGACTTTCGCGATGCTTCGATGGCCAACGGGGCTGCAAATGTATCGTATATGTCCATGCGCTGGGAGGTCGTCGGGCCATCGGGCGAGGCATCGTTTCTCGAGTAAAACGATTGTTCAGCAGGGTGGCCGTTGGTGCTCGAAGTCAGCACTACGCTATGGCGTTTGCTCACTCCTGAGCGGCGATACAGGGTATTCAAGAGCTTCTGTTGCTGGAGCGTTGCGCAGCACAAGTGCGACGCCTGCTCGGCCGCATCGGTTTGAGCTATTTCGAATTCGGGAACTGCGGTGCCAATTCCCAAAATATGAACGTCCATAATTTCTCACAATGCATTAAAGGCAGCCCCCGTGCCCCGCCGTGGTCGCAATCAATGAACTCGCTGTACCAATGGCCGTGCCAAAACGGGAACGGCATTGATTGCACGAAGTGCTAACTGAACCGCCATTGGCTTGCGTAATAAAAATGCCAAGGCTTTGCAGACAGTTTGGCCGCGCAAAATTTCGCGCTTTTGGCTCTTTTGCCAATCGTCGATCGCGTTTCTATTCCAATCCTCCAGATTGCGCAAAACGATTGGCGCTGTTGCTAAGGCGGAGCTCAGCGCCCAACCGATTCCTTCGCCGGTAAACGGTTCACCATACGCGGCGGCATCGCCGAGCAGCAGTACGCGGTGCGTCGATAATCGATTCGTTTGCCGCATCAGCGGAATCGTTCCTCGCCAAATGTCCACCTCGGAAAAATTCGGTGCAGGCAAACCCGCATCTTCCAATAGGAACCGCACAAAACTTGCCGGACTGGCGGCCGACTTTAACGCGATTAAATCGACCGCCGCCGCCAAATTCCCACGCCCATCCGAAGTTTCAACGAGGCCGACATACCCGTATCGAGAAATCGCCATATAGATGGCACCGGCGCGATACGCCGCCGGCATCCTTTCAACAACGACAGAAAGCCCGATTCTGGCGACTGGAGAAACGAGACAACTGAATTCCGGAAGGTTTTTCAAACTTGGATGCCCCAATCCGTCGGCCGCGACGACAATCCGTCCGGTAATCACCTGGTTCCGTTTATCCGACCCAGACAGCACTACCTGGCGGCAGCGCATCGATTCGCTTTGTGGAACGACTTCAGCTTTGGTTGCGGGTTCAAATTTCACTCCGGCAGTGACGGCCGCTTTCACAATCGCCGCATCGAACTGCGAACGATTGACCGCCGCACCCCCTGGTAAATTAACTTCGGCTCGGCAATTTTGTGCTTGCACGATTAATTGCGACAGGTTAGTAGCGCAACTCGCTTCGAGAATTTGCTCCAAGGCGGCGGCCTTTAGCACCGAAAGTGCCCGGCCGTTCAGGCACCCTCCACAGACTTTCTGCCGAGGCCACGCTTGACGTTCAACAAGTAGCGTCTTTGCGCCTTGCCGGGCGCATTCGAGGGCAGCCAGTGATCCAGCCGGTCCCGCGCCAATAACAATCACATCCCAAATTGGGTTGCTTTTCGACGGCAAAGTTGGCAAGTCTCGGGCAGTCAAAGTTTTCTCCAAGACAAAAGCCAGCGCTGTGGCCAATGTTGAGAGATGACGCACCCATCCAATCCGTTGTTTGCCGCCAACTCCACTACTTCATTTTCCATAAACGCAGCGGCTACCGACCGCACCGCATCGGTGTGGACAATCGGCGAACGTGTCAGCAGTCGGCTGCCGGCCCAAGCCAAACCCAATCCCAGCCAGGTGCGCCGTAAATCACTGATGAGCACCAATTGCTGGGCCGCATCGGCCATCTTGCGAATCAGCGAGCCCGCATCTTCCTTGCTCAAATGATGTAAAAATAGTGAGCACATGATGACATCGAAGTCGTCGGGCAGCGGCTGTTGGAGAACATCGAGTTGGAAAAAATTATCGGGATTGATCTTCATCGATTCGCGCCGATTCACGACATTTAGCGATCGCGAGAGGACTAACGTCGCAACCATGCACCTCGACGTTTAAACCAGCGAGTTGCGAAAGCCGCGAAATCTCGAACGCGTTGTCGCCGCCGCCACACGCCAAATCGAGCACGCGCAATGCGCGCGGGCAAATGTCGCTCGCCGCAGCCGCAATCGACGGCCATAAAATCGCCGCGCTGCGGCTGATCGAATTGATGCGTCGCAATCCATTCAGCGCGGCGACGTGCAATTTTGGATCCAAGTCGGGCTCGTCCATCAATTCCATCGATCGATTGCGATCGGAAATCATCGTTGCACTCCAGGTCCAGTGCCCTGAGCCAGCGGTTGATCTGCTACCCACAATTCTCCATAGATTGTTAATCGATCGGCCACGCCGACGGCCCCTAGCGCTTTGCTGAACGGCTTGATGCCGTAATCCGATTGTAAAATCGAAAAATTGCCGTAGATCCTGACATAGCCGTTTGCCTTCGCCGTATCGGCAATCACCGTGAGCTTGTTCGTCGTGCCATGCAGCGTGAAATCGCCAGCAAGTTGTATTTGCTGTGGAGCGTTCGGACGCTTCGCCTTCACGGCCTGAATGCTGTTAACCTTGAAGGTCGCCGTCGGAAATCTCTGGACATCCAGTACGTCGGGCCCCAGCATGTTGGCATTCACTTCTTTGCGCGTGCCCGCGTCTGTCGATCCATCCAAGCCGACGTAACGGCGAGCATCGTCGGTGTCGGCATTAAAGGTGGACATGTCGATCACCAGTTCGCCGGCATTTTGCATTGCCCCCAATTGCAACCGACCAGATTTGAATTTCGCTTCCACGCCGTGTTCATGCCCGAAACCTGTCTTATCGACATGCACATAAATGCGGCTCAGCGCGGTGTCGATATCGCCAACCGCTAAGGCCGCTTTGTTTACGGCCGCAGGACCGCCAAGCGCAGGCGATTGAGCGTGCAATTCGCCGTTTGCAATGACGATTAGTAAAATCGCTCCGCTGAACGAAACGATCCCATGCTTGGATCGACGGGCCATTGTTTAATCTCCCAAAAGAAAATGGGATGGAAGGAATACTGCGGGGCGGCTTTTCTACCACAAACAACGTGCCAGCAATAAGACCAACTGAAGATGTGGCAATTGATCGAACGGCCCTTCGTCAAAACTATGTGCAGCCCCGAGCCTGTCATTAATATGTGCCCGCTAAGAAATTAACTGTGCGCGAGTGCAATTACCGCACGAATGCTAGCACGTTAATTTCTGACTCCGATTACTCTCGAAATGCGCATGAATGCCGGCTGACTTCGTCCCAGTAAGTTGGTCCGCCCGTGCGCTAGTCCAAGCGATCGGTTTGAGGCTGTGCTGGGCCACCTCGCCTCATTCAGGTCCTAACCCGGCTCTGAGCGGCAACTCCCCAGCGACGCGCGGATTGAATCTGAGGAACAGGTGCCCCCATCATCGGCGGGCTACCTACTTCCCGTAGTCTCCATCGAGAGTTTAAGGTGCATAGTGCATGAGCTTCGACGCTTAGTACAATAAAGCCTACGCATCAACCTTCAACCGAGTAGCGGAGCGAATTATGAAACGCATCGATCGTCGCAGTTTTATCAAGCAGTCGGCTGCGGTTGGCGCGGCCATGGCATTCGCTCCTATGGTGCGGGCAGAGGGAGTACATCAGCAGCTTAACGTGGGTTTCATCGGACTGGGGTCCCGGGGCACTGCCCTCATGAAAATGTTCTCGCAACTGCCCACCGTCCGATTCGCCGCGCTGTGCGACGTCGATCAAGATCTGCTCGAAAAGGCGGCACAAAATAAACCTGACGCAAAAAAATACACCGACTTGCGAAAGCTCTTGGACGACAAAGACGTCGATGCGGTCGTAATCGCCACGTGCAATCATTGGCACGTGCTGGCTGCCATTTGGGCCTGTCAGGCCGGAAAACATGTGTATGTCGAAAAGCCACTCGCGCACAACCATTGGGAAGGCCAACAGCTCGTGAAGGCAGCGCGCAAATACGACCGCGTTGTTCAAGTTGGAACGCAGCAGCGGTCCGACCCATTGCAAACCGAACTCAAGGACTACTTGCACAAAGAAAAGGCGCTCGGCGATATCCAGTATGTTGAAGTCTGCCGCTATGGGCGGCGAGAGCCCATCGGCAAACGATCCACGCCGCTTCCGATCCCGGCATCGGTCGATTACAACCTGTGGCTTGGACCAGCCGCCGATTTACCAATCTTCCGCGACAAACTGCATTACGATTGGCATTGGGATTGGAACACCGGCAATGGCGAACAAGGCAACTGGGGCGTGCATGTGATGGACGATGCCGTGAATGTGGTTTTGTTGGATAAAGTTCCCTTTCCCAAGAGCGTCGTGGCCGGCGGAGGTCGCATGGTCTGGGACGACGCCGGTAATACGCCGAATGTTTCGTTCGTTTCCTACGATACCGGCACGACGCCGATCATCTTCGGCCTCAGTAATTTGCCGGCAAAGGCCGGTGCGAAAGAAGACCTGCAAATCAAGGGCATCAGCAGCGGTTACGTCATCTATTGCCAAGGAGGCTACTATGCCGGCAAGCGGGGTGGCGGCGCGTCCTACGATAACAGCGGCAAGAAAATTAAAGACTTCAAAGGCGACTCCGGCGCTGGTCATCAGAAGAATTTCGTCGACGCCGTGTTGAGCAACGACCGCTCGCGATTGAACTGCGAGGTGGAAATCGGCCACCGGGCGACGGCTTGGTGCAATTTGGCGAATATCGCCTGCCGGCTGGGCGGGCACTACTCGCACACCGGCGCCTTAGCGGCCGATAAAAATCTGCCTGCCTGGAACCAGCTTGTTGAGCGATTGGAAAAACAGATTTCCGATAACGGAGTTGAAATTGCCAAATCCGGTTTCAAGATGAGCCCAATCTTGAACTTCGATCCCCAGACCGAGATGTTCACTGGCGAAAATGCAGCAGATGCAAATGGACTCTTGCGCCGCCAGTACACTCGCCCGTCATTTGCCTTAAGTTAACCCGCAATGCGCAAGTCGCGGCGATCCTGCATTTTGAAGCAGGCCGAAAGGACTGTGTCCAGGTCCGGCCAATCATCAGCAGTCCCGACAAATTGGCCGCCCCAAGGATAGGTGCGCCGCGGATCGCTGCGGCCAAAGATGCCAAGCACGGGGGCTCCCAGAGCCGCGGCGATGTGCATCGGCCCGGAATCGTTGGCTACAACCATTTCGGCGGCGGCCAGAAGCGCTGCGTAAGCGCCAAGCGAGATTTTTGGCAGCACTTTCGCGAATGGTTGAAAGTCGGCGCACAGATGCTCCTCGCCCGGGCCGGGACAAATGAGGATGGTCTTTCCCATCGCGGCCAATGCTTCGCAAAACTTGCCGAAGAGAGGCCACATTTTTGATTGACCTTGCGCCGTGCCGACCGCCAATGGGCAACAGATGGTGTAGGGACCGTTGATGCGAGCTTTGGCGAGCGCTATCGCCGCCGCCACCCGGTGTGTGTTCGACAAAGGTAATTCGATGTGCTCCGGCGGCGCCATCGGCCAAATCGATTCTGGAGCACCCCAGCGATCAACAGCCGCTTTTCCCAGTGCGCAAAAGTACTCAACCTCGTGCAGCCCGATATCTTTCCTCAGAGTGCGCTGCAATAACATGGCGCGCCCATCAGTTCGATATCCGATTGCGCGTACTCCCGCCAGTCGCATCGAAAGCGCGCTCGACAATGAGTTGGTAAGCAATACGCCGTAACGCGTTTTTATCGTGCGAATAACTCGACTGCCGGCGATAATGCCTTCTGGAATTGGAGTGACCGGCAAGTTCAATCCCGCCAACAGTTCGCTAGCCCAACCTCGTCCCAACAGGCGCAACACAAAGCCCGATCGCTGCAACTGCACGATAGTTGGCAAAGCCATAACTACGTCGCCCACCCAGTTGGGCAGTCGAATGGCCAAATGGCGAATACTCGATTCCATGGCGATTTGATGCCCAGGCAAGGTGGGGGCGGACGCGGGGTGGGAGTGCAGTGCGCGTTGCGGTGCACACAAACGTGGCAGGAGGCTTCGAAACCGAAAGAAGAGAGCAGCGTGCGAACGATGAGAACCGGTCACCTACAAAGGGGGTATCGGCACGATTGGCACAATCGATACGGACCGATTGATCTGGAATGAAACACAATTTGAACGTGTTTCAATTACAACCCGAACAATTGTTAAGGTTTATCACCCTTGTTGTCCGCTGCACTTACCGAGCTTACCCAGCGGCTAAAGCGGCAATTTCGTCGGCCGACAATGCTTGGTTGTAAACGCGTACATCGTCAATTCGCCCTTTTGTTCCAGACTTGCCATCGTCCTGAGCGCCAATTGCCAGCGGAAGCGTGTTTACACCGATCTTAAATGTTGCCTGCAAAGTGCTTTGCAACACACCGTTGATGTAGAGCTTGATGGTCGAGCCATCGTACGTTGCGGCGACAAATATCCAGGTATTTCCATTGGTCGGATACGAAGTTTTGGAATCCAGACGCAGTTTGTTGCCCATCGTTTTCTGATTGAAGCGAACGAACACCTTCCCATTGCTGCCCAGACTCAGCTCATATCCATTGACCGAATCGGTGCGTCCTTTTTTCACCAAGTATTGCGTGGCGAGTTTCTGTGGGTTGATCCAGGCGGAAATCGTGATCTGGTTCGAAATATCGAGCGATGGCTGATCGGGGACGACGACTCGATTTCCCGAACCATTGAATTGCAACGCCCCATCTACTTTGCCGGCCGCAGGAGTAGGCGCGCCTGTGAGCTTGCCATTGTTGGCAAGTCCAGAAGAATCGGCGGCCGTAGTGCCGCTGGTTTCATCGAGCTTCCAGTAACCGGCCAATCCTGCCACCGATTGCTGCGATGGATTGGACTGAACCGGAGCTGGATTCACCACAACGGTTAGTTCGTCAAAAACAGTTTGCTCTCCGTCGTCGGCAGTAAGCCGCAGCACGTACGTACCCGGCTCGCTAAAGTCGGCGCTCGTATCGAGCGCTGTCGGATCGGCAAAATCGACGTCGCCGGGACCGCTGGCGGTCCACATTGCCGCCACCGCGCCAGCGTCGGTTGCCACTCCGTTGATCGTCACTACGCCGTGCAGCTTGGCGGCATCAGGCAGTTGAATCGTTCGATCGAGGCCTACATTCACGAATAAATATTGAACGTCGGACGTCGAAGCTGGATCCACGGGAAGTGTTATTAGTACGCTATGAGCTTTCGTTGCACTATCTTGACCGCTTCCCGCCATGACGACGATTTGATTGGTGACGTTTTGCTTCGTACTGGTCACATTGTCGTCGTAACCCTTAATGAGCGTGATCCGCGGGGAAAAGCTGATATCATCGAGCGGGGTTTCGCGGTACACGGTATCGCCGCCGCCTGTCGCCGTGGTGTAAACAACCATTAAGCGATCGATATCTTCATCCAATAACACGATCGGTCTGGTTCCTTGCGTATCAACGGTGTAGAGCGGGTCCCACGTTCCCGACGGCCGCCGAACCAGCAGGCCGATTTTCGTTTTGCCGGCCGTGTCGTAGCTGGTCTTCACTGCAGCGTATAAAGTTCCGTCGGAGGCCACCGCCAAGTTGAGATGATTGTCGGCCATGCCGTGGCCGACATTCAGGGCCGACTGAGCAGCGGGAATCTCCGCGGGCGACCAAGCAGAAGGATCGGCGCCATCTTGGTGAGTGCGGAAGTAAAACCGCTTTGCGTTCTGGTTCGACCACAGCACCCCTACCTCGCCATTGGGCATTGCCGTGATAACCGAGTCGTCGTCGGTCGAAATACCTGAACCAATGGTGATGGGTGCGCTGAACGTGACGTAGGGATAAACGCTGTAGCGCACCTCAATCGTTGTAGTGACATCGGAGGCGATCCACATTTCACCTGTGGAGTCGACGGCCAGCGTGGCCGTTTGATCGCTCTTGGCAAGCGGCACGCTCGTTAGAGTGCTACGCACCGACCAGGGCTCGTAGGAACCCGGCCCATCGGCGACGTACTGCACCGAACTTAATTGCGAATTCGCCGGATTCGAAGCATCGACAAGGAGAATTTGAACCACATCCCCTTGCATCAGCGCATCGGCGTGGAAGGTGGTTTTCGTCGAAAGTTGCAGCACTTTGGTCCAAGTCGTCGCGTCCAAACGCCAAATCCAGGTGCCCGTTTTGTCGGGCATGACGCTCCACCAATGATCGCCGTAGGTCCACAGCTTCGATTGAGGTTTTTCTCCGGTGGTTTGAGAAACAGTCGCCGGAGTAAGTGCCGTGATCGTTCCGTCGGAAAAAGTGATAGCGGAGCCGAGCGGCAGGGCGGAACTCGAGGCCAACAATTGCCGAGGTTCTAGTGGCTCAAAATAACGGGAACGCTTCTGCCCGCCAGCGGTTCGCGAAAGGGGCTGTGTGCGGCTAAAGGAGGCCAGAAATGTCCTGAATTGCGATTGAACCGTCTGCCGCACTGGTTTTCCTCCGGCGAGGAGCGCACTGCAAGGAGCAGAAAAACCCCGGATTGCATAGAAAGCGACTTGGGAATGAACCCGAAGACTTTAGAGTAGTTAAGATGGACAACATGCACAAGAAAGTGCCGTTGGCGTGCATACGAAGAAGAAGAAGAATGTGACAGTTATAGGAGTTATTTCGGGCGGGACTTGGCCAATTGACCGCCCGCGACTGGATCGTTACCGTTCCGTCCTCACTTGTTCCGCATTCCGCTAACAACAAAGCCGGCTTTCCCTTGCGTTCTCTGACAATCGTTCACGTTTCAACCGAGCGCGGCTGGCATGGCGGTGAGGAGCAAGCCAGATTGTTGATCCGAGGGCTCGCTGCTTGCGGGCACCGCTCGCTTATTATTTCGCGCCGCGCCGGTGCTTTCGCCGAGCGCCTCGAGCGAGACGGATTTCAGGTAATGCAGACCACCGGAAGCGGCCGCGGACCAAAAAACGTGCTGCACACCCGCCGCTGGTTGCGAGAATTGCGGCCCGATGTGGTGCACTTCCACGATTCTCACGCATTGAGCGGCGCGGGGTTCGCAGCATGGCGATTGCCGATCCCCGCCCGCATTGCGGCGCGGCGAGTCGATTTTCCGATTCGCTCCGCGTGGCGATACCGCCGTTTTGCCGATCGAGTCATTGCGGTATCTCACGCCGTAGCCGATGTCTGCCGCAATAGCGGTCTAGACAGTTCACTCGTGCGAGTAGTGCACGATGGCGTCGATCCGGCTCGCGCTCGAAGCGGCAATCGCGCCCGCGGCGCGACTCGCTGGGGCTCGCTGAAAACCAGCCATTGCTAATATGCGTCGCTACGCTGACCGACCACAAAGGTCACACGTTTTTAATGCAAGCGATGCCTAAAGTTCTGCAACATTTTCCACAAGCGCAATTAGCGCTCGCGGGCGACGGCCAGCTGCGCGAGCAACTCGAAGCGGAAGCCCGCATACTCGGAATTTTGCACGCCGTGAGGTTTTTAGGCTATCGGAATGACGTGCCAGACTTGTTGCAGGCAGCCGATTTATTCGTGATGCCCTCTCACTTGGAAGGGCTTTGTTCGACACTTATCGACGCCATGTTCGCCAAAGTTCCCATCGTGGCCACGACGGCGGGTGGAATTCCCGAGATTCTGGACGGTGCGCCCGGCGAACAGCCTGTGGCCACGTTGGTTGCGCCGCCAACCCGAGCCGCTGGCCAATGCGATCATCAATGCGTTATCAGACCTGCCCGCGCTAACAGAAATGACCAAGCGTGCGGAAGCGAGGGCCCAGCAGTGCTTCACGGCCCAGCGCATGGTCGAAAACACGTTGGCAGTCTATCGCGAACTGCTCAATCGCCAATGCACGGCACATGAATAGCATCTCGATTCGCGGCGGCTCGAGCATTCAAGCACGTGCCCTACTAGGCCGCCGATCTAAATTTATCGGGCTCAATCGGAACGATTTCGCCTGTTGCAATCGCTTGCTCGCCGCCGGCCAATTCACTCTCAATATCGGAAAACTGAGACTGCGGCTGCGGTTGATCGTAGCGTCGTAAATCTCCCAGGTACGTTGCGATTGCCGCCAAACAGGAAGCGTGCAAGCCAGCCCAGCCGTCGAGCCATCCAAAACGCAGTATGTACGATTGAATAAACTTCCAGTGCGCACGCCAGAGCAACATCCTGCCCTTTGACCTCTGCCGCAATCCATGAGATTTGTCTGACCAACTGGAGGCGCTTTGCATCGACTCCAAATAATCGCGCACGCTCCAACAGGCTTGATAAAGGATTTTCGCTCGCACACGGCCTTCACGGCCGCTGGAAATCACCACCTCGGTTCGCCTGTTATTTTGTCGGTGCTTTCCCTGCCCCTTGCGAAACAACCGCACAAACGAATCGTGCCGAAACAAGCCGTACCGCAAGAGTTTTCCCCAAAAGATATAGCGCCGCGTTATGCTGAAGCCGTCTTCGCCCGGCTCGGCGGTCAACAGAGTTTGAATTTCAATCGCCAAGTCAGGGCTTACCCGCTCCTGCGGGAGAAGTCGAAGTACCCACGGGTGCCGGGCCAGCCCCGCCGCCAAGTTTTCAAACTCCGTCTCGTCATCGATTGGTTTTTGGACGATGCGGCAATTGTGCCGCCGCGCAATTTCGAGTGTCGCGTCGGTCGATCCTCGGTCGGCCACAATAATTTCGTCCGCGATATCGCGGACCGAATTCAAACAATCAGCAATCACCGATTCGTTGTTGCGGCTGGGAATCAGTACCGTCAGCAATTGCGAGGCTTGGTTGGAGGCCGGCAACGCACGATCTAGTCCGTAACCGGCCACGCTCGCCGCCGCCATCAATTTCGGGCCCAGTGCCTGCGCTAGCTCCTGTCGGAAGATCTCCGCCGCGGCTGGGTTCGTGCGCCAGTTCCGCGGATGGAGCAACCGGCCAATGTCCTCGGCCAGCCGCAATCGTGCTTCCTCACGGTTTCGATGACGAGTGACCGATTCCAGGTCGATCAACCACGCGCGGCCGGTCCGATCGATCAAAATGTTTTCCGCCTTCAAGTCGTTATGGCTAACGCTCAAATCGTCCAATAGCCGGCAGATAGCGGCGACTTGCCGCGCGAGAGATAGCACAACCTCTTGAGAGGGGCGCTCGTGCCGCATTAAGCGATAAAGCGTCGTTCCCGCGATAAAATCAGTCAATAGATAGCAATGCACTTTGAGCGCGCCGAGCCTTCGTTCAACATAGGCGCGGGGACAAGGAGTCGGAACTCCACTGGCATGCAACTCGCGACCAATAAACCAACTCGCCTCTAACCTCGTGGGACCCAGCGACTTCTTCAAAGTGCGAATAGGTCCGCCCCAGTTGTAATGTTTGAATAAATAATTTCCTCGGGGTCGGTTGATGCGCACTGTAATGCAACGCGGCTTGTCTTGAAGTATCTCGCCTTCGGTAATGAGCCCGAAAGGACCGCTCCACAATTGCTCGACTAGATCGCCGGGCAAATCGGGATCCCAGTGCATAGCCCGGCCGAACGATCGACGCTGGGCCAATCGGGCTTGAGACAATACGGTTGCATCTGTCTGCGACATTTCTGCCAGCGATTGAACAATTGAGGTAATTTAAGCAGCCTGTTCCGATACATTTCGGCATTGTTCTTAATCGGAACAATCGGCTGATTAGACAAATACAGAATGCCTTCCATAAACAGTTTTATCCGGACGTAGGAAGACGCCGATACCGACTTTGATACCTAGTTCGAGGCCCCGCCGGGTGTACCTTACGGCACTGGCGCCGGCAAAGCTTTTCTATATTGCGCAGCTTGCAATTTGCCGCGGCGATAAAGCAAGCCAAATGCGATTCGATTTACAGGAAGCAACCCGTGACGCATCCCCGTACTGTTTGGCCCGAAGATCCCATCTTCATCGAATTCGGCGTGCACGATGCCGATGTCGCATCGGGTTTACGCCATGCCGGTTATTCAAAGTACCTTGGAGTTTCGAGCGACAAGCGCCGGATTGCGCATTTGCATGCGTCCCATCCAGAATTGGCCGATAGCCTCACGTTCTCGAAGCGCCGCAAACTCGTGCTGCATAATAATGCCGAGGTTTTGATTCTCTCCGGCGTCCAAGCGCTTCACTGGTGGAAATTCCGCACAGTGCGGCACGCGCAGAGCGTCGCTTGGCGACTAAGTTTTAATCCAGTGTGCCTGCTGGCGCTATTGGGCTGCATTTTCCACGCGTTTCACAAACGGTGCAGTTGGCCGCGATTTATCGCACTTCGCGCGCCTGGCAAGTGGACGCGGTGGCTTTTGGTTAGCAAGATTTTGAAGTACCGATTGTGCCACCGCGAATCGCTGCATTTCATTCCGCACAAAATTGGCTTGGCCGGATTGTTTCGCCACTTCGATGCGAAGCGCGTGCGGTACATCGTGCTACGGTGGTTCGAGGAATTGCCAGAAATCGAACCAAGCCAAGATGTCGATATGCTGGTCGAAGACCGCTCGATAAGCAACGTGCTTAGTCTTCTTCATTCCTTGCCCGGCATTCAACCTTGCGATATTTACAGCGAAACGGGCATGGCTCGTTCCAGCTTTCGCGCAGTGCCCTATTATCCACCCGCTGTGGCTGGCCGAATGTTGGACGGCGCTGTGCGCCACAAAAATTTTTGTCTGGCGCCCAACCCGAGCGACTATTTTCATAGCCTGGCTTACCACGCCGTGTATCACAAAGGCGCGCGCTCGGGCTTGCCATGCGCTTCGCCCGATATTAAGCCGGAAGCGGCCCCTGGCCACGATTATGCTGGAATCCTGCGCGGCATGGCGGCGGAATTGGGAATTCAAGCAGAGATTAGCCTGGACGGACTACACGCCTATTTAATCGAACACCATTGGGGCCCCGCGCCCGATTTGCTTGGCAGGCTCGCTTCAGCTTGGCAGGAAAACCGTTGGTTGCAAATCTTGGCACAGCAACTGCCGGCGGAAATGCGCGATCAGGGATTGGCGGTGTTCATCCTGCGCCGCGAGGCCGTCCGCCGAGGCTTCCAAGCCAAAATGATCAATATGATCCAGCAAAGTGGGTTCGAGATTTTGGCGACAAAAACGTTGTCGCCTGCGGAAGTGGATCTCGCGACGGCGCGCACGCGCGGCGGCGATTGGATTTCCGGCGACTTTGCGCTTCCCGGAGGTCCGCCAGCCATAGCCGTCGTGGCCTACGATCGATCTCCCATCGCAGCGACTCGCAAGCAGCAGCATAAATATCCGCAGCGCTACAACGCCCGACTCTTCGTCAAAGATACGATCCGCGACACCATTGCCGCCGAACTTTCCTCCGACCAGGTTTGCAACGCTTTGCATTCAAGCGACCATGCAGCGGAAGCTTGGCATCTGATCGAGGAAATGGCGCCCGAGCTGTTGCCACAAATTCGCGCTCGCTTACGGCAGCTCGTTGACAACGGCACGCAGTGGATCCTGCCGGCAACGCAGCCGCCGAGCGATTCCAAAGCAATGCATTCGCGTCGCCGCGCGGCCTAAACGGTACTATGCGGCGCGATTGCCGGTGAACTGCCGTTTGGCCTTGGCCAGCTTTTGTTGGAAGTAGGCAAGCGTCCAACGCTGCTTCCATGAGCCGCAGGCATGGTGCAGGCCGAACGACTGTTCATCGGCCAGCAGAGTTTTTCGTTCGTTTCGTCCGCGCTTGCGCATGGGGCTGAAGACCGGCCGCGGGGTAACGCGAACTCCCGCGTACTTGCTGGCATTCGCGAAGTACGTGCGAGTTAGCAATCCCGGCCCGGTAGCGGCAACAACGCCGCGCTCGGGGGTGATCGTCGGCGGATGCCGCATGACCTCGTCGAGCACGTCGCGCCAAAACGGATGCTGTGGAACAGACGCAAAGAAATGCCCGGCGATCGAATTTCGCGCATCACCATAATCACGATCGAATTCCAGCGATAGCACGACTCGGGCATCGCTGTAGTTATAGGCGCAAGAATTCAAAATCCAAATCGCAGTACACTCCGCCGAAATCATACATGGCCACATACCGAATGACATCGGCTCGCATGATTCCGCGCGGGAAGCCGCGAAAAATCGGCAGCAGTTTCGGCCAATGTTGCGCTACATATGCGTCCGCGCGCTCGTCGGTCCATTCAATGCGACGCCAGCCTGGATGAAAGCGATTCACCGAGGCAATCGGTTTCCGCCAGCGTATTTTTTCCAACGGGTTCTTGACCGTCTGATGGACAATGCGAGGAAATGCGCTACTAAAATCACCTCTAGCCTGTCGTGGCTCGTTCGAAAAATCGGGGCAATCGCCGGGCAAGAGCGTATCAGTCATAGAGAGCTTCGCTAGGTTCAATTTGCTATAGAGTTTCGCATTAGCGCGGACTTTAAATGGGTGAACACCGAGAGTCAATGTCAAAACAAGCAGTTTGAATTTCGGCAATCACTACGAATGCCGTGAATACTAGCAGTGCAGACTTGATGCTCAGGCCACGACTGCAATGCCGTTCCTGGGCCGCTTGGAAGGGCTTAATTAGCTAAAATCTGTTCATGCCGAAGGCCGCCAATGACTGTGGTGCCACCGGTGTAGCTGCTGTTGCCGGAAAGGGTTTGGATTCCACTGCTCGACGTCGTCGACACGTTGAGAATGAAGGGAGACTTGATCTTGCTGGACACGAGCGGCCTTTTTGCCATGCATGTGAGAGCATTGTCACCATCCTCTCACATCCTCAAGAAGCGCATCCACAGAGCAGTTTCACACAACGAGTTACGCTTACTCAAGCCATTCCTGGAATATACCCTAGTGTTTCAGGGGTTTTCGCAAGTGTATACGTGGCTACTTGCGAAGGCAGTCCAGACTGATGGTGTTCTCGACCGAACGGTCCCACTCCCGATCGACCGAACCATTGACGAATGGTTGCCACTGCGGTGAAAATCTTAGTTGCCGGGGGGGAATGGAATTTCCTTTTTGATTGTTAGGCATCGGCTGAGTTTATGCGCTCGCTGGGGACGCACAAATTCGTTCGATTGAATGCAGTCGCTGCTGTAAATCGCCTGAAATGAATCACCACAATATTTCATTCTTGGAGGTAATTAATGCGTTTGCGAAATCTAATTCTCATGGCCGTCGCGGCTGGCTTGATGTTTGCGATTTATTCCGCCAGCGCTCCCAACGCCCAAACAGCCGAAAGCAAAAAGTCGGAAGAAAAGAAGGACGATAAGAAGGCCGACAGCAAACCCTCCGATACCCCCAGCGACATGCGCAGCGAAACCCAAGCCGAGCACGATGCCCGGATGAAGTGGTGGCGCGAGGCGCGCTTCGGCATGTTTATCCACTGGGGAGTCTATTCCGTCCCGGCAGGCACCTACAACGGCAAGCAATATGCCCGCATCGGCGAATGGCTGATGAACGAGGCGAAAATTCCCGTCGACGAATATGTCTCCTACACCAAAGAGTTCAATCCAACGAAGTTCGACGCCGAGAAATGGGTGGCGCTGGCGAAAGAGGCAGGCATGAAGTACATCGTCATCACGGCCAAGCATCACGATGGCTTCGCCATGTATGGCTCGAAAGTCAGCGACTACAACATCGTCGATGCCACGCCCTATCATCATGATCCGCTCAAAGATTTAGCGGCCGCTTGCGAGAAGGCGGGCATCAAGCTGGGCTTCTACTATTCGCAATCGCAAGATTGGTATCATCCCGGTGGCGATATTCGCCCCAGCAACGGCCCGGCTGGTCCTTGGGATCCGAAGCAAAAAGGCGACTTCAGCAAATACATCGACGAAGTTGCCGTCCCGCAGGTGCGCGAACTGCTCACAAAATACGGACCGATTTCCGTCCTTTGGTTCGATACTCCCAGCCGCATGACCAAGGCAGAGGCAGAGAAATTCGTTCCGCTGTTAAAGCTACAGCCCCAAATGATCGTGAACAACCGCTTGGGCGGCGGCTTCAAAGGCGATACCGACACACCAGAGCAGCGCATTCCTCCCACGGGCATTCCCGGCAGAGATTGGGAAACCTGCATGACGATCAATACCACCTGGGGCTATAAATCGTTCGACCACAATTTTAAATCCACCAGCACGCTGTTGCACAACCTTATCGACATTGCATCGAAGGGGGGCAACTATTTGCTCAACGTCGGGCCGACTTCCGAAGGCGTTATTCCCGAGGAGGAAGTCGAGCGCCTGAAAGAAATGGGACAGTGGCTGAAGGTCAATGGTGATGCGATCTATGGAACGACTGCCAGCCCGTTTCGCCACTATTCATTCGACGGCCGCGTGACGACCAAGGGGAGCAAGCTCTACGTTTCCGTGTTCTCTTGGAAGGATGGCAAGATTCGTATTTTGGGACTCAAGACGCCGGTCGAGTCGGCAAAGTTTTTGGCCAGTGGCGAAGCGGCGAAAATCGAAAAGCTCGATCCGGTCGAAATCGAAGGCGCCAGTGTGCCGGCAATTTCGATCAAAGCGCCCGAGCACCCCGATCCCAATGCCACAGTGATTGAGCTGACTTTGGCGGCGGCGCCGGAGACCGTCGATTACAACGCCGCCATTCAACCGGCGGGCGATCACTCGATCACCTGCGTCGCCGGCGACGCCGAAATTCACGGCAAAACCGCACACTACGAAGCAGGCACTACTTGGGATTGCATTTCGAACTGGACCAATAGCAAAGATTATGTGTCCTGGAAAATCGACGTCGATGCGGCGGGCACTTATGTTCCCAAGCTGCTCTACGGCTGCGATCCCCAAGCCGGCGGTTCAGAAGCGGAGTTAGCGGCCAAGGAATCAAGCGTGAAATTTAAAATCGAGGCGACGGAAGCGTGGACAAAGTTCAAGACTGTCACACTTGATCCCATTACACTTTCAACCGGCGTGCAGACGATCTCAGTGAAACCCGTAAAAATCGCCGCGCAGGGACTAATGAACCTGCGCGAGGTGAAATTGGAATTGAAGAAATAAGGGCGCAACTGAGCATACCGGCGCTACGGGAACGAGCGTCGGCCGAGCATAGGGCGAGGAGAACGCCTAAATTGAGTGGCCGAGGCGGGACTCGAACCCGCACGTCCGTAACCGGACAAAGGATTTTAAGTCCTTTGCGTCTGCCATTCCGCCACTCGGCCAAAAGTCTATTTTTTGCGGCCAATTTGGCCAATTAGCAATCCGTTGCGATCGCATATTGACAACCGCTCTGACACCCGATAGCCTCTTTTTAGAGGAATCTGGAGTGTCAGAGCATGCAAAAGTCTACCGCAAAGCGCCGGAGCAACAAGCTGTCAAAGCCTACGGCTCATTTTCCTCTAACCGCCCACCCGACGGGAAGATGGTGCAAAAAACACAAAGGCAAACATTACTATTTTGGCAAACTTGAAAACTGGGAAGCGGCACTCGACCGGTTTAACGCCGAATGGCCGTTCATAATCGCGGGCCGTGCTCCCCCCGCTCACGGAACCGACGGCTGTAGTTTGCGCATGCTGTGTAACAGTTTCTTGACCACGAAACGCAGCCGTGTCGAGGCCGGCGAGTTGTCGCAGCTAACATTCGCTGGCTATCACGCTTCGTGTAAAGCGATGGTTGAGTATTTTGGTGCCAATCGGCTCGTCGAAGACTTGGTGCCGGCCGATTTTGAGCAGTTCCGGAATGAATTGTCCAAGCGGGTCGGCCTCGTGACATTGCGAAATGAGATCAACCGCTGTCGAATTATCTTGCGATTTGCTGATACCGAGAGGCTGATCAATCGTTCCGTCCATTTTGGGCAGGCCTTTAGTCGTCCTGCTGCCAGGCTGCTTCGCGAGTCTCGAAATCGGTCGGGCGAGCGGATGTTTGAGGCAAATGAATTGCGACGAATACTGGATACAGCTGATTCGACATTGCAAGCGATGGTTCTGCTTGGAATTAACTGCGGGTTTGGAAACACGGACGTTGCAAAGTTACCGATCCGTGCCGTTGATCTAAACGGTGGGTGGATAATCTTTCCGCGGCCAAAGACAGCGGTGATGCGTCGAATTCCGTTGTGGCCTGAAACGATCAACGCGCTTCGCGTTGCGCTTTCCAATCAACCGACTGCGCGAGATGAAACTGGTGCGCAGCTTTGCTTTATCACGATTCAAGGAAACCCGTGGGTGCGGGTGCGACAAAGCCGAAAAGACGAAAACAAGATAACGGTGGTTGATACGGTGTCAGCAAAATTTTCCGCTTTGCTAGGTCAGCTCGGTCTCAACGGCAGCAATGGCCGTGGATTTTATACGTTGCGCCATGTCTTCGAGACAATCGGCGGCGGCTGTCGTGACCAAGTGGCTGTCAATTCGATCATGGGCCATGCCGATCAGTCGATGGCGGGCATCTATCGGGAACGCATCGATGACTCCCGGCTCATTGCCGTAGCCAATCACGTGCACTCTTGGCTGTTCCCAAAAACTACGGCTCGCGAAAGAAGAAACCACGTTAGGATAATTTACTGTCGGGCTCGCGGGCCGTACACCCGCTCTGGCTGACTGGCGTTCGTGTGGCACCCCGCACGGCACGGTCGGCCGGCCTGACGCAACAAGGGGTGCATTATGAACGAATGCGCAGAGCATCGCCCGGCACGAAGCCAACCGCCGAGGGGCCACCGGGTCGAACCGAACAATCTGCGCTAGATCTCCAGGCGTACGAAGTGGGTCTGCGATTGGCACAGGTTAGGGTCGTGCTCAGCGATCTTGATTTCAGAGACGTCACCGGTGAAACGAGCCTAGCGGTCACGAGCGAAAGCCATCTTCAACAGGTCTTATTTGCTTTATGTTCATTAGAACGAGCGTGTGAGAAGGTCCTGCAAGTTGGAGAAGGCAACAAGCAACGCCTCGCTGCTGTCCGGAATTTACTTCAACATTGTGAACAAGAATTACGATTCATCGCGGACGAGGAGAATGAGCAGGACCCCCATCGTAAAGCAGCTGAACGGGTTATTGGCACGACAGTGCCGGAAGTGTCAAGAACTCATCAGCAAGTCAATCGATCCTCTCAACAACAGGAAGACTCCCGCTGCGTTGTGGTTCTTGTTGGGACGTCAGATCGTCGCCGGAGCTCTGAGCAATCCGCAATCAAATGAACCGCAGGGCCCTGCAATACTAGACGACGACTACTTCGTGAGGGTCCTGGAGGCTGCCTCGAATCCGGACTACTCGCATCTTGAGTGGGTTTGGGATGACGCCGAAGGGCTTTTCAGGACCCTCAAAGTGCTTGATGTCAAGCTGGCCACGGTGTGTCCGAAAATTGAAATCACTCCAGAAATTGCTGCAATGCTCCCCTATGATGCCAATGAAAACCTAGTATGGTTCTATGTTGAAGCCGGCTTGGAGAAACTCCACGGGAAAATAAGCCAAAATAGCGGGACTGCGTCAAAAGGCCTATCCACCGAATCTAACACCATTACCGAGGTGGGGCAGGAGGGCGCGAGAGCACCACCTCAATCCGACGAGCCTGAAACTAAAGCCAAATTGCGGATGGAGTGGCTAGCACGCGCGATGCTGCTGGTTCAAAAGCATCCCGAATGGTCGAATGCAACGATTGCCGGGGAGGTCGGTATACATCCATCGACGCTGTCACGTAGCCCGGAATACAAAGCGGCCGCAGGCATGGCCCGTCGTAGCCAGGGCCATCTTCCCAAAGGCCATATCACGACTGATTCCGAAACGAAACTGCGTGGCGTGGAAGCCGTGGCCCCAGTGGGCGGTCAGCCTGATGACAGGTCGGATCGAGGGCAACCGATCCGCGCTCAAAATACTTTCGGGAATACTGTGCTGGCTGCGGCGACGCGATTAAGGTACCGGTGGAGAAAGTGGGCAAGAATCCAATCTGTGACGACTGTCTAAAACATCTAACGCAACACGCAACGCAACGCGCGTGACTGTTTCGCTCGAGAAAAAGTAGCGTTTGCACACTTTGCAACGCAACGCTCACGCAACGCGGCAGGCCCTTTAGTCTCTTGACGAAAGGACCGAGTATGACCGCGAAACTCTCCGATCCCGAACGGGATCACGCAGCGCAGATGGTGGCGGTGTTCTCTGTGCTAATTCACGCTTGGCAAACCAATGATTTTGCCGAAGCGGCCCGTGCCGTGCCGAGCTTGAGCAATGTGGCGTAAAAGTCCGGATATCAGCAGGCCACCGCAGAGCACTTCAAGACGTGAACATTTCGAAAGTAGGAGATGGCCGGAAACTCCCACGTATCACAAAAAACGAGGGAGAAGACCTGTGATTCGGACATCCCGATCCGACCGAATGCTCACGCCGCCGAAAGTTGCAGCAACTGGGCGTCGACCCGGCAAAAAATCCTCGCGTTGATCGATGCCGGCGAACTCCTCGCGTACAACGTGGCGCAATACGCGCATCAGCAGACGACCCAGATGGTGCATATCGGCCGAAGTGCTAGCCGAGTTCCTGCAGCGGCGCCGGTCCGGCGGACCGGTACCACGTCGGCGACGGCAGCAAAGAAGTAACCCAGGAATCACGGAATTTTTTAAGAAGAAACTTAAAATGAATAGAAAAATTTCAAAGTCAGAAAAAGCTGCAGCACACGCGCTGAACAGTGTTAAGAGGGCCCCGCCGGAGTCGGCGGAATTGGAAAAATGCGCGGTCGCCATCGACAAGGCGGTAGTCTCTACCATATGGAGCATAGTCGAGATCGGCAAGATACTGTTAAAGGCTCATGCACTACTCGCTCACCATGGTAGTGGGACGTTCTAAAATGGTTAAAGGAGC
Organism: Pirellulales bacterium; assembly: GCA_963820835.1. Classification (GTDB taxonomy): domain Bacteria; phylum Planctomycetota; class Planctomycetia; order Pirellulales; family JADZDJ01; genus CAVRAW01. Next base: position 5,546 of record CAWGBP010000020.1, on the reverse strand, counting down.
GGTGTAACTTCAGTCCCCGCTCCGCAGCAAACTACATGAGACTGGCCGAGGCCTTCAAGCCGAAGGATCTGGAAAGCCTTGCAAGAACTTCGACCGTCGAAGCCTTATACCGGCTGGCCCACGACAGCACCCCCGAAGCAGCGATCTCTGACGCCGTGAAGCTGGCTCGAAAAGGGGAACGTGTCACCCTTGTAGTGGCGAAGGAACTGATCGCCAATCAGACGCTTGAGAACGACGTGAAAAAAACCACCACGTCCAAAGCGACTACGGACGCTCCGGTAGACGAAGAGACGGTCGAGCCCACGGAGGTCTATGTACCGCTCGACGAGCCAGTGGCGGACGACGCACCAGAGCTGGACGCGGAGGCAGAAGAAGAGCCAGGGCTGGCCGATGAGCCAGAGCAGGAGCAAGGCGATTCTTTGGAGAGTGAAAATGTTATCGATGACCAGGGCAACTCATCTGACGAGACGGCGGAGGAAAGCCAAGAGGACGACGATGACGACCTGCTCGATCCCGTATCCTACGTTGAGGTAGTGTCAGACGAAATCGCTGAACATTGGGACGAATTTCCGCTAGAAGACTGGCGGCGAGCCGCGGTGGGACTACGCGAACTGGCTGATCGGATCGACGCACAGGTGGATTGTGCCTCTGGCCGCCTACTACTTCCAGGTGATCCTCCGGAAGAAGGGGCGTCAAGCAACTAGCAGAACAAAAAAGCGGCGGCCGCCTTTTGCAGGGAACGACCGCCGCCAAAACAGGATCAACAACATGAATTGTAGCTGGAACGGCTCATCCTCTGAAGGCGCATCTGCATCTGTCGCCCAAGCGGTTATCGCCGAGAACATTCCGCCCGAGCTGCGCGAACTGACTCAGTGGGTTTGCTGGCGATACGAGACGCGCCATGGAAAGCGCACGAAAGTGCCGGTAAACCCGTTAACCGGCTACTCAGCCAACGTTACTGATCCGCAGACTTGGACCACCTTCGATTGCGCGTTAGCTGCGTACACGGAACTCGGCTGCGACGGCGTCGGATTTGTGTTTACGGCCGATGATGATTTTTTCGGAATCGACCTGGACGATTGTCGCAATCCAGACACTGGAGAATTGACTAAGTGGGCCGATGAAATTGTGGCTGACGTAGATAGTTATACCGAAATCTCTCCAAGCCAATATGGATTGAAAATCGTGGCGCGGCACACTGCCCGAAGACTCGCGCCATGTTAAGAAACTAAAGGACGTGCCAAGCTACGGTGACCATGCGCCGGAAATTGCCTTTTACGATAGGAAACGATTCTGGTGCATTACTGGACATCTTCTTCCCACCTGTTCACCTTCTTGCGAGGAGCGGCAACAGGAGCTTAATGTTGTATTTGCAGGGGTGTTTCTATCCGAACCATCTAAGAATGACCAAGCACATCCGGAGCCATCGGACATTCCATTCGACGAACGGCGGCGGCGCTGTTTAGCGGCCATGCTGCGGATGGACATGGCTGACCACCATGATGGATCCAATCGTCTTTTCGCCGCAGCCTGTAGAGTTGTGGAACACGATTTGGACGATGACGCGGGCGTTGAGTTGATCAGAGCATACGAGTCGCTGCAACCGTTCCCCAGGTCGTGGAGTGATCAGGAAATACTGCAACGCATTCGCGACGCAGAGAAAAGATGCCAACGCGGAAGTGCTCGAGCGGCACCCAGCAAACTAAAAATAATCTTGGGCACCGACGAGCACCGCGTGGTGGATGAGGCCATCGCCGCCCTGCAAGCTGATGAGCAGCTTTACCAGCGCGGGGGGCTCTTGGTGCGGATACTTCGGGCACAGTGGAATCCGGACGGTATCGGACGTGCAGATGGGTCTGCCATGATCGCCGCAGTACCAGTGGCTAACCTGCGTGAGCGCCTGACCCGCTATGCGCATTTCACGGAGTTTAAAACAAGGAAAATGAAATGATAGAAACACCTGCACATCCTCCTCAATGGTTGGTAAATGCGGTCGACGCCCGTGGCGAATGGCCTGGGATCCGCTATCTGGCGGCCATCTCGGACGTGCCCGTGCTGCACCCGGACGGTACCGTTTGGCAGACGCCCGGTTATGACCCGATCAGCAGTGTTTTGTACAAGCCAAGCGAGAGCTTCCCCGAAATCCCACATGAGGTGACGCTGGCAGACGCCCAGCATGCGGTTGATGCACTGCTGGAAGTGGTCGGGGACTTCCATTTTGCATCGGAAGAACATCGCTCTGCATGGCTTGCCGCTCTACTGACTCCGTTTGCTCGGTTCGCTTTCGCCGGGCCGGCTCCATTGAATCTGTTTGACGCCAACGTTCGCGGCGCCGGCAAAGGTCTCTTGGCCCGTATCATCGGCTGGATCGCAATGGGGTGCGAAATACCGGTCTGCGGCTATTCACACAACAGTGACGAAATGCGAAAAGTGATCACCTCGGTCGCCATGGCAGGTGATCGGTTGATCTTGCTGGACAATATCGAGGGCACCCTGGGAAATGATGCGTTGGATCGAGCCCTGACCACGACCCGCTGGAAGGACCGCCTGCTTGGCATCAATCGGATGGTCGACCTGCCGTTAGCGACGGTTTGGTTTGCAACGGGAAACAACGTGGCGGTCCAGGGGGACACGGCGCGGCGCATCAATCACATCCGGCTGGATGTGATGCACGAACATCCCGAAGAACGCCACGAATTCCAACACCCGGATCTAATCGATTGGGTCGGGGAGCAGCGTCCCCGATTGGTGGTGGCGGCGCTGACAATCCTGTCTGGCTTCTGCCGAACAGGGCGCCCGAGCCAGGGTTTGACACCATTTGGCAGCTTCGAAGGCTGGTCGGATCTCGTCCGCCAGGCGTTGGTCTGGGCTGGGCAACCCGACCCGTGCCTCACACGAGCAGGGCTGGCGGAAGCCTCCGACACCGCGACCGACGCGCTCAAGCAGTTGCGGGAGGCGTGGTGGCAGTATGATCCTAACAACAATGGCATCGTGGCCAGCGTGCTGGTCGACGACTTGTATCCGCAGCCAGGCGAGCCAGTGCGCGTCGATGAGGCCGCGGTGGCGATGAGAGCGGCGCTGGAAAACTTCGTGGAGTGCCAGCCGGGAAAAACACCCGATGCGCGGCAGGTCGGGAACAGGCTGCGCGGCGTCCGGCGCCGTGTAATTGATGGTGAGTACTTCGCCACCTTCGAAAAAGATCGCCAGGGGGCAATTTGGAGAATCTGGGAAGCTACAGCCGAGTAAAAGCTGTGACTCTGCGACTCTCGCGACTCTATTTCCAACCTCTTACGCGCGAGAAAGAGGAGGAAAAAGAAGTAAATATCAATATGGCAGGGACCGAAAACAGACTCGCCAGACTCGCAGAGTCGCATTTACCCATGTGATGAAGGGGCGTCGGGCGGCTGTTCTGGCTCCCGAACTTGGTGTGACGCTGGGGGCGCTTCGCCAATGGAAAAAGCGCTTCGACAAGGGAGGCCGCAAGGCACTTCTGGTAGCATCCGCCGAGTTGGGGCGGCCACCGCAAGGGAGCTGCACCAAGCATGAGAACTTCAGTTCGGTTGCGAACCGCAGCGGCCGCTTGAGGCGGTCAGTCGAGTCCACAGCGTCGAGGTCTTTCTGGTCCGCCATGAGGCATCGTACCCGGTCGACAGTCAGCGAGGTGACTAACTCGCCGTTGAACATGAATTGCTCCTGACCCGCCGCCGGCCGAATAATTTACGTAAATTATTTCTGACGTTCGTATCAGGCAGTCGCGAAATGTTGACGACCGGTTACGAGCCCACCACTAACCAGGGCAGGCAAAGCGATTGTGATGGACTATTTGCTTTGCAGTAATGTATGCTGAATTGTGCTGGGTGACCGACACGGACGTCAATCTTCACCGCGGGATGGATCCCTATGGCTGCGAAAGACAATGTCCCCAAAAATGCATGGACCAAATTGAATGAGGCCGAAGAGCAGGCAGACCCCTTTGGCTATCTGGCCGCACTGCTCTCTGACGACGGCTTGGGCCGCTACTCAGACCGATTCCAGCAGCTGCAGCACATGATCGCGGAGCGCATTGCGTCCGACAGAGAAGGGTTTCTCGATCAGCTGCTCGATCAGGTGACAGGTACGATCAGCTACTGCATAGTGCGCATGGGGGCCGCACTAACTGAATCCATTTCGCGGCACGACGGCGCGGATGCTCATCGTCGCCGTTCGCCATTGCCGCCGGACGTCGCCGACACCCTAATGCCGCGGCTGCAGGAGACCGTCGGCCAACTCCTCGAGCTCGAGCAGGTTCGCGCCACACTCGCTCGACAGCGTGAGTTGGCCCGCGCAAAGCGGCTGGAGAATGATCGTGTGACCCGGCGCCGCAGCACCAAGCGACAGAGGAAATGTCACACAGCCGAGTCGAGTGATAGTTCCATTACCGATTCGGGCCGGCCGCTGAACGGACGGTCAAGCCGCAAGCCCAAGTGGTGGGACCGACCTCCCACGAAACCGCCTTAATGGGACCCCAGCACATCTCCCCGCTAACCTCCATGGAACCACATCTGGCAAACGACGATCTGCCGCCAAAGCTCAGAAGCTCGCTGGCAAAAGGTGGCGTCCACGCTCCGGCGGCATGCTGCCGCCTTGGCGGCTCAGGGCACGCTGGCCTCCCGGCTCGCCGCCGGACGAAGAGTCTGGTCAGTTCGTTTTTACCAGTCGGTCGGGACGCGGCGAGCGCAGCGGTCGGTTTATCTTGGCAGCGATCCACGGCTGCTGAAGCGTGCCGAGGAGTTACTCCGAGAGTTTCGCAGGCCCAAGGTAATCCAAGAGGAATTGCAGGTCATGAGCCGATTGTGCAATGTGCTACTGCGAGCCGTTAAACGAGCTCACCGGCGCAGAAATGGAGCAGAAAGTCGTCGTGTTTGACCGATTTTCTTGGTGTAGTCAATCGAGATGAGCTCATTTAAAGGAGCTACCGCATGGAGGACGCACTTAGCCCGGTTTGGCTCTCCCCATTCAATCCAACGCGCCCCGTGAATTGGCGGTGGCGGTGTGCGCAGGCTCTCGCTGCTGCGACGCGCGGACACAAGCCGCGTGGGCGGACGACCATCACCGATCCGGATGTACTGCAGGCAGCAGCGTATTTAAAAAGTGGGGAGCAGTCTGATCGGCCCGTCTGTGGTGATCTCGCGCTACTACGTCAGGCAATCGATCTGGAACACTCGGACCGGGCCGTTCGACTGGAGGCTCGCCTGCTGGCGGGCCTATCCATTGAAGAGACGGCAGTCGCCGAGGGCCTGAATGCTGAAACCGTGCGGCTATTCGCGGCGCTGTTTTTCGACGTGCTCGACTGTTTGGACGCCTTTGATTACATCCACTTCATAGCCATTGATTTTCAGCCCTTCGCATGCCAACCACCCGGGCGCAACACACTAATCAAGCTGATGGCCTATCACGGCGGACCGTATGTATTGAACCAGTTGCTGGCGCTTGGCCACCGATCATAACGCCGGCACGTCTGGGCCTGTGCCGGAGCTGCCACCAGCTACTTCCCCCACCGCGAATTG
>CAWGBP010000019.1:0-58280 GCA_963820835.1 Pirellulales bacterium | reverse complement strand
TAAGCGGCCCCCTGTAGGGAATGCCCTCCGCGGTATTCCGTCAGACCATTTTGTTGACGTCAACAAAATGGTAGACAATGGTTCGCAACGACATTTGGGACCATTTTCCCGACGTCGGGAAAATGATCGACATCGGTTGCGCCTAGAACGGCACTACAAAACGCGGGATGCATGCGCCCCCTGTACGGAACGCCGTGGCGTTCCCAAATGTGTGAATGTGATTTGCCCCAATCCTGTAGGGAATGCCCTCTGTGGCGTTCCTCAATGTGCGGTGTGGCGCCGTTCCGCAGCCCTCGCCCCCAATCCTGTAGGCGTTCCCGAATGTGCCGTGTGGTAGCGTTCCAATTTATCCTGTACGGAACGCCCTCTGTGGCGTTCCGTGCCCCCAATCCCTCCGTGGTGGCGTTCCAATTTATGAGCACCAAACCCGAACAACCGATCCGCAAGCACCATCGCTTGTCGATGGCCGTTTATGCGGCGATCGGCTACGAATTCTATTTCACCGTCTGCGCTCGCCGACACGAGCGGCCGTTTGAAAATCGGGCGCTAGCCGACAAGGTCATCGAGTCCTTGCTGTGGTCGAAATCGCACTATCAATGGCTGCTGTTCTGCTATTGCTTGATGCCCGACCATCTGCATTTCGTATGTCGGCTGACGGACGCCGCGGTGAAACTGAGCAATGCAGGCGCGAGGGGAACAATCCCCGAAGGGGTTCTCGACCACTTGGCGCGATTTAAGAGTTTCACGACGAGTGCATCGTGGAAACTCGGTTTTGACGGCGTGCTGTGGCAAAAAAGCAGCTACGATCGCGTGCTGGACATGGAAAAGCCGTTTGAGCAAGTGGTGCAATATGTATTAGACAATCCGGTGAGAAAAGGATTGGTCAAAGATTGGACCGAGTGGCCTTTTTAAAAAATCGTCGACCCGTGGTAATGTACGCCCCCAATCCAGTACGGAACGCCCTCCGTGGCGTTCCTCAATGTGTGAATGTGATTTGCCCCAATCCTGTAGGGAACGCCCTCTGTGGCGTTCCTCAATGTGCGGATGCGTGCCCTCTGTGGCTCGGCGGTTCAACAAAGCCGCACACCGTTTTCGCACCGTTTCCCAACCGTTTATTTCCCATTTTTCACCGTTCTCTCCGTTTTCCAAAAACCGCTGCCGCCCCCCACCCACAGCCGATCGCACACATCGCGGACAGATGCCCAATGCAAACCCCGAGTTTTCCCGAGCACTTCACGGTCCTATTGTCACTTCGATTTCGATTTTATCTCGCCGTCCACCGCCAACTCCGTCCGCACTCAGCGATCATCAATCTGCAATGCGTCTCAGAATCATTCCATCGTACGCACTCCGGCTTTTGCTTCCTGTCCGTTCCCCCCTGTGCCAATTCCCTGCGCCCGGCCACCTGCCCGACGCCGCCCGCTGTTTCCCCGCCCCCCACTCCCCATTTTTCAGCTTGGCAATGCCCGAGCTTTCGCTATTTTCTGTTGCACTTACTTGCCACAATGCGCAAAATGTGCTTTGCTAATGCGTCTGGAGTGAGTGACTGTCTCATTTCCCCTCTCTTTCTGCAGAGGCTCCCATCATGAGTTCTGCGTCGCCGAATTCGCAGCAGCATACCTTTTCCTTGGGCCGAGTGCTGTTAATCGTCGTGCCGGTCTGCGCAATTGCCGGCGCGTGGTATTGGGTGAGCACCTGGAAATATCAAGCCGAGGCGAACCAGAAAGCGCCGATGCTCGTTCCCACCCCCACGCCCACTGAGCTAGCGACAAACCACTTGGATTCCATATATACCGATGCCGACGGCGACCTGGTGGCAGACACGCCGACTGATCCCGCGAAAATCATCACGCCCGATGTCATTGAGTTCTCCTACGTCGCAGGTCCCGATGCGGATGAAGAGACGAAGCCTTGGAAATCGTTCACTGAATATCTGTCAAAGCAAATTGGCAAACCCGTCGATAGCGTCATGTTCAAATCAACAAGAGCACAGCTCGACGCGCTGAGAGATGGCAAGCTGCAGGTCACTTGGTTCAACACCGGCACCGTGCCGCTGGCCGTGAACACGGCCGGCTTTGTGCCGCTTTGCACCTGGGGCAAGGCCGATGGCACCTTTGGCAGCGCAATGGTTTTTATCGTGCCCGCGGCCAGCAATATTCAATCCATGAAAGACCTGAAAGGGCACACCATCACGTTCACCGATAGCAGTTCGAATTCGGGTTTCAAGGCCGCGGTGCTCCGTCTGCGCGATTTGGGCTTACGCTGGGAAGAGCCCGATCCCGATTACGGATGGGCATTCTCGCACGGCCACAAAGAATCGATTATGGGAGTCGCGGCGGGGACCATTGAAGCAGCACCTGTGAATGCCGAACTTTTAGACCGCGCGATTCTCGGCGGCGACGTGAAGTGGGATCAAATTCGCAAAATCGACGAATCGAAGCCTTTCCCTGAGGCAGCCTGCGGCGTCGAATACAATTTGTCCCCCGAACTGCGAAAGAAGATTTTGGATGCCATGCTGGCCTATTCTTGGGCCGGCACTGATTTAGAGAAGGATCTCGGTGCATCGGGGGCGGTAAAATTCGTGCCCGTTTCCTACAAGAACGATTTTGAATCGATTCGCCGCATTAACGATTCGATTCCCACGATGCCCGAACCGGTCGAAGAAGAGAACAATTAGTCGATGCTTTGGCACGACGGCGGGCCGCTGGTTCTCGCATGCCGTTGGCCGACTTTGGCTTACTCCCAGCGCTATTTCCAGTGCGCGGCAAGCTTTTCGACGATAATTCGGCCGATATTCAGCGCCGCCGTGGCCGCAGGCGAAGGTGCATTGCAAACGTTAACCACGCGCTGGGTTTCCAGAATCAGGAAATCGTCGATCATCGATCCATCGCGCGCCACTGCTTGTGCTCGCACACCGCTAGGAGCCGATTCCAAATGCTCCTCGCGAATCTCTGGGACCAGCCGCTGCAGCGCGTGAACGAAGGCGCGCTTGCTAAAGCTGCGCCACATTTCCCCCATGCCCGTGCGCCAATATTTGCGCCATCCGCAGAAAGCCAGGGTAAGTGAGCGCATCTGCCAAGTCCCGCAGCGAAATATCGCGTTTGCGATATCCTTCCCGCGCGAAAGCCAGCACAGCGTTAGGCCCGCACTCAATTCCCCCGTGAATCAGCCGCGTAAAATGCACGCCCAAAAATGGAAAGTTCTGATCGGGCACGGGATAAATTAAATTCCGGCACAAATGCTGCGCCTCGGGCTTAAGTTCGAAATACTCGCCGCGAAAGGGAATGATCATCGATTCCAGGTGCTGCCCGCTTAATTTTGCCACGCGATCCGATTGAAGTCCCGCGCATGTGATAACATACGCCGCCTCGAAATCGCCCGCCGTGCTTTCGACATTCACACACTCAGCTCGCGGATGGATATGTGTGACTCGCGCGCTGCAAATAATCTGCCCGCCGGCTTCGGCAATGCGCTGCGCCAGGCGCTGGCACACCGCGGGATAATCGACAATTCCGGCCTCCGGCACGTGTACCGCCCGCAGGCCGCTGGCGTGGGGCTCAAGTTCAGCCAAACGCGCGCGGTCGATCATTTCGCATTGCACCCCGTTGGCTTGCCCGCGCTCGTAAATTCGCTCAAGCGCCGGCAACTCTTCGTCAGACACAGCCACGATGACCTTGCCGCAAATCTCGAATGGAATTCCTTCGCTGGCACAAAAGCGCTCCATCGCCAATTTGCCGGTGCGGCAGTTTTCAGCGCGCAACGATCCCGGACGGTAATAAATGCCCGAGTGCAGCACGCCTGAATTTCGCCCCGTTTGATGCTGCGCGAGTTGCGGCTCTTTTTCCAAGATCGTGATGCGCCGATTGGGATAACAGCGCGTGAAGTGGTATGCCGTCGCCAGTCCGACAATGCCGCCACCGACAACAAGAACATCAACAGACTGCATGGGCGGTTGTGGCAATGCGGCAGGGCCGTTTAGGTTCTGAGGAATCGGCGAAAATCGGCGCTATGCTAGCGGTTGTCGTGTCAGAGTTTAACGATTATGCAAACTCTACCATGCGACTTTTGGGATCGTGATGATACTGCGCTTTGCGGCAAAATGAAATCGCTCGTCCGAATGCCAGCAGCCTCTTGAAGCGTCGCGCAGGTTGGTTAGAGTCGATATTTGAGGCCCGCTTTGTGGCCGTCCGCAATGCTGAGACTCCAGCGCTGGGGCGACCGGAAACGGTAACTCAGAGGCTGCTCGATTTGCCTCGACCTGCGGCAGATCGTTTGTGGCGAAATTTAAACCTCAGCGCCGAAGGTTTCCATGTCGTCGGTCGAACGTCCTAAGCCCGAGGAAGTCGAGCACTTGCTGCGCAACGCCCAATTGCGCGACGAGATGGAACCGTATCTCGACGAAGCAGTCTTGCATTTAAACCAGGACGAAGTGCCCACGCCGGTCGAGAATGAGTTTTTGGCTTCGATGCTCGCCTGGGAAAAGGCCCCGATTCTTCCCATCGCACAGTGGTTCAATCCAGAATTAAAGCTGCCTAGTCCCGACAAGTTAGACAATGTCCAAGTGCACGGCACGCTTTGGGACACGATTCATAAGCTGTTCGCGAAGCGCATTGTGCTGGACTTCACCGATCATTTGACCGATCGCGAATTGTATTGCTTGATTTGGCGCGACATTCTTCCCTCGCCGGAAAAAAAGATCGACAACTCGTCGAGCTATTTGCATTGGGATTGCTCCGACGCCAGCGGCGACGCCGAGCTCTGGCTGCGGTATTACGCATCGGCCGAAGACCGCGAGCAGTGGGCTGAAGATTTCGGGGACGCATTGCCGCCGCACGAAGAGCCGCCCTATCCACGCAATCTCCCCCGGGCGCCGTTTTAAGCCATAACGGATTGCACCCTCTGCGTGCAAGAATCATCGTGGAAGCCCTGCCGTTATTGCGCGAATGGGTCGCAAATTGGCGGCCGATGTAAAATTCCGCTCGCACAAAAAAACAGAGGTTTGAGCGCCGATCTCGACCACATTGTGTGCCTTCAGCAGGCACTTGTGCAGTCACCGACGGCGGTCGCAAACATCTACCAGTAAACGATCTACGTTTGGCCGAAGGCGGTCGAAAGCATCTGGATTTCGGAATGGCTCCTAGTGGAGGACGGGCGTGAGGAGTCCGCGTCAAGAAATGCTCTTTTCGTAGAATTTCGAAAATTTGCTTGCATTCACCGCAGTTGCCAATAACAATCTGCTGGAGTTAGCCTGATTGGGGGGGAAAGCATCGATCATCGCGCACATCCGCTGCGCGCTTCGATGTTCCCGCAACGCGAATAAGAACTCAGGCATTATTTAAAACGATCTAGGGGGAGTAACGCTAATGAAGAAGCACAACGCGAAAGTCACCATCCTCGTCGTAGGATGGTCATTGGGTTTTATCTTTCTTTGCGCAAACTTCTCACGCGCTGCGACGCTTACCTGGGACAGCCTCGGTCTGAGTCCCACAAGTCCCCTAGATGGTTCCGGCACATGGGATATTGCCACGTCGGGCCTATGGTCCAATGGAACTACTGATGTCACATGGACCAATTCATCCGATGACTCCGGCGTCGACCGGTCGGCATCATTTGGATTTTCGTCCGGAAGTGGAACTGCATCCCCTGCGAATACTGTGACCGTTAACTCTGGCGCAACGATTAATGTCGCGGGGATCACTTTCAACGAACCAGCATCGGCCAATTATTACACGATCAACGATGGCGGCAGCAGTTTGATCACACTCACGGGGAAAGTAGCCGGCAGCACCGTCGGGATTACCAACAGCGCCGCGGGCGTTGCAACGGTCAATGAAAATTTGGCGCTGGATTGGGGCTATTACACGTTCGGCAGCACCACCACTTCGAATTTGGCGCTCAATGGCAGCCTAACAAGAGGCGTAGGCAGCGTGGCTTATTTTGGCGGAAGCGGCTCCGGCAGCTGTGACCTCGTCTTCACTGACGGTCGACGCGAACACGCATCTGATTGCCGGCCTCAATGGAGCTGGCTTAGTTGCCAACACTACCGGCCGATTCACCGGCCTGGCCACAGTCAGCGGCGGCGTAGTCGTCCCCTACACTTATGCCGACGGCGATGCTCAGACGTTCACTGCAAGCGGCGCGATCGTTTCCAATGTGAACAGCAATGTTTTCTTGAATGCGAATTCGGCGCTGGCGATGACGCTGGGACTCGATGGAACCGTCCCGACTTCGACCTATCTCAATACCATTCTGGGAAATGCAACTTCCACCACTGGGCCAACGGTGACCATTGCCTCGGGCAACACGCTGGTGATGGGAAAGGTCGGCGGAATTTATGCGTCCGATGGGGGCGGCACCGGAACCACGAAGAACCTGCTTACGATCGCTGGTGCTGGCGCACTTTCCGCCGGCGGCAACACTGCCGGCTCGGGCACTTTGGTGTTCGGAGTTGGCGATAACAACAATACGAGCAATGAAATTCAGATCACCACCACTTTGGGAATCACCGACAATCCGCTCGGTGGTGCCGTTACTGTTGTTGTGGTCGGCACCGGGTCCATGTACATCAATAATAACAGTTCATATTCCGGCGGGACTTATATTACGCAGGGTGTAGTTCTCCAGGGAAACAACCAGGCCGCTGGACCGAACACAGCAACCCCCTATGGAACCGGTCCCGTTTATATTGCCGGCGGTGCATCGGCCTTTCCCAACCTTAACGGCAAATCGATCGCCGGCGGTGCAGTCACGTTCCCGAACGACTTTTATATTTCTCCGGGGCTCGGCTATGCGGGATCCGAAGGGAGTATGAAGACCGGCAACGAAGTATTCTCCGGCAAGATCACCGCCCAAGGCACACCAAGCAGCACTGGTGCTGCTGGCACCGGCGACCGAATCAGCGGCAGCGTAAACGGTGGAACGACCACTTTAACTGGGCAGGTTACGGGATCGGGAACCTTGGAATTCGCCGCCATCGAAACATCGTCTGGCCAAACCTCCAATTTTTTGCTGCAAAACACCACTGGCAATCCGAACGATTGGGGCGGCGGCTTAATAATCTCTTCCATTAACAATGTGAATACTGTTGTGAAGCTGGGAGCCAACGACCAGATTCCTGATGGAAATTCGGCCGGAAATGTTACGATCCAAGCAGCATTCGGGAGCGGCACTCAAAACCGGCTCGATTTGAACGGGTTCAGCGACACGATTAACGGCCTGAATGGCGTCAACAGCACAAAAATTCAGGTGACCAATTTCGGCGCGGCCCCGTCCACCCTGACGCTTGGCGGCAATGACGCAACCGCCTCCTACGGCGGCGTGTTTCAAGACACTGCGGGGCCAAACAGCCTTAGCATTACCAAGGTCGGCAACGGCACACAAACGATCGTGTCGAACTCGGGTACGGGCGCGAATTCAACAATTCACGGCACGATCACCGTCAAGGCTGGCACGCTGGCCCTCAGCGGTAATTTCTCTTCGAACTTTTTTCCCAATGCACCTTCGATCATCGTGGGTGATACTGTAGCCGATAACGCGGCGGTTCTCGACGTTAGTGGCGTTTCATTGGGATTCCACGTTCTCACTGGCCAGACCCTGGCTGGCTACGGCACGGTGACCGGAAATGCAACGATCGATTCGGGCGCCTTCCTCTCGCCTGGCAACAGCATTGGCACCCTGACGACCAATGGAAATGCCGAGGTCGATGGCACTCTGCAAATTGATCTCGATGGCTTCTTCGACGCTGTCGACGAGCTGAACGATTCGGCGGGCGCTTTGACTTTGGGCGGCGCCTCGACGGTGAACTTCAGCGTGACGGGAACGCCCAGCGCGTCCGCCTACATTTTTGCAAGTTACAATTCGCTTAGCGGAGCGTTTCTTAACACGTTAAATGTTCCCGCTGGATATACGGTCGCTTACGGGTACGGCGGAAACAATATCGCCCTGGTTCAGGTGCCCGAACCGGCAAGCGTTTGCTTGGCGGCGATCGGGCTGGCGGGACTTGTGGTGACGAGATTGCGGCGGCGAGTTGCACGATCGGCATCGTAACCGGCGCGGCAATTGAACGACAGATAGACTAACAAACTTTCGCTTGACATCTGGGGAATGCTAATGAAATTTCACCAATCGAAAATCTGCGCGGCGATTGGCGCGGCTATTATCTCGATTCTCTTTTGCGAGAGCTTCTCTCGCGCGGCAATTCTCACTTGGGATGCCAGTGGCTCTAATCCCACCGCGCCGACCGATGGTGCGGGAAATTGGGACACCGATAACCCTCTCAACACGGTTTGGTCCAACGGCACAAGCGACGCGGTTTGGTCCAGCGGAAATACCGCATCGTTCGGTTCCAATAATGGCGCTGCGAACACGGTTACCATTGACGATGGCTCAGGCACGGTCAGTGTCGCCGGGCTCACGTTCAATCCGGCTACAAGCGGCAACTACACGATCAATTCGGCTAGCACTCAAACATTAACTTTGACGAGCCCAACGATTACGGTTGCGCCCACGCTGAATCCAACCATTAACGCCCAAATTGTCGGCAGTGCCGGCTTAAGCCTTGTTGGCGGGGGCAGTTTGACATTGGGAGCTAATAACACCTACACCGGCGATACGATTGTCGATGGGGCCAGCACGCTGGTTTATTCGGCAAATAACACCGGCCTCAACGTTCTAACCTACGGCGCCACACCAACGGCATCGACCGCGAGTACAACTCCTAGCACCGTGGACTTGACGAATGCCAACGCCACATCAACAGGTTTGCTCATCCAAACGAATTCTTCGACGGCCAATCAATTGAAGATCGGTGCAGGTAAAACGCTCACGGTTAATGGTGCAATGACTGTCGGCGTCGCCGATGTGTACGAAGAAAACACAAGCGGCGTGAATACGGTACTCAGCGCGACTGGCGGTGGCACGTTAATCGTCAATGGCGGAAATAACACCACAGGGAATTTTCAAGTTGCCCTTCCGCGCAGCAATACACCCGGCGGCACCGATCCAGTGGCCAGCGCTGATCTGTCGGGATTGAATAGTTTCACATACGCGACCGTCTCAACGGGTGAATTTCGGGTTGGGCAGGGGGGCAATGACAGCGCCAATGTGAAGCTGGCCAATTCAGGTACATCGCCAACGAATACGATTCAAGCCGCCTCGGTTCGTATTGGGGATACTTCATCACCCAATCCGGGAAACAACACCGGCAATAATGGATCATCCAGCACGCTTAGCTTGGGTGGCAACGCGACAAATATTATCGATGCCAATCAAATAACGATCGGCAATGGCAAATCGGGCGGCACACTAAACTTTCTATCCGGCAGCGGTGGCACTCTTACCATTGCCAATCAAGCTGGCACTGGCAATGCCAATATCACGATGGGCAACGCATCCAGCGCAAGCAACAGTGCCGGAGTGTGCTTGATGGATCTGACCGGGCACAGTGCGCTGGTTAATACCGGTACTGCAATCATCGGTCGCCTGGGCGGGGCCACAGGAGGGACTGCCGGCACCGGCCAGATCAATTTCGACACGGGTACTTTCAATGTCGCCAACAGCCTGCAGCTCGGTGGTCAATCGAGCACAAACAATACGCGCCAGTGGTGCGAGCGGCACATTCAATTTGAACGGTGGCACATTGAACGTGAGCGGCGCTCTTATTATTGTTAACCGCACCGTGGCGGGCAGCACTTCGCCAATTTCAGGCACATTGAACGTCAACGGCGGCACGGCGAACATCAACACGAATATCACCACAGTCGATACCACTAATATCGCCGGTACGCGCACCGCTATCGTCAGCCTAAATGGCGGAACGCTGGAAATGAACACCAAGAATATCGGCACATCGGCATTACCCATCACATTTAATGTGACAAAGGGCACTCTCGACAGTCTCGGCGAACTCAACGGGGGCGGCGCGCTTACCAAAGGCGGCGGAGTTGCGGATGCGTTGTTCCTCACGGGCGTCAACACCTACACGGGTCCAACGAATGTCAACGCGGGCACAATGTTTGTCGATGGAACGCATACGGGCGGGGGACTCTATACTGTCGCCTCGGCAGCAACTCTCGCGGGCAGCGGTTCCACAGCGTCGTTAGTGACTGTTGCCGCAGGCGGCTTCCTCGATCCCGGCGATAACAACATTGGCACGTTGGGAGTCGGTAGCGCGACGATCAACGGCACGTTGGATATCGATGTCAACGATGCCAATTCGCCAAACCAAGTTGACTTGCTGAACGATTCGTCCGGCACTTTAAGTATTGGCAGTAATTCAACCGTCAATTTTTCCGTGACAGGCACGCTCAGTGCGCCGGCATACATTTTTGCCACTTATGGTCCCAGCGGCCTCAGCGGGGCATTCTACGAACACGCTAAACGTGCCCGCTAATTACAATGTTGTTTACGGATATAGCGGCAACAATATTGCGTTGGTTCAAGTGCCCGAGCCGGCTACGATCCTGCTGGCGGCAATGGGGCTTGCGGGAATGGCGGTTGCAGGCCTTCGTCGGAATCGCCGGACGAAGCAGAAGCAATAATTAGGGTAGGCGCTGGTGACGCTCCGATTGGGTGCCCCTAGATATCGAGAATCACCTCGGCTAGCCAGCCCTCCGTAGTCTTCTCGACCTTTAGCCCGTGATAGGTTATCGCCTTCACTTCATGTTCTAGGTCGTGGCGTGACGGATCTAGCGGTTCGCCCCAAGCAGTGGCTTGCAGGCCCCCCTCGCCGAGCACGACATCGAATTTCGCCAACACCAAACGCTCGGTTTCGAATTTGTACAGCAATTCATTGAGCCAATCGAAAAGCAGGTAGTCGTATTCGTTTTGTCGGCCGGGCACAGTCAACTGCACTTCTTGCTGAGGTTGCACCTCCGCCAAATTGCCGACGATCAGACTGAACAAACCCTCGCCGGCTTCGCGAAATAAGTCGGGCAGAGTAGCGGCGCGAATTCGTAAGCCGATATCAGCAGTGTGGTCGAACGTCTCGTGCATTGCTGATGTCCACGCGAAGATGATTGAAACGCGCCATTTGGCTTTGTTCGGCGCTTGATTCGCTGCTAAACAGTTCTCAATCACCGATCTTTATTAGCACACGCCCCACAACTCGACCTGCAAGTATGTCTTTGATTTTGGGTTCCAATTCTTCGAGCCGCACTTCGGTCGCAAGTTCGTCAAGCATGCGAGGCTTCCAAAGGCCGGCAAGTTTCGACCATACAGCGGGCCGCGGCGCGGCCGGATACGATGACGAACTGACGCCCGCCAATACGACGCCGCGCAAGATGAACGGATAAACGGTCAGCGGCAATTCAGCTCCGCCCACCACTCCGCATGCCGCCACGCACCCGCCAGGGACGGTCGAACGGAGTATTGTGGAGAGCGTAACTCCGCCCACGGTATCGACCGCCGCGGCCCAGCGGCTTTTGAGCATTGGTCGCTCGCTTTTATCGACAACCGAATCGCGCGGCAAAATTTCGCCGGCGCCAAGGCGGCGCAGTAGTTGGGCCTGCTCGGGTTTCCCACTTACAGCAGAAACCTTGAAGCCCGATTGCGCGAGTATTGCCACGGCTAGCGAGCCAACTCCGCCTGTCGCCCCCGTTACCACCACACCGCCCGCATCAGGCTTGATGCCCTGCAATTCGATCGCTTGAACGCACAAGGCTGCGGTAAAGCCGGCCGTTCCCAAAATCATGCTTTCGCGCAGGGTGAGCCCGCGCGGCAAAGAGACGACCCAATCGGCAGGCACGCGCGCGTACTTGGCATAACCTCCCCAGCGCGCAGGCCCCGAACTCAAAGCCGGTGACAATGACTTGGTCCCCCGGCTTGAACTTCGCCGACGTACTTTCCACCACTATGCCGGCCGCGTCGATGCCCGGCACGTGCGGAAAACGGCTCACAACGCCCGGATGCCCCGTGGCCGCTAGCGCATCTTTGTAATTGAGTGATGAGTATTCGACGCGCACGAGTACATCGCCCGCGGGCAAATCGGCGACCGAGCGATTTGCAATTTGCCGCACGATCAAACCATCTTCGCGTTTCTCAACCAGCAGACAACGCAATGTGTCAACCATGATGACATCTCCTACCGACAATAGGTCATGCCGAACGAATGATTTCCTGTCCAATGCGCATTTTGCGGCCAAAAACCCGGCTCGATTGACACCCTAGCGACCATCTTTATAATTTCCGCGGGCAATCGCAAAACAGAAATTGTAACGCGTGCAAGTGGAATCTGTCGCGGGTGAATTTAGCCGCGGACGGGCCAAAAACCAGAAGGAAAGAACATGGCGACGGAATTTACGGACGATAATTTTCAGAACGAAGTCATTCAATCGAACGTGCCGGTGCTTGTTGATTTTTGGGCGCCATGGTGTGGACCATGCCGAATGATTGCTCCGGTGGTCGAAGAGCTGGCTAAGGAGAATCAGGGGAGTTTTAAAATCGGCAAGGTGAACATCGACGACAACCCATCGGTTGCCACCAGTTTCGACGTGACAAGCATTCCGACACTTATGATTTTCAAAGGGGGCCAAGTCGTCGATCGATTCGTCGGCGTGCAACCGAAAAGTCGCTTGCAACAGGCGATCGATTCGGCCAAAGGCTGACCTGCGTTTATGATCGCCTGCTAAAAACAGGGGAACTCGCGCTCAGCCGTTTTCTCGATGTACGGTCGTCGGAGAAAAGGCCGGCAGGCAGACAGCGATGTATTCTGCCCCGTCGCCCGGCGTGCTGTACCGTACCCATTGGCCGCGCGGAATGAGAATGGCCTGCGCGGGGCCAACTTGATAGGTGCGCTCGCGCGTTTCGACTTGAAGTTGGCCCTGAAGCACCACGGTGTATTCATCGAAATCGGGCGTTTGGCCTGGCTCGCTCCACGCGGCGGGGCTCTTCATGCGCGCGATGCTTACCGCCGCCGTGCCCGAATTAACGCGGCCGAAAAATTCCTCAATCAGCTTCGGTGGATGGCCTGCTGCCTCGATGCGCGTCGGCTTTTCGATGAACTGCATGATATTGATATTGGTGCAGGAACTTCCGGCGAATGCTCGATTTGGTCAAACCGCGGCTCCGACATGCCGCAACACAACATTATGCAGCACGTCGAGTGGGCTGCGGCAAGCCGGCATCGCCAGCTTCACTCATTGACTGATCTTCGGCGCGATCACTTTCGATTCGATCGGGATCGTAGCTTTCCACGGCGTCGGCCACCCACGGCACCAGCGGACGCTTGCGTGTGATTATCGTCAAAAAAGCCGGCAGCACAATGATCGACATGAATGTACAGAACGTGACGGCCAGCGTCAGCACTCGACCAAGGCTTTGCAGCCCTTGATGCGATGCCAACAGCAAACTTCCGTAGCCGATCATGGTGGTGAGCGAATCGACCGCAACTGCTATGGCTGTGCCCGGCGACATTCGGTAACGCCCCTTTTGTTCCAAGTATTCATGTACGATATAGACGCTGTAATCCACGCCGATGCCCAAAATCATGGGCACTGCCATCAAATTTGCCGGATTCAGCGGCACGTCCAAATAACCGAGCAACCCGAATGTGACCACAATTCCCATGAATTGCGGCGCTGCAGCCAGCGCCACGTGTTTCAGATTGCGGAAATCGAACCACAAAACCCCCGCAATGACCACGAGCGAATAAAGCGTGGCCAATTCATAACTGCGGCGCATTTCGAGCGAGCACTCATAGGTTTGCAGCGGATTGCCGGTTGCACGGGGATCGACGCTGCGAACCTCCTTTACGAACTCGGTGAGGGCGTCCATGTTCCAAATGTCGCCGCGGCCGTAAATCTTCAGCAGGAATTTCCCGTTTTGCCCCACGAATCGGCTTACCAAGCTGGCCGGTAGGTCGCTCAATTGCGGTGGATCGGGATTGGATACTCCGTGCAAGATATGCAGCCGGCTCAACAGGTCGCCCGCCATCTGTTGCTGGAATTGCGACAGCTTGGCGTAGCAGTCGGCGGCCGGCAACCGGCGCATGGCATCACGCAGTACCTCCAATCGCCGAGCGCAGGCAGCTCCTTTGGGGTTTTGGGCCACGAGTGTTTGCGCTTGTGCCAAGGTCGTTCCCAACTCATCGAGTGGATCGACAGGAATGAGCGGCGGGCGCTCCGGCAACGATCCCAGCCGCTGGTGAATTGCTGTAATAATCGGCTGTTTCTCTTCATGGTCCGGCGGCAACAGTGAAACGATTTCCTCCGTGCGATCGACGCTGGGCAGAGTCAAAAATTTCGCCTTGCGCGCGAGCAACTCTTCGCGATTATCGGCAACGGAAATCGCATACCACATGCTCTGGTCGCATTCCGCCAACAGTTTCTTTTCCAATTCCACGCTTTCCAACCCGCGCGGTTGCATATTGAGCAAATTGTAGTCATACCAAAGATGCCGCACGCCAAGGGCCCCGACAATCGTCAGCCCAATTCCTAGCGCAATAATGAAACGCGGCGCCTTCATCAAAACAGCAATCCACGAATACACAGGCACCGGCGTAGGAAATCGTTCCCCTAGCGACGTATTGTCGATCACGCGCACCATGGCCGGCAGCACGAATAGTTGGGCCAATGCGCACAGCAAAATTCCACCCCCTGCGATAATTCCCAGTTCGGCGATGCCGGTGAAGCTCGTGGCGCCCGTGGCGAAGAACGCAACGACGGTCGTTAGTGCGCCCGTGATAATTGCGGGTCCGGCAATGCGCGTGGTCGCCAGGAGCGAATCGTCGCATGCCATGCCGTCGCGCCGCATTTGCATATAGCGCGAAACATAATACGTGCCGTAATCGACTCCCACGCCAATAAGAGTTGCAGTAAAGGTAACGCTCAAAATATTCAAATGCCCCACCACCAGCGTCGCATAGCCGAATGCCCATGCCGTAGCGATCACCAGCACCAAATTTGCCATCAGCGCGTGACGCACTCCTCCAAAGCCGGCAATGACCACGATCACCACACCCACAAATGCCACCATTCCACCCCAGAACATCGACGATTCGCTCGAACGCATTTCGTCGTTTTCCATAATCGGCAATCCGGTGAGGCCGATCTTCACGTTCGGGTGCCGCGCCGATGTGTCGGCGATCAGTTCGCGCAGCGCATTGATCGATTCAGTGCCTCGCGCCAATTCGTCTTTCCCAACCGCAATTCGCAACAGCACGAAGCCAAGCTTGCCTTCTTTTGCCACGAGATATTCGGTACCCAACTCGCTGAGAGTTGAAAATGCAGCCGGCATTCCCGGCAATGGCGATTGGTAGTGCGGCGTTTGCTCGAAGCTGGCGGCCAAACTGTCGATCAGGCGTTCCAGATCGCCGATCGCCTTGTTGGCATCGAGGCCCGGCGCTCCAGCGGCGGCGGCTTGCAACATTTGCGCAAGCCCGCCAATTTGTTTTCCCACTTGAAGTTGCGACCATTGCCCGCTGGTAATCGGCAATGCCTGATCGAGAAAACCGCTGATGGTTTGCAACTCTTTTACGGGCAAATAGTGCAAGCCTTTGGCGCGAATGTTCGAAAGGTCGACTTCGTGCAGAATGGCGTGAAACAGCCGCGTTTCTTTCGACATTGCAGCCGACAGTTCGACGAGCACCGGCACTACCTGGTCGCGGCTGGGCCCGTCGACGACGATCACGGCGTCGTCTTCATCACCGAATTCGTGGATGTAGTCGATCCACAGCCGGTTGTAATCGCTCTTGGGATTGAGCAAATCGAGTCGGCTGCTTTTGTAACCCAGATGCGTGGCCGTGTAGATGCCGCAAGCCGCCGCTAATCCGATGGCGAGGGCCAAGGTCGTTACTGGGAACCGCAGCACCAGCCGCGTAATGCCCAGAATGATTTTCATTCGCCAGCTATCGACGCCCCTTCGGACCGAATGCGTGCTATCTGCCGATTGTCGGCCGAGGCCGTCGCCTTCGTCGGTGATGCCACTCGACTCGGAACTAAGATGCTGCGGAATCCCTTCCGGCATTGCACACCATCCATGGTGCTGTGCGACAGTCGCTCTAGATTGAGCGGCCGCGATTTGGCAAATGCGATTAGTCGGGAATTTTAGCGGGTGGGTTTTCGATCGCCAACCGCAGTGTGTGGACCGGCGCAACGCGGGGGACCATGCAGAACAGCAGCGATGGCATTGATAGCAGATCGCGCGGAGCTATGCTCAGGCCAAGCAAATGAGGCGGCTGCATCTTCAATCGGTCGCAGAATCATCGACGACGATCAAATCCGGCTCGTCCTCGGCTGCTGGATTAAGGATTTTGAGAGGCAATACGTCGCTCCCATTGGATTGCGAACCAGCCGGCGGATTTGGAGTTGATTCATCGACGGCCTTTTCCATGCGAACTTGACCACTTAGCAACCATAGCGGATTGATGCGGTCGTCTAACTCGCCAGAAAATTCCTCGGCAGCCCAGCGGCGGCGAACTGGCAGCAAACTAGTCCGCTGCGGCGGATCGATGCGGCGGCGCGAGGTGGTCCGCTGACGCTTCGGCGTGAATTCGGCTGGCGCAGGCGGAAGTCGAATTTCGGGCAGCGGTTCCACAATCTGCACGTGCACCTCGGACGCCGATGCGATTGTCTCGATAATCACCGATGGATAGATCGGCAACATTTCCGCCGGCGCCGATTCGGCCTTCGGCAACTGCATATCTGTCGCTGCCCCAGTCGGATTACTTACAACGAATGGCAGTGCGGACCCGCCGATTGTCTTATCGGGCAGCCGCCGCACGTCGATCTGCTCGTCGTGGAACATCCGCGCGATGTGCTCGTGGCAGGTGAACACTATCAATTGATGGCCGGTGCTTGCAAATTCCTTAAGAACTCGAACCGCCGCGGCCGCACGCGGGGTGTCGAAATTAACCAACACATCGTCCAGAATCATCGGCAATTCGACGCCACGGCGAGCTAGAAATTCGACCAACCCCAGCCGCAAACTAAGGAACAACTGTTCCCGCGTGCCGCGGCTAAGCACATCAATTCCCAGCGAGTCGCCAAATTGATCCTCAGCCAACAGCAAATTTTCGCCGAGCGGGTTCCACACGCGGCGGTAACGCCCCTGCGTTAATGTCGCGAAATAGTT
Organism: Pirellulales bacterium; assembly: GCA_963820835.1. GTDB lineage: Bacteria > Planctomycetota > Planctomycetia > Pirellulales > JADZDJ01 > CAVRAW01. Next base: position 41,213 of record CAWGBP010000019.1, on the reverse strand, counting down.
GGAGGCGGCTCGCAATGTTTCTGGCTGCCGATTCTGCTGATATTCCGATTTCAGCCACTCCAGTATCGTTCCGGTGATCGTTAGTACTTGCCAACGCTCGACAGCATGCGAAAGTTGGGCTTCAATTTGCGCCAGCTCGAATCGCTTCACGGCCAGCCGGCGATCACTGGCGATCAATCGCAATTGTTCGCTGATTTTCCCGCGATCTTCAAATGAACTTTGCTGCTGGCGCCGGGCATCGGCCAGCTTTCGCTCGCATTGGTCCAGCTTAGCCTCCCAAGTATCTCGTGTTGACGAGTCGAACGCGTGGGCGAATTCCGCTTCTGTGCCGATGCCGGAAATTCTTGCGACGATTTCACGCTCCGCAGCTTCACGCTGATCTATTAGTTCCAATCGCCGCGAAAACTCTAGCTCCCGGGCGCGGAACTCAGCCAGATTCGCGACACGGCAAGCGGCAAGCAATCTCCTTTGCCGACGGCGCATTTTCTCGGCCTGTCGCGACAACTTAAAAGTCCGTTGGCGCAGCGACTTGCGACGGCGAACAATCGCCTCTCGCTTGTGGCGCGAATCTTCTTGCTCGCCCAATTGTTGGCGCAGCATCCGCAATTGTTCGCTTAGCGGTCCCGCCGCAACCAATCCAGCAGCGGAGGAGATCTGATCAATGCGGCTGCTAAACGTCGTCAGTTCGCGCTCGTGCCGATCGGCCGATTCCTGAGCCTCTCTTAAGCGATGGGAAAGTTTCGTCACGTGTCGAGCCGCTACGGAAAGGGCCCGCAGTTGCGACGGTTTTAAATGCTGTGGCAATCCAGTGGCGGCTAATCTCTCGCGCCACTTTTGCAGTGCTTGATGGTATCGCAGTTTCGCTGCCGACCGCTCGCTCGCGATCTGTGCGGCCGACTCTTGGATACTTTGTCGTTGGGCCTCCAGCGGCAAAAGCGACTCCAATTTCGAATGCTCTTGCTCGGCCAATTGCAATCGAGCAGCCAAAGGTCCCGGACCCTTTGGCAACAATCGCTCCAAACTGTCACGCTCAGCAGTCGCGTCCTTTGCTTGTGCCTGCACGAGGCTCAATTCGTTTTGGGCGGAGCCTAATTGGGTGTAGAGCGATTTCTGCAATGCGAATTTCGCGCTGCCCGCCGCTGCTGCCAACATTAGCCCTAGGATCACAAGCGGCCATTCCCATGCGCCAGTGAACGAGGCGGGCAAGATCAGCCCGCTTAAGAACATCATCACACCCACGGCGAAGGCACATCCCAAGCTGATGACGATTGACAAGGGCAAAACCTGTCGATGGGTCAAGTCGGCGGCCCGCCGTTCTAGCTCCGATTGTGTTCTGGCAAGCTGCGCGAGCTGATCATCCAGTTGAATGCGCCTCCGCAGTTGGCTGACGCGCTCGCCGGCGGTTTCTACCGCGGCGTTCAAGTCGCGACGCCCGGCGTTTGATCCCAGCGCCGAATCCATTTGATCTCGCTGGCTTTCCAAACCTGCCTGCCGGCTTGCCAATTCCTTATGGCTTCTGGAAAATATCCGTCGTGCTTGCGACATTTCGCGGGCTGACGTTCGCAACATGCGCCATTTTTTTGACTCGAGTTGTGGTGGCCGGCCATCGGCATCTGGAATCAAATTTCTGAATTGACTTTGGGCCGCGGAATGTTCTGAGGCAAGCGAATTGACCGCCGCTTCGGCTGCACGCAGCTCTTGTTCAATGTTGGCGATCCATGATTCATGCTCCGCCGCTGCCAGGATTCGAGGCGCTTGCGCCAGATATTCTCATCGAGCGAAATTGCGCGAATTCGTCTGCTCAATACGGCGCAGCGCCGCGCCGTTCGCCTGTGCGCCTGGCGCAGTGTCTCGATTCGAGAGCTAATGCGGTTCATTCGCGCAACCGCATCATCGGGCCAAGGCGATTGGCTGGAAATCGCATCGAGTTGCGCGCACGCGGCCGATCGCCGCCGCCACGGCTCGTAAATAGCGATGGCCGCTTGCATCCACTCGCGCTCATGCGCAAGTTCGGTCAGCGACTTTTCGACGCTGAGCAATTCTTCTTCGCATCGCGATTGCTTCGCGAGCAGATCAGCATGGCGCTGCGCCATGCTTTCGCACTGTTCGATTTCGCGCAGCAGCCGGTCGCGCTCGAGGATCAATTCGCCAATTTGCGAAGGGCGATCATCCGTTGCGGCAATGCGATTTCGCGAGTGCTCTAGTTCCTGCTGCACCTGATGGAGCGAAACTCGATCAATTCCCATCGAAATCGAGTACAACCACTTCGCTGCCTCCAAATCGGTCAGTGTGCCCAGCTCTTGTACTTCGCGCAAACCGATTGCGAAAACATTTTCAAAGGTTATCTCATCAACATCGTGCAAAAGCTGCTTGACCAGCGCGCCACTCTTTGGCGTTCCATCGGCTGCTTGAACTGTGGCTTGTTCGTCTGGTTGTTGGAAGTCGCCGCGCTGGATGCGCAGTTTTCCCAGCGCGCTATCGGCGACAGTAATCGTTCCTCCCGCGTTTCCACCCCGAAGGGGCGGCAAGTATCGCACACGCCGCTCGCTCGAAATTCCGTACAACGCGGCACGCAGGAATTCCAGCAACGTGGTTTTACCCGCCTCGTTGGGACCGTAAAAAACGGTGCATTTTGGCGACAAGTCATCGAGCTTCAACTCGCTCCAAACCCCGAAGCCAGCGATTTCGACGTCACGCAATCTCATGATGCCGCCTCCTGCGGGGCCAGCAAATCGGCCCCCAGCCAAGCAGCTTCTTTGAGAACGCGAGCACGAATGAGCGGGTGGTCGAACCAATGCGACGATAGACCGACTTTGTCGCGAAGAATCGGCGGGATGTCCAATCGGGAATTGAATAAATCCATTACGTCCGACAATTGATGATCGAAAGTCGGCTCGGCCGATTGCAGCACGCTTCCATCTGTGGCTACGCATCGATCCCTTTCAGAAAGTCGCCGCGCAGCGAATCTTCTTCGCGCCAGGCGATGGGCGGCCGATATGGTAGCTCTGCCGCTACACCAATCGTCCAGGCCAGCGGAGAACGATGGCCGAATTCGCTCCGCAACATGGCGGTCATTTCACTGTTGAGTTGTCCCGCCCGCAGCGCCGCCGATAGCGGGCCACTACACGATACTCTCCATTGGATCATCGCCGGGCAGTGAGATTCGCCAAGAATCGCGCTAGTTTGTTGTCGAAGCGACGTTTCCAGTTCGTTTCGGCTGGCCGTTGCCGTAAGCGTGATATGCGGTGCATGCCAGCGAATGAGATCGCAGTTAATGGGAGCAAGCGTGCATTCTCCGGCTTCGCTGACTCTTACTAGCGTACAACCATGCGGATCGGTCTGGTTCGGGGTTCGTCCTTGCGGAGTGCCCGGGTAATGGGCGACGCAGCCCGCCATGTGCAGCGGCGTGCTGCGCGCCGGATTTCCTCCGAGAGCCCAATAATCGATTCCGCGGTTGCGAAGATCGTTGCCGCTGAAATCGGCGTGGACTACGGCAATCGAAAAGTGACCCTTATCAATGGGCTCCCATTCCGCCGGTGTCCCACTTCCCTCGTCATCGTGGCTTCGGCCGATGATCTCGCAAAACATTGTTCCATCGATTTCGTGCCTCATGCGCTTGACGCATCCACGCGGAAACAAATGCACGTTGGCGGGCCACGACCTGCGAAATACGCTGGCTTCAATGCCATCGCGCGGTCCCAAAGCCCAGTAAACGGCAATGCTCGCGGCATTCAGTCGCTCGAACTGCTCGGCCAGCAGCATGATTTCGTATGGTGATGCGTGACGTGGATTGACAATGCCGCCTGCCAGCACGAGAAAATCGGCGCGCTGGTCAATCGCCGCGTCGAATACTTTCACCGCAGCTCGGGCGGGGGCGTCGATGAGCAAATCGACCAGATGTTCAGGCGCTTCAGTCAATCCATGAACTGGCCGATCGAGGTGCAGATCGGCGGCATGAATGAAACGCAATGGCCGCTGTGGCATTCGGCGCCTCCTTGCGCGGCATAGTTAAAAGTCGGTCGTAGCGACGCGGAAATGGCAGGATGGGCAGTTTAGCCGAGCCTGCGATTTCTGCCTACGCGAATTTTGCAAAAACTCAGCACAATCGCCGTGTTTTCGCCGGGGGTTGCCCCAGCCCCTCGAGGGTTGGGGCAACGGCTAGCTAAACCGTAAGTGGTGGCTCGGCCAAGGCAAATGCCGTAACGGCATCCATGGCGACTGACTCATCGCATTGTCGAGCTACGATTGCAGCGCGAATTCGCGCCCGCAGTATGACTCCCTTTTCTAATCGCTGCTGGAACAGATGGTGAATCAGCTCTGTGCCGGCGGTTCGATCGTTTCTTCGTACTCCGCTCTGGCATGCGTCGCTGGGATGAGCGATTTCGATATAGCTCAGACGCTGGTCTGCGGGCCGCACAATGAATCCGCACGCTTTCTTGGCATGCGCAGACGGCGTGGCCAGCGGGAAGAATCGTTATCGCGCTGGCATCTGAATCGTCGTGAGCCAGTTCCAGCACTTCGACTGCGCCAGCCACCTGGCTGTGCACTGCTGACTGTGGATCACCATCTAACCGGCTAGTATTCGCTGAAACAATCAGCTCAAAGGCCGCTTCGATCGCTTCATTTGTTTGCGGCGCAAACTGGTCAGGTTCCAGCACGCGCCAGTAAATTTGCGCGCAAATTTGCTGCGCTGGTGCTTCATCGTAAGTCGCCACCAGGTCGCTCGCGCGCGTGTACGAATCCAACCGCGCGGCATCAAGCGGCGCACGCTCGCCAAAGTCGATGCCCAAAACTTTCCACTTTTCCGCGACTGGCGCGTGTGGCGATATACGTTCGAGCACGATCCCTTGGGCCGGCCGCAACAATTCCACGCTCGCTCGCCACTGGCCGATTGCCGCGCGGGCAACCGTTCCATCAAGCTGCCAGACAGTTGAGAGCATACGGGTACGTTTAAGCAGCGGATCGCAGCCAATAAAAAACCCCGCCGCTCACTTTCGTAAGTCGGCGGGGCCGGAACAGAGAAGAGGCCGCCGTTGTTTAGGTCACCTGGCAGGGATGATAAAAATGATTCAGGATACTCGAATGAACAGGTGCAACTACCGTGACCGTCCTACCTGAACTTCCCCGTGCTCCACATCCGCCGATAATACCAAGTTCTTATGAAATGTCCAGCTTTGTCTAAAAAAAGATGAGGGGTGGGCGGGCAACCCACCCAATAAAACGGCGGTTTCAGAGACCAGCGATTACCGTTGCATATGCACTATTACCACGCGACGAACCTTCGCAGGTTTGGTAGATTCAGGCTTTTCAGCAGGCAAAATGAGCGATTTTTTATCTTGTTGTGAACGGGCCGCCCGCGCGGGGGGCCAAATTCTGCTCGACTGGGTCGGCCGCTTCGACACGCGCGAAAAGGGCCGCTTCGACTTGGTGACCGACGCCGACCTTGCCTCCCAGGCCGAAATCCGCCGCATCGTGCTCGGCGCCTTTCCCGACCACGCCTTCCTGGGCGAGGAAGGTAATCCAGCCGGCAATGCCGACTCCGAATATCGTTGGCTGGTCGATCCGCTTGATGGCACTACAAACTACATTCACGGCATCCCGCATTATTGCTCGTCGGTGGCACTGGAGCGCCGCGGCACCCTGGTGTGCGGGGCGGTGTTCGATCCCGTTTCCAAAGAATGCTTCACGGCCCAAGCCGGGCAGGGAGCGTATCTCAACGGCAAATCGATTCGAGTGAGCGACACGACCGATATTGCCGAAGCGGTGACCGTCGTGAGCTTTCCCCCGCAAGTGCAGCCGCACGACTTGGCCGAGTTCGAGCGCGTGATCGTCGCTTGCCAGGCGGTGCGGCGCACGGGCTCGGCGGCCCTGAACCTCTGCTACCTGGCGGCAGGCCGCTACGATGCCTACTGGGGCGGCAATACAAAGTCTTGGGATGTAGCAGCCGGCGCACTAATGATACTGGAAGCGGGCGGCGTGCTCACCGATTACAACGGCCACCCCATGCGGCTTGACCACCCGCGTTTCGTCGCTGCGGCGACCAAACCGCTGCATGAACAGATGTTGCGATTGGTGGGTGGCGCCGCGCCGCACGCGTGATTAACGAACTAGAACGGCTCGGCGCTGGGTGCGTATTGCTCGAATTCATCGTGCGGACGATTCACCGGATTGGCGAACCGCGTGAATTCCCTCTGCCAGAGCAATTTCACGTCACCGGTCGGTCCGTTGCGCTGTTTGGAGATGATAATTTGTGCCCCGCCCAACAGCCCGCGCGGGTTGCCGTCTTGGCGCTCTTTTTCGCGCTCGTCGGGGGTCAGGTAGTATTCTTCCCGATGCACGAACATAACGACGTCGGCATCTTGTTCGATAGCGCCCGATTCGCGCAAGTGACTCAACCGCGGAATGTTGTCGCGCCCCTGTTCTGCTTGGCGATTCAACTGAGCCAGGCAAATGACCGGCAATTTCAATTCGCGCGCCAGCCCCTTTAGCCGCCGTGCAATGCGCGCCACCTGCTCCTGGCGATTGTCTTTCGGATTATCGGGTTCGATCAACTGCAAATAATCGATGGCGACCAATCCCAATTTGTGCTTTCGCTTCAGGCGGCGCGCTACGGCGGCGATTTCCGTAACCGTGCGGCTGGGGCTATCGTCGACGAACAGCGGCGCCTGGCTAATGACGCTGCACGATTCGATAATTTTCTGACGATCTTCGACCGTCGTATGGCCGGTGCGCAGCCGCTGCCCATCGACGCGCGCATGAGCGCATAGCAAGCGATCGGCCAGTTCGATGGCCGACATTTCCAGGCTGACAAATAGCGTTGGCACCTGCAACTGGCAGGTCACATACTCGGCGATGTTCAGAGCGAAAGCGGTTTTTCCCATGCTCGGCCGGGCGGCGATAATATTGAGTTCCGAATCGTGCAGCCCGCCCATCAGATTGTCGAGCTCCACAAAGCCGGTATCGACGCCGGCCACTTTGTGTTCGCCTTTGACGCGCAGATCAATCCTCGCGAAGGCTTCGGCAATGAGTTCCTGCGCCGAGCACTTTGCTGCCGTGGCGCTCGTCCATAATTTCGAAGATCGTTTGCTCGGCCCGGTTGAGCTGCTCGCGCGGTTCGCTTGCGGCATCGTATGCGTCGCGCAGAATCTCGGTGCTCGATTCGATGAGGGCCCGCAGCATGGCCTTATCGCGCACAATTTCCGCATAGTGGCTGGCGTGCGAGGCGGTCGGCACGCTGCGCGATATCGGCCAGGTAAACCGCGCCCCCTACGCTTTCGTAATCGCCCGAGGAGCGCAGGCGATCGACTAAGAGTGTCATGTCGATGCGCTTGCCGCTGTCGTGCATCTCCCGGAGATGGGCAAAGAGCTTTTGATTGGCATCGTCGTAAAAATCTTCCGGGCGCAGGATGAGGGTGACGTCGTCACACACCTGCGGCACGAGCAGGATGCTGCCGAGCACCGCCTTTTCCGCGTCGAGATTGCGCGGGGGTTGGCGGTCGAGAATTTCAGAATTGACCGGCGGCTTGCGAACCCCTTTGGCACCCTGTTTTCGCTCGACCGTCGACATCGACCGTCCCTCCGTGACACAACACGGCGCAATCGCCCCGCGCGGAAGTTATTTGCCGGCCGGCTTAGTTTCGCCAGCCTTGGCGGCGGGCTTCGCCTCGGCGGCTTGCGCCTCCGTCTCGCCCACCGTCGGCACCACCCAGACTTTGAGCTGCGTTTCAATTTCCTGCCCGAGGTGAATATCGACGGTGTACAAGCCAAGTTCCTTGAGCGGGCCTTTAAGGCGTACCTGATCGGCAGTAACCGTCACGTCATGCTGCTTGAGGGCCTTGGTGATTTCAGGCGCGCCACCGAGCCATACAGGTGCCCTTCGTCGTTGGCGTTGGCTTCGATGGTGACGCTTTGGGCGGCAATTCGGTCGGCCAGTTGCCGCAAGCCCGCCAAGCGTTCGTGCTGAATTTGCAATAGCTTGGCTTTGTGCTTCTCGACCATCCGCTTGTGATGGTCGGTGGCGACGGTGGCCAGTCCCTGCGGCAATAGATAGTTCATCGCGTAGCCGCGCCGCACCTCGACCACCTCGCCTTGCTTGCCGAGATGATCGACCGATTGAATGAGCAACAATTCAATTCCTCCATGCTCGCCGCGCTTAATGCGGCGATCGCGTGAGGGGATAATAGCGGATTTGGCCGATGGCATGTTTTTATATCTCCAGCATCTAATTTTTGCGAATTATGAATAACGCGGCGAATCGATCTTCGAGCGCACGTTCAATTTCTGCGTACCGCTAAAATGGCAAGTCGGGAGGGCCTCGCTGCCCGAATCGTACGAGGCAGCCGCCGCTTCAGCCGCCTGCATTTCGGCGCCTTGGCTTTGCTTGCCAGCGCGCGGTGCCGAACCGCCTCCGCCGCCTTGACCCTTGCCGCCAAGCATTTGCATCTTTTCGCCGACCACACGTAGCTTCGAATTCTTCTTGCCGTCTTTCTCCCAAGTATCCAGCTTCAGCCGTCCCTCGATAAGCACCGGCGAACCTTTGTTCAAGTATTCGCTGGCAACCTCCGCGGTGCGGCCCCACAGGGTGACGTCGACGAAGGTGGTGTCTTCGACCCATTCACCTTGAGCGTTTTTGCGGCGGTCGTTCACCGCCAGGCCGACATCGGTCACCGCCATGCCGCTGGGAATGTATTTCAGTTCCGGATCGCGAGTCAGATTACCCATCAAAATGACGCGATTATAGCTGGCCATGGTCGTCTCCCGAGCCGAAGCTCTTGCTGAACAAACGTATCGTCATTCCGAGTAAGTTATCACATTGAAATGGTGAATACAATCGTGCTGCGCCCGGCGGCGGCGTGCGGGCATTTGCGGCAAAGTTCTGGTCCAAGATGTCGTTGGAGCCGCCACGCTCCGCCATCCAGTCAACCGGTGAATCCAACCGTTCGATCCACAGGTGCTCAGGCCCCAAAAATTATTCTTCCTCGGGGGTTTCAACGTCTATTTCTACGCCTTCGATCTCAGGTACGACCTTGGCTTCCACTTCGGGCTTGGCCTTCCGCTCGCCCATCGGTCCGCCGCCGGTCAGGGCGTGCTCGACCATCGCCTCGGCAATGCGCGGGTCGATCTTCAGCAACAGGTTCCGCAAAATGCCTTCGTTCAAATGAAACTGTCGAGTGAGTTCGTCGAGCTTGCCACCCTCCAGCTTAAAATAGGTGAGCCAATACGTGCCTTTGCGCTGCCCTTTAATGGGGTACGCCAATCGACGTTCTTCCCACAGCCGGCTGGCCAATATTTTGCCCCCGAACTGTTCGATGGTGGATGGAATTGTCGAAACCGTGCTGGCCGCATCGCGCGCGTATCGGTTCGAGTCTAAAATGAACATGCCTTCGTAAACGTGCTGCTGCGACAAGGGAAAGCTCCTGGAAGTGTCTGCGGGTCTTGGTGTCTAAGTGTCTGTGGCTATTTGTAAGATGCTTAGAGAGGCTTATGTGCCGAGACACCAAGACACATAGCCACCCAGGCACTTAATTGTACCGATTCATGCATTCCTTCATATCAAGCTTGATCCAATCTTCCACAGCGTCTGCCCCCCGGACGATTGCCAGCTCGATCTCACCTAGTTCTTGCTTGGCGAACTTCGATAAAACGAAATCGGCGGGGTCCCAGCGCTCTGGCACCGGCCCGACGCCAATCCGCAGCCGGGGGACCGCTTCGGTTCCCAGCCGCAATATGATGTCGGCCAATCCTTTTTGCCCTCCCGCCGAACCTTGCGGACGAATCCGCAGTTTTCCCAGCGGCAAATTAAAATCGTCGCACACCACAAACAGGTCGTCATTTTCAAGCTTGTAAAAATCTCGCGCGGCGATCGCGCTCGCCCCGCTCAGATTCATAAATGTGTGCGGCCAGAGTAGCAAAACCCGATGGCCATGTAATTCTGTTTCTGTGACTTCTCCTTGAAAACTGTGTTTCGCTCCAGCGGCATGCTGACGCTGGGCCAAATGATCGAGCACGGCAAAACCGACGTTGTGGCGCGTTCCCTCGTATTTTCGGCCGGGGTTGCCCAGTCCAACGACGAGCTTCACAGCGCTTATGCCTCCTCCTCTTCTTCAGTCGCCTTCTCTTTGCGGATCAACTCCGGTTCAACCCCTTCGCTTGCCGGACCGGCGGCCGCTTCCTCTTCTTCCGCCAGAGGTTTCAAGCACTGTACGGCGACTTCCTCGGTCGAACTCACGATCTTCACTCCTTCGGGAAGCGTCGCTTTTCCGACGGGGTACGACTGGTCCATCTTGAGCTCGGCGACATTGATTTGGATCTTCTCAGGAATGGCACTTACCGGGCACTCGATTTCCACTTCGTGAATCAAATGCTCGAGCACGCCCCCTTCTTTCACGCCTGCCGCTTGACCTCGTATTTCCAACGGAACTTTGACGCGCACTCGCTCGTCGGCCGACACGCGTGCGAAATCGACGTGCAGAATTTCCAGCCCATAGGTGTCGTACTGCAATTCCTTGATTAAGGCACTGTCGCTCGCAGCGCCTTTCAATTGCACCACGCGCGAACCGTGCCGCACCGCCGCGGTGATCTGCTCTGCTGGCACCGCCAAACTAACGGCTTCCTCGCCGTGCCCGTACAGCACTGCTGGCACTTTGCCATCGCCGCGCAGCCGTTTGGCGTTGCGCTTTCCGCGCACCTTGCGTTTTTCAACCTGTAATGTTTCAGCCATTGCGAATTCCTTGTCGGAACAACCCCGGGTACGCCCGCCCGGCGGTCTATTGCTAAACCTAGAAGCGGCAGCAACTTGCTTCCGGCGCGTTGCCGTCCGATGCTATCATCTTGGCAGGCGAAGAATCCGCCATTTTCTCCGAAATACCGAAAATTGCAACCCGGCTGTGGGCGAAAAAGTTTGCAATCGTTTAGCCGTTAGAGAGTGTTTATTTAGCCCTCCGTTGACACGCCAATTTGTGCAGAACGCAGTGCTTTTGCCCAATTTCCCAAGCATGCCAGCTTGACGGAAAACTCGTCTCAACCCGCAGACTTTCGCGGCCGATAAACAATCGACGGACTCTGTATTAATCGCTGTTTATTAGATGCCGCCCGCCGCCGCTTGCTATGTTATTGAAACGATCCATTTCTTCAAATTGTCCCGGACTGTTAGCGCGGTCGATCTGCTTGTCACGTCCGAGATGCCGGCAGCGCCTTTTAGTCTTCGCATTTGCCGGATTAGGTCTCGTTTCATTGGCCGGTTGCACGACCATTAAACAATCTGATACCGCACGGACTGGGATCGAACAATTGCTCATCTCCAGTGCCGCGGATCGTGCGCTGGATAAGTTCGATTTGCATCCAATCGCCGGCGCAAAAGTGTTCGTCGATACGCAATACTTCGATTGCACCGATAAGAACTACATCCTCGTCGCACTGCACGAACGACTCCTGGCCGACCATTGCACGCTGGTAGCTAAAGCCGACGAGGCCGACGTGGTAGTCGAAATTGGCTCTGGCGGCGTCGGCACCGATCGCAACGAAATGTATTTGGGCTTCCCGGGAATCGCCCTGCCGCCACCAGCCACGTTGGCTATTCCGAAGCTCGCCTTCTTCGAGCGCACCAAATCGATGGGCACCGTTAAGCTTGCTCTGGTGGCGATCGACACCAAAACCAAGCAAGCGGTTATCAACTCTGGCTATACGCTAGCGCGCACCGATCATCGCCATTGGCAAGTTCTCGGTTTGGGCAGCCAACAATCGGGCAGCGTCCAACAAGAATTAGTCGCCAAAACCGGTGAAGACAACTCCGCCGTCGGCGCCGCCATTCTGGCCCGCGCCGGGAAATTCCGCCGCCCGCTGAGTCGGCCATCTGCCGTCTGCATCAAGCGTTCAGCGCCGGGCGTTCTGCATTTTGCATCCTATCTTCCCGACGCTCAGTACCCTCGGCAGGACTTGAACCTGCGACCTAGTGTTTAGGAAATATACGCTAGTACACTACCCGGTGTTGCACCATGTTTGACGGCGCTTGACAATTCCCGATTTTCTCGGCTAAAACGAATGCACGGCGCTACACGAAAATTGACGACGTTTGACCGTCAGTGTAGCGCCCGCGTAGCGCCGACAAAAACACGGGGCCGCCAACATGGGCGAAAAAATCAATTTCACGAAGGCCGCACTGACCGACCTGCTGGCTCACTTCGAAGACCGCCGGCTAGTGCGCGATTCAAAGCAGCCTGGTTTGATCGCTGAGCTTCGCTCGGGCGATTCTCTCTCGTTTTTTCTCTACAAGCGGATCGACGGCCGCCCGACGAAATATCGCATTGGGCGCTTTCCTGACGTGACTGTGGAGCAAGCCCGGACCGAAGCGCAAAAGCTACTGGGGCGCGTCGCCTCGGGAGAGAACCCTGTCGCTGAACGACGATCAGCTAGGGTTGAACATACCTTTGCGCGCACTCTTCGACTGGTGGGTCGAAAAGCATGCGCAGGGCCGCTTGCGAAGCTGGGAGCAAGAGCAAAAGCGGTTCGACAAGTATCTGGCACATCTTCGCCCGCGGCGGTTGTCGAGCATTAGCAAGGCCGAGGTGCAATCGCTCCATGCCAAGCTGGGAAAAGACTCTGGGCCCGTGCTAGCGAATCGCATCGTGGCACTGGTCAAAAAACTGTTCAATAAGGCCGACAACATCGGTTATCGCGGCCGCAATCCCGCTGAGAAAATCGAGCCGTTTCCCGAGCAATCCCGCGATCGGTTTTTACAACCGGACGAGCTTCCCGCATTCTGGCGAGGCGCTGAAGCAAGAGCCGCAACTGTGGCAGGACTATTTCACCGTGGCGTTGCTCACTGGCGTGCGCCGCGGGAACGTGGCGGCCATGCAGTGGGAGCAATTGCGTTTGCAATCGGCACTGTGGCGAGTGCCATACACGAAAAACGATGAACCCTTGCTAGTACACTTGCCGGCGAAGGCCGTCGAAATCTTGGAGCGGCGGGAATCCGAAAAAAACGGTTCGCCCTGGGTGTTTCCATCATGGGGCAGCACGGGCCATGTTGTCGAGCCGAAATCAAGTTGGGCCCGCATTCTCCAAAATGCCGGCCTAACCGATCTGCGCGTTCACGATCTTCGCAGAACCCTCGGCAGTTGGCAGGCAATCGCGGGCGCCAGTCTGCCGGTTATCGGGCGCAGCCTCGGCCACAAGAGCTTGCAATCGACGGAAATCTATTCGCGATTGACGTTTGAGCCGGTGCGGCAATCGGTCGATGCAGCCACGACGGCGTTATTGGCGGCGACGAAATTGCCAAAGAAACGGAAGGCCACCAATGGCAAAGCAAAATAATATCGCAGGCAAGCATATCACTGCCAAGATTATCGATGCAGTTGAAACGTGGATCAATTCGGCACGGCCAATTGGGCTGTATCATGATGAATTGAACTCCCTAGTTGGGCAGCCTGGGCCGCGTCGAAAGCTGCATGATGAGTTTCAATTGATCCAATCGGCCGCTGACACTGACCGGCTTGCCATCATTGAATTGATCGACCGCAATAAAACGAAACTAGCCATACTTGGCGCTGAATCCGATTGTCTCGCTGTCCGCGAATTTGCAAAGGGCGAGCGCAGCCGAGAATTGGAAACTCAATGGCCAATTCTAAAGGGTCGCATAATAGCCTCACCGAAAGCGGCGCAGACCCAAAAACATTTCCGGTTGGTCCGGAAAATTCGTTGCATACGTCAATCGGTCGCTAGGTGGCAAACCAGATCGGCATGGCGACATTCGGAAATTCGCTGAGAAGTTTCTAAAAATCTATCCGACTTGCAAACGAAAGCACTCAACATTGGAACGGGCATGGCGCGATTCTCAAAGCGGCGTCAAAGCGGCGCGTTGATTAGGCCGACGCCCATCTAATCCAAGAATCTGCATAGATTGCACTGACGTGGTTTGCGTTACTTGCAAATTAATCGAGGTGCATTATGCCTGTCGCAGTTTCTTCTCCATTATTGAGCCGCAAGCAAGCGGCGGAATTTCTTGGCGTGGGCGAGCAAACGCTTGCGGCCTGGGCAACGCTCGGCGCTATCGGCTGCCATTCATTAAGGTGGGCCGACTTGCAAAATATAGGCTCACCGATCTTGAGAATTTTCTTGAATCGCGCACGGTCGATTGCGGTGCGGAAGGCTAACCCCTAGAGACGCCAAAAGCCGGCTCACGCGATCAACGTGCCGGCCAGAGGCGAAATTCAAAATGCCTAATCAGTCTAACAAAAAACCAGAATTGTGTCTTGAGCGAGAAAGCGAAATTTCGCGGCGCCAAGCCGTGCGAAAACTTCTGGCCGAAATCCGCAGAACCGCGCCTCCATGGGCGTCATGTCCACCGTGGCAAGCCGAAAAGCTGATCCGGCGCCAGCAGCACAAAGAGTTGGCCAAGTTGGTGGCCATTGCCGAACGTGCCGGCCATGACGATCGTCAAACCGACTGGCGTTTGTTTGAATCTCTCAAACGCAAATTGCAGGAAATCTATCGGCCTGGCACTCCCGAATACGACCGAGCCCATCGGCTGATCTTGAATGCGCTCGAGGTGCGGCCATGAGCGTAATCGACATTGCAGCCGGATACATTTCCCGCGGCTGGTCGGTCGTTCCAATTCCGCCAAAGAGCAAGGCACCGCGGCTTGATAGCTGGCAAGAGTTGCGAATTAGCGAATCGGAATTGCCGCGCTATTTCAACGATAAGGACAACGTCGGCATTTCGCTGGGCGATGCCTCGCGGTGGTTAATCGACGTGGATTTAGACCACCAGTTAGCCCGAGAGTTGGCCGACAATTATCTGCCCGCGACCGGCGCAGAGTTTGGCCGTGATAGCTCGCGGCGCAGCCATCGGTTGTATGTGGTCACTGGCCCGGTCGAAACACGCCAATATCGATTACCGAAAGAACACGGCAAAAAGATGATCGTGGAGTTGCGATCAACTGGGGTGCAAACCGTGTTTCCCGGCAGTGTTCACGAAACCGGCGAGCATATCACTTGGGACATTGAGGGCGAACCGACCAAGGTTGCACCCGGCCTGCTTGCGGCGGCCGTCAATACTCTGGCTGACGAAGTGCAAAAGCGACTCGCGCCACCAGCGATCAATGGTCATTTGACCGTCACTGCACCTCGGACATGATCGACCGAGCCCGCAAGTATCTTGACAAAGTTCCTCCAGCGATAAGCGGCTCGGGCGGTCATGGTCAAACATTTCACGCAGCTTGTGTTCTGGTTCAGGGTTTCGCACTGGAACGTGGTGCAGCGCTCGAGCTACTTTCGGAATGGAATCAGACTTGCCAGCCACCGTGGAGCAATGGCGAATTAGAGCACAAGATCGACGATGCGCTCGAGGCGGAAGGTCCGCGGGGCAATCTGCTAGAACAACGGCAGGCGAACAATGCACTTTGAAAAACGTCGGCGATAAATAATCAAAGGCAAAATCATGGAAAATCGGTTAAGGAAAATTTGCCTGAACCGATTGAACGCTCGAAAGCCCGCGATGCCGCTGGCGCCGCGCTGAACGTCGTCCGCAATTCCATAAGAACGCGAAGGTGAAGATCGCAAGATAATTCCCATTGCGATGGCGATATAATCGCGAAAACCCTTGGAGCAGACTGCGACGATTTGTACCGGGTTGGCGATCTACTATTTGCTCCTCACGGCCATCGGATTGAATGGCTGGAAAATATCGATGATCTATTCGCCTGGCTTACACCTAAAAGTTGGTGCCGTCGAATGGAAACAAGTAGCGGGCTGCGTGACAAAGCGGGAATTTCACGCCGGACTGTTGCAAAGAGTCTTAGCGCTTCGATGCCGTCGATGAATATCCGCATTTTCCACCGCGGGCGAATCACTACTACATCCACCCGCAGGTTATTCCCGGCGACGGTTTGCACCTCGGGCAGTTGGTTGACCGATTTTGCCCATCGACGACGATTGACCGCGATTTGATCCTGGCGATTTTCGCAACTCTATTCTGGGGCGGCGATCCTGGCACACGGCCGGCGTGGAGCATTACTGCACCGCTCGGGCGCGGCATGGGGAAAACAACGCTGGTTGAAATGTGCGGCCGGCTGGTTGGCGGCATATTCGATTTGCAGCCGGACGAAAAAGCCGACGCATTCAAAAAGCGATTACTCACGCCGGCGGCGGCCACGAAGCGCGTGGTGTTGTGCGACAACGTCAAAACCAGCAGATTTTCATGGGCGGAACTGGAAGCGCTAATCACTAGCTGGACGATCAGCGGCCATCGCATGTATTTCGGCGAAGGAAACGCGCCCCAATACGTTCACCTGGGCCATCACGATGAATGGCGCGGCATTATCAAAAGACCTGGCGCAGAGGTGCATCACGATCAAGCTGGGCAAGCCGGATTACAACGGCACATGGAAAGAGGAAACAATCGCGTTTATCGAGCGTCACCGCTGGAACATCATCGGCGACGTAGCGGCATTCTTTGCCTCGCCGGCACGGAGTTGGCCAAGGCTTCGCGGTGGTCGGCCTGGGAATCGGCTGTACTGGCGCGGTTGCCCGAGCCCAATGAGGCGCAGGCGGTAATTTTGGAGCGGCAGGCGGAGTGCAACGTCGATGATGAGGAATCGATGGCCATCGAAGATTACTTCTGCCAGCGGCTCGAGCGCCTCGGGTATGACCCCGACGCCGATCACGTTCACATACCGAACGACGTTGCTTGCCAGTGGTGGCGGACGGCAACGCAGTCAAACGCAGGCCCGACGATGGTCACGCGCATGGTCAAACAAGGGTCAGAAGAGGGCTCGCTAATGCGTCTCACAGTGAATCGTTGTAGGACACATGGGCGCGGGCTTTTGTGGGTCGGCGGACCGTCGACAACAGTTGCATACGACGTGCCCGAGAGGATTAAGCAATATGCGTCGATTGGCACAAGTTGGTAGAGGACATATAGGACACATCGTAGGACGGCATTAGGACGCCAAGTTTTGACGCAAGTTCAATGATGACAACGCAATGCCATTTAGGACGGTTTCAATTGAGTACATACGCACGCGCGCACACACGAACCATAAGGGACATAGCGGGAAAGTGGCAGGAGTGTCCTACGTGGCAGAACAGACACGGCGAAGCACGACCGAACAACACACCACGTCACGAAGCATTGGGCGAAGATAGGCGGGAGGGGCAAGATCGAAACTTTTAACTTTCATTTTGCAAACCGACCGCCCCAGTTTCACATATACGCTTCGGTTTTTGAAAGGCTAAATCATGGGTAAACGCGGACCAAAACAAATGAGCGTCGCCGAACTGAAAGCGCGTGGCAGTCGCCATGCGAATCGGCGTGAGCGCGAACAGCAAAAACCAAAGCGCAAGCCGCGCACCAAGCCGACGCAGAAGCTTAAGAAAATCTCCGATGCTGAGTTGCAGCGCATCATCATGCTTGTGCCCGGCCACGATCCAAACGCAACCCCAAACGGCAGTTGGTTCGAACCGAAGCTGGCACGCAAGGCGATTGAGTTTTTCGAAACGCGACTTTGCCACGTCGAAGGGAGTTTGGCCGGCAAGCCGCTAATGCTCCAAGATTGGCAAAAGGCAATTGTGGCCAATTTGTTCGGCTGGGTTCAGTTGGACGACGAAGGACGCACGGTTCGACGCTATAGGGAAGCGCTAATTTTCTGTGCTCGAAAGCAAGGTAAAACTGTTTTGTGTGCCGGGCTCGCGCTTTACGGTTTGTTCGAAGATAACGAACCCGGCGCGATGATCGTTTCGGCCGCGGCGACGCGCGACCAAGCTGCATTGCTCTACCGGCACGCTTCCAACATGGTGCGGCGTTCGCCTTATCTGGAATCGAAGGCGCAGATTTT
The DNA here is from genome assembly GCA_963820835.1 of Pirellulales bacterium. Taxonomy (GTDB): domain Bacteria; phylum Planctomycetota; class Planctomycetia; order Pirellulales; family JADZDJ01; genus CAVRAW01. The sequence goes on along the minus strand of CAWGBP010000019.1, from coordinate 23,383 downwards.
CGGCGGCGTGGGCCAGCGGTCTATCGTGCTGCGTGATGATCCGGCCGCCAGTTTCGCCAGCGTGAGCGCCGACGCCGGCACCAAGCACGGCATGAATTTGCATATCGGCATCGTTGACGAGCTGCACGCGCAGCCGAACCGCGATCTAGTCGATGCCCTGGCCACGTCGATGGCTAGTGCTAACCGTGCGCAACCGCTGATGTTATTTATTACCACCGCGGACTATGCCCGAGAATCAATCTGCAATGAGAAGTACCACTACGCTTGCGGCGTGCGCGACGGCATCATTCCCGATTCACGATTCCTGCCAGTGATTTACGAATTGCCGATCGGCGAAGATTGGCGCGATCCTGAATTGTGGTACAAGGCGAATCCAAACTTGGGAATTTCCGTTAGCCGCGAATATCTCGAGCGCGAATGCCAACGAGCACAGGAAACCCCGACGTATGAGAACACATTTCGCCGGTTGCACCTAAATCAACAAACGGAAACCGATGTTCGCTGGTTGCCGATGGATAAATGGGATGCCGGCAAGCCGGCCGATGCAACCAAATGGCGTGCGGAAATATTCGAACGGTTAGCCGGCCAGCAATGTACGCCGGCCTGGACCTATCGACCACGACCGACATTTCGGCATTCGTGTTGAAATTCAATCACGATGGCAAGCGCGATTGCTGCCGTTTTTTTGGATCCCCAGAGACAACGCGGAACAACGAGAACGGCGCGATCGTGTGCCATATCTGACGTGGGCCAAGCAGGGGTTTATTTCGCTCACCGATGGCAACGTGACGGACTACGACGTGCTGCGCCGCGACATAAAAGAGCTGGGCGAGAAATTCAACATCACCAAGATTGCGGCCGACCGCTGGAACGCTTCACAATTGCTCAATCAGTTGGCCGGCGATGGTTTTGAAATCTTCGCGTTTGGGCAAGGGTTCGCCACTATGAGCCCCGCGGCCAAAGAGCTTGAACGGTTGCTATTGGGCGGACAGTTGGAACATGGCGGGAACCCCGTGCTACGGTGGATGGCATCGAACGCGGCGGCGGAAACCGATGCGGCCGGCAATATCAAGCCGAGCAAGAAAAAGAGCGTCGAACGTATCGACGGAATCGTCGGTGCGGCAATGGCGATCGGCGTGGGTGACAACGAAGATGCGACGCCGCAATGGGGGCTAATCGTGTAATGCCCGCGAAGGCCGCTACCCGCTGCGCAGTCAAGCGAAAGCGCCCTCGGGCGCCGCTGTCCGTTGTCGAATTCACGCGGCCGCGCTGTCCGAATCCGCAATGCAATGGCGTTCGCCTGTTGGCGCATCGCAGTGAAACCAAAGAAGACGGCACAGTATGGCGCTATTGCGTTTGCGCTGACTGTGAACAGTCGCTGGTCGTATGGGCGAGGTGAAAACAATACTCCAGATTCTGGAATTCACAATTTAGCGCACGATGCGAAAATAAAAGTTGAAAGATCAACCGCCCGGCGCAAGGGTCAAGACCGCATGATTAAAAAACTATCACTCAAAACTCTGGCCGCAAAATTCGCCACGCGAACGGGGGCGAGGGAATACGGCGTCGCTGTATCGACGGCGCGCTCGGCCTATCGCTCGCTCCAAGCGCGTATCGCCGCGGGCGAAACCGAAATCACGGAAGATGAGTTTAACGCGATGCTGGATGAAATCCCTCGCGGCGGTATTGAGCTCATGCGGCTACCGCAGCCAGCGCAGCGACGATTAACAGCTAGTGCTAGTCCGGCGAACAAACGCCACGACCCGGGCGCCATATTTTTGGAACACTACATTCACTGCCAAACGGAAATCGATCTGATTAAAGCGGCAATGTTGCAAAAGAAATTTGGACCTGAAACGGTTCGCGTGTTGAACACAATTATCGGCCGCCTTCACGAACTTATGGCTGGCGGAATTGAAATCGTCGCGAAAAGCACTTACCAGAAATACAAAGACCTTTGTTTTGAACAGGCCGCGGTCAAGATCAAACGCGCGGCCGCATTGGCAACTGTCAAGTCACTCGAAGCCGAAGTAGAAATCCTTCAACGAATGGAGAACTGAAAATGTCACGATCCGCAACACTTCCCGTTTCAAAAGCACAACAACTATCGCCCACAGAAGCGAGACACAAGGCGGCCATCCACAAGCGGATTGAAGCGCTCGACACGATCCGTCAATGTGCCTGTGCCGATGGCACCGGCGAATCGTACGATGCCGAGGCTTGCGGTGAAGCGATGGCATCGCTTGGAATGCCCGAGGCCGAATTTCAGTTGGGTGCACAAGTTATTCGCGACGATTCGGAACTGAAAGATTTTGAGCGGTCATACGACGCAAAATTGGCCAGCGCGAAAAAAATACTCGCCGATGGCGCAAAATCGTCGATCTCGGTTCCGGCGATTTGGCTGGCCGAAGTGAAACGACGGCTCCAAAATCCGATGGGAGCTTATTCACACATTTTGGAATTTCCCGCAGGCGCAACGAAGCCATTGGGAAAATGAGAAGCGCGCAGCGGGAATATGACTCACTGATTCGAAAGCCTGGCGAAATTCAGCGATTCCGCCAACGCAACTTGCGCTGGCTCTCGCCGAATTTGGAAGTAGCGATTGCCGACACGCGCCCGGCAATTCGGTTCGCTGAAAGTACCACGACTGCCGAGGTTGACCGAGGCAACTACTTCATGTTGCCGACACTTCCGCAATAACGCCCTGGCGCAAGGGCCATTGAAAATGCTTTCCGAAATTACAGAACGCGTTGATACGGCCGTGCATGAGGCGTCGCACTGCGTGACCTGCCTGGCGCTAGGCGGCAAAATCAAGTCGGCCGACATCATTCCGACTTCCGAACGATTGGGCGTTTGCAACATCGTCCGCTATCCGCCTGGAATTAACGGGATCGCGGCTACACTTTTGAGCGGTGCCCTAGGCGCTTTTGAAGGCCGCCGGCGCCGCGGCGATAAATTGCATGGCGCAAGCGTCGATCTAAAAATGCTTCGCAGAAATTTGCAACCCTATTACGCGAAGGCCAGAAAAGCTGACGACCCCGAAGAAATGCCCGACGGCGTTTTCGATTTGATTCGCGCGGAAGGCGAGCAATTGGCGAAAAAAACAATCGGCGAAAATTGGGCCGCGATTCGGCACGTCGCCGAATGGCTACGCGAGCATGGCACAATTCGCCCCGAGCTAGTGACTGAAATTCTTAGGGTACATCAATCACGGAGGCAAAAATGCATGGCTTAAAAAAACTTCGATTGTTGGAACGGGAAGCGAATCGGCGAGCGGCAGAAAAGAAACGTCGGCGCGAATGGAGCAAAGCACAGTTGAACGCGGCCGGGCTCGAATGGGCTTCGCCGGATCAACTATCCCACGAAGAGCGCGCCTTCGCGCACGCCACGCCGGACACACACCTAGCTAGCTACGTCATGGGCGACGAACTTTGGGACCGATTCCACGCCGAGGATGAAGCCGAGGAATTAGTCGACGAACGCCGCGAAGCATATGGGCGACTACAAGAACTATACACTCGCTGGGCGTTCCCGCTGCACAATTTCGGCTATCGTTTGCAGGTGGCGACGATGGTCAGCATGCTTCGAGCCGGCGCGGAAAATTTAGATCCTGATCGCGTCAGCGACTTGGAACGTGCAATCGATCACGTGCGGCACGATTTGAATTGGCGATAAGGCTCGCGCTCGTGGCGCGGTTCTCCGACCGTCGCGGCCATCCGTGAGGCCGCGGCGGTTTTAAGAAAAGGAACAAAGGTGAAACAATGAAAACTTGGTGGATTGCCTGGGCGCTGGGAGCTATTTGCCGCGCTAACTAGCGAAAACCGCATAGGACGCTGCCTATTGCACGCGAGCGCCCGACGCCCAAACCATCGACCCGAGGGGCCGGCGTGCGGTGGGCGGCCAATGGACGCGTAAATTTAGCGAACCGGCCATGCGTACAGTAAGATAGGGACTGATTTCGAGAACAGGTATTGATTTGTGGCGTTTGCGCCAATAAGGTACTTTCGCAACGGACTGAAAGTCGCCAAGGATGTTTGAGGAACTATGGCACGGCAATTGGCCAGCTACGAGAATCCACCGGTGGTCGAGGTGGTTTTAGGTGTGCAATTCGAGCTGCTTCAGGAATTTACCAGCGCTCATCTTGGATGGTTCTGGAAGTCGAAACTTAATGATGATTGGCAGAAAACGGTCGATGTACCGGAACTGCCGGATCAACAGGAACCTTTCGGATCGTCGAATAGACTATGGGTTCCAGATTCGATTCGTATTCAGCTAACCAGCAAAATAGGTCCGGACCGCCTTCAAATTGTAAATACTGCTGGCGATCGAATGATTCAGCTACAGCAGACTCGCTTTATCTTCAACTGGATCAGCCGTGGCGCCGATTACCCGAGGTTCGGCCCGATCAAGAGTGATTTCGAGAATTATTATTCGCACTTCCGAGATTTTGTTAAGGAAGCGAAACTAGGCGCTGTCAAGGAAAATCAGTGGGAATTGGTCTACGTCAACAGAGTTCCCAAAGGCGATCTCTGGAAAACGCCTGCCGATTGGCACAATGTGTTTCCGGTTCTATTGTCAAAAATAACAAATTATGGCGAAACTGATTTCGAATCGCTCAACGGAGAATGGCGGAGCGTATCGCCAGATAACCGAACGAGATTGCGGGCGACGGTTAGATACCACGAACAACAACCTGGATCATCCGATAATGGCGATTTACTCCTTACCCTAACGGCGAGAGGACCGATCGACGAAAAGCAGGGCAGGAATAGCGGATTCGAATTGGGGCATTCAACAATCGTCTATGCGTTCGAGGATATTTCATCCGATGAAGCACAGCGATTCTGGGGGAAAAAATGAGCAGTGCAACACTTGAGCACGACGCCCTAGATGTCGAAACAGTTGATCCGAGCGAACACGGCAGTCCACAAAAAGTCATGCGCTGGGGAGATGTTTATGCACAACTAGAAAAGTTTAGACTGCTGGAGGTGGATTGGGACGGCCTTGGGGCTTACCCACCGAACGCTGCGACGCTTATGCACTTCGAAAGGCTGATAAACCAGCTCAGATCAGATCGTTGTCCTGGGCCGCACTTCATTCGGGTAGCACCCGATGGCCATATCTGCCTTGAGTGGTACAACGGTAAAAGCTTGACTGAAGCCGATGTTTCGGAAACCGCAATCGATTGGATTTGGTCAGATGAATTTGGTTTTAGGCGGCATCACCCAGAGATCTTGGACAGTCGAAGATCTTCAGCAAATACGATTCGCGGTTGAGCCGTGGCAATCAAAAATGCAAGTCACCCGCTTGATGATGCGGAATTTGTCTATCGCCGCGTACACAGAAGTCAATATCGGCCGGGTTGCATTCCACCGCTGACGCGTGGGGCATTCACTCCAAATCCGAATGACGTTGATGGTCTTTCGTTCTATCGAGCTAACGACGTAACTGTGGACACCTTGAAATCGGCAGCGGGTAAGCCGCCGGACGAGTACGTCGTGTTTCGCTTGCGAGTTGGATCGTTTCAGTCTTTAAGCATTCCGCTTGTGCTTGATTCCAAGCCCGACACATCCCCTAAATCGCTGCCTGGACATTACGTTACGCCGGCATTTAATTTCCAAGTATATAGCGACAGGTCACAAAAACCGAAATGGGAAAGAGTGCAACACGAATTGATGCGCATTGCTGAATTTGTGCAATAAGCACGATCTGCCAGGTGGGTGCGGCGATTAGTGCTCTGATTGTGCGGCACGAGGTTGCGCATCAAAGCGGGTGTCACACCCGATGCGGCGCAGTGAAGCCTAACTGTAGCCAAGCGGGCGTGCGCCGGTGGACGCAATGGACAATTCGGACAGGCTTTTGCTACACCGTGGACATGGTGGACACTAACGGACAGGCCCGCGATAGTTGACATTTTCCGCGTCCGTGGGCTCTTCACGGGGTCCGATAGTTCGCTAGTCCCGTACTTTCCTGGCTGCGGATTGCACGCGGACGCCGGACGAGTTAAATATCAAAACCGACCGCTGAACGTGCAACACGCGCGAAGCCAGCGAAGATTTTTACAACATGAAGCGAGTGCTAGGAATTAAGTGCACTTTGAAATCGAGTAACGGCCAGCGGGCCATGCGTGAAGTGCTGCGCCAGATTCAGGCGAAGTGCGACCGTGATTACCGCCGGATCGCTGGGCTTGTGCTATGCGTGAGGCCGCGGCGGTGGACCGATGGCACAATTGGACAATGCGTTCCTGGCGGCGAATTGGATGATGACGCGGCTAGGACCGTGTATCTATCGGAACGGCGGCCATTCGCCGGCATCGTTGCGACACTGGCGCACGAATTCGGGCACGTATGCAGCACGTTCGCTGATTGTGAGCGGCGAAACATGCCGGATAGCGAATGGGCCAGTGAATTGACGGCAGACTGGTTTGCGTACAAGTGGGGCTTTGGCAGACTGATTGCGAGGGAGCGCCGCGGCCGGCTTGTTCGGCACCACGGGCCGCAACCGGGCCAATGGTTTGAGATAAACGACCAGCGATACCACGTAAGCAGGCGATTCAGGGTTCGGCTACTTCAGTAGCAGGCGCAAGGGAAACTGAGCAGGTTTTTTATGCGACTGAACACGGCCATCGCGATCATCGGTTTCCTGCTGCTGATTGGCGGCCTGTGGCCGTACTATCCGCCGTTGGCCATGATCGTGGCTGGTGCGATCCTTCTGGCGCTGGGCGTGGGATCACACTTTTGGCGCAAGTGCAGCCGCCGTTTTCGATAATCTTGTTTTTGAGAAAATCTGCCGCACTCCATCGGCCATCATGGGCTTTCACCCAATTGGAAATTTGCCACTCTTCATACTCTTTCCCGACAATTACCGATAATTGATAAGGCTCATCGAAGAGAACAATCTGCTTTACGCTTTCACTGGAAACTAGCCCGGGAAACCGATAATCGAAGCGAGCAATAACTTCCCGTCCGACCGCTCCAGTTTCTTTGATTTCACGTATGTCGATCGGTATTCGGTCCATTTTGATCACCCCCTCTTCACCGTAGCGCCGGTGTCAGCGCCGAACGGTTTCAATCAGTGAACCACTCAGAAAAACTCACTTTTCTTCGGTAAAACAGTACCCTCGGCAGGACTTGAACCTGCGACCTAGTGTTTAGGAAACACTTGCTCTATCCCCTGAGCTACGAGGGCAATATAGTTTATTGTTCTATTTTACTTGACACCGTGACACCACGATTGACACCAGTATCAAGTAATGTATCATAAATGGCCGCGATGGCGCGTTGACACCATCGCAGCGAAAACATCACTCGCATCTGAAGTACGAGCAATGCTTACTTCCAAGTCTAAGGCGATCCCGGCCATTAGCAAGGCGGACGCTGAGAGGTTCTGGTCGAGCGTCGATAGGACGGCCAGCAAGCGAGGCTGCTGGCTGTGGACCGGCTCGAAAAACTCGAAGGGGTACGGGCGATTCTTTTTGGATGGCCGCCACTACTACTCACATCGAGTATCTTGGGCACTGGCTGGCCGCGAGGTGCCGGGCGAATTACAAATCTGCCATACATGCGACGTCGAGCTTTGCGTCAATCCCGATCATCTTATGATGGCTAATAACGCCACGAATCAGCGCGACGCGAAGCTAAAAAGAAACCTGGCAGACAAGCGGCGTGCAATCAAAAAACCAAGGCCAGACTTTCCCCTCTTCCCGCACGCAACCGGACGCTGGGCGAAAAAGATCAATGGCAAGTTTAGGTATTTCGGCAGCACGATAACCGATCCAAACGGGCTAGCCGCGCTCGAGGCGTTTCTCGCGCAAAAGGACGATCTATTCGCAGGCCGGGAACCGCGTAACGGCCAAGGCGTGACGTGCCGCGAGCTTTGCAATGCGTTCCTGACGGCCAAACAGCGGCTTGTCGATTCTGGCGATATCACGCTGTCCCATTGGCATGATTACCACGGAGCTTGCGAACGGCTGCTAGATAGCTTCGGCAAAACGACACCCGTTGACACCCTGCGGGCTGACGACTTCGACCGGCTGCGAGCCGAGATTTCCAAGACCTATGGGCCAGTGTCATTGGGTAATGAAATCCAGCGAATTCGCTCCGTGTTCAAGTGGGGGTTTGATTCAGAGCTTATGCCGGCGCCGATTCGGTTCGGCCAGAGCTTTAAGAAACCGTCAAAGAAAGTGCGCCGGCTGGCCCGCAAGGCGGCAGGGCCAAAGCTGTTTGATTCCGTTGAACTGCGGGAGATCGTCGCCACGGCCGGCACGCAGTTGAAGGCCATGATCCTGCTGGGCATCAATTGCGGCATGGGGCAAAGCGACTTGGCGACGTTGCCGATCAATCGCCTCAACCTGCAACGCGGGTGGCATAGCTACGAACGGCCAAAGACAGGCACCGATCGGCGCTGCCCACTCTGGCCGGAAACGATTAAGGCATTGAACGATGCCCTGGCCGATAGGCCATCGCCTCGGGCACCAGAAGATGCCGAGCTTGTTTTCGTCACAATGCACGGCCGACGTTGGGTACGATGCAATTCTAAAGGCGTTTGGATTGACTCAATCGGCCTGGAATTCCGCAAGCTTCTGGCCCGCATGGAGATTCCCGCCAAGGGCAAATCGTTCTATTCGCTCCGGCGGACTTTCCGCACGGTTGCCGACGAAGCTGGCGATCAACCGGCGGCAATGTTCATCATGGGGCATGCGGACGATGATGCAGATATGTCCGCAACATACAGGCAACGCATCGACGATGACCGCCTGGTAGCCGTGGCCAATCACGTGCACTCTTGGCTCTTCCCAAAAACCACGGCTCGCAAGAAGAGAAAGCCGCGTTAGAATAATCAATTGTCGGGCTCGCGGGCCGTACACCCGCATTGGCCAGCCGGCGCTCGTGTGGCACCCCGCACAGCGCCGGTCGGCCGGCCTGACTTAAGGGGTGCATTATGCCTGCGCGCAAAAGTCTTCGCACCGTAAGACCAAATCGGTCGTCAAGCCGCCTAAGTCCGATGCGAGACAGACTGATGCGATTGCCGCATGCAGGCTTGCTGAAAAAATCGCCAATGACACAGCGATCTTGAAATCAGTCGCGATGCAGACGATAGACTCACACGGTTATCGCGACAACAAACTCGAGCCACAAAGGTTGGCTGATGTTGCTAAGGTGTTACTCGAGAACCTTCGCCAGCTGAATCAACTTCTTTGGCTTCCCCACGTCGAGGAGGCTCTGGAAATCGCCAATGACTATAGGGAGATTCAGGTGGAACGCAGAGCATATCCAAGTTACTGCTTTGCGGCACTCATCATTGGACAATGGCATTACCGTGTACTTCTCAAGTTTGCCTGTGGCATTGCTGCGTATGAGGCATCATTCCTCGGCGAGCCGGAGGCATTCCAGTCCGCAATTGATGCGGCTGCGATCAAAGAACATTGGACGGAGATTTGCAGGGAGATCGTCAATGGACGCGTATCTTTTGACGAAATTCGAAATTTGGGTCTCAAAACATTCTGCGAGCGAAAGCGGGTGGAAAAAAAACGCGAAGATGACTCGGTCTTTCTGCCGGCAACCATGCTGATGAAAGTCGGCGAATTCAAAACGTACAAGGAATTTAAGAAATTCTTGAAGATGCATTCTGTTCGCACGAAGAATCCAAGAAAAAACCGCCTTTTGGTCCATCCCGTCGACTACTTTCACGCGGTAGCGAAACGCGACGAAAGGGCATTTGCTCAGATGGGCAATGCAGGGGAAATGACTCCTGAGATTATACAGGGCATTGAAGATCGAGAGCGAAAGGTTCGCGATCAAAAGCAGCGTCGAGTGTAGTCTCGCTACTTTCCGACTACTTTCTTAAAGTCTTAGCCTTTCACGGCTAACACAGCCAACTTCAGAGGGTTCTACTTCCGCGTTAAACACCAGAGACCGGGCGCTTGTAAATTCCGGTCATGAGCGCCCCTCTAGGGAACCATTGAGCCCCGCAGCAAAACGCCGCATCCAGCGGATTGTCGGCCGTTTGCTGACCTCGATCGATCGCGCCATTAGTGCAATCGAGGATGTGCGCGAGGCCCGCGACATGCTTCTTCGCGTTTCCCGCGAAGGAGGTCATCGTGGCAGATAAATTTGAGAGTGCAATTGATACAGCCAATTGGCTCACGCCACCCAAGTTAGTGCGCCGGATGGGCGTCGACGCCAACAAGATTCGCCTATTGATTGAGCGTGGCGAGCTAACTGCGATCAACGCAGCGACGCGATTAGGGGGCAGACCGCGATGGAGGATTAGACCAGAAGACTTGGCGGAGTTCCTACAGCGGCGACGGTCGCCGGCGGCACCTGTACCCCGCCAACGGCGGCGCCGAAGCCCAGACGTTATTCAATTTTTTTGAACAGGTTTTTGATCGAGAGCGCATAAAAAATGCGGCGGCCGCCTTTTGCAGGGAACGACCGCCGCCAAATACAGGTCCAACACGATGGATTCTAGCACACTCGCTGCGTCAAATACAGAGCCAGCCGATAGTCTGCCCGGCCTGTTACCCCACCATTTAGCCGAGCTTCGCAATAGCGGGTTGAGCGACGCCACAATTTCGGCGGCTGGGATTTATTCGGAAGACAATTATGAGCGTTTGGCGTCGTTGCTGAATTGGGGCCGCGTTTCCAAGCGCATGGCACCGGCGCTTGTGTTCCCCTTCGTTAACGCAGAAGGCCAAAATGGCTATAGCCGGATCAAGCCCGATACACCGCGAAAGCTCGGTGGCAAGCCAATCAAATATGAATCTCCCCGCGGCCGTTCGAATGAGATTTACCTGCCGCCCGGTGTGGCAGAAGTGTTGAACCGGGGCGACGCCGAACTGTTACTGACCGAAGGCGAAAAGAAAGCACTCAAGGCAACCCAAGAGGGGTTCCCCTGCATTGGCCTCGTTGGAGTCTATGGTTGGAAGGACGGCAAGAGCGAACGACTATTGCCCCCCCTGGAACGGATTAAGTGGCGCGACCGGCAAGTGCGGATCGTATTCGATAGCGATGCTGCGAACAATCCAAATGTGCGTGAAGCCCAAGCCCGCTTGGCGAAGCTTCTTGTCGACGGTGGAGCGGTGGTGCGTGTGGCGCAATTGCCCTCGGGCATCGATAGCGACGGCAAACCGGTCAAGGTAGGACTCGATGACTTCCTGGTTGCCCATGGCTCCGAGGCATTGCGCAAGCTGTTGGGTGCAGCACAAGAGCCGGAGCCACTGGATTCCGTGGAGATGAAAGTTGCGGCCTCCGAACTGGACTTTAGCACTGAGGCCAAGGAATTCTTGTCGGCGAGCCAATTAGACGGCGTGTTTCCTCTGCGGTTCTGGCGTGGCACTTGGTGGTACTGGCGCGATGGCTGTTACCGAGAGATTGCCAACAGCGAAGTCCGTAGCGTGATGATTCGCCACCTTGACAACTGTTACTTTAAGCTCGGTATTGGCACCACCAATAATGTCCTCGACCACCTAAAAGCTCGCACCGAGCTGGGCTCACGGATCGAGCCACCAAGTTGGATGAGGAATCACCAACAGATTGGCCGCCGCACGAAATATTGGTCACAAAGAGCAAATTAGTACATCTGCCGTCATTGGTCACTGGCTGCCCATCGATGATTGAGGCCACGCCGCGGCTATTCACTCTGTCGGCGCTGGATTTCGATTTCGATCCGGCTGCTGTGAAGCCCGAGATCTGGCTAAATTTCCTGGACGAATTATGGCCCGGCGATCCGCAGTCGATCGCCACACTGCAAGAGTGGATTGGGTATCTGCTAACCGCCGACACGCGGCTGCAGAAGATCCTCTTGCTCGTGGGACCGGGGCGAAGCGGGAAAGGAACGATCGCCAGGGTCGTCCACAAACTGGTCGGACCGGAAAACGTGGCTGGCCCCACCTTGTCCAGCTTGACCACCCAATTTGGCTTGTGGCCATTAATCGGCAAATCGGTGGTCATCATCAGCGATGCCCGGCTCAGTGGCCGAAGTGACCGAGCTGTGATTGTGGAACGGCTATTGAGCATCAGCGGTGAGGATGCTTTGACCATCGACCGCAAAGAGATAGAGCCGGTAACCTGCAAGCTCAACACGCGGCTCATCATCCTAACCAACGAATTACCGCGGCTGTCGGATGCCAGCGGCGCATTGGCGAGCAGGTTTATCGTGCTGCGTTTAATTCAGAGTTTCTTAGGACGTGAGGATCACGATCTGCTAGAGAAACTACTCCCGGAGCTGCCCGCCATATTGCTTTGGGCCATCGAGGGCTGGCGACGTCTGCGGGAACGTGACCGTTTTATTCAACCCGAAAGCGGTTTGGACTTGGCGAACGACTTATGCGAGCTGAGTAGCCCCGTTGGTGCATTCGTACGCGAACAATGCAACGTCGGTCCCGAACACACCATTTCACGCCAGTCGCTTTACCAGCATTACCACTCGTGGGCCCAGGGACGCGGCAGGGAACATTTCGAAGACGAGGCAGGCTTCGGCAAGGCCATACGGGCTGTCGTACCAACCATTGGCGACTCACACCCTCGGGTAAATGGGGTAAAGATCCGCCACTACACCGGTATTGGTATTAAGTGACGTTGGAACAGGTGGAACATGTGCCAAGCCATTGCACGCGAGGCGCACAGAAACCAGCCAAGGGAATACAATCGATGAACAACGTCCCGCCTATCAGTGCCAATCCTGTGGAACATGTGCCAACCTGTTCCACTTGGCCACCAGCCTGGCTCGCCGAGTTATCGGCTCGTAGCCCATCTACCCCACATCACCCGCAAACCCGCGGCTGGCGGCTAGCCAATGGCACTGTCGTTTGTGCATCTTGCGGTCCCCAACCGGTGGGAGCGACCGGCGTGGTTTTGCGTGAGACCTGCGATGGCCTGACGTGGGTCGAAGAGCCGACCGAGGTCCAACGTGATCCGCAGCACGGTCCAACCGAATGTGTATGCGAGCCTCCTTCCCAAGGCCCGCTGGCTGACGCGAATCCAGTGCCCCCTGACCTGTCACCCGACGCCTCCCCGCGGTCCAAACCCAAAACCGATGCTCTCAACGAGAATTGGCTGTAGTTGGAAAGTTGCTTATTCCCTGGTGATCAATATGTTGACCATTGAGCTTGCCTCGTCCCGTTGCAACTTTACACGGTGGCAACCCGGTCATGGCCGCATCTTCGATGCGTTTGCCTATGACGTCGAAACGACCGAGATCGTCGACTCGCGTCCGGATCTGATACCGCAAGTAGTGTTGGCGACTGCCTATGACGACCACCAGGGAGTGTTTATCCACCGTGATGATCTCCTATCTTTTTTCAAGACCCACAATGGGGTGCCGTTCATCGGCCACAACATTGCCTACGACCTCGCCGTAAGTCAGCAACTGTTTGGGGACCGATTCGACATCTATCAGGCTGTGGAAAATAACCAGGTATGGTGCACCATGGTGCTGCATCGGTTGCTGGAACTGGCCACCAGCGGCGATTCGGCCCGCGACGAGTGCAGTCTGCAACACTGCGTGGAACAGCACCTAGGTTATAAGTTGGCTAAGAATGCGTGCGATGCTGACGGTGACCAAGTTCGCGTCAATTTCGCTAAATACCTGGGGAGGCCGCTGGCCAGCATCCCACCGGCATATTTGCAATATGCCTCCCGCGACACGATGGCTACATGGGCACTGTTCCACGTTCTCAAAGCCAAAATACGCCAAGTTCTAATCAAAGCTGCTCGGACCTACGGCTATGTGAATGACGATTGGCTCCACAATGTAGTTGATCGATTTGGACCGTTGACGCACCATTTGCAACTACGGGCCAGCATCGTGCTGGATTCCATCAACCGCCTAGGACTCTGCGTGGACCGCCAGCGCCAGCAAAAGAAGCTCGCAGAGGTTACCGCGGCACTACAAACGAGAGAAGCACAGTTGCGGCAAGCGGGCTTTGTGCTTCACGGGAACGGCAGCAACAGCACTCTGCAATTGAAGCTCCGTGATTTTCACCGCCAGCACCCCGAAGTTTCCCTCAAAACCACCAAGACTGGCAAATGGTCGACGACCGCCGAGGATTTGGCGCTGCTCGGCGAATTTGATCGAGGTTTCCGAGAGCTCAGCGCGTTCCGGGCTACCGAAAAACTGAAGAATACGTATCTCGACAAGATGGATCGGACCGTGGTCTTCCCTAAGTATCGTTTTTTGGCGACGACTGGACGCACCAGCTGCGGGGGTGGATTCAATCTGCAGTCGCTACCCCGGGAGGATGCTTTGGCAGGAGGCACATCGTCAATTCGTGGCTGCTTCGTGCCACGTCCAGGGCATGTCTTCATTGATTCCGACTACTCGCAGATTGAACTCGTGGTGCTGGGCTTCATTTGGAAACACCAAATGGGGTACGGACATTCATTGTTTGATTTGATCAACGCCAATCAAGATTTGCACCGGGTCATCGCCGCTGCGGTATTGGGAAAGCCGCCAGAAGCAATCACCAGAGCCGAACGTGCCGCTGCCAAGCCCGTGTCGTTTGGCAGGCCGGGAGGCATGGTTGCCAAAAGTCTCCAAGAGTATGCCTGGAATAGCTATGGGCTCAAGCTGACCCTAAATGAGGTGGAAGATCGGGTAAGAGCGTATCACAGACTCTGCCCAGAAATGGACCAGCACTTGCACGACGAGGTTGATGCCGGTGCTGTCCTGGCCGAAGCTCTGCAGATGACACCGGGTGAATTCCATTGTGCGACGGGAAAAGACGATTTGCCGTCGGATGGCGAACAAAACGGTGCACAAGGTTGGCTCGGTGGCATGCTGCTCAAGGTCCTTCGAGACACGACTCCCACCACCAAGAATGGTCGCACTTTTACAGCAGACGAAATTGATTACCTGTGGCACAAAGCTCAAGGACTTGTGGGGAGCTTGCCCGCCAAAATGGATGAACAAATCCGCAACCGCGAGCCAAGCCAGGAATTATGGAAGGCCGCAAGCAATTGGGCTGGGCGGAGGTCGGTGTTTACGTTCACTGGACGGCTGCGAGCGGGTGCCTTGTTCTGCAGCGCGCAACAACTTATTTCAAGGTCCCGCGGCCGACGGTGCCATTTGTGCACTCTGGTTGCTGTGGCGGGCAGGGTTTCAGATCGTAGCCTTTGTTCACGACCAAGTGATTGTGGAGTGCCCTGCCGACGATCAGGTCTTGGAACGAAAGGCTGAAATTGAAAGGCTTCTCGTCCAGGGCATGCAAACCGTGCTTCCAGGCACTTTAGTGAAGGTGGAAACGGTCATCACGAAATCGCTGAATAAAGCCGAATGTGATCCTCGCTATCCAGGCGTCACCGCGTCGAGGGCTTTTGATGTGTTGCATCCGCTTGAGAATTGCACTTCGGTTACTACACACGCGTAGTTAGGTCATTAAAAACACTCACCGGGCGAATGGACGGAAGCTCAGCTCGCTTGGGACCGCACCGGCTTTCTAGTAGCAGCGTTTCAGGATTTTGCGGACCGCAAATTCTATAAGCTTCTCGAACGTCTGGCGGCGGTAATGGTAATACTGCAGGCCCCGGTAATGCACCGGTGCCGCATCTGGCGTTTTGGCGCCGGGTGGGAGCTGTGCCGTCCCTCGAGATATCTCATTCGCTTTGAGAGCGGCCGGTCGACAAAGGGCAAGGCAGGAAAGTCTAAAGCAGGAAGGCCTTCATTTGCCCGCAGCTGGGCAGGCCGGTGGAAATGGCGCGCAGCTTCCACTCGAGAACGCGTCAGCTGCACTCTTCATATGTGCTCGTCGAACAAGGCACCGTTGCGCAAGGCCGCCTTGCGCAGTGGCATACGCCGCAACTGTGCGCGATCGAAAGGAGCAGTTGCTTGAGAATCGGGGCCACTGGTAGAGCTCACGCCGCAGGATTAGTTGGCGCTGCAACTTTTCCACTCGCGCTGCATAATGTAATGCAGGTGCGCGAGAGTGAGGACACTCTTGCTATGCGCCCCCTGCGGCAGCTCAACGTCGCTCGAACAGCGTCGGCTCAATGCCATTCGCCTCGTCAAGCAGGGACATCGACCAGCTAAGGTAGCCCGGGATTTGGGAGTTTCCGCGGCAGCCGTCAGCCAATGGGTCAAGGCCTACGAGAAAGGCGGCCGGCGAGCGCTCATCGCCAAAGCACATCGGAGAGGTCGTGCTAAGCTCTCGGCTAAGCAGGAACAGTGGCTTAGTCACCGCTTGCGCCAAGGGCCGTACGGTCGTCCCGGTCGTTGGACAACTTCTCGAGTCCAACACGAAATCAAGCGGGAGCTGGGCATCGAACTTGAACGAACCTCTGTGTGGCGCTTGCTGCGGCGGCTCGGGTGTCGCTGCTTCAGACCGGAGCATAAGCCCACCCAAGAAGAACTCGAACGTTGGCGTGAGGAGGTGCAGGCCGAGGCGCGGCGCACTGTCGGGGATGATGTTACCTTGACCGAGATGCTTCTGGCGGCCGGAAAGCTGCCCATGCCGAGCAGTAAATCGACATGGGTGCCGAGTGAGGATGTTACACCATGTTAACAATCGCCACCGCTTGGTTTCGCGGGGTAAGCTCGGAAATATTAAATTAGAAAATCAACAAAATGAATTTATGAAAATTATGGGACCTGTACCCGTGGCGTGCGAGACGATGGCTTGCTCGATCATGACAGTGAATGAACAGGGTGCGGTTGCGAAGGAGCGAGGCGACATTCACCATGAACGAGGGCTGTGGAAAGGGTAGTGAGGCTGTAACCGCCGCGCACCACGAACGGAGCGAAATCGATAACCGCGCCGGATGCTCGTCGATGAGAAAGTGATCCGGCTGTCTCATGGCCGCGATGAATCGTACGGCGGTCACGCTGCGAATCGTTGTGCATTTCAGGCGCCTCACGAAAGCTGCGATTGTATTTTTCAATCCCGTGTGCTCGAATAATTGTTGCCGCAGTGATGGATCACCGCCAAGCAAATTCTATTGATGAAGCTGATACGCCAAGGATGGCGCTATGTTTTCTACCGCTGAGATTCTAGCGCCTGACGCTCCCTCACAAGATCGGCCGGAACCCGCTCCGCCAGCCCGTAAACGTCCTCCCCGGCAAAGGACCAACCGTGCGGCGTTCGCCGGATTGCTCGGGATGCCGTCCATCGATGAGCTGCTGACAAAGAAGTCCGTGGAACTGATCAGAGAGCGGAGCGTTCAAGACTGGGCGTTGGCCGGCGGTGCGGTTCGAGCTGATGGCAGTCCGACCTTGACCCAGCCATCAGCTGAGGCGTACTGCCTGCTGCGAGATGTTCAGGAGACATATCCGGGACTTTGGTATCGCGATGATAATGGGGTTGAATGGGCAGTGCTGCTACCTCCTACCCCGGTTCCCGAAGAGACACATTGGCACGGGATCGCGGTGGGCCTCGAATGCACGCCGGCGGTCGTCGAACCGCAATTTCGCCAACAGCTGCTTTCACAAATGGCGGCTGAATTGCAGCGTGCTGAGCCGAGCATACGGGAATTGGGTCCTGGACTGCAGGCGCTCCAGACCCATCGCAAGTTGATGCTCCGGCGGCTGCAACTGCTTGACCAGAGCCTTAACCTGGTACCGATGCTGAGCACCGCTGCTCGGGTATCGAACTCTGGGTCGTTGCAGATTGCCCCTCATCAACTGGGTCGCGCCCTATGGGGTCAGCAGCAGGAGACGTGGCCCTCCGAATGGAGCGAGACGATCTTCGAAGCGGTGGCGCGACTGAACTCGATTCACACCCAGCGCCTGATTCTGGCGCTGACCGGCTGGTCTCCGATGACGCAGCAACGTGGCCGGGCGGTGCAAATCGTCAAGCGCTTGCCAGGCGACCAGCTGCTGATCGAGCTCGACCCACTGTTTGTTGAGTTCCTGGATTATTGGACCCGTTGGGGGGCATGGTTCAAAGCCAATGGACTACCTACAGCAAAGGCGCGGAAGACTCGCGCGGAGGCAGCGCATGTTTGACACCTCTGCTTTCTCCGCTGCGATGGCCTCGGCGCAAGCGGCTGCGGGCGGCCCACCGCCGGCATCTGGCCCTGGGCCCAACAGTGAGCAACCGATGCCGCGAGCCGACCCCGAAACCGGTGCCAGAATCCTCCGCAGCGCCAGCGGCCCAGCCGTCCTGGCTACATTGGCCGGTCCGCAGTTGAAGCGGCTGGTCCCGTTGGAGTCCTACAAGCGCTACCGCGACGAAGTGCTCGCTGACCTGGATCAGAAGTCGGACGCCATTGAGCAATTCCTTGTCGAGGAAATATTGTGGGCCCATCAGCGCTTAGGGCAGCTGCATGTGGATGCCGCCAGTGCGAAGGCGCCGGAGATGATCGAGGCTTTCAACACCGCCGCAGTCAGGCTGATGGGCGAGGTGCGCCGGACTGCCCTGGCGCTGCGCGAATACCGCTCACCGATCGCTCCGAAGGTCATTAACGTGGTTAAGCAGCAAAACCTGGCTGCCGGCGACCAGCAGGTCGCTATGGTTGATAATTCCCCGCAGTCGCCCGTGCCGGGAAAGAATAACTCGGACACCGAACTAGCCAGTAAACAGGAGGTGCTTGAACATGACGAACCCCCCGGATTTGACCCCGCGCCAGATTGCGGGTCGACTCAACCAGCAAAAGCGGCAAGGTTTAACACCCGTCGGCCGCAAACGCCTGCAGGCAGCCGCCAAGCTGAACCGGCCTTGGTCACAGTCAACGGGTCCTCGGTCGGCTGCCGGCAAGGCTAGGTCGGCAGATAATGGTCGCTGGCGCCAATCCGGCCCGGTTTCCGCGCAGGCGCTGCGCCGCGAGGTCGCCGCCATTGCGGGACGGCTACGGTCGCTTCGACAGCTCCCGCTGCCATGAATGGCGCTTGCGATGACCACGATGGTTTGAAAACAGATTGCAATGATCTGCAACGCCCACATGGACGTAGGTTCACGTCAGGCCCACGGCGATCCGTTACCATCGCCTCTGCGGCCGCTACGACGCACGCTACCGCCGGATGTGGTTGTAAGGTGCTGAGACCGGCCGAGACGCAGCCTGCGCCATCCTGACGCGACTGGACGGGCATACACCTCCTGCACCGCACCGCATTTCCACGGCACCCGACAATCTCCTGTGGGCTGAGTGCAGAGACTGCACGGGTTTGATCTGGGATGCAATGGTTTACCGAATGGTTGGCGGCGGGCCGCCCACGTCAGTCGATGCGTTCACCGCAAGACCTATCGATTGCCGAACTGTGTTTGGCCTAGCCGATCGAGGAAGGATCCGTGTGCAATAACCCCGAACTCAAAGCGGGTGGTATGGCCCGTTGCAGGATAATTTGCTTCCGCTGACCCCGACAATTCGGTATAATGCGGCTCGTGTTTGTGGCTCGTGATGGGCCATACTCGACAAACCAAAGCCCCGTTTGGCAGTCCATCTGCCCAGCGGGGTTTTTTATTGCACAGTTGCGGTCGTTGCGATGACGTTTCATCAATTCGGGGACACAGCCATGCAGGAGTGGTTACAGATGCTTTCGCCGATGATGAATATCCGCTTGCCGGCCAGCGGAGACGTCAACATGGATTATCGGCCCTGGACGAATTGGGGAGAGGCGCGTCCTGACGCTGGCAGCCCCGAAATTGAGGAGGAGATTTTTCGCAATGTTGCTCTGCCGGGAAAGCAGCTTGGTCGGCTGATCGATGCCGTGAATGCTTTGATCGAAATCGCCACCAGCGATCATCCAGATCTTCGCGAGCAGCCTCGGAGCGAATTCACCGACTTCCAGTCAATGGCCGACAAGATCATCACGAAAAAGAAAGATCTTCAAAATACGATGAAGAGCCAGGCCGAACAGGCGCTGGAGCAGTTGAAAACTGCAGACCGTGAAGCCTTCGACTCACTATTAGACCAATTTCAGCAGCAACGAGGCGCGACGTAAGTGGAGATTGGCACGAGCGTGGTTGGAGGCGACAGCTTGCGGTATGTTGCCCGTGATTTTGGCTAGGGGGCCAACTAATGACGCCGTGGTCCAAGGGACAGCGTCCCAGCTCGGCGGAGACGGAAGCTTACTGCCAGGCTCGCAAGCGACTTCGTGCCGGCCATCAGCAACACCCTCTTGGACGGCCACGGAAGATTTGCGAATTGCCGCCGCGACGGAATCTACGAATCCAAAGCTAACTGAGCTTCGCAAAGAGCGTGCCGGGAACGAAGTCTGCGACTTGCCACAGTTTTTCGGGGAATGATCGTCGCCGCCAGAACTAACCCACGAACGCGTGCGCATTTCTCGCGCAGACGATTGCCAAGCTGCTGGGCATTCCTTGGAGAATTTCGAGGCCGCCGGGTCATGAGGCCTTGATTGCTTTGGTCTTGGTTTCCGTGCCAGCCGCTTTGATGGCGACCTTCACAGCATCTTCCATCGGATCTTTGAAGGGCACCTCGATTCGGAGCAGGCCGTGCTCGTAGGTCGCTTCCGCTTTGTCAGGTTTCACTGGCCACCCTAAAGCCAGAGCTGAAACATACTCGATGTCCCTTGCTGGCGCTGTCAGGTGGATGCAATCTTCCAGGATCTTCACATCGATGGTCTCCGTTGGCGCTCCTGGGATGGCGAACTCCACTACTAGCTTGTGGTTCTCCCCGTCAGCATACGCTACTGTATCGGGCGCAACCTTAATCCGATATTCCGGCATCTTGGCACCCTCCTTTTAGAACATATTATCTACCATGACGTGGCCATCCTTCTCGGTGTAAACCCGCCAGCTAACTACGTGTTAGATAGCTTCTGCGTAACACCTGCAGGTCGCATATTTGCGGCCTAACGACGCGCACGCACGAATCCGCCACAAATCAAAATGTAGCAAGTGGTTATTTAGTTCTCAATCGGTTTGCAGCGTGCTACACGGTTTCTCGATATCACGCATCCCGCCGCGGGATCCTGCGGCCGAGAATGTCCACTCGGCCGCGGTTCGGCTTGCGGGAGTCGAGCTGGCTAGGAATTTACTCCATTGATAATAAAGCAGAAACACTCCATTGATCGCACAGGTAACGCCCGCCAATTGCTCCCTAATCGGGTGAGCAATTCCTCCGCCGCTTGGAATAGAACCGACCAGCCAATCGACCCAGATGGCGGGAGTGCTAGTAGGAAAGGCCAACAGAAGCACCACCAGGGCAAGGAGAACAAATGCGACGACAATCACTTTCAATTTTGCATCTCGCGACCCAGCTCCAACGCCGCGGTCAGGATTATTGTTGCGGCCATCTACGCTCATTCACCACGCTTCGACGAACATTGTAGTTGGCACCGTCAATCCTTTGGGTTTGGGGTGGTGGCCAACCTCAGTATGGCTACACTGCTCTGCGGCGACCAATCGTGACGGTGTGAAGTGGAGTTCGGAGAACCTATACCCGCGGGTGAGGCGGATGTAGGATACAGCACGATCTATCCTGCTCACGGATATTCGGCCTCCGCGTGCCCCGCGAGGCTCTTCTATTTACCAGTTAGGCAGCGGACATCGAACGATGGGAGTTCCCCCCGGTATTAAATACGAGTTCAAACACTACGGAAGCGAAACAGAATGGATGGCTCATGCCCGTTCGTGTCTTCCTCCGAATGGCCGCTTGGTTGCTGTCGATGTTGGCAATCTACCCTTTTCAGGCCCCATCGTTTGCGTGTGTGACCAAGATGGGCTGACTCGACGTGTTATCTGTTGGGATCGCGGCCAGCGGCGCGGGAACTGAGCATTCGAATCGGCTAGATACCGCTGCTGCTTGATACTCTTGATCCGGTTTGCAAATCCGCCCTGGATTTGGATGCTTACGCTTTCCGGGCGACGACAATCTGCAAGACCGGACACTATCGTGATTGAGCAATCGCCAGCCCCCGCAACCGTTTCCGCGGCACCCCGCGTGCCGACGCGCGAGGCGGCACTTGCGCGTAACGGCGGGGTTTCTCGGTTGGACCCTCGATGCCTTCGATTTTTTTCTCGTGCCGATCTCAGTATCGGCCATCGCCGAGGAGTTCCGAGTAGACGATGCGACGATCCTCTTCTCCGTAACGCTCACGCTCATGTTCCGGCCGCTCGGGGCGCTGGTCTTCGGTCTGTTGGCCGATCGTTACGGCCGGCGCGTGCCGATGATGATCAATCTGGTATTTTACGCGGCGATCGAAGTGGCCACCGGCTTTGCGCCCAGTTTGCTCACGTTCCTCGTCCTGCGGGCGCTGTTCGGCATCGGCATGGGGGGCGAATGGGGAGTCGGCGCATCGCTCGTGATGGAAAAAGTGCCGGCCCGCTGGCGCGGCGTGCTCAGCGGGCTGCTCCAGCAAGGCTACGCGTTCGGCTTTCTGCTGGCGGCCATCGCGGCCCATTTTGTGCTCGAACCGTTCGGCTGGCGGCCGCTGTTTTTCCTCGGCGGACTGCCCGCCCTGCTGGCTCTGTTCATTCGGTTCTTCGTCAAGGAATCGGAGGTCTGGCGGAAGAGCAAGGCGGAGAGTTGGTCGCAGCTTGGCCGAGCGATCGGCGGGCATTGGAGGATTTGGCTCTACCTGACGGTGCTCATGGCGATGATGAACTTCGCCTCGCACGGCACGCAGGATGCCTATCCCGCATTCATGAAGAAGCATCATGGAATGCCCGCTGCCGAGTACACCAACGTCGTGATGGTGACAATGCTCGGGGCGGTCTTGGGAGGTCTCGCGTTTGGCCTGGCGTCGGACCGAGTTGGCCGGCGGCGGATGATGATCGTCGCGTTTCTCGGGGCGCTGGCCGTCGTGCAACTTTGGGCGCTTTCAACCGAGATGAAATGGATCGTTGTCGGCGGATTCCTGATGCAGTTTATGGTGCAAGGGGCGTGGGGAATCATACCGGCACACCTCAGCGAACTCGTGCCCGATCGGGTCCGCGGCTTCTTGCCGGGATTCGCTTATCAATGCGGCAACTTGATCGCGGCCTCGATCGGCTGGCTCGAAGCGGAACTAGGGCCTCGACTCGGCTACCCGCCGGTAATGGCCATATCCGCGGCTGTGATCTTCGTGGTGGCGATCTTCGTCACTGGATTTGGCCCCGAGCGGCGTGGCGTCGTTTTTGGGAAAAACGATCGACGCTAGGACATCGGGCTCGTGTCCCGTTGCGATGGGTGGCCACGACAGGTGAAAGCCAGCCGTCTTGTCGCCCCGACTTATGCGTAAACACCGAATCTCGCCCCCCAGGTGCGAAGGCTTACTGACGTGCATCCTGCGCAATTCTGACGCGACTGGACGGGCATACACCTCATGTGCCGCACCTCATTTCCACGGCTCCGCGCAATTTCCTGTGCGCTCGTGCAGAGACTGCTACTGTTTGAAATGGTATGCAATCGTTTGCAACACCAAGCGGCACTGGCGAAGCCCATGGTCAGCTCCTTAGCGGTTTGCCCCGTGGACTAAGGCTCTGCTTGGCGATTGGGTTCGTGGGCGG
>CAWGBP010000018.1:0-41690 GCA_963820835.1 Pirellulales bacterium | reverse complement strand
CGGCCACGGGCGGCATTGGCACGACCAGACGCTGTGGTTTGTGCGCGTCAAGCGCGACAAGGCGGCGCCATCGCTGCCCGAGTGGGAAACTGCTGCGCGAAACGGCGTCGCGAATCAAGCCCACACGATGTCGCGGCTGGCCGACTATCTGGAACAATTCGAGCGCAAGGCCACCCGCCGCGGCGCGAAGTGCATTGGGCCCGCAACGCGGCGGAGCACAACGAAATCGTGCTGGAGTTCTCCAGCGGCACGGCGTGCACGCAAGCTCGTCAAAAGCAAGTCGATGCTCACCGAAGAGTGCCACCTCAATCCGTTCCTCGAACGGCACGGCATCGAGGTGGTCGATACCGACCTGGGCGAGTGGATCGTGCAGCTTGCCGGCGAGCCGCCGAGCCACATCGTGCTGCCGGCGATTCACATGCAAGAAGGAAGAAGTCGGCGAACTGTTCCACGAGCATCTGGGCACCGACGGCCGGCGCGACCGATCCGAATCTATCTGGCCGAGGCGGCCCGGCAGCATCTGCGCGAGAAGTTCCTCGAGGCCGACGCCGGGCTGACCGGCGTCAACTTCGCCATCGCCGAGACGGGCGGCTTCGTCGTCTGCACGAACGAAGGCAACGCCGATCTGGGCGTGTCGCTGCCGAAGCTGCACATCGCCTGCATGGGCATCGAAAAGCTGATTCCGCGGGCGAAGACCTGGGCGTGTTTCTGCGGCTGCTGGCCCGCTCGGCGACCGGGCAGCCGATCACGACGTATTCGTCGCACTTTCACGGCCCGCGGCCGGGCGGCGAATTGCACATCGTGCTGGTCGACAACGGCCGCAGCGAAATTCTGGGGAGCGACGAATTTCGCCGCTCGCTGAATTGCATTCGCTGCGGGGCGTGCATGAACACCTGCCCGGTCTATCGCCGCAGCGGCGGGCACAGCTACGAGACGACCGTGCCCGGCCCGATCGGTTCGATTCTGGCGCCGGCCCGCGATGCCGAAGCAGTATTACAGCCTGCCGCTACGCGTGCAGCCTGTGCGGCTCGTGCACCGACGTCTGCCCGGTGAAGATCGACATTCATCATCAACTGCTCACCTGGCGGAAGGAGATTGCGCAGCGTGAGATATTGCGTTGGTCGAAGCGGCTGGCATGAAGGGGGCCAGCTTTGTGTTTCGGCATCCGCGCGTGTATCGTTTCTGGAACGATGGCGCGGTGGATCGTGCCGCGGCTGCCGCGGTTCCTGGTTTACAATCGCTTCAACGCCTGGGGGCGGCAGCGCGAGTTGCCCGAGTTTCCGAAAAAGAGTTTTCGAGAGCAATTCCAGCGGCGGCGAGATGAGCAGCAGAGACGAAATCCTTAAAGCCATTCGCCGCCATCGTTCGGCGAGCCGACCTGCCGGATCTGCGGCACGATTGGATTCGCTACGCCGATCCGTTGGCGCAGTTTCAAAACATCGTGGAAGCGGTCGGCGGACGGTGCGTGCGACTAGGCTCGGCCGGTGAAGTTCGTGGCTACTTGGCGGGCGTGCCGGAGTTTGCCGCGGCGCAGCGCAGTTGTTTCGACGGTCGCGGGTGTGGCTTCGACGTTGATATGGGGCAAATTGACGATCCACACGATCTGGCGGTCGTCGATTGGGCGATCATGCCGGGCGAGTTCGGCGTGGCCGAAAATGGCGCGATTTGGGTCACGGACGAGCGCGTGAAGCATCGGGTCATCTATTTCATCGCGCAGCATCTGGCGCTGGTGCTGCCTGCCGACCAGATCGTCAACAACATGCACGAAGCGTACGAGCGAATTGCACCCGGGCCTCGAGCTTGGGGCTGTTCATCTCCGGCCCCTCGAAGACGGCCGACATCGAGCAGTCGCTCGTAATTGGGGCGCATGGGCGCGATCGCTGCAGGTGATTGGCATTGGTTGAGCGGGCAAGCTGGCGCGGCGCTTACTTTGCGACCGCCTTCACCGAAACATCGTCGATGGAGAACTCGCCGACGCCGCCCAACAGGCCGATGTGCATGATGCACTTGGTGGCCTTCGCCGGCACCTTGATCTTTTCGGTAACGCGTTTCCAATCGAACGTGCCGCGGTACGGCCCGAGGAAAGTGCGGCCGATGATGCTCGAGTTGTCGTCGTAGAACGTGAGCGAAATTTGCGGCAGTTGATCGACGGTTTGGCCCGCGGCGATGTTGCGGCCGCGAATCATGGCGCTGACTTCAATTGGCCGACTTCTTGCCGTCGACGGCAAAGCCTTGCAGCGCACGGCTCATGCGGCCGGGCACGTCGTTGGTGAACGTCAGATAGTGCTTGCCGTCGGGGGCGTCGGCCGCTTCGACCATTTTCATTTGCCGGCAATAGTACCAGCCGCGCGGCTCGCCTTCCGTACCCGCCTGCTCTTCGAAGCTGCCATTGACGATGTGCGGATGCAGCGGATCGGGCTGCACCTCGCGGCCCTGCTCGGCCGTCGCCGGTCATCGGCACGAACAGCGTGGGGCGCAGCGGCTCGGCCACCAGCTTGCCGTCTTTCTTGGTGAAGAGATACAGCATCTGCTCGATAGCGCTCGCCGACGGGAACGATCATCCGGCCCCCTTCTTTGAGCTCGTCGACCAGCGGCTGCGGCACTTTTTCCGGCGAGCAGGTGACGATGATCTTGTCGAACGGCGCATGCTCCGGCCAGCCTTGATAGCCATCGCCGATTTTCACGTGCACGTTGTCGTACTTGAGCCGCTTGAGCGTCGGCTCGGCCCGTTTGCCCAGCGGTTCGACAATTTCGATCGTGTACACATCTTTCACCAGCGGGCTGAGCACCGCCGCCTGATAGCCGCTGCCGGTGCCGATTTCCAGCACTTTGTCGGCCGGCTGCGGATCGAGTTGCTCGGTCATGTAGGCCACGACGAACGGGCCGCTGATGGTTTGCTCGTCGCCGATCGGCAGCGACATGTCGAAGTAGGCATTTTTCTGTTGATCGCGCGGCACAAACTCGTGCCGCGGCGTATCGCGCATGGCCTGAATGACGCGCGCGATTCTTGATGCCGCCGCCGACGATTTCCTCGTCGACCATGCGGTGGCGGGCTTCGTCGAAATTCGACGGCTTCGGTTGGGCGGAGGCCGGCGCAGGCGGACGCGAACAGCAGGCAAGCGCCGAACGCAGAAACGATCAGACGTGCGCGAGCGGCGGTCCGATAACATCCATCACGCGAGTTGAAAAGAATTACTTCTGCGGCAGCGGCTGCAGTTGCATCGAATTATCGCGCACCGCCGGCCTTTTTCACGTCGAGCAGTTCGACTTCGAACACGAGCACTGAATTGGGACCGATGATCCGGCGGCGCGCCTTGATCGCCATAGGCCAACTCCGCGGGAACGAACAGTTGCCACTTATCGCCGACTTTCATCAATTGCAAGGCTTCGGTCCAGCCTTTGATGACGCGATTGGCTTGGATGTGAATCGGCTCGCCGCGATCGTACGAGCTGTCGAACACTTTGCCGTCGAGCAGCGTGCCTTTGTAATGGGCGGTGACTTCATCGTTGGGGCCGGGCGTGGCGCCAGTGCCCGACTTGAGCACCTTGTACTGGAGTCCGCTGGCGGTGGTTTTTACCCCTTCCTTCGATTTGTTGTCGGCGAGGAATTTAGCGCCATCTTTTTTGTTCTTGTCAGAAGCTTTTGTATCTTGCTCTTTTTGGAATTGTTGGACGGCTTCCCCCATTTCCTTGTCCGTCATCGCCAACTTGCCGCCGGTGAGACTGTCGGTGAGGCCCTTCATTAAGGTCTGCATATCGACATCGACGTGAGCCTGTTTTAGATTCTCAGCAATGCTGACGCCGATGGCGTAGCTGGCTTTTTGCTTAACCGTTCCCAGCGAGGCATCGCCGGCGGGGGCACCTGCAGGGGCCATTCCCGGGCGCCTGCGGGAGCGGCTCCGGGCATTGCTCCGGGCGCAGTGGCTGGTCCTTTGGCCGTGGGATTTCCGGGCGGATTTTGCGCCAAGCTGCGGGGACCGAAAGGACCAAAGTGAACGCCGCCAAAGTGAAAAACCGCTTCATGGTCGAAATTTCCTTTTCCTGAACAGTACGTGGGACGGATGGGCGCGCAGGCAGCCCGAAGTGAGTTACGGCTTCTTATTCTACGGCATGACCTCCCGTGCGGTGCAATGGAGAAATGGCTAGAATCGGAAAAACATTTGGCCATTGGACATTTGTTCTTGGCACGAGCATGTCGGCCGCGGGCATTAGATTTCCGTGAATTTCCGCATACCGAAAAAGTCCAAGGACAACCAGCGAAGGGCCAACGATCAATGACGAAGGACAACTGAATGAAATCGAATCCGATCAAGAAAAAACTGCGCTCTGGCGAGCCGACGTATGGCACATGGCTGTCGCTAGGCGATTGGTATGTCGCCCGTACGCTTGCCCGCCTGGGCTTCGAATGGCTCACGGTCGATATGGAACATCAGCCGATCGATTGGCTGCAGGCAGCCAAGCTGTTTGCCGCGATTGCCGACGCTGGCTGTGTGCCGCTGGCGCGCGTGCCGGAGGGAAATCATTTTTTGGTCAAGCGCGCGCTTGATGCGGGCGCCTGGGGCATTGTGGCGCCGATGATCGACACGGTCGATCAAGCGGCCGAAGTGATCGCGGCGGCGAAATATCCGCCGGTGGGCAATCGAAGCTTGGGAGGCGGATTGCACGCCATGAACTTCGCCGCCACCACGGGCGACTACTTTAAACGAGCCAACGACGAAATTCTGGTGGTGCTGCAAACGGAAAGTCCACGAGGAATTCAAAACGCGGAAGCAATTTATCGTTTGCCAGGCGTCGATGCGATTTTCGTTGGGCCGGTTGATCTGCGCGCGAATTTGCATCGGCCCGATGGTTCGGCGGCGACCGACGAAGAATTCGAAGCGGCGATGGCGAAAATCATCGCCATTGGGAAAAAAACTGGCACGCCCACCGGCATGCACGTGATGTCGCCACAGATTGCTCAGGAGCGGGCGAAGCAAGGAATGCAATTTCTAGCCGTCGGGAGCGATTTGCGAATGCTGAGCGCCAAAGCGGAAGAGTTTATGAAAGTGCTGCGGCCCGAGGCGGCTGCGAAAGATGTGGCGCGGTATTGAGGCAGTTGCAGTGCTAGCTGAATTCCGATCAAATCGCCCACACCTTCAGAACGTAGACCGTCGAGGTCGAACGATCCACTTCGATCGTTGCTGCTAACGGACGAAGCAGAACGATTCGACGATTCTCTTCCCGCGATTCGCCAATACTGAGCGGGTCGGAGGCGGCCGCTGCGTCGAGCTCGTGCGCGGCGTCGTTCAGAGCTTGTCGATGTCGGCTTTGAAGCCACAGCGCGGTGAGAGCTTGCTCGGCATCAGGCTGCCATACAACGGTCCATTTCATGGCAACTTCCGCAGATCCCGCATAATTTCGTCGAGCGTTCGTCCCCCCGGTTCGTTTCTAGCACGATCAAGCTCTTCCTTGGTAAATGGCTTTTCATACTTCTTATAGTCATCGGAGCTTACCGCAGGGCGAAAGTAACCGAGTATTGCGCCGGCTGGATCGCGCAGTTCCGTGTACTGACCTGCTTCGCGAAGTTTGCGGGCAGTTTCAGCGTCTAAAACGAGTTGCGTCATAATTCACCTCCGTCAGCCATTATACAACAAATCCGGCTATCGATTCACGCCGTAATGCCTTTGGTCAGTGCCATAAATGCGCCTTCCAAATTCAGTTCGTCTTCCTTGAACAGCCGCAGTTTGTGGCCGCTGGAAACCAATAGCGTTGCCAGGTCGCCGTAATCGTGCACGCCTTCTTTCAGCGTGACGACCATTTCTTCTGAATTCCCTTCGACGCGTGACACGCACTCGTGCTCTCCAAGTAATTTTGCGGCGCCATCGGGCGGGCCGGCCACGCCGATGCGCAGCACAATTTGACGGCGCACTTTCTTGATCAGATCGTCAACATGTTCGTTCACCAATAATTCGCCGCGCTCGATGATGCCGATTTTGTTGCACATGTCGGCCAGCTCCGGCAGGATGTGGCTGGAGACCATGACGGTTTTTCCCATCTCGCCAAGCTGGCGAATGACGCGGCGAATTTCGATGCGCACGCGCGGGTCAAGGCCGCTGGCCGGTTCGTCCAAGAGCAGCACTTGCGGATCGTGCAACAGCACGCGCGCCAGGCCCAGCCGCTGGTTCATGCCGCGCGAGAGGCTGGTGGCCAGGGCATCGCGCTTGTAGCCCAGGCCGACCAGTTCCAGCACGTCGTCGCAGACTTTGCGGCGCTTCTGCGCCGTTGATGCGATACGCGGCGGCGAAGAATTCCAGATACTCGATCACCTTCATGTCGTCGTACACGCCGAAAAAGTCGGGCATGAAGCCGATCAGGCGCCGAATTTCCTTCGGCTTGGTGTAGATCGAGTAGCCGCACACGTACGCTTCGCCCCAGGTCGGGTTCAGCAGCGTGGCCAGCATGCGCATGGTGGTCGTCTTGCCCGAGCCGTTGGGGCCGATGAACCCGAACACATCGCCTTTGTCGAGCTTGATCGACAGCGATTTGACGGCGAACAGCTCGTCGTATTTTTTCGTCAAGTCGCGGGTTTCGATCATGGGAGGCAGGTGGTCTGGTGGCTGAGTGTCTGGGTGGCTGAGTGTCTGGTAATCAATCCACTACGCCCCAAGACCCTCAGACACTTTCAATTCATCTTATCGTAACTGGTAATAGGAATCGGTACACGGTCTCGTGGCGACTCCACTTCCGTTGTCGACGCGGGATGGCCGTTAATTTGCAGATCGGCAGCCGGTGCGCCGCGGCCAACTAATATCGCCTGATCGAATTGCAAGAGATCGCTCGAATCGGCAAATTGGCCTTGCCGATTCACCAGGCCGGTGTAGTTCGCGCCGCCGGCGGCATCGTAAAACATCATCACTTCCACAATGCGGGAGAGATTTTCCAAATCGCCGCGATCGTACATTTCCTTTTCTGTGCGCACGCCGGTCATGTGCGCCCGCTTAGGTACGATTCGACGGTGCTTGGCTCCAAACGCTCCAGCGCGACTGTTTCGCCGGGCCGAAGTACATCGAGCGGATAGGCCCAGCGGCCCAAAACAAGCGCACATTTTTCGAGGGCAAATGGCAGACGATTGGTGATCGTCCCGCGGAGACGGCGATCGGCCGACGCGGTGAGATTTGATTCGATGTTGCCGGCGGTTGCGGCAGTCCAGCGGGCGATAAAGCTCTTGCTCGACCAGGTGGCCAGCGGCACGCCGGATATCGTGCCGTTTACCGGATTGATTGTGTAGGGCTCGTCGAAGAGCGGCACATTCGCGGCCGAGGAACTCATGCCGCCTAAGCCAGCGCCGCTCAGCCCGAACCAACTGAGCAGGCATTGACTTGCGCCGCCACTTTCGGGGAGCGACTGACCGGAAAACTGTCGGCTCAAGCGCCAGATCGTACGTTGCGTTTGTCGGGCTGAACAGATTGAACCACGTTGTGCCGCGCGTCAAATTGGCGGTTGTATCGACATCGACCAAATCGATTTGATTGCGCGCAGCCGATCGCCTTTGAATTGGTGTGTCATGGCGTAGGCTGCGCCGCAAAACACAAGCACTGCGGCCGGGAAAAAGATCCAGGCGAAATACGGGCGTTTCAGCCATCGTCCGGCAACCAAATAATTCAGCGGAAACAAGAGCGCAATATAGCCGATGCTCAAAAGCGCGAGCGCCCAAAATGGCACCAGCCGTACGCCGTCGAATTGATCGAGCGCGCTACGCAACTGGCCGCTGATATCGACATAGCCCAGGTGCTTGGTAAGGCTTGCTCCCGAAGCGCCCGCCGCTTGGGCGGCCAGCGGACGCCGCTTCAGCAATTTTTCGAGGAATTTGCCGCGCCCCAGCCAGGTGTCGAACGGCGGCGCGTGCAAATCGAACCCGACGAAAATCACCTGGCCGAAGCCCAGCGGTCGGCGAGTGATGAAGGCTAGATCGGCTGTGCGGCCGCTTTGCCCCAGCTCTAAGTTGCCGCGCAAATTCGACCATTCTGGAACGCGAATAGCGCGGCGGCCAAACGATTCGAGATCGAGCTTCTCGGAATCGTCGAGCGAGACGTAGCTTTCAATGGTATTGAACGGCCGGCTTTCGACGGTATCGACGTAGTCGCCAGGAGCAAACCGCGCCAATGGCGCGCCCGGCCCGACGACGCGCTCGGCCCCCTCGCCGCATTCCAGCAAAAGCGTGCCGCCGAGGCGGACCCATTGTTCGAGTGCGTCGATTGCGGCGGGAGTAAGCAACGCCGGCATAAGCGGCGCCTCCTTGACTGCGGGCAGTCCGACAATAACCACGAGATCGACTCCTTCGTAGCCATACCATTTGTCGGGGAGCGGTTGCGGCTTATCGAGCGTGACCACAGTTGTGCGGTCGAAATCGCTTTGGTCTAAATGCTGGAAATACTCTGGTAGCCCGATCGATCCGCCAAGTTGCAAAATCAACTCGTTGGTGGCCGGAAGCGCGCGGCCGGTCACTTGCACACGAGAGTCGGGGAGATATTCGAGTGGGTGGTCGCCCAGGCCGCCGGTCTTCTGCAAAAGCACTTTGAGCGGCTCGCCGGGGCGTCCAATTTTTGCCAGGGCCAGATGCGTTCCACCATTGGCCCACAGAAGCCGCGGGCCGGGAAACAGCGCCGGAACACCGTCGCTATCGGACGCTTCGATATGCAACTGCCCGCCTTCTCCCGAACCGCCACCCAATACTCCGCCAAGGCCCACTGCCACGGGCGTCCATGAGCCGAGCTTGTAGACATTGTCGAAGCCCACGCCGATGGATTTTACTTCAGGCAAATAATCGTCGGCTCGCGCAGCCGCGGAGGTGAAAATTATCAATGCGGCAATGATGAGCAATCGACGGACAACCATCGGAGCGATTGAAAATCTTCCGGAACGGCCAATCACGACCCAAGCTAACCGCAGATTACTCGGATTCCACGGATGTAAAAAATGAATCAGGTTTTGGCGGTTTCCAAAACTTTCGCAGTATTGATTTTCACGGGCTTCTGCGGACGATCGTTGCGGTCGGTCGGCGAGTTGCCGATTTTTTTCACCACTTCCAGACTCGCGGCATCGGCCACTTTGCCGTAGGCCGTGTATTGGCCGTCGAGGTGCGAGTGCGGGCCCAAGCAAATGAAGAATTGCGAGCCCGCCGAATTGGGATCGCTCGAGCGCGCGGCTGAGAGCACGCCCGCCTCATGCTTCATTTTGTTGAACTCGGCCTTGATGGTGTACCCCGGGCCGCCGGTGCCGGTCCCTTCCGGGCAGCCGCCTTGAATCATGAAGCCCTTGATGATGCGATGGAACCCGAGGCCATCGTAGTAGCCGATTTTCGCCAAGGCGAGAATGTTGGCCACATGGCCTGGGGCGACGTCGGCGGCCATATCGAGCACGATTTTGCCTTCGGTGGTATCGAGCTCGAGCTGATATTTTTTATTTTTAAGGTCGAGCGTCTTTTGCGCAGCTTCGACCTCGGCTTTGCGATTTTTAGACATGCTCACTCCCGTGGCGTTAGTGGCTCGATGCATCCTATCTGAGTGCCAACGTAACAAATGGACTTCGATTGGGCAATGAAGACGTTGCGCCCGCTTGCCCTGGTCGAGACGACTACTCTTTCAGAATCGCAGCGAGCGCACTAAGCCGATCAGTAAATACGGCGTCATCTATTACGGGGACTGCGCCGTCGGTGGAAAGCGCCTCCGACAATTCAACCCAGCTTTTGCAGCCGGCAATGTACGAACTCTCTGGCACTTCGACTGCGTGCGGCATCTGGAAAACTGCGCACGGCCAGCACGAATAAGCCGGGCCGGCGATAAGAAAATCGCCCGGCGATGGTTTCGGCGGAAAGGATATGCTCGCCGGATAGGCCTTCGACGGCCGCGAGGTCATGAAGCTCGAAAACTTCTTGAACGACTGCGTACAGATCAATTCGAAACCTATGCATACCTGGTAATTCAGCACTGCTGGACAAGCCGGCAGTGGCACCCAAGCGACCGGCGGTTTCCCAAAACGCTCGAGCTTCGGGCTTCAATTGAGACGCATCTTGATGGAAGCGCGTCGGCAAAAGCCAGAACTCGCCGTGTTCGACGCGGAAGCCCTCGCGGCCTTCATTGATGCCGCCCTTACGGAGGATGATCGTTTGACAGGCTTGACGTCGAGCGCGGCGCAGACGACGGCCCATTCTTTGAACGCGATGTTGTTAGTGGAAAGCATCGATCTATTGTACTGGCCTGATCGATCAACCTGATTTGATCTTCTCGAGCGACTCTTTGGCCAGGCGAGATAAGCGTGGCGAGGAGCTATTTGCGGCCGCTTCCAGAGCCGGCTTGGCGCTCGGCGGCCGGGGGCCGATTTGCCCCAGCGCCCAGGCGGCACGTTCCTGCACTGCGGGGGCCGGATGCGATTGCAAGGCATCGGCCAGCGGTTTGACCGCGCCTGCGCAGGCATCGGCCTTGTCAGCACCCAGACGGCCCAAGAGCGTAGCCGCCCAATAGGCTACGTCGAGATTCTGTTCGGATAGTAGCTGCGACAAGCGCCGGGGCATCGGTAGCGGCCGGCGGCCCAAGCGATTCGAGGGCGGCATAAACCCAATCGCGCACCGAAGGATCAGCATCGGCCATCGCCTGCACTAGCGCCACTGCGGCCGGCTGGGCGCCGTCCTCCAGATGCGACAATTCTTCGGCGGCGGCGGCACGCGCGGCAGCGTCAGGGTTTTTTAGAGCGGTGGTTAGTTGAGTGATATCCATGGGAAATAAGGCAGAAGGCAAAAGGCAGAAAGCAAAAATCAGAGCGGAGGGCAAATTGCAGTAAAAAATCCTAAAGCTGTTGAGGTCTCTTCCCGTTCAGCCTGCTGCAGTCTGCCTTCTGCCTTAACTTCGGTCCAGCGAGTCGATCCACCGCGCGAGTTCTTGCATTTCGTCTGGCTCAAGCGCCCGCGACGCCGCGCCCAAATCGAGTTCGGTCACGGGATGCTTCGCTTCGCGCAGGAGTTTGATGCCGGCGGCGACGGATGCGCGGCGATTTTTTTGAAGTGGTCGTAAAAATAGCCAAGCGCTCGGCGGGTTCGGCTTCGGGGGGCTTCATGCCAGGCGGCATTGGCGCATCGATCGCCGCCACGCCGCGAATGAGATCGCGATTTTGGGCGGCCAGCAAATAGGCCATGCCGCCGCCGGCTTCTTGACCGATGGCCACGACGCGCGTGCGATCGATATTGTATTTGCCAATCACGTCGTCAATCGCCTTGCGCACGAATTCAAGCTCGGTCCGCTGCCAGCGGGCAGCCTCGGCGCTCTTGGGCGCGAGCAGAATCAAGTTGTATTGTTCGCACAGCGGCTTCCAGCGGTCGAGGAGCTCTTTTTCCTTGAGGCCGCCTGCGGGGTGCAGCCAAACCACCAGCCCGTGCGGCACATGCGAATTGTAATTCTCGGGAATGTACGCCAGGCAATCATTAGGAGCTTCGGGCACTTTGATTTTCTGCTGGCCCACCGCGGGAGCGGTATCGTCGGCGGGGGGAGCCGATTCGCGCGGGAGGTAGTTCGGCCGGCACTGCTTCCGGGAGCGTGGCCAATTTTGCCGAGAGCGTTTGTTTCTTGCCGGCCCGATCGATCTCTAGTTTCACTTCTTCCAGCGGTTCATGTGCAGCGATCTGTTCTTGGAATGCGGCCGGCGATTTCACAGCCTCGCCTGCGAGCGACACGATTCTATCGCCTACTTTGATGCCGGCTTTGGCCGCCGGCGAATCGGAATAGACGAAGCACACTACGACACCATCATCGCTATCGCGCCGTGGCAGAATCCCTAAGAACGGGTGGATATAGGGCTGCAATTTGGCGGTTAGTTCCAGTGGTTTTTCAATGTGCTCGCCGTCGCGCAGCACCGCCAGCGTAATTTTCTCGCCGGCATAGCGCGGCGCGAGCTGATGTTTGAGTTCCGATGTGCTCGACACCTTCACACCATCGACGGCGACGATCTTGTCGCCTGCTTTGATGCCCGCCTGCGCCGCCGGCGATTTTGGGTGGCAGGCTGCGATGACCGGCTCGCTGGCGTAGGGATCGCCAACCTTGAGATTCACGCCCATCAGTCCGGGCTGCAAATCTTCACCTTTTTTCAGGCGGTCGAGTACGCGATTGATTTGCTCAAGCGGCACGGCAAAGCCAATGCCCGAGTCGTACCATTCGACGCCGGCCATTTCGCCGGTTTCCATCGGCGAAAGCGGCACTAGCACGCCGATTACGCGGCCTTCGATATCCACCAGGGGCCCGCCATAATTCGCCGGCGAAATCTTGGCGTCGGTCTGGACGGCTTTGCCCCAAATGCGGTCCAGCGCACTGACAATGCCCACGGAAATGTTCGGCTGCTTCTCGTCGAACACGCGCCCGACGGCGATGGCCCACTGGCCCACGCGCAAATCGGCCACAGGCGCGGGGGCAGGAACGGGAAGTTTTTTGTCGGAATTCGTGCCTGCCAGCGGCACCTTCAACAGCACTAGCATGCGGCTATCGTCGCGGGCGACAACTTCAGCCGGCAGGCGCGTGCCGTCGGCCAGATCGACCAGAATTTGCGACGGCTTTTGGACGAAGTTGAAGGCGCTGGTGACGATGTAGCCGTCGGCCGAAACGACCAAGCCCGTTGTCGGCCCGGTGCCCACAAGCAGGCCACCGACCGTTTCCATTCCGCCAAGCGTTTCGATGCGCACGACGCTGGGGGCCACGTTGGCCACTGCCGCTTTGATGGCGGTTTCTTCCTGTGCCGTGAGATCATCGTCGGCGGCGCGGGCGGTCGCGGCGGCCAAAGCAAGGGCACAAAGAGCGGCCGCTAACGGGATCACCCGGATGCGCATTCGAAAGGCCGATCGTGCGAAAGGGCAATTGAACGATTGGAAGTTGGGCAAGTGTTGTCTCCGGCGGTCTGGCTCGATGGTCGGCCCGATTAGTCGTTCAACTGTAGCGTGATTTCCATCAAATCGTTGCTGCGCAACAGCACCAGCTTCACTTCGGCATCGCGATTCAATTTGGCCAGCTCCGTTTGCAGGGCATTGCACGATTGCACAAGCTCGTCGTTCACGAACACAACCAAGTCGTCGGCGCGAATGCCCGCTTTGGCAGCGGCCGAGTTGACCAGCACACCATCGACAAACGGAGGCGTGCGCTCGAGCACGTTGGGCACGAGCACCAAGCCCAAGTCAGCCGGTTTGAGCGGCTTTGCGGGTGGTTTCTGATTGTTTGCGACGTTATCGGGGCGCGCGTGGCCCGATTTGATCGCCTCGACCGCTTCCACCAGCTCATTGGCCGGCAGCGCGTAGTTGAGCCAGGTGTTATTGCGCGAATTTCGTAACTGAGTGCCGAGCATTCCCAACAGGTCGCCGCGAGTGTTGGTGAGCGCGCCCCTTCGGCGCCGGGGTTGTTCGTCATGGCATCGAGCACGTAGACGGGCCCTTGATACGGCGTTTCGTACGCGCCGCGGCGAGCCGTCAGCGGCGCAACGGCCGAAATGGTGCCGTGCAGCACGCTCACTGCCTCATCGCCGGTGGCAATGCCGAACAAATTGCTAAACGCCAGCACGCTCGTGCCTTCGCTGCCGGTAGCGGCTTGTTTCAGATCAAAGCACGGTAGGTCCGCCGCGTCGATTTTGAGCACGGCCGCTTCCAACCGCGGGTCGGCCCCGACCAACTGCGCCTCGAACTTGCGGCCATCGTCAAGATCGATGGTGATTACGTCGCTATCGAGCACGTGGCTGAAAACGGTGAGAATGTAACCATCGGGCGAAATCAAAAAACCCGATTGATAGGCATCGAGTCCGCGCAGCCCCCCTGCCCCGTAGATTTTGACCGATTTTTGTTGGGCCGCGTGAATGACCTCATTGAGCTTGGCGGCGCGCGCGACACTGGCATGCAGAGCCAGCGCGGCAATGACGCACGCGCACAGCGCCGCGCGGACAAAGCCGCGATTGGCAGGGACGAAATCTCGGTTTATTTGCGGTTTGCGATTCATTCGGTGTCAGTCGCCACTTTGGTCATCTTTCTCGGTGGAAGCGGCATCGCCGCCGGGCTCTTTCGGCTGTTGGGTATTGGCCTGGGACGATTTCGCCGCGCCCTTTTGCAAATCAAACGCAGTGAGCGTGAAGATTCCGAAAACCTCGTCGCCATAGTGAACTTCCATGCGGTGCGGCAGTAGGGAGCCGGAAGTCTCTTGATAGTCGCTAAAATATACCTCGCAAGGGTCGGAATCTTCGTCGGGGGACATTTCGATGCACACTAGCTGGCCGTCGGCGGGGTCGCAATAGAACCGCGTTTCGACGCCGCCCCCCACG
This sequence comes from Pirellulales bacterium, assembly GCA_963820835.1. Taxonomy (GTDB): domain Bacteria; phylum Planctomycetota; class Planctomycetia; order Pirellulales; family JADZDJ01; genus CAVRAW01. The sequence continues at coordinate 27,377 of CAWGBP010000018.1, read as the reverse complement.
CCGCGCAGCACGTCGAACAGACCGGTGTAATGCGGCAAAGGCGCGGTGCCTTCGTACACGACCTGGCCGAATTTGCCTGGGCCGCCAATGAGCAATTTTCGCCACAAGTGCAGCGCCGCCAGCAGGCCGCCGCTGCCGGGTGGATTCAATTTCGTGTCGAGCCCGTCGGCTACCACGATTTTGCTATTGCCGGTGGGTAGTTCAATATCGCACTGGGCGTCGTCCAAACGAATGATGACTTGTTTGTTGGCATCCTCTTGGCCGCTGATGGTCCACGGGCCCGCGGTCTTGGCAAAATCGCCATGCGCAGTCATCGCCTTCCACACGCGATCGACGTTTTGCTGGTTGAAATAGTAGTTGGCGTAGCCGTGGCGCTCTTCGTATTGCTTTTTCAATTCTGCGGGCACCGGCGTTTTGACGGCTTCCTCAAGCTCTTTATCGGGAATGCGCTTGGGCTCTTCGGGCTGGGGTTTATTGCGGCCACGGCCCGATTTCGAATCGTCAGGCTTGCGCTCGCTGGGTTGGGGTTCGCTCGGTTTCGGTTCGTCCGACTTAGGTTGTTCGTCCTTAGGCTGGTTCCCCTTGGGCTCATCATCTTTTGGCGCATCCCCCTTTGGTTGATCGGGTTTGGGTTGATCGCCGGGTTTCCGATTGTCGTTGGGCTTGCGCGGTTGGGCGCGGCTCGCCGGGCAGGGCCCCTTCCATCTTCGCCAAAAGTTCTGGCTCGGAATGCACGCCCATGAGCCGCACGAAGGTGTCATAGACTTCGCCTTCGCGGCGATACGACAACTGCACGCGCCATCCCTTGGGGAAAATGCCCAGCAGGTTCTTGAGCATGTTGACGCTGTGAATCGGCCGACCGGCAAATGAGACAATTTCATCGTCGTAGCGCAAGCCGCGGCGGTAGGCGTCGCTGTGTTCGAGAATATCGCTCACCACCACGCGGCCATCTTCGGAGGTCGAGGCCCGCGCGCCCAGCGTGGCATGATCGACGATGCGGCCCGATTTTAAATCGCCCAAGAAATTCTTGATTTGGTTGATGGAAATCGCATAGCCCACGCCCACATTCACGCGGCCGCGCTTTTCGAACGACCCACGGCCGTTGATGCCCAATAGGCGCCCTTGGCTGTCGAATAGCGGGCCGCCCGAGTTGCCGGGATTAATGGCGGCATCGACCTGCAAGCAATCGGCATATTCCAATAGCGTGCCGGAAGGGTACTGGTAACGATGCACTCCTGAGACCATGCCGTAGGCCACCGAGGGATGAAAATCGGTCGCCAGCAAAAACGGGTTGCCCATGGTGAAGCAGGCGTCGCCCGGCTCTGCACTTCGTCGCTATCGGCCAGTTCGGCGGCCGGGAAATCGGTGCGGCCATAAAGTTTGATCAGTGCGACATCGCCCACGGGATCGAGCCCGACAATGACCGCATCGTACAGCTTGCCGTCAGCCATGCCGCACTTCATGAACGTGCCGGAGGGCTTGGCCACGTGAAAGTTGGTGAGCGCGTAACCGTCGGGCGAGATAACCACGCCCGAACCACCCCCTTGCCCTCCCGGCGAAAAAATGCACAGGACGGTCGGAATGGCCTTGGCGGCCGCGGCGATGCGCGCTTGCTCGGCTTGCAAAACGGCCGGATCGACTTTGAGCGCCGCGAGTTTTGATTCATCGGCGCGCGCGGCCAGCGCGCAACTGAGCACAAGCGCGGCGACGGCCAAAATCGAAATCGAATTTGTGCGGCGGAGTTTCATTTCACAATCCTGGCATCCGCGAGGTTCAAGTAGTCGCCGGCGTCGAGCCCGTCGCCGAAATCGACAAGGATCGAGAGCCGCTTCGCGCCGGAAACATCTAGATCGATGGGCACCGCGCCGTCGCTGCCGGCGATCGGTTGATCGAACAGCTTCTTGCCATCGGCGGAAATTACCAATTGCACGTGGCCAATGTCGCGCACCGCGGTGTCGATGCCTGCAACGGCTTGTAGTTTTTTGCGCCCGACGGCAAGCGATATTCGAGCGCCGTGCGGCTGCACAGCGCCATGCCCTTGGCGTAGGTTTTGCCGTCGATCGAAAGGGGCTGGTGCTCGCGGCCTTCATCACGCTTGGGAGCGTAGTACCGCTTGATGGCGTCGGAAGCTTTGCCGATTTCCAAATACGGCGTCCAGCGAACCGACTCGGGTTCCATGTCGCTCAAATAATTGATTTTCCCGGCCGAGAAGTCGAGGCGGGTGATCGCGTCCTGTGGAACATAGACAAAACCGCCCTTGGGTAACTCGATTCTGAACTGCTTATGGCTCAAAGTCACGGATTTCGCGTTCAATCGCCAGCCATCCGCCGTTTCAACAACACAATTCCCGGCTGGTCGCTCCTGCCCATATTTATGGAAGAAAATCAAGCCATCGATTTTTGCTCGCGGCACGGAAACGGGTTCGCCATCGAGTTTGAAATTGACATGGTTCTCGTCGACTGAAACGATGACACCTTCGTCGAAATCAACTGCGTCTTTTTTTCGCACGACCAAAAGGTCGCTAGCCGCTTCTTCGCCGACTTTTGCCGGCCATGCGGGCAAAGCAGGATCGCCCGGTTTTGAGAAATGGACATTTCGAATGTTGTCCGTCGGGATGTCGACGCCGCCGGTGCTGCCGGTTTCAACCATAGCCGTTCCGCGACTGACTGAGAACGACTTGCTGGCGATCTTGGAACCATCGAGGAGTTCAACCCATGCGGTTGGAGCTCCGCCAGATGGTTCAGGTGGCGTACGAGGAACAATCGAGAGAAGGCTGTCAGTCGAAATTTTTATGTCGTTAGCCTCGGACCGATCGTTACCGTCCGAGTGAATCAGAACTGCGTCGGGCCATAAGTCGACAAGCGTGCCTGAAAGGGTACTCCCATCGAGCTTTTTGACCTGGACCTCGAAGCCGGCGGGCTTAGATGTGTCAGTCTTGGGCGCGTTGCCTGCGCTCGTGTCAGATTTTCCGGAACCCGGCTTTTCTGGAGCCTCAGCCCGGGCTGATGTGACAGCCAGTGCAAAAACCGCGGCGAGTAATATCCAAAAACTCTTCAATTGTTCACCGGAATTGATTTCACAACTCTACTTCTTGTCATCATCTTCGCTAGCGAGCTTGCGGAAGTATTGCTCGATAATGTCGCGGTAGTGCGAGGGGAATTCCTTGCCGATTTGCTGCATGGCTTCCTCGCGCTCTTTGGGGGGCAGGTTGCCCCAGCCGCTGTGGTTGCCGATTTTTTTGTTGGTGACATCGCCGGGGCCGGTGCCGCGGGCCGCGCGGCTGTCGGCGGCGGGGCTGGTGGAGCGGATGCCGTTGGGCATGCCTTGGTTTCCTTGTCCGTCGTCCTGCTGGTCATCCTGGCCATTGCCGCTGCCGCCGCCACCGGCTTGATCTTCTTTTTGCTTAATGAGCTTATCGAGTGAGGCGATGATGCCGTCTTCCTCGCCGCGCACTTTCTTGCCGGCGCGGCCGAAATCGAGCCGCCGCGTCACGTCGTTCATGCGCCGCGAAATATGATCGAGCGACTCGTCTTCAAGCGCGTTCAAGTCGGCCTGCATGAGCGTGGCCAGTTGCTCGTATCGGTGGGGAATGGTTTTGCGCTGTTCGAGCAACAGCGCAATGGTCTTTAGCCCATCGGATTTGTGCAGCATCCAGTGGTAACAAACGCTCTGGTAGAACAAGAGCGAACCGGGATCGACGACATCGGCTGGTTGTAAGCCCTCAAGCTGCGCCAAACCCTCGTCGTATAATCGCTCTTGCACGAGCCACTTGCCCAGCAGCAGCCGCAAGTTGTGGCTCACCAGTGCCGGCGTTTTGGCATCAGAGAGCCAAGTGAATTCGGGCGTTTTCAGGGCATCATGCGGTTTGCCGCACATTTCGACAAGCGATTTAGCATTGGGGTCGGCGATGGCGATGGTCGCGGCGAGGCGATCGAGCAATTCGGCCGGCAGCGCGGTTTTCGACATGTCGGCCTTTTCCACAGCCGGCCAGAGGGCAAGCGCCTGCTGGCGCACGGCGTCGTCGGGCTTGGCTTGATCGAGCCAGGCGACGACTTGGCGCGAACTTCAGTTTCGGTGGGTGGTTTCCAGGAAGGTTCTTTGCCGAAATCTTCGTCGAGAGCGACTTGGGCGAAGGCGGAAGTACAAGCTAAAACCAAGAAGAATAGCACTGCTGGGCAAGCCAGCAGTGGCACAAGTCGCTGCCGAGTTTTCACAGTATGGTTCAGCAGTTGGTTCATTTGTTCTTCCCTACCACAATGTCGCGCGTGGTTCGGTAAATGCGCTGTTCGCGCTCGCTCAATCGCTGCAAGGCCTCGACCAGGTCGGGGTCCTGCGCTTGCTCGGACCCTTCTTCCAAGAGCTTCGAATAACGCCCGGTGCGCGTGTTCACGCGCATTTGCAGCGCGCGAATCATTTTCAGTTCGGCAATTTGATTGACCAGCGGCTGATCCTGACTTCCTCCGCCTCCACCACCACCACCGCCACCGCGCCGCATTTGCTGCTCTTTTTGGGCTTTCTGCAAAGCCGCGATCATTTCCTCAAGCGCTTTGACGATATCCTGCTCGACCCCCTGCGTAAGCTGGCCCACGTTGGCGCGCGAGAGGCGGCCGGTTACCTGGTCCATGTCTTCCTTCATTTGCTCGACGGTTTCGGGAAACGCGACTGACGAGCCTTCTTCTCGCAAGAGCGCGAGCGTTTTGTCGGCCTCGGCCGAAATCAGCCCCTCTTTGCGGCTGAGCTTGCCGGATTCGATTTCGACATCGTGATCTCCCTGATCGTCGGCAAGTTTGTCGAGGTTCACGGTCCCTTCGTAGACTTCGATTTGCAGCTCGAGCATCTTGCGGAAGCGGCCTTCAAGCTGCGCCAGCACGCGTTCGATTTCTTCCTCGCGCAACTGGCGCAGGATTTCCTCAAGCTCGGCTTTAGCCTGCTTCAGTTCTTCCAGAGCATGTTCCTGCTCTTCGGACGCCCCACGGCGATTGGCTTCCTCCAACTGCCGCTTGGCTTCGCGCATGCGGTCTTCAGCCTGGCGAATGCGCTTGCGGGCCGGCGATTCGTCCTGGTTCTGGCTGTTTTGATTCTGCTTATTGTCTTGCGAATCGCTGGGTTGGCCCTCTTGCGGATTGCCTTGCTGGCCCCCTTGCGATTTCTGATTGCTGCCTTTGCTTTGCTTGCCGTCGGAATTCTGATCAGACTTCTGGCCATCGGATTTTTGGCCGTCCGATTTCTGGCCGTCGGATTTCTGATTATCGGATTTTTGATTATCTGATTTCTGGCTGTCAGATTTCTGATTGTCGGATTTTTGGCCCGACTTATCCTTTTGATTGCCACTCTTGTCGTCTGACTTTTCACCCGACTTACCCGACTTGCCGTCGGAGTTCTTACCGTCTGAGTTCTTACCGTCGGACTTTTGGCCAGATTTTTGATCACTCTGCTTATCGCCCGATTTGCCGCCGGCCTTGCTGTCCCCCTCTTTGCCGTCTCCCTTTTTATCATCTGGTTTGTCGCCGGCTTTCCCCGATTTGTCATCGCGGTTCTTGCCGTCGCCTTTGCCACCTTTGTCGGCCGATTTGGCATCGCCTTTGGCGTCGGGGTTATCGCCCGATTTTTCGTCGAGCGAATTGGCGGGCTGGTCGCGCTCGTCGAACTTTTTCAAATCGCGCGAAAGGTCGCCCGCTTTGTTGGCCGTATCACCCTGGCGCTTGACCAAATCGTCGGGATCCCCCTGCCCTTCGGTTTCCCCCTGGATGCCTTGCTGCTCGCGAATGAGCTTATTGACGCGCTCGATGAATTTCTTGATTTCAGCCCGTTCGCTGACGATTTGTTTGTCGCGCTCGCCACTGAGCAACAATTGGAGCAGGCGATTGAGCTCTTGCTGCACAGCCAACTGGCCCTTATTGGCCTGGTAAAGCTGTTCCTTCTCCAAGAGCTTCACGAGCGATTCAAACTGCACGTCGATCTGCCGCTCTTTGCTTTGGGCGAACGCTTGCTTCAATAGCGCGGCACGTTTGGGGTCGGTCGGCTGCAGCACCTCGGCCATTCGCAGGATGACCCGTTCGAGCTCTTTGTAGCGATCGGCTAGTCGGGCCTGATCGACGGAGAGGGCCGCCTCGTCGCTGGGCTTCTCGGCGGGTTTATTGTCAGACTTAGCAGCATCGCTAGATTTACTGTCAGCCGCTTTAGAATCGCCTGCTTTAGAACCGGCAGCCGGGCTTTCGGCGTGTACCAGGGCTAGCCGGGAGACGCCCAGCAGGGCCACGGCCAGAGCCGCGGCCAGTGGGAGCCACTGGTTCGACGGTGTTCGCAAGTTCCTCATGCATCCGCCTTGCTGCCCCTGATGGCAGGGCAGGCCGAGCTGGCGATTTCGCCATAAAGGCAATCGCCATGCCAGTCTTTGTTATAACCAATTCCTAGCAATTTAGTCTCGCTGGACCAGCCAAAAGTTCCGAAAGTGCTTAGTTTTGAGGCATTTCACGCCGCGCACAACAAGCAGGTAACTTCTTTAAGGGCGCCTCGGGGCCACTCAAACTTAGTTCTCTAAATCGCGCAGTTTCTTCTTCAGCTCGTCTTTCTGCCGCCGGAGGGTTTCGTCGTTAAGCTTTCCCTGGTTGGCGATGATCTGCCGAAGCTGATCGACCACCTCGTTGAATGTCTCCAATTCTAACATCTTGTCGAGCACAAGTTTCATTTGCACCAAAATGGCATCAGCCTGGGCCACCGACTCCTGCAGCCGGGCCTTGCCAGCCGACGGATCGTCGAGCACGCGGCGAAGCTGCTGCAATCGGGCTTTAAGCTGCGGAAACATTTTTACACTGATTCGCCGCAGCGGGTCGGCAATTTGATCTTTCAGCCGCACCTGCACTTCGGGAGTATCGACGCGGTTGTTGACCATTTCCTCGCGGATATCGTCGAACGAATCGGCCACGGTTAGGGTTTCGCTGGCCGAGCGGTCGGAGTTATCCAGGGCGCGATTCACGCGCAGGTCGCGAATTTCGGCCGCCCGCTTGGCCAGGCGAGCGGTGCGCTGCTCGGGAGTTTCGTTGGCGGTGGCCGCATCAGCCGATTTGTCTTCGGGCTCGTCCCCCGGCTCGCGGCCGGGTTTATCGTCGGCGGGTTTGGCGTCGGGGGGCGTGAAATCGACGCGGGCCAAGGCGTCGCGCGTGTCGGTCATTTCTTGATAGATCGTCTCGAAGCGGCGGCGCAGCATCAACTCGCGCCCTTCGAGCATCGAGACCAACTGCTCGGGCGGAACGATATCGAGCTCGTATTTTTCGCCTTGCCCGATGTTCTGCCCCGCGGGAAGCGCGCAGTTGTCGGCTGCCTTGAATGTGACATAGAGCTTGCCTCCCGGGGCCGGCTCGAAGGTGAGGGCGCGGTCGATATCGGCTTGGTCCTTGATGCCTGTCAGCAGCGCGACTTCGTTGGGGGCCGTGATCTTCTTTAGATCGTCGCGCGTTTTCACACCGCGGCGGCGGAGCAGTTCGCCGAGATCGTCAACTTGCTGGATATCGAGCGCTTCGTTATCGGCGGCTTCGATTGTAAGCTGCGCTTTGGGGCGGCCATCGCGCTCGAGAGTGGAAGTGTGAAAGATTTGCTGGGCAGCGTCGGCGGCTTGCTCCGCAGCCCCCGCGGGCGCCGGATTTTTTGCAGCATCATTCGCCGGTGAAGCGCTACTGCCTGCTCCCGCCGCCGCCGAATTTGCCGCCGGCTTGCTGTTAAGCTGATACTCGAACCAAATGCGAGCCAGTCCGTAATCGTCGCGCACTTCGCCGACGGCCGGCAGCCGGGCTTGCGCGGTAATGGCCGTGCTGATGCCGCGCAGACGCAGCGCGACAATTGGCGCTTCGTCCGGCAACGCCGTGAGCGTGAGTCGCACGGGGTCGCGGCTATGGATGCCGTCGGCATCGTGCAGATCGAATAAGAGCGTCGTGTCCTCCATCAACTCGGGCAACTGCAAGGTGAAATGCCGCGGGTCGGCTGGTGAGAGTTGCACTTCGAGCTGTGTCGGAGGCTTATCGCCTTGCACCATGCTCACGGGCACTTCGACCAAATCTTTGTTGGCCTGGCACTGAATGGTGATTTTTGTGCCCGCCGGCAATTGAACCAAACCAGTGGCCGGCACAATGCCTGCGGGGCGGCCGGTGTAGGCTGGATACTCGCAGGCCAGCTCCATTTTGCTGATGGCCGGACTATCGACCACTTCCAGCCGGTAGCCGCGGTCGCGATCGTCGCCGCCGAAGACGTCGAAATCGATCGACGACATAATGCCCTTGAACGTGTACGAATATTTTTGCAGCGGGTCGCGCGGCCCGGCCGCGCCGACCGAGCTCATGTTGTCTTGCCCGTGTGTGCCTTCGTCGGTGCGGTAGCGAACTTGCACATCGTGCGGCAGGCGAAACGGCGGCTGCAGATCGGCCGCGGCAACCATTTCGTAGTCGGAACCTTTGGCCACTTTCACGCGCCGATCGGCCGGGAAGCCTTGCACGCGCACATGATTGTTGCGGGGCCAAAGCAGATCGTGGTTGAGCAGCACGACGCGCTGGAACCAGGTATGGAACGCCCCCTGAGCGACTGCCGAAAAGGCCACGACTGAGATCAATAACGCAGAGGCCGCCGCGATTGTGCGCAAAAGCGGACCTATGCGAAACACGTCGGCCAACCGCACCGCTTCCGATTTCGCCAGCGCCTGCCCGCGCGTGTAGCTGAGCATTTCCTGGTTGAACGTGGCGGCGTGCGCAGGGCGGCGGCCAAGTTCAACCGTGGTGAGCAGACTATCGTGGTAATCGCGGAAACGCCGCTCGAGCACCAGGGCCATGCTCGCATCGTCCAGCGGATAAAAGACGCGGCTCAAGATCGAGCGATAGGCCACGTAGGCAAGGCCGGTGGCGACACCAGCGAGGACGACTGCGCGAAATTGCCACGGCGGCTCGAAGAGCCAATCGAACGCCAACGTGATCCAAAACGCGGCACCCAACACAATCCCCACCCGAGCGGCGCCATCGACCCAAATGTACCCGCGGATTCGCGCGCGCAAGCTTTCGAGCAGCGCGCCAATTCGCGGAGCAAGCATCGGGGACGTAGGGGATTGAATTTCGATAGACATAGGACGGAAGGCAGAAGGCAAAAAGCAGAAGGCAGATTTGCTTCAACCGGTTGCTTTGGCGTTCTTAATAATTGTTACGAAAATAGCTGTTAATTCCCCAATTCCTTGTTTCAGTTGAATCAGTCGCGATGCGGTCATCAGCTTCGCTTCTTCCAAAAGCTCCAACCAATAGCTCGTTTCCTCTAGCTCCATAAGTGCGATATTCACTTTAGCTGCAAACTCATATCCGCTTCGAGCGCGCGTTGCTTCGCGAAAGTTTGCACCAACCGCCATTCCCGAGCGAAGCAACTGGTCGCCGATGTGCTGTGCCTCTCTCGATTTCGGTAGCGCTCGAGTCAACTTGATTATTCTTAACGCAAACTCTTTCGTCCGTTGTTTCAAATCTTTCCATCGATCTGCACCCATGCTGCCTCTCGATTGCTCAATGTTTTAAACCTTCTGCCGTCTGCTTTCTGCATTCTGCCTTTTTACTCACGCCAATCTGCACAATCGCCGCACCAACCACTCCAGACACAAACAGCCGCAAATCAGCCCGAGCAAACATTGCATCCAATGTTTTTCCCAATCGCGATCTTTCTGCCCCATCACATAAGATTCTTGCGTTTTATCTTCAAACTGTGCCACCAGAGGCTTATCGCTTTTTGGCCCGATCGCGGCCGGAATGCCCACGTACATTTCGCCGCCGGTGCCGTCGGCAAGTTCCTTGAGCGTTTTGTCGTTCCGCTCGGGATGTTCCTGCTCCAATTTCGGCATGAACACCTGCAGGCGCTTGGTAAGCGGTTGATCGGGCGCATCGGGGTGCAACAGTTCCAGCCGGCATTCCCCTTCCTGGGTGACCGTGAACTGCCCGCCATACATGCCTTTGCGCGACTGGTCGGGCAAGAGTGCAACGTTCAATGGCTGCCCGTCGTGCTGTGTCACCTGCAAGGTGACTTTAGGAACGTCCAGCGGTTGATGCTGCACGTTAGTCAATTGCGCTCGCACGACGACGGTATTCCCAACGACATAGCGGTCGCGCTCCACGAGCAAGCTCCCCAGCGCCGAGCCGCGCAGCAATCGTCCCTGCGAAACATGGCGAATCAGCTTGGTGTAAAACGTATCGAAGTATTTTTCGTTGAGTGCCCGCAGCCGCCACATTTCGCCGCTTCCCAAATAGAACACGCGCCCCGAGCCATAGAATTGCCCGGCAAAATATACCGGCTTCTGATCGCCTGTCATTGCTTCGGGATCGGAAAAATAGGCGTATGCTGTCGCCCCCGGTTTGAGTCCGTGAACCCGGTAATAGCCGAACACGCCTTTGAAAGCATCCCAATCGGCGCGGCTGGCGGCGGCATCGTCGTCGAGCCACAGGAATTCGGCTTCCAGTCCCTCGCGCGTGAACTCCAAGGGCCAGGGTTGCTGCGAACCATAGCGGGCATCTTCCAAGAGCGCGAGGCGGCGATTGAATTCGACCGGGTAGAGCGCGCGAATGGTGCTCATAGCCGGCAATTGCACCCAGGCGTCGGTATAGACAGGGCCTGCAATGACGATCAGTCCACCCGATTCCTCGCCCACCCATTTTTCCAATAGTTGGATTTGCGTTTGATCCAGTTCGCGCCAATCGGGATCGAAAGCCACGATGGTGTCATATTGCGATAAATCTTTCATCGTGCGCGGGAACTCGGTGAGAATTTCGTTGGCGTCTTGCGACACGCCCTCGCCGGCCGATTGCAAAAGCACATCGACCACGGTTTCGCCGCTTTTGGCAAGTTCGCTGCGGCGGAGCATATTGCGCAAAAACTGGTATTCGCGCGACGGCCCGCCGGCGAATAGCAGCACGTGGCTCTTGCGATCGACAATTTCCACATCGGTTTCGCGCTGGGTATCAGCGGCATCGCGAATTTCGGGAATTGGCTTGATCCGCAAACGCACCACGCGGCGTCCGGCAGTCGCCATGCCTGGAATTTCAAACCGCACCGGCACCGCTTCGGCATCGCCGCCGAGTGTGACGCGCTCGCTCTTTTCAAACAGCGGCTGGGCATTGGCGTTTTTCTCGTCGCCAGCGTTCAAAATATTCAATTCCACGGTGACTTGCCGCCCGGAAAGGCCCATCGATTGCAAATAGCCCGTCACTTGGAAACTGTCGCCGGGGTATGCCCGAGGCGGAGCCACCAAATCGCTAATTCGCAAGCCAGTGGGGCGATCGGCCGAACCGATGGCCACGGTGTAGACGGGTATTTTTGCTTCCTGAGCCACTTTGACCGCCGCGCCAATGTCGACGCCTGCATTCTGCCCGCCGTCGCTAAAGACGACGACGGCCGAAACCGGTGCGCCGCGCTCGTCGTTAACCAGTTGCCGCACCGATTGGCCGATGCGTGTTTCGGCCCCTTGGGGATCGAGTTCTTTGCGCCAATCGATTTTGTCGGCAGATGGTTCGCCCGTGGCCGCCGCATTCTGATCGCTGGGAGAGCCGTTGGGAGTTTCCTTTCCGGCATCGCTGGGCGCTTCTTTTCCATTTGCATCGCGGGCATTGCGCGGCAGTGTGGCGATGCGGCGCAGATCGGAATCGAAGCGAATGACCGAAACATCGTGCGTGTGTCGCAATTGCTTGACAAAATCCCCCTCTGCAATGGCATCAACGACTTGATCGATGCGGCGCTGCGGCGTTGTTTCGGTTGCCGGCTCGTTGCCATCGACGCGGGCCATGCTCAAGCTGGTGTCGACCAATAGCAGCACGCGCGAATTATGCACCACTTTGGTTTCGGTGCGTTTTTGCACATCGAGGTACGCCAACAGCAACCCACCAAAGGCGGCCAGCCGCAAAACGACCAACAGCACTCCGACGCCGCGATTTAGCTCCACGCTATCCCGGCGATACAAGTACGCCACGTAAGCCAACACGAGCAGGCAAACCAGCGCCAAGAGCGGCATTTGCCACCACTCACTGAACGACTGCAGCCGAGCCAATTCGTACCGAGTGCGCGACAGGGCCGAACTAGCGCCGGCAAGCTCGCCGCTTTTTTGTGCAAGCGCGGCGGCAGCACCGGCGGCGGTATTTCCAACAGCGGCAAGTAGCGGCGCCAGTCCCGGCATATCAACTCGCTCCTCTAACGCGCGCGGGATGGTAACTCGCCGAGTAGGCCAATAATTGCTCGCCAATGAGCAAAAACACGAGCACATAGAGCACGGTTTCGCTCAGATTAAAGCCCTGCATTTCCTTGGCGTCGAAATACAAATCGGCGGCGCGGTGATATTCATAGGCAACGTCGGGCAATTGGGCCGTTAATTGTTCGCTCGAGAGAGTTTTCAGTTCTCCCTCGGCCGGATCGACGTTGAATGCGACCGATTGCACGTCCTGAGTGTTGTCTTTTTGCGTGAGCGCAATGTCGTAGATGCCGCTCGTGTCGGTGTTTTCCAGCTTCACGATGGCGGGGCCGTTTTCTTGCGGCGTGGCCTTGAGCAAAACACGATCGGCTGAACCTTCGACCGGTGTGGCAATTTCGACTTGATCCAAGTATTTTGTCGTATCGACTGGAATCTCCAGCGGCGTACCGACGATGCGCGACGGGTCCGATTGTTTCGTGGCGCCAAGATAGCTCTGCAGCTCCAGCACCATCACCACATAACTATCGTCGCGAGCCCAATTATTCCACTGCGGCGCGGCAGTGGTTAAAAAGGCGATGACTCGTCCTTCCCCCAATTTTTTCTCAACGGCCAACGGCGCTCCATTACGCAGCCGCGCGATGATGCTCGTGGCCGAACCTTCGGGGGGTTTCCAGCCTTTGCGAACGGCAAAATATTTTTCGATGTTCACCATTTTGATGAACGGATTGTTTTGACCGGCAAGCACGCGAAAAATCGGGTGATCGCTAATATCCAAGTCGGGCGATTTCTGCGCCTGATCAACCAAAAGCGGCACGGGCGCTTCCAGCGGCGCTGGAAAGATTCCTTCGCCATCGGCATAAAGCTGATTCATGAATTCGGCCCGCGTGGCATCCCCAAGGAAGAAGGCGAGGCCTCCGCCAGATTGCACATATTTGGTCAGCTTCTCGACGGTTGCCAGCGGCAGCCGATCGACATTGCACAGGTAAATCGTTTGAAATTCGTCGAGCGCGTGATCGTCTAAAAATCGGGGCGGTTCAATGCGCGGTCGCAACCCGGTCGGCACCGGGCCCGGCGGCAACAATACCGATTGCAAAAAGTAGCCATCGCTTGAGCGGCTTGTCGATGCTTTCATGCCGCCGTCGATAATCAGCACCGGCACGCCACTGGGAAAATCGATGACGGCATGTCGCACGTTATCCAGCGCCACCGCGTCCGCCGGCAGATACGCTGAAACTCGCCGCTGACCGGCATTCGGCGAGCGCATTTCAAATTGCCGCGTGACGCTGCGCCCCGGGTCGATTTTATCGATTTCAACCGCCGGACGCTGGCTCCCCTGCTCTTCCAGGCGCACAGAAAGATTGGTGACCGGTGTTTCGCCATAATTGTGTACCGTGAGTTCCATCTCGAGCGGCACCCCGGCCGCGCGAACTCCAGGAGCCGGCTTAAGTGAAGTGATCGCCAAATTCGGCCGCGCGGAATCGACGCAACTCATCAGTTGAACTTGCGCGCCTTGATCGTTGAGCTTACGCAGCAGCTTTTGTATCGCGGTGGCACTGGTCCAATCCTTCGCGCGAAAATCGCTAACCAAATACACAACACTGTTGGTGTCGCTCTTCTCGCCGATCATTTGCGATGCCGCCTGCAATGCCTCAGCCGGCCCAACCGCCAACTGCGAAACATGCAGCGTGTCTAAAAGCAGATGCAGTTTCTTGTCGAATTCGCCATCGACCAGTTCCTTGGAGAAATCGGCATGCGTGCCTTGCGATGGGCGGCTGGCCTGCGAAAACCGCAATAGCGTAAATTCCTGCCGGAGCGGCTGTTGGACGGCTTGAGCTGCCCAACCGCTCGATGACTTTCTTCCCTTCGTCGAACGCCGTGGTGTCGGCCCAGTGGTCCGACATCGAAAAACTGTCGTCCAACAGCACGATGTGGTGCAGCTTGCTGCCGCCGAACAAGCCGCCCAATTTGTTCTGCACAATCGGTTGGGCCACGAGCAAAATCGCTCCGACGATCGCCGCGATGCGCAATAGCAATAGGAGCAACTGCTTGAGCATGACCCACGTGCGGTTGCGCTTTTGGCTCAACAGCAAAAACTCCATTGCCGCCCAATGCACCTTTTGGTGGCGCATCAGGTTGATGAGATGGATCACCACCGGCAGGGCGATCAGCCCAGCGGCAATGCGCGATCGGCAATGGATACAAAAAACTTGGCACGGCAGACGATTCAACCTCCTCCTATCCAATCCTGACGTCTGAACCCTGACTCCTGAACCCTTCTACATACCCTGTCGATTGCTAATAAACTTCGCCAGCACGGCATCCAGCGGTTCGCTTGTGCGCACAAGCTTGTAATCGCATTCATTTTGCGCGCAGGTGCGGCGAATCTCTTCCAAAAACGCCTCCAGCGCCTGCAAATAGCCGTCGCGCAGCGCCCGCGGATTGCACGTTAAATGCTCGGGCAGTTCCAAGCCTTCGAAGCGCGTGGGTCCGGCAAAGGGAAAATCGAGTTCGTCGTCGTCCATGATGTGCAACACCATGACATCGTGCCCGCGCTGCCGCAGCAGTTTGATGCCTTTCACGAATCCTGAGCGCTCGACCAGCAAATCGGAAATGAGAATGATCATCCCGCGATTGCGAAAACTCTCGGCCGCGAATCGCAAAATATGCTGTAGATCGGTTTTCTTCTTGCGGCGCTTGGCGGCCAGCGACTGAATGATCGAATTCAAATGACTGCGCTTGGTGCGCAGCGGCACGGTGGCCCGCACGGCCTCGTCGAACGCGATGCAGCCGACCGCATCTTGCTGCCGCAACAGTAAATAGGCCAGGCTCACCGCCGCCGTGCAGGCATATTCGTATTTATTCAGCGGCCCGCGGCCGTATTGCATGCTGTTGCGAAACGTCGACCAACAGCGTCGCCCGCAGATTGGTCTCTTCTTCGTACTGCTTTACGTACAACCGATCTTGCTTGGCCCACACTTTCCAATCGACGTGCCGCAAATCGTCACCGCGGCGTGTATTCGCGGTGCTGCAGGAACTCGACCGACTGGCCGAAATACGGACTGCGGTGCATGCCCGAGAGATAGCCTTCGACGATGTGCCGCGCGCGCAGATCGAGCCGCGAAATGCGCTTGATCGCCTCGGGATGCAGAAAACGTTTCGTATCGACAGTGGCCACGGCGTGAGGATGAACAGGTGAGCGGGTGAAGAGGTGAGCAGGTGATGCGGAGACAACTAACTTCACTAAGTCCGGCCAATAGCAAATAACAATGACGAGCGACCAGCAACAAACTACGACGCAAACATTTTTTGGAACCGCGCGTCGGTTGTCAGCTCGTCTTCTTTGGTCGGGGTGATTTCCAACAGCCGGTCGACGACGTCGTCGGGCCCAATGCCTTCGCTTTCGGCCGAGAAATTCACCACCAGGCGATGCCGCAGCACTGGCTTGGCCAGCGCCTGAATATCGTCGGTCGAAACATGCGTGCGGCCATGCAGCAGCGCCCGGGCTTTGCCGCCGAGAATCAGAAATTGCACCGCCCGCGGCCCGGCGCCCCAGGAAAGCTGATCGGTGACGAAGTCGGGCACGCCCGGCTCGCCGACGCGCGTTTGCCGCACCAGCGACAGCGTGTAGCGAATGACGTGGTCGGTCACCGGCACTTCGCGCACCAGCCGTTGCAAGTCGATAATTTCGTCGGCGGTGAGCACCGGCACCAGATGATCGGTCATCACGCGCCGTGGTGCGGCGGGCAATTTCGAATTCTTCGTCGAAGTTCGGGTACTTGACGAACACCTTGAACATGAAGCGATCTTGCTGCGCTTCGGGCAGCGGATAAGTGCCTTCCTGCTCGATCGGGTTTTGCGTCGCCAGCACAAAGAACGGATCGGCCAAGCGGATGCCGCACGCGGCCGACCGTGACCTGCCGCTCCTGCATCGCTTCCAACAGCGCGGCTTGCGTTTTCGGCGGCGTGCGATTGATTTCGTCGGCCAGAATCACGTTGGCAAACAGCGGCCCTTCCAGAAAGCGAAACTCGCGGCTGCCGGTGCGTCCGATTTTCTTCGATGATTTCGGTGCCCGTGATGTCGGCCGGCATCAGGTCGGGCGTGAACTGAATGCGGCTGAACGACAAATTCAGCGCCGCGCCAAGCGTGCTGATCATCAGCGTTTTGGCCAACCCCGGCACGCCTTCCAGCAAGCAATGGCCGCGGCTGAACAGCGAGATCAGCAATTCCTCGATCACCTGGTTCTGGCCCGACGATCACCTGCGAAAGCTGCTCGAAGATTTTTTCGCGGGCGTCGTTCAGTTTGCGGATGGCGGCGGAATCGGAGCGAACGGTGCTTTCGCTCATGCGGGATGCTGGGGTTGAGTGTAAGAGGCGGGGCAGAATCGAGCTGATCAACGTTGATAAATCGGCAGGATGTTTTTATCGAGTTGCAAAATGGTGAGATTCATGGCGGTGGTGTAAATGGTGCCGACGTAGCCTTGCGTCCAATAAATGCCGGTGCGGTCTTCGGTGGCTTCATTCATGATGCGCGGGTAAATTTGGTCGCGATACTTTTCCCATTTCTCGCCCCCTTCGCGGTACATCACTTGGGCGTAGTAGCAATGGGCATAATGCCAGTGGCCGAAGCCTTGATTGGAAATATTGCTTAAATTGCTCTCCGCGTACTTCAGCATTTTGGGAACGAACTTGTCGTCGTAATCGCCGGCGTTGTACAGGCAGGCGATGGCGGCCGCCGTGATCGCCGGCCGCGGCCCGCCCCCTTTGGAACTGTACTGCACGGCACCGTCGTCCATGCGTGCATTTGTGGATGTATTTGATCGCTTTATCGATAATTTCCTTGGGCACCGCGATGCCGGCGTTGCGGCAGCCGCGCAATCCCTGCACTTGCGTAATCGTAGTCGAACCTTCGTCGAACCCGCCGCCATCCTTGGCGCTGACATAGCCCCAGCCGCCATCCTCGGTTTGAGCCCGGCCGCAAAACTCCACGGCTTTGGTCAGCACGTTGATCAAGTCTTTGCGGCGCGACTTCGTCTTCCTCTTCGCCGAGCACCTGCGAGAGAAACAGCATCGAATAGCCGTGGCCGTAGGTGTAGCGATCGTCTTTCGGCTTCGCCAATCAGCCCGTTCGAGCGGCTGCGGCTGCACAAATAATCGACCGCGCGGCGAATGTTCGGCGAATACTTGCCTTGCGTGGTGGTCGAGCCTTCCTGCAATAGCGACATTCCGGCAAGCGCCGTCATGGCCGTCGGCATAACGTCCGTCGTTGGCGGTCCAGTGCCCCAGACGCGATTGTGTATTGGCCACCCAATCGAGCCCGCGGGAGATCGTGTGTTGCAAGCGTGCGTCCGGATTTATCGTCGGCATGCGCCGGCGTGCATAACAGCAGTGCCGCCACTGCGACGATACTCAGCGAAATTGCGGCGAGACGCGGCATTGGAATGAACGGGTGAAGGGCTGAAGTGTTAATCAGACGACGATGGCAGTGGAATTGTGAGAGTGCGAAAAATTAAATCTAGTTCGACCCACTTGGTACGTTTGGCACAATTTGAATGCTATTGCGCAGCGCATTGAATAGCGCGCCCGCCTTGCCGGTTTCCAATGTGCCTTTCGGGCGATCGAAGAGCCCTGCCTGGTAGGGCGGTTCGGGTGGAATTGGCGCGTCGGTATAATTCAGCGTGATCGATTGCGGAGGCGTGGTGATGGTGACGGATTTCTCCTTCGCATCTCCGCTCAAATCGTAGTTGGCCATCATTTGCGGCAGTTCGTCGAATTCATAGACCATGCGGCCAGAGCACTTATCAATACACAGCACCGAGCCGTGCGCAGTGCCTGGGTTGGGCTGAACCATGCGCAAAAACACGATCACTGGCAGCTCCGCCGGCGAATTCAAAAGCAGGCCGTGTTGTTCGACGGCCGCCGGAGCGGGCCATCGCTGCTTTCCGGTAGCGCGGTCGAAAGCGTACAAGCGGCCGGTCACCAATCGGCACGCCCATTCGTTGGCGCCTTGGGGCGGCATGAAGCTCTTGTTTGGCGGTCGATCGGGCACGAATGGATGATCGGTCACCAAAATATCCTGGCCCTTCGAGCGCAGCACGAAAATGCGCTGCAGGCTTGGTTCGGCTTCGAGCTTATCGTCAATCGTCTTATGGCCGTCGGCTAAATCGAGCATGGTGAATTTACCGTCGGGCTGCATTATGGCCGCGCTCTCGCTCTCGACGATTGTCCCTTTGCTTCCCGGCGCGAAGCTCGCCGACCAAAGGTCTCGCTTCGCCCATGGATCGGTAAGCTTCACTTCCAACTTGCCATTGGCGGCGCTATGCCACACTAAAACACAGCGTCCTAGGGTCGCCCAGCTCTGCTTAGGCGGCGGCACGTCGCACTTGCCGAGCAATTGGCCGTCGATGGTGCGCAGCACCATTGCCTCGATCGCCGGTGGCTCGTCGTTCTGACTTTCAGCAGGCGCTGGCGCAACGATGGTGATATCTTCATCGCCAAAGATCTCCGCGCCTGGCGCGATGTTTCGCCGCACCCACTGTGGCTTGCCGGTGATTAGATCGAAACACGATAATTGCCGCCCCTGCTGGATGCACACGCCGTTGGCGGTGCATGGACCGGCGTTACCCAGCAGTTGGTTTTGCACTTTGATTACGGTTTTGTTCGCTCCCCAAAGCATGGCCTTCGTGCTAATTTGCGTGCCAAAAGTGTACGGATTGTTGGCCGGATCGCTGAGCATTTGCGACCATAGCAGGCGATTGGGAGTATTCGCGGGGGTAAGCGCATCGATGGCATACACTCGATCACCCATGCAGGCCAGCATCATGTGGCCGTATGTCGTCGCGTAATGTGTCGAAGGGCTGGGGCTGACGAAGATATTGGGAGCGCGCCCGTTTTCAGCGAGCGACGTGCGCACACGCTCTTGCCCTAATCCATCTTGCACGACCAATTCGCCGCGCGATTGGTCGTATTCGACGGTCGCGTCTTGGAAAATCGGATCGCGGCGGCCGCGCAAATCGAGCCCCAGTTTGATGCCCAAAAATTGCATGCGCTGCGGCCGCACGTCAGATCGTTCGACTTTAATTTCGCCTTCGGGCCAAATCGTTTTGGCCGCGTCCGCTCGCAACGGCGAATCAGCAGGCATCCCGGAGAGGAGTTGCGAAACGCTTTTACCACCCAGCACCGGTTGGTCGCCAAATTCTTTCCGCAACTGGGCGTAGTAGCGCCGCGCTTCGTCATCGCGACCGGCCGCGTGCAACAGCATGGCCAGTTGCGCCCTGGCTGATTTGCGGTGTTCGGCATCGCCCGATTGCTCTAGTTGCCGCAATAACTGCTCGCGGGCCAAATAGGAACTCGAATCGTTGATTTGGTCAAACAATTCCTCACGAGCCCGGTCGGCCAAGGGATGATCGCCAAAATAGTTCAAGAAGCGCTCGAGCGGCTTGGCGCCCTTTTGCGCCAGTGCCGCGGAAAGCTGTTCTTCGACGGCCGCGTCGATCTTGCGCCGGTCGTCGGGGTTAACTTCGCCTAATAATGCTGAAAATTGGCCGCGCACCCAACGGTCGCGAGCTACCGACAGCCCTGGCTCGACAACTTCCAAATCCTCGGGCGCCTCGAGCGAAGCCAGCTTCAAATACGTGTTGATGGCGCCAAGCTTGTCGCCGGTCTTTTGCAAACCGGTGGCCAAGACGCGGTAAAACGCCGCTCGCTGGCTATCGAGCTGGACTAAATTTTCCAGTTCGCCCACTGCGTCGCGATGGGTCGCAAAATCCTGCGCCAGAGCTGTTGTGAGAGTGTCGATCAGTAATTCTCGCGTGAATGAATCGGCCTCGAGCTTGTACGAACGGCGAATGTCGGCCAGCGCGTCGTCAAGCTTGCCTGCATCGAGTTCGATCTCACCACGATGTGCAAGTGCCCAAGCATCGTTCGCGTTTTTATCCAGCGCTTCGGCGATCCGTTTTTCAAGCGGCTCTAATTGATAAAACGCTTCCAGAAAATCGACGCCCTGGGAAACCACTTGGCCTTGGTAGGCAATCAGATTCCCTGGGATGCTGCCATCGTGCGATTTAGCCCGCGCTGATCGATCCATTTTTCAGATCGATGCGCACGACTTCCGCCGATGTTAGCGGCAGGAAGTAACTGTCGCCGCTCAAATAGCCGCGGCCGCTGGGCATCGATTCAGGGGGCAAATCCATCGCTTTGGGTTTCCAGGCCGGTTTGCCATCGGCCAATTTCAGCGCGGTCACTTGCCGCTTGCCGACCAGAATTACATTACCGTTGTGGACGCCGGCCACATACAAGTTGTCGCCCCGCTCAATCGGCTTCGACCAAGCCATTTTGCCATCGGCCAAATTCACGCAGTGCAATTC
Source organism: Pirellulales bacterium (assembly GCA_963820835.1). Lineage (GTDB taxonomy): Bacteria > Planctomycetota > Planctomycetia > Pirellulales > JADZDJ01 > CAVRAW01. The sequence goes on along the minus strand of CAWGBP010000018.1, from coordinate 6,826 downwards.
GTTCGACTCCAACGGTGTAATTAACACGCGGCCATTGGCAATGGTCACAGAATCGTCGGCCCAGCGCTCCATGCCGCTGGGACCGTTCAGATCCCAATTCCGTGCCATTCCTCCACCGGGAAACATTCCCTGATTCACCATAAATGGCGAATTTGCAGTGTACAGATAACACCACAATAGCGAACGATTTGTAATATCGACCGCCACTACGGCGCCAGCCGACGTGGGACAAACGAGCACTCCGTCTGAAAAACTCGGCGAGCAGCCCGCCGTGCGGCGAAATGGATCCTGCGCCACGTTGTGTTCGACAACGGCCAATTGTTGCCACCAGTCTAAATGGCCTGTGGCGGGATCGAGCACGCACAGCTTGATTTCGCCCTTGATTTCGGCCAACACATACAACTTGTCTTGCAGCGGCAGCGGCGGTCCCAAGAAAAACGCGCCGGCCAACTTCGGCTCTTCCTCGCCGCTAGCGCCGCCGACTTCCCATTTCAGTTTTCCTTGCGTGCGCAATTCGCTCGCGCAAAGCTTATTCGTCAACAGTGCCGCATCCACGGGCATCGCTCGGAAGCCGCGGCGCGGGCGGCCGCCAAAACCCGGCTGCAGGAACGGCTGCGGCTGATCGCCGGGGCTGGCCGCATCGCGGATCACGTAAATTTGCCGCCCGTCACTGGCCAACGTTCCCAGTGTGGCGTCGGACCAAAATCGCATGGTCAACAGCGCTGCCGAGGCCGGATCCAAACGCGACTCGCCGTTGGCGCTCGTCGATTGGGCCAACATCTGCTCGAGCGAATTGTCGGTGCCGCTGCGCACTGGCCAGAGCCGCTTGCCTGATTCCAAATCGACCGCCAGCAGATCACGGGCTGTAGGCATCAAAATCAAATTGCCGACCGCCAGTGGATGCAGCGCGGGCAAAGTGGCGATATTTTGTTCAGCGAATTGCTGTCGCAGACTCACGAGCGCCTTTTCCACCACGGGCTGCGTCGTGGTCGGCACCCGCCAGCGCGGATTCAACAGGGGCAGCCCCCCAACGCTTTGGGCATTGCGAGAGGCATTTCCTCGATAGACTTGCCAATTCTGCAATTCTTCCAATTTCGAAACCGGCGGCTCGCCAAAGTGCGTCGAGAGCCACGCGAGGGCCTGAGCATCGTCGGAAAACAAATTGACCTTTTTTCCGGCGACGTTAATAGTCGTTTTCGAATCTTTGTATTTTGTTTTTAGCGCCACCAGAATTTCTCTGGCGCGGTCGAAGTTACCAGCACGCTGGTAGCAGCACGCCAGCTCAATCGATAATTCTGGCTCGAATTGCTCGGCGGCTTGAGGCGAGTCGGCCAATCGCTGGAAACACAATGCCGCCGCCAGCGGCTGGCCATGATCCAAATGATGCCGGCCCAGCAATAGCATTCCTTCGTATCCGGCCTGAGTATGAAAGTAGCGCCGTGTAAGCTCTTCGAGTCCCGTGGTTTCGCCGGTGGCAACTGCCTCATCGAGCATTTGCCTCGCGCGCGCGCCAAATTGCAATTCATAGGCCTGAACGCCTTCGGGCGGCATCGATCCAATCAATCGCTGCGCTTCGCACTTCAAACTGCTGAGCGTCGATTGATTCCCGTCGGGTTTAAAGAAGAAATCCTCATCGCGATGGAGAATTTCGTCTAACAGCGTCACGGCATCGCTGTAATGCGCGCCATCGAGCAATTGCTTCGCCTTTTCCCACTGCCGCGTGGTATCGCGGTCGATGGGCAAGAATACGCCGTCGCCGGCGTCGCCATCGGCGTCGGAAGTTGAACGCCCAGGGACGCGAAAACGTCCGCCGAACCCTCCCTGGAACTGAATCTGCCCCTGCACTTGAATTTGAACGCCCGGCTGCTGGGCCATAGCTTTGCCCCCCAGCCACCAAGTCGCCGCAGCAATGGCCCCCATAGCGGCTGCCACACCCCCTGCCATCACGATCCGTCGCCAAGGGCATTTTCTATCCATGACCGAATACTTCCCGATTCCTCAAGCGCGTGCATCGAAGCGCTAAGTTAGTCGCTGATGGGCGGGTAAAAGTTCGAAGCACTTAGATTCCGTAGTGCGGCTCGATTTCGATAGGCTCGACTAAGACACCATGCCGTTAGAGGCGACCGACGTTTCCATCTGCAAGCTACAACCGATTAACAAAGTCGTAAGCCGCTATGTCTCTTTATCTTACAAGGCCGCTTGTGGACCGGCAACAATCGGGCGTCGAGGATAAACTCGCGCCGGTCTATTTCGAATGTGCCGATTGTCTGGCCATCTAAAAACTTGCCCGCCGCCGGCGTTAGCTTGGCAAAATGACCTATATTGCCATAGCAAATTTGGAGTGATGGTTTGCTGGTTTCGCGCAAGCTTCGCCGAATCGTGCCATACGGCAGCGGTCGCAGCTTCTGGGGAATCCCGCTCCTCCACCTCGACGATTAACGAGGGATTTGCCGCGGCGAACTGATTTTTCCGCAATATTCGTCGATTTTCAAGCATTTGAGGATTGAAATTTCGGCAAAGTGCGTTTAAATCAGCACGTTCCGCAAGGGACCAGCGGATTTTAAGTAACTAGGCATTTTTGCAAGGAGGGTCATCCACTATGGGGAAGGTCGCTACCATGTCAGGTAAAAAATCGCCGTCGAAGAGTGAAATTCTGGCCTCGATTTCCGAATCTACCAATGTGAGTAAGAAGGAAGTCAGCGCCGTGTTGGAAGCGCTTGGAAACGAAATCAAGAAGGCTATGGGCAACAAAGGCCCGGGCACTTTCGCCATTCCGGGCTTGGTGAAGATTGAGAAGAAGAAAGTTCCGGCACGTCCGGCGCGCAAAGGCGTGCCCAATCCGTTCAAGCCAGGCGAGTTGATGGATGTTGCCGCTAAGCCAGCCAGCACCAAGATCAAGGTTCGCGCGCTAAAACAGCTTAAGGCCATGGCCTAGTTGTTTCAGTCGTGCGCGAAACAATCCGGCAGCTCAGTCCGTTAAGCTGTCGGTATGTTCGTGTTCGAGTGTTTACGTAATTGGCCGCTTGAGCGTATATCCGTTGCCGCTGGCGCTTTTCTCGAGCGATTGAAGTCGTGCAAGGGAAAACGCCCAAGCGGCCAATTTTTATGCGCTCGTTTTGTTTGTCTGCCTTTGATTGGCGATGCGAAGAAAATTTGCATCCCAATGTCGCTGCGCAATTCGAGAAGTAAATTCGTCTCCCGTGAATTTACAGCTTTTGCTTTGCTCCCGGCCGCCGCCAGATGAAGATCGCCTGCGCGCCAGGGTTGTACCCCGTCACCGGTTTGAAACTGCGCCACATCAGTTCGGGCCGGGTGGCTTCCTCGTAGTAGATATCAACGTGGCTGGCGGGCGCGTACACGATATTTGCCTTGGTGCGATATTGATTGATGACATCGAGCACTGCCGCCTGCGGGCCAAACGATAAGATAAAATCCGGCGGGACCTGGCCCAAAAAATGGATCCACGATAATTGCTTAAACTGCTCCTCCGGCGGCCATTTTAACTGCCACGCATACACAGCTTGCGGCGCATGGTACATGAGCGTGTAAGTCATCTCGTTCGGCATGACCCAAATGCTTTCTCCCGGTTCCACATTATCGTTAATCCAATCGATCACTCGTTGGCTCGCGGTCAGCCGCGCGTCTGACAATTCCTGAACCATTTGATAAACAGTGCAATGCCAGGCGCTTGGATTCCACGGCAAATGCAGCAAATTCGTGCCAAATAATATCGCGGCAACCGGCAGCGCAATGAACCATTTATGCCGGCAGAGCACCACCACCTCGAGCGCCGCGATGAAAATCAAAAGCGGAATCAATGGCGCTGAAGTAGCGCACATCGGCCACGCTCGTCATGCCCACTGGCTGCGGCGACATGAACGTGACCGATACAATATAAACAAGCGCGGCTAGCGGCGCTCGAAGCAGCCACACGTTTTTTTCAAGGAAATACAATAGCGGCGTAAGCGCGAGAATGATCATCGCCCCAAACTCGCACAGATTCATATCTCGAAAATTCCACCACAGCAGAATCCATTTATCGACAAACCAGTTGTATTTCCTTTGCGCGGGCACGGCGCCCAAAGCCAGCGGATTGTAAATCCAAACCAGCAGCAGTCCAACCAATATTTGTGGCACGAGCAACCACGCCCAATGTCGCAGTTTCAATCGCGGTGGTCCTAAGCGCCGAAAGACGAAATAATCGACCGCCAAAGCCGCATACAGCGCCCCAAATGCCATGTAGTGCGAGGCCAACAGTGCCAGCGACGCCAACATCATCGCCGTCAATTTCGACCAGCTTCCTTTCCAATTCAAATACAAATAGACGATCAGCGCCGTGAGCAACATCACCAGCGCGTAGTAGCGGCATTGCCGGCAATACAAAAAGAATGAGACGTTGCCCAGAATGCCCAGCCCCATCACCGCAAAAAACAACGCTGACGCTTGGCCCCTCACGAGCCAGTACAGCATTGACGCCAAGCACAACAATCCGCAAACCGCAAAAGGAAAGCGGGGCCAAAATGAGTTCGTATTCTCGGTTCCCACAAAGGGCGCAGCCAAATAGTACGAGGCCGGCGGTTGGTAACGTCCTTTCAGATCGCGCAATAGCGCTCCATCGCGATACGCATACACGTTATCTCTCAATAGCGCCGAAGTGTCGCCAGTGCGCATAATTCCGCGCGCGAACAGCGCCGTATCGGCTTCATCAGCCCACAAGGGGTAATGCCCCAATTGCGCGAACAGGAAGCCTGCCGAAATTAATAGCACAGGCGCGGCCAGCAACACGCTAGGCCAGAATCCGCGCCGCTTGCCCGCGCTTGGGCTAGCCGGCGCTGCCGCGGACTGGTGCGCCGATTTGGGCAAATGGCCGTCAGATTTTCCCAACGATTTCTTAGCTATTTGTTTGCCCGTCACGAAAACATTATTCACGGGGCGAAAATTAACTCATTTGACCATCTGACTCCATTTTGAGTTCGCAATTCGCCGCGGTCAATTACAATGGGAGTAGCTTCTCCAGAAGTCTTCAATGCAGTAATATGCTAGGTTTCCAGTACGTTCATCCATGTCAACTGAAACCAGCATCACGAGCGTCCCTACTGCGAGTTCTCCTACAGCGCTTTCGTCCGGGCCTCTGCCGTGGAACCGCTGGCTGGCACGTGCGATTACGGCGCTGACGGTCGTCATGGCTGCGTATCTGGGGGTGGCCGTTTGGGCAAAGCGCGGCGATTTGGCTAAGGCATTTTCACAATTCCCTCTTTCGGTTCTCTTTGAATCGATTGGCTTGGTGCTGTTGGGCTTGGGGCTGCGCCGTGCGCTGGCAGTATTATGTTTCTCGCCTAGGCTGGAATGTTCCCTGGCGGCCGAGCGTCTCAGCTTTCTTAGCCAGTTTCGCCTTTACCGCGACGCCCGGAAAAGCGGGCGAAGTTGTGAAATCAGTCTTGCTCCGCACCAGCCACGATGTGCCCCTTTCCGATGGCGTTGGCGTCCTGCTGGTAGAGCGATTGGGAGATTTATTGGCGGTGCTCATTCTGGCAGTTGGAGGGTTGGCACTGTTAACCGACGCAACGATTTACTTCGTCGGCACCGCGATTGTGGTCGCGGCGGCGACCGTATTTTTCAGCAACCGTTGGATCTATTATCCAGTCCTCAGGCAATTCGCCAAAATCAAGAAACTCGCCGGAGTTGTTGAAAAGGTGCTCCGCGCGCTCGACACCTGCCGCAGCCTGTTGAGGCCCATTCCCTTTTTGCTAGGCGTCGGCATTGCGCTAGTTGCCTGGAGTTGTGAGGGCCTGGCGTTTCACCTCATCATTCGCAGCTTCGGCCTGGAATGCGGAATTCTCGAATCGTTTTCCATCTATGGAGTCGCCACTCTGGTGGGCGCGCTTTCCGCTTTGCCGGGCGGATTGGGAACTTTCGAAGCCGTCGCGGTAGGGCTACTGGTACATTTGGGCTTGTCGCTAGGCGATGCCACCATCGCCATCGTCATCTTTCGATTGTGTTCGCTTTGGCTGGGCAGCCTCATCGGTGTGCTTTTCATGTTAGGCTGGATGTATGTAATGGGCTCGAACTCTCGTCTTCAAGGGGCAGGTAATGGTTGATTCCCTGGCTGTCGACAAACTCGAATCGGTTTCGGTCATTCTGCCCGTGATGAATGAAACAATCTCGCTGCGCGAAACGGTAGAGATTATTTTGCCGCGACGCGCGGGAATTCATCCGTGAATTTCTCATTGTCGTTTGCGATCGCACGACGCCCGAGGCCATGGGCACGGTCAACCAATTGAAACAGGACCTTGGCGACCTGGTTGTCGTGCACCAGCAAAAGCTCCCATTTCTTGGGGGCGCCATTCGCGAGGCCTTCGAAATTGCTCGCGGCAGCCATGTGATCCTTATGGCCAGCGACCTCGAAACCGATCCGAATATCGTTCGAAAAATGATCGACCTCGAAGCGCAAAATCCCTCGGGGATCGTGACTGCGTCGCGCTGGATTTCTGGCGGTTCATTCGAAGGCTATTCCAAAATCAAACTCGCCTGCAACTGGGTGTTTCAACGATCATTCTCGCTTTTGTATTTCACGCGCCTGTCCGACATGACCTATGCGTACCGCATTATGCCGACCAAGGTCGTGCAATCGATCCACTGGGAGGAATTGCGGCACCCCTTTTTATTTGAAACGCTTATTAAGCCTTTGCGTCTGGGCGTACCGGTTTCCGAAGTTCCCGCCCAGTGGAAATCGCGCAAAGAAGGGGAATCGCAAAATCCGTTTCTTCGCAATTTCGTCTACTTTCGCACCGGTTTGAAAACTCGCTTTGCCAGCAAGGCCAAGTTG
>CAWGBP010000017.1:0-38891 GCA_963820835.1 Pirellulales bacterium | reverse complement strand
GATGGAAGCCTGATCGAGCTTGGCCGCGGGGTGCAATTCCGATTGCGCAGGCCGCACCCGCTAAGTGCCACCGCTCGATTAGATCCGTCAGCAGCCATCGCACGCACCCCTCGACCGACGCGGTGCTGTTGATGGCGGAATCGTGCATTTTGGGACCGCTGGCCAATAGTCACGTGGTTACAGCGAATTGGAATCAGGAGGTGGTGCTTTTCAGGCAGCAGAACAAGTTGAATTGCCGGACAGAGGCGAAAATTACGGTCGATGGAGTGGTTCGGCAGGAACCGTTTCCGCTGCGGCCGCAATCGCGCGTGGAAGGAGAGGCGTTTGCGTTTTCGTTGGAAGTGTTGACAAAGAGCAGTTAATGGCGAGCAATTAGCAATCGCGGCTGTTTTTTGCGATAATAGTTTGTTTTACCGCCGGCTGAAATCGAAATGCCGGCCCCATTCCTACGACGGCACCAACGCCACGCAACCTCACGAAAGTGCCCCGAATGCCCCCGGCAGTGCGCCAGGGCCATCGGTCATCGAGCCGCCTATCGCCGGCGGTGCGCGGTTCACCTACGCCAGTGGTTCGCGGCCGCTTGCGGGCTACACCATCAAGCGCGGCATCGGCCATGGAGGGTTCGGCGAAGTCTATTTCGCCACCAGCGATGCCGGCAAGGAAGTGGCGTTAAAGCTGATTCGCCGCAATTTGATATTGAGCTGCGCGGCGTAATGCACTGCTTGAATCTCAAGCACCCGAACTTGCTCTCGCTGTACGACGTGCGGCAGGACGACCAGGAGATACTTCGGTGGTCATGGAACTCATCGGCAACTCGCTCAAGATCTGCTGGCAAAATATCCCAACGGCTTGCCAGTAAGCGAGGCGCTGCATGGATTCACGGCATAGCGGCCGGCGTGGCCTACTTGCACGACCACGGCATTGTGCATCGCGACTCGGAGCCGGGGAACATTTTTATCGATGAGGGCATCGTCAAAATCGGCGATTACGGCCTGTCGAAATTCATTTCGTGCAGCCGTCGCAGCGGGCAAACCGGCAGCGTGGGCACAGTGCATTACATGGCACCCGAAATCGCCAACGGGCGCTATGGCAAAGAAATCGATATCTACGCTTTGGGCATCATTCTGTACGAGATGCTCACCGGTCATGTGCCGTTTGAAGGCGAGAGCGTCGGCGAGATTTTGATGAAACATCTTACGGCCGAGCCGAATGTTAGCTGTTTGGCGGAGCCGTACCGCACGATTGTGGCGCGCTGCCTGGCGAAAGACCCGGCGAAGCGGTTTGATTCGGTCGGTGAAATCATCCCCGCCCCGCCACCGTGCCCAGCGGTACCGCGGCCGCCGCGGGCAAGTTCGCGGGGCCAACTCCCGCAGGGTTGGCCGCATTTCCACCCCCTCTCCCTCAGGGAGAGGGCAGGGGCGAGGGTGCAGGCGAGAGGCCGCCGCAGTGCCAAACGCCGGCGCCTCGACCGGTTTTTCATTTGGAGAGCACGTTCAGCGAGCCGGCCAGGAGGCCAACGCCGGTCAACCCGCGGCCGATTGGGTGAACGACGCCCGAAAAGATGCCGTCGATTGGTGGGAACGGCGGAATTTTCATCCGTGGCAAAAGCTGGTGATTTTTTTGATTGGCCTATGGATCGCCGTCCTTGTGTTCGATGCTCTGGGCCACTCAACTCACTTAGGTTTGCCTCCGATATTGATCATCGGTCTGGTTGCGTATGCGATCTTTCGTACGCATGAGCGCCGTGAAAGCGGGAACGGGGTGCTGGCGGGCAATCCCTACATCGTGCTTGGCGGCCGACACCACCACGGCCTGTGGCTCCATTCACTCCGCCGAAGGGCGCCAGTCCGCTTGGAACCGCCGCAAATGCCGCCTCAGCCGCGCCGCCGCAGGTTCGGGGCGCCGCTACGGGAAGTCGCAATGTGCCGCCGCTGCGCAGCGGGGGCATCTCGCCGGCGTATCAGCCTGGTCCGCCGCGCCAGCAAGTTACCGAATGGGTTGGGTCGCTCTTGTTCTCCGCCGTTATTTGCCTGGTGTTGAGCTTGGTCGTGCTCATTCTGCGCGGCGAAAGGCCGGACGAGAATCAATATGCATGGGGTGCGTCTTACATCGATAGTCGGCTCGGTGCGTGCTCTCTGCCAGTAAGTTTTGGGAAGGACGCAGTGGCGAAGTTGCTGTGGGCCGCTTTGTGATGCTGGTGCTGGGGCTAGGAGTGGGAGCAGTTGCATACGGACTTTCGGTTTCTTTGGTTGTTTCTGCCGCTGCACGCCGATCCCAATTTCCATTACACGGGCTTCTCGCAGAATTTCACCGAGCGTTCTTTGCCGCCGATGGTTCGCCGCTGTTTTTTGCTTTCCTGGCCTACTTCGGGGCGCTTTTCGTAATTCCAAAATGGTGGAAGCGGGCCGATCCGGTGTGCAGCACGCGATTGAGCATTTGGCATACGGTGCTGGCAATCGCCTGCTCATGGATCATCACGGCATTTTGGCCGTTCCCGCAGCCGTGGCTGGCATTATCACTGCCACGATGGCGATCGCCATTCAAATGGCCAGTCCGTGGGTTTCGCCGATCTGACCGAGCCAAATTTGACTGCTGGCGGTGGGGGCCTAAGGCAATGACCAACGATATGCAGCGAGTGGCTTTGTCGGCAGTTTTTACGATGGCAGCGGGCGCGGTAGCGTTGGTGGCCATCGTGATGTTGTTGATTGATCTGCGCATGTGCCACGCAACGGCGCTTTTCTTGGGGATCGGCGGAAGTGCTTGTTGCACTGTTCGCCTTCCGGCATTTGTCAGAATGCCCCGTGCTGGCTACACCCGCGGTTATTCCAGCCGCCCGGATACCAAACGGCAATTTCCACTGCGATCGCTTCCGATGCAGCGTCCCAAGCAGTGCCGCAACCGAAGGTACTTGTTTCGAGCATTTTTTTGATTTTTATAGCAGCAGCGATTGTTGCGGCCGTTTTTGGCGGGAGATTTCGCGCCGATATTCACATGCACGCCGGCGGAGTTCTGGCAGTGCTTGCCGTCGTCCTGGCAATCTTCTTGCTGCTGCTATTGGTCGGGTTAAAAACAACGTATATCGCCAGATCCAATCAAAACGTGATGCTTGCTCGTGCCAAAGTGCTCTTAGGAACTCACCGCAGCAACAGGCGATCGAGCGGGGCATTCAGGTTCCCGCTGCACCGAAAGTGTATCTCCCCGCGTCGATAAGCCGGAAATGCCCAGCGTCGATACAACCGCTCCAGCCGAGCACAAGACTAGCGGCGAAAAGCCCGCGGTTGTGGCCGGTACAAAACCATCCGACGAACGGTGGGATCTTTCGCCAGCGAGCGGGCGACAATCGGAAATCACGCACCGGCCCGATTGGCTCGATCAACTTCCGCACAAAGAAGGCGATACGTATTTCATCGCGGTCGAAGCCGGCGACTATCCGGAAAATGTGCGGGAGGAAATGCTCAACGACAAGATGGTTGCGGCCACGAACCACTACATCAACGATACTTTGTTTCATCAAACCGATGTGGCCGATGTCGTCGGTATTACGCCCGAGTACTTGGACGCCAATCATTGCATCCGCCAGCGATTGCTCGATAAAGGTTGGACTTTGACTGCCGTGCAATTGGCATTCGATAATCAATTCCGCGAGATATGGACCATCGCTATCGGAATTTCCTTTCGCAAGGCCATTTGCAACAGCTCGCCGGATACGCCAGCGCGCCAGGACTAATTCTGCTGGGCGGCTTGTACGGCTATCTACGATTGACGCGACGGCGTGCGTTCGCCACGGCCGCAATTCCTCCTGCCGCGCCCGAGGAATACCGGAGGGCGCCGACCAAGCGGTGCTCAACTCGCCGGCTGTCGCTCCGATGTCGACACAGAAGAAATGGAGCATTTGGCAGGTTTTGGCCATCGTGGCGACGGTGTTGGTCTTTCTGCTGCTTTTGTCGGGATTGCTTGTGCCGACGATGCGGTGAATTCCCCACTGGTCGGCTATAATGCTTCGCGTCCCCTTGGACCCGAACCGATCCATCCGTTAGTCGCACGCCGCCATGCCCGATGCCGACGTCTTACTTGTCGATCAATCGCGCCGGTAGCGAAGCGGCCTGGAACGCTGATCGCTCGTTTTGAAGGCCGGTTGTTGGCTTTCGTCGAAAGCCGGTTGAAGCGCCGCGACGTGGCCGAAGATGTGGTTCAAGAATCGCTCATCGGCTTCCTCAATAGCTTGCCCAACTACGATGCCTCGCGGTCGCCGAGGGCTGATTGTCTTCGATCGCAGCCCACAAGCTCACCGACCATTTGCGCCGGCGAAGGGCGACGGCCGGCCATTCCCTTTTCAGCAGGCGATTCATCCAGCGGCGGATGGGATTTAGCTGGACGCGACCGCTCGGCAAGCACGATTTTACGCAGCGGCGAACGACGCGAACTCAAGGCGGTGGCGCTGGCAGCCGCAATGAAAATCAAATCGATCGCTGGCGCGCGGCGGCTGAATGGTGGAAGATCGAATGCGCCGAACTGCTCTTCATACGCGGCTGGCCGAACAAGGAAGTGGCCGCCAAGCTTGGCATCTCCGAGCAGCAAGTGGCCAACCAAAAGTTCGATTTCCTGGCCCGCATGCGCAAATCGCTCGAAAAGCAAAAGCTCTCGCCGGACGTGTTCCCGGAATTACAGAATTAAAAATTGGCAGGGAAAGGGAATTGGGGAACTTGCGATTCGGCCGAAAAACCATGTCAATCGGCCAGGAGCACTTAAAAACTTCGTTGAGAACGGTGTCCGCCGGCACGTCGGGCGGCGACGAGAGCGCCTCCGCAATCGTCCCAACCTGCGTCGTAAACGCCGATTGTTTGATATCGATGCCCACCAGCTCATGCGCACTCTCGGGCAGCGTGCCATCAACCCTTCGCCCAGATGTCGCGCTCGAGCCTGTGATGAGGAGTTTCATAGCCACTTTCGGTGACGAAGCACTTGCCACAATCGCTAATTGCGTTCCACCGGTCACGCCGACGTCCGCGAACAAACGGCGCTGACTGCGCCAGCAGCGGCGTAACGAACTTGGCAAACGTAAGTTCAGGATGCGGTTCAATGTAAGCACCGCTCAATCCCGCGTCGGCCTGCGACAGCAAAAAACACGCGCTATCATACAATCGGTCGCGCAGAAGTTTTTCAATGAGAATCGCGTATCGGTCGCGATACGATGCATCCTTGAATTCCGGGAAAACTGGAAAGTGCGGCTCGTTAACTTGGACAGGCGACCTCGACCGACCGCAGTCTTCTAATAACATAAAGTAACCCAGGTGTGGCCTTGCCGATGGCCTGAACGCGCCCTCGCGGTAGGCGGCCCAAATGTCGGTCGCGCTCCCCGAGCGCCCCTCTTCGCTCCGGTTGTTGAAGTTGTTACCAAACGACGGCCCGATCTGCGACTTAAATTCCAAAGCGGCCAGCAACTCCGTCTTGTGCACGATGATCAGATCCCACTTCTTCTCTGCCCGGAACCAGCCCGGCAGCTCGACTCGCTTATCAATTCCAATGCACTCCGCCGGAACCTTGGCCTCGATCAATAAATCTCGAACAAGGTGAATGAAGCCGTCCATTTGCTTACCGCCCGTTACAGCACCGCGCACCCGCGGTCCCGATCGTCTGGATCGCCCTGCCGATTAGATTGCTGTGCACGCGTCTGCCAAAAATGGCGGATCGCGCCGCGCACGCCAGCATCAACGTCCAGCATATTCTTGAACTCGGGTTGTCATCGTCGATGAGAGGTAAAGGTCAGCGCCATGCTCCGCAATCCGTTTCTTCGCCACTTCGAAGTAGCCAGGGTCAATCTCGATGCCGATGCTATTCCTGCCCCAATTGGCGCAGGCGAGTCCTGTCGTGCCGGATCCCATGAATGGGTCGAGTACCGTATCGCCTACAAATGAGAACATGCGAACAAGCCGCTCGGCTAATTCAAGCGGATATGGCGCAGGATGTTTGGAATTCGATGTTCCCGGAAGATCCGACCAAATTTGGCGAAACCAGAGTTGGTAATTTTCCTCGCTAATCATGCTTAGGATCCGCTCTCGCTTAGAAGGGCTGCGGTACCCACCCGGCTTGCGCTGCATCAATATGAACTCGATGTCATTCTTGATAACGGCATTCGGCTCGTACGGTTTTCCGAGAAAGCCGCCTCCACCAGAAACCTCATATTTTGCGTTCGCGATTTTGTGCCAGATGATCGTCGCGAGATTGTCGAATCCAATCTGTTTGCAGTGTTCCTGTATCGTGGCGTGTAGCGGGACTACTGTATGCCTCCCATTGTTTTTCCGACGCGACAGACATACGTCGCCGACATTAACCACAAGGCGTCCGCCAGGCACAAGCGCACGATAGCAGTTCCGCCACACCACATCTAATGTGTTTATGAAATTCTCGTAGTCATCGACATGCCCGAGTTGCTCTGGGTGATCATTATAGCGCTTCAGGTTCCAGTACGGCGGCGACGTTACCACAAGCTGGATCGAATTCTCACCCAAATCGGAACCCGCGCATGCGTTCCCCAACACAAGTTCGTGAGTGGTGTGCAACTCCTTCACAACCGACTCAATACGCTGCATAGCGACGCGGTCACGCGCGAGACGCGGAATCAAATTATCGAGGTTTGGTTCATTGCCGTAGTCACTCAGTATCGATTCTTCTTCTACTGAGAATTTTGATCGAGTCGTTTCCATAGGCCCCAAAATATACCAAGTCTTTTAATTCCGCCATCCCTATCCTGAACTCCGCAGCTATGGGCTGAACATACTCGAAAGGCCAAAATTGCCACTTGAAATTAGGCCGGCACATCGGCTAGGCTAAGCGGCATAATATGTACGCATGTATATATCACAATTGATACGATCAATTCGAAACGAAATGAAAATCAACTCCCCAAAAGCGCTTGACCGCCAATCGCCACACAACATTTACCCATCCCATGGAGAAGAAATGGTTCCTGACCCGAATGGCACTTAAATAAGCGCAAGTCGGTGGCAGAATTGATCTGGACAGAGACGGCCTTCTTGAGGATGTGAAGGAATGATCACAAATCTTTCACGTTCCAGGCAAGGAGGCCGCCCATGTCCAGAAGTATTTCAGCGACGTCATTTTTTCGACGCGTGGAGAGGATTGTCAAACAATTGCAAGAGGACGGAGATCTATCTTTTCAGCAGTGGCTTCCTGAACAGCTCGTCAACGCGCTTCTGGAGCAGTTGGGATGCACCTTTCGCGAGCGGATCTATCGACCCGCCGTGACGCTGTGGGTGTTCCTCTCGCAGGTGTTATCGGCCGATCACTCTTGCCGCGAGGCGGTCGCTCGGCTGCTGGCGTGGCGCACCAGCCAGGGGCAATCGCCCTGCTCTCCGGAAACCGGCGCTTACTGTACGGCACGCCGTCAATTGCCGGAAGAGCTATTTGCCAAGTTAGTAAAGACCACGGGACATGCTTCGCACGTTGACGCACGGCAACGATCCGGATGGCTGTGGAAAGGCCGCACGGTGAAAATCGTCGACGGCACCACCGTGACCATGCCTGATACGCCAGAGAATCAACTGGCCTATCCGCAGCACAATGTGCAAAAGCCGGGTCTAGGCTTCCCAATCGCGCGATTGGTGGTGATCTTTTCACTGTCGGTTGGCTCCGTATTGGAGTTTGCCATGGGTCGCTATCAAGGCAAGCGAAGCGGCGAGAACCAATTGTTCCGCAGCCTCCTGGACGGGCTTGAATCGGACGACATCTTACTGGCCGATTGCTATTACGGTTCTTATTACGACCTCGCGATGCTTGCCCAGCGCGGCGTGGACCTGGTCACGCGACAGCATCAAATGCGCAAAGCCGACTTTCGTTCCGGCCAGCGGCTGGGCCGGCGCGATCATCTGGTAAGCTGGCGGAAACCGACTCAATGCCCGTATTGGATGGATGAGCTTGCCTACGCCGCGTTGCCCGACCAATTGGTGGTTCGGGAACTGCTGGTGCAGGTCAGCCAGCCAGGCTTTCGCGTCCGTAGCTATGTGCTGGTGACTACCTTGCTGGATCCGCAATGTTTCTCGGCGGCTGACCTAGCCGGCTTGTATCGTGCTCGCTGGCAGGCGGAACTCGATTTGCGCGCGCTGAAGACGGTGCTGCAAATGGACCATTTACGTTGTCAAACACCGTCGATGGTCCGCAAAGAAATCGCCACGCACCTGTTAGCCTATAATTTGATCCGCCGCATCATGGCGGAAGCCGCCGCCTGCAGCGACCTGTTGCCTTGTACGATCAGCTTCAAAGGCGCGCTGCAGACACTCGGCGCGTTTCGGCATCTCGGTTTACTAAACGATCGTTATGATCTACGCCGGCACGCGATCCTGCTCGCCGCCATTGCCTCGCACAAAGTGGGCGACCGACCGGACCGCGTCGAACCACGCGCCGTCAAACGTCGGCGCTCCCAACACTTCCTCACGATCCCGCGGGCCGAAGCTCGAAGTCGTCTGCTCCAAACCGCTTAAGACCTATTCAAGTGCCATTCCTTCCTGACACCTTTTAAGCGTGGGAGTCGATCATCGACGCTCGGCGTAGACCTTGTAGGGCATTGCTTCGGCCGATTCGATGCCTGCCGGCTTATCAACGGCTCGCAATAGCAGCGTGAGCTCGTTCTTCTTTCCCGTGCCGAAATTGAGCCAGCACTCGGGTAGATAAAAGTCGGTCTGCTTTCCGTTTTGCCAGTAGCGGCCGATCGCGTGGCCATTTAAATAAATGTCGCCATTGCCGCTGGCCGTAAGCCGCATCAGCCACGGCACCCAAACGCCGGGGGTTTTCTCTGGTAGTTCGAAATACATTCGGTGCCACGTCAATATGCGCCGCATCGTCGTCGGCGTGCTCGGGGAACGCTTGCGACTGCCAGTCGCTGGCGCTAGGCCCTGAATGTACCCCTAGGACGCGATCGGCCGATTTGACGGACGCGAGCGCCATAGTATTCCAGCGGGCCAACCGTGCCCACGCCGGGCACATCGGCCAGCGTCATTTCGACCAGGCCCAAGCCGCCGCCACCGCCAACGTTGTGGACGACCACAGCCACTGAATTCGTGCCGGCGTGCAGGTGCTTGGCCGCATCGAATGTGTAGGATTGATCCCACTCGTGCCCTTGGCCGACCGCCGCGCCGTTCACGAAAACCCAGCCCTCGTCGTCCATTCGCGAAAGCGCAAGCGCCGTGCGGCCGTTCTTCAAGTCGGCTTCGCTCACGTCGACGCTAGCGCGAAACACGGCCGTTTTGTCGGGCTGCAACTGCGTGGCGTCATCCGTTTTGCTGATGGTAATTTCCGGCCAATCGTCGTCGCGAAAATCGGCCGTAACTTCCGCTCGCTTCTCGGGGTGCTTGGCCGAATCGAGCAAGTGCATTCGCCAGGTGGTGATCGGCCGGCGGTCGGCGTCGGCCGGCAGAATTCGCACGCGGTTTATGCCTGCGAGTTTTTCCATGTCGCTGCCGCCATTGGCGCAGCCGCTGTTCTCATACACCAGCACAAGATCGTTATCACCAGCGTGCAGTGCATGCTGCAGCGGCAGCTTTCCGGCATTTCGCCGAATCCACTGGCCGTTGGAGAGCACCGAGGCCTGATCGCCTGGGGGCATATTGAGATCCAACGTTAATCCGTCCGCCTGCAAGTCGCTTTCGTCAAGCTTCGCGACTGCGTGATAAAATACGAAACGGTTGTCGTAAATTCCCACGTCGTTTAAATGTTGATTGGGGGCCAGTTTTTCCCAGTGCGCGGGGAGTGGCACATTTTTTACCTGCGCCTCGCTAATTTTCACCGGCTCGGGCAAATCGGAGATGCCTTTGGGCGAGACCAGTTCCTTAGGCCACCACTGGCCTTCGCCCGCCTTGGTCGCACCGGCGCGAAGATAGAGCACCTTCGATCCGAATGGTTCCAAATCGTAATCGATGGTGAACTCGCCTGGCTGGGCGCCGGCGGCTTTCTCTTTCACCTGGGCAGTTCCCTTGCGCGGTTTGTCGTGTTGGTTGGTGCGCACAAAGAAGTAGCGGCTGCCGTCGGCTGCGCGGCGCTGGACCACCGATACATCTTTTTGGCCGGTTTTCGCATCGCAATCGACCGCTTCAGAGCGCGCGAGATTGGCCCCATGCTCGCGAATGAACTCTCCCAGCGCTTTGACGCGCAAGTACTTTTCACCGACGCCGCCATTTTCGCGAATCGGGCTGCTGTAATCGTAGGAGGTGGCAATATCGTGCGCCCCGCGGTCGGCCAGATTGGTGCCGCCAAAGAGCATGTAGTAGTTCAAAATCGTTTCGCCATTCTCCAGCGCGAGCAAGGTGAGATTATTAATTTGCGCCGGGCCAAGATCTTGCCGGTAGTGGTCTACATCTGGACGTAGAGGCGGCTCGTCGCCAACACGCGTAAACCAGCCCCCCTGCAATTCTGTCGTCATCAACGGCGCCGCCGGCTGCGCGCTGCGCAGCTCGCGAATGTCCTTCACAGTGCTCTCGACGTTCCAGCCGGGATAGAAATTGCACGAGTCGAACAGGCGGCTAAGCACGGGATCGGAATTGCCGCGAATTCCCTTGGTCCAGCAGGTGAACGTGGGCACGTCGATCCCCTGGGACGCCGCTTCTTCCGCCAGCGCCTTCACATACGCCATTTTCACCGGTTCAGAGAACTTGCTGTAGTCGTATTCGTTTTCGAGCTGAAACAGAATAATTCCCGGCTCGCCGGGCTTCTTGCGCGTGACCTGATGCTTGGCCAACACGGGGCAGACCGCGTCGTACCAGTGCTTGCTCCAGGCGATAAAATCAGGATCGTCGGAGCGAAACCAGTCGCGCTGTTTCGGATTCGCCGGCCGCTTGGTGATCAGCCATCCTGGGAAACCGCCGCGATCCCACTCAGCGCAAATGTACGGTCCGGGGCGAATAATGACGCACAGGCCAAACTCTTCGGCCATGCTGAGCCAATCGTCCACATCGCGCAAATCGACTTTTGAGAAATCGTCCAAGCCCGAGGGCATTTCGACTTCGTGCACGTTCCAGGGGACGTAGGTTTCCACCGTGTTGAAGCCGGCGAGTTTGATCTTTTCGAAACGGTCGCGCCATAACTCTTTCGGGCAGCGGAAATAATGAAACGCGCCGCTGTAAACCAACATGTCGCGCCCGTCGATCGTCAAACATTGGTTGTCGTAGCGAATGCGATCGGAGTGGGGAAACTTTTGATCGGCTGATGGCTGATCGCCCGCCCGCACTGGTGATGGTAGGAAAATCGCGACTAGTGCCGCCGCGCACAAAACTAGAATCCGCCCATGCCAACGCAGATTCTTCAGCCAAGTCGGGTGGATTGTCGCCATTTGCGCCTCCAAATTCATATCGTGCCAAATTAAATTGCCGGCGCAGCTACAGAAATTCCATTCGCGGGGCCGCGATGTCGGCGAGCTTCCGCGGCAGGCGGTCGCCAGGCGCGATTGTAATCGCGGCTGGGGGCCGGGTCACTCAATGGCCGGGTTGCCTCTTGGGAGGCAATTGGCACCTATCGTCGCATCCTCCCGCATGCGCTGCCTCACCCGAAAGGGTCACTATTTCCGTGACCCAAAGGTTATGATAGGCGTTTTGCAGCCAGTTGCAGTCAGCCCTGTTCTGGTAGATAATTCGCAATAGCTTGCGAGCGCGTTTGAATGGACGGAAATTGTGTCCGGCCTGCCATTTCCGTAACGCAACGGGATACGTGCCAGACGCGGCACAATCGCTGACACGTTTTTTACATCCACGTCTTCAATCTCGCGGCACAATCGAACGCGCCAAAAGGGCCCAAAATTATGACTGATGGTGTCCGTGCGGTTGGCGCGTCGGCAACTTCGCTGGCTGGGCTGTTGGGCCAGTGCGTCGACGAATATCGCGAGCGGTTCGCGCGCGAACCGCAGTTTTTGGTCGCCGCCCCGGGCCGCGTGAACCTGATTGGCGAACACACCGACTACAACGGCGGGTTTGTGCTGCCGATGGCGGTGGAACGCTATGTGGCCATTGCCGCGGCCGCTTCGGCCGACCGACACTCGGGAAACGGCCACTCGGTTGCCAAAGTTTATAGCACGAATAAGAACGAACAAGCCTCGCTGCAAATCAGCGGCCGAATCGAGCCCGGCACGGTTAATTGGGCCAGCTACATGCAGGGGGTGATCGCCGGGTATGTCGCGCAGGGTTTTTCGCCCGCGCCGTTTGATGCGGTGGTTCACTCCTCGGTGCCCTTGGGAAGTGGACTCTCCAGCAGTGCGGCGCTAGAGGTCGCCACGGCCACATTGCTTGAGGGGATGGCGGGCAAATCGCTTCCGGTGGTGCAAAAGGCACTCGTCTGCCAAGAAGCCGAGCATCGCTATGCTGGAGTTCCATGCGGCATTATGGATCAGTTCAGCAGTGCGCTGTGTATCAAAGACAACCTGATGCTATTGGATTGCCGTTCGCAGAAAACGGAATTTGTCCCGTTCACGTCGCCGGAAGTGATGGTGCTTATCGTCAATAGCAATGTTCGCCACGAGCTGACCGGCGGCGAATACGCGAAGCGCCGCGCGGAATGCGAAATTGCCGCCAAAGCGCTTGGTGTTTCCACATTGCGCGATGCCTCCATGCCGCAACTTGAAGCCGCGCGTGGCAAACTGGGGGAGGTTATCTTCCGCCGGGCCCGCCACGTTATATCCGAAATCGAACGCACGGTGAAAGCCGCCGACGCCGTTCGCCAAGGCCGCTGGAATCAAGTCGGCCAACTGATGTATGCGAGCCACAATTCATTGCGCGACGATTACGAAGTCAGTTGCGACGAACTTGATTTGCTCGTGCGCCTCGCGGAAGAACTGGGCGAATCGGGCGGAATGATCGGCTCGCGGATGACCGGCGGCGGTTTTGGCGGGTGCACCGTTTCGCTGGTCAAATCGAGTTGCGCCGCCAAGATTGCCGAGTCGATCCGCGATCGCTACGAGCAAGAAACCGGCATCGAGCCGGTGGCATTCACCAGCCGCCCCGCTCAAGGCGCGCGGGCTTTTCCCGTCGCTGGCCAATAGGATATCGATCGCTCACATCGGACTTGTCCGCGAGGTCGATTGCGCATGACCATTCTCGTTACTGGCGGGGCGGGCTACATTGGCAGCGTGGTGGTCGAGCAGTTGATCGCCTTGGGCGATCGCGTGGTGGTGCTCGATAATCTTTCGCAAGGCCATCGCCAGGCGGTGCACCCCCGCGCGACATTTGTCGAGGCCGATTTGGCCCATCGCGCCGCGATTGACGAGGCGCTGGCGAAGCATAAGCCCGATGTGGTTATGCACTTTGCCGCCTATTCATTGGTGGGCGAGTCGATGAAGCGGCCGTTTGAATATCTCGGCGCCAATGTGACTAACGCGCTGAATTTGCTGCATAGCATGGTCGATCACGGCGTGAAGCGATTCATCCTTTCCTCCACCGCCAATTTATTCGACGCGCCCAAGCGCATGCCCATCGACGAAAGCGAGCAAATTGTCGCCGGCAGCCCTTATGGCGAATCGAAATTCATCATCGAGCGCATGCTTCACTGGCTGGACCGCATTGATGGATTGCGGTATGCGACCTTGCGCTATTTTAACGCCGCCGGGGCGACCGCCGAGCGCGGCGAAGATCATCACCCCGAACTGCACCTGATTCCCATCGTGCTCGAAGTGGCGCGGGGCCAGCGCGAAAGCGTCACCGTGTTCGGCAACGATTACCCTACAGCGGACGGCACTTGCGTGCGCGATTACATTCACGTTTCCGATCTCGCGCAGGCACATATTCTGGCAGTAGGCGCGATCGAAAAACAAAGCCGCGTGTACAACCTTGGCAACGGCCAAGGCTTTAGCGTGATGCAAGTCATCGAGACGGCGCGCAAGATCTCTGGTCACGCAATCCCGGTGAATTTTGGCCCGCGGCGCGCGGGGGATCCGCCGGTGTTAATCGCCGGCAGTGAAAAAATTCGCCAGGAACTGGGCTGGCAGCCAAAATTCCCCACGCTGCACGAGATTATCGACTCCGCGTGGAAATGGCACCAGAAACATCCGCACGGCTACGCTTGAACTTGGCGTGCGAGGCGCCAAGATGGCCGAAGAACCTGTGTTGAACCGGGGGCTAGCGCCCCGCGGCTAATTCTGCGTTGGCATTTCTCCGCGGCGGTTGCGATCACGTCGATTCGAATTCCACCAGTCGAATGCCCTCGTCGACCAACAGCACTGGGATCTCGTCGACAATGGGGTAGGCAATTTGTCCATCGGCCCGCACGAGCGCCCCATCGAGCGGCTTGGGCACAATATTGCCTGAGCGATTTTTGAGGCGCCCCTGGGCCACGGCGTGATTTATTCGGTTGACTAACTGCGGATTGGCGGCGGTCAACTCGCTATGATCTTCCGGACAGCGAAGCATTGAAAGGAAGTCGGGAGTGATCATGTGGTTATGACTTTATGACCGGTAGGGAGAGTTCACAGGGAGATGGAGGCTCCCGCCAAGCCAACGCACGCGACCAAGGCGCAGCAGGAGCTTCGCCCTCCCCTTTGCGGATTTTGGAATTGTCTCCGGCAATTTAGGGCAACTTAGCACGACTCGACTGCAGCGCCAGCACCGGAATTTTTCCTGCCGGCGGCCGGTTCAATTTTGCTTTATCCCCCGTGTCGCCGCAACGGCCTAAAGTGAATTCGTCCCGAGTGCCGATGCTGTCTTAGACAGGGGCTATTAGGGCAGTTAAACAGATCGGCTTTCGACAGGCGGCGCTCGCAAGTGTGCTCCTGCACGGCGTAACGACTACGCCCTTTGTTTGCCATCTGCCGCCGCCCACAGCGTCCCCGGGAGGACCAAAGGAATGCTCCACCGGAAATTTTTATTCGGTTCGTTCGTTGTTTTGTCTCTGGCTCCGCTGGCTGGTGCGCAAGAAGTTCAGACCGACCCGGCAACCGGCGTGCAATACCAGGTTACCGGACGCCAGGTGTATCAACGCCCGGTGTCGGAAACGCACATCGAGCAGCACCCGTACACGGTCTATAACGAGCGGCTTTCGACTGAGTATCAGCCGTCGTACCGCACCGTCTATACGCCGGTCACGGAATACTCCTACGAGCCTTATATGGCCGACAGGTGGAATCCGTTCACCTCGCCGCACGTCGAATATCGCTACGTGCCGCACACGCGCTGGGACATGCACACTGAAGAGACGCAGATTCCCGTGACTCACCGCGACTTGGTTCCCGAGCAGCGGGTGATGCAAGTGCCGGTGACCACGCAGCACTTGGTGGCCGAAGAGCACATTACGCGCGTGGCCGTCAACACCGCCGGCGGAAGCACATTGGCCTCGACCGGTCAATCGATCGGCGGCACCGCCAATTTGCAAAACAGCGATCCGCCGCGACAGGCTGCCAACCTTGGCTCGTACAAATAACTGCTAAGGGTTGCAGGCTCGCTCGACACATCGCTTCGATTCAAATTAAAAAAGCCCGTGGGAGGGATCCCCGGGCTTTTATTTTTTTGTAGCGGCTAGCAATCAGCGGTCGGCATTCAGCGATCAGCTATCTGCCGTTTGCCTTCTGCGGTCTGCCCTCCGCCTTTTTTCCTACTGACCAACGACCACTGGCCACTGCTGCTCATACCTCATCCGCATTGGCGCGCCGTCGCCGGCGGCCCGCTTTCACCGCGCTCCATTCTTTCGTGAGCGTTTCGAACACTTCGGGCGATTCATAGCGCACCACGTTTTTACCTTCCGGCATCGGCCCGATCAGGCCGCGAAACACCGGCCGGCCGCGCAAATCTAAATCGGTGCTGCAATCGTCGACGCCAATCTGGGTGTGCATCCGCAAGAGAGTGTCGGGAGCGTCGTAGTCGCGAATGCGAAGCTTACCATCCGGCCCGCGCGTAACCACGCGGTACGTATCTTTGCTCATCGTCAAAGACCTTTGCTGTATCAGGTTAGGATGTTCGATCTCCACCGGCCGGAACCCTGGCTGGCAGGATCGATTGCCTTGGGCAAACAGGCCATCCTTGACCCAAGAAGCAAACCGACGAAACTAGCAATGCGATGTATCGGCCGTCGCAGAGCCTGGCGCAAGCATTTTCGCCGCGACGGTACTGCCCGCTTGCGCGCCACTTGCAGCGCCATACACCCCGCATAACCGTCACGTGCGGACGGACAATTTGCGTGAAGCCATCCGCTTTCGCCGAAGCACGTATCGTGACAAATTGAAAAATGGCAGCGGAAAATCGATTACAATCCACCTCGGCGGTCGGCGAATGAATTAATCCGCTTTGGTATTTGCTGCGTCGAAAACCCTCCCGATTTGTCTGCCATGCAACCGGCAATCGTTCCCGAACGTCCCGATTCCCCAGACGCAGTTCCGTTGATTACCGAACTGCAAACCTATTTGGAATTGCTCTATCCGCCCGAAAGCCGCCACGGCTTCAGCATTGAACGATTGGTTGCCGAAAGGGTGCCGTTTTTCGTGTTGCGAGTTGATGGGCAGCCCGGCCGGCTGCGGCGGCATCAAGCTTTTCGGCCGCAACTACGGCGAACTCAAGCGGATGTATGTGCGCCCAGAGTTTCGCGGCCGTAAATTCGGCCGGTTAATACTAGAGCACCTGGCCGAATACGCCCTTAACAATGGCGTTGCCCTTTTGCGTCTGGAAACGGGCATTCACCAACCCGAAGCGCTTCGCCGGTACGAGAGCGCCGGCTTCTACCGCATTGCGCCCTTTCCGCCATATCGGGAGGACCCGCTGAGTTTGTGTTACGAGAAACGGCTGGTTTCCGTCTAGCTTTCGGGGCGCGCGGGGGTCATCCCCCCCTTATGGTGAGCTATGTCAGCTACCGTACAAAGCGGCTATATTGGGGGGTATTACGGGTGGCCAAGCTTTTCAGGACTGCGCCTAATTCCTGGCGCTCTCTTTTATCGTTCTGTCCGCCCCTTATAGCCATCAGCGTGCCCCATGGCTTGGGCTATGCCTTACCCATATTCTTCATAGCAGTCGGAAGTTGTCGTGTGGGAGATGGCGAGTCGATAGCCGGCGAGCAGGTCGGTGAGTCGACGCCAACCACGCCAGAGTGTTTTCACTCCGGGAAAGCCATCTCGTTTTCTGCCGAGGAAGCCTCCCAGGCGGGCGCATTGGCGGACCGCCGTGATCAGATTAGGCGGTTGTCCGGGAAGTGGCGCGCGAGGATTCCACGGCCAAGTGCAGCACGCGCCATTGGTCCGTAGTAAAGATGCTGGTGCAGCAGGCCGAGGGCTGGCGGCGTGCTTCGTAGGCCATCCACAACACATGCCAGGCGATGATCGACAGCGTGGCCAACAGTCGCTCGGCGCGCTGGCGTGTGGCCAGTTGATGCCGCTCGATGCCCAAACCGCTTTTAAGTACGTAATGAAACCGCTCGATTCGCCAGCGGTACAGATACCACGTTAACACCCGCCGGGCCTCGTCGATGGTTTCGATTCTCACGGTGGTGGCCAGCAGCCAGCAAAGCGGCGTCACGCCCTCTGGCGG
This sequence comes from Pirellulales bacterium, assembly GCA_963820835.1. GTDB lineage: Bacteria > Planctomycetota > Planctomycetia > Pirellulales > JADZDJ01 > CAVRAW01. Next base: position 21,396 of record CAWGBP010000017.1, on the reverse strand, counting down.
TTGCTCTTCCCGGGCCTGCAAAAACCAGAGGATCACGGGCTGAGCGGGCGCGGTGCCGCGGTGGTTGACCGGCCGGCAAATCGTCAAGCGTTTCCAGCGCAAGGTGAGATCGGCCTGTCTCGCGGGACGATCATCCGCCCGCGGCACCTCGATCATCCGCTGGCAGCGCGGCGGACTTTGGGCGACCGCCTCTCCCAGATGCTGGGCTGAATCTTCTGCACGCCGCCGACGATCTCGCACCCGCACGAGCAAGCCCAGACGATCCGATCTCGGTGCGGCGAATAAGTCGAACAGGTCCGACTCACGATCGCCGATCAACATGACCTGGAGATGCGGCAAGTGCCGCTGCACCGACGCCAAACCTTCCAGCCAACGCTGGCTTTCCTTCTCCGCGGTGGCACGCTGATTGCGCGTCCGCCGTTTGCCCAATTCCTCCAGCGGCCGCGTCCAGGTGAATTGATCCAATAGCCCCAACGGCGATCCCGCGGCGGAAAGACACAGCACATGATGCACCAACAAGCCCCGGGCGTGCTTGCAAGCAAGGTATCCCAGACCTTCGGTCGCAGCATGGGCTGACAGGTCCATCTCCATCGTGTCTTGTACCGCCAAAACTAGCGCGTGCTCGCTGGCGCGCTGGATCGTGCGCTGTCGGTGCGGCTGCAAAATGGCCTCCGGCGAAACCCCTTCGTGATCCCAAAACCGATAGGCGGCTTTCGTTTCCGCCACATTGCCGCAGGCTTGAGGGATACTGGCCTCCGGCCGCTCATCCAATCGCTCCGCCAGCCGCACCAGCCGCCGGCTCAATCGAATATCTCCCAACTCCGCTCCCATCAACTCCTGTGCTACCCAACTGCTCATCGCCACTTCCTCCCCCACCCCTGCTGATGACATCATAGCAATGCATCGTGTGGGTAAGGCATAGCGCCGGGCCGTGGGCATGGCACCCGGTTTGGCACTGAGCGTGGGCTTGGTGCTGGGCGCGAGTTTTCTTTTTTTATTGGAGGAGTGAAACGCGCGGGGAAAATGCGCGCGAAGAACTCTCGGGAAAACTGATGGTTTTGGGCCAAACATTTTCCACTCATTTACCCACCTAGTTGCGCGGCGGAATTGCTTGGTGCTCGGCGAGTCGTAATTTGTCGAGTGGAATTCATGTTTGGGTGTTTGGTTTTGTGATGCGGCGCGGTGTAAGTGCGGGTTAAATGTTTGGTGTCAAGGGGAGGGGAGCAAGAGGTGGAGGGTAGGAAGTAGGGAATGTGGAAGGCGATCAAGGAATGAGCAGGTGAAGAGGTGAGCAGGTGAAGAGGTGATGTGGGGGCATTGCAGATTGCAGAATGCAGATTGGGGACAGTGGATTGTGGACGTTGGCCGCGCTGACGGGTTTTTGAAAACGGAGAAAACGGTGAAAAACGGGAAATAAACGGGCGGAAAACGGAGTGGAAACGGTGGCGGTCTGTGGCTGAACCGCTGAGGTGTCGAGACGCGAAGAAGGCAAAGGCGGAAGTCGGAATTCGGAAGGCGGAACGGGATTGAACCGCAAAGGGCGCGGAGGGACGGAGAGGAAGGCAGAAGCCGGAGTGGCAATGTGCATTGCAGATTGAAGATTTCAGAGTACTGATTGCAGATTTGCAATACCGGCGCATGGAGGTGCCTGGGAGTGAAAGAAAAAATCGTGCGCCTCGGAGCGTAGCAGTGGCAGGTAGGTGGAACTACCGCCCTGCGCTCGGTTGCCGTTAGGGCAACCGTGCTCAGTTGCTGGTCAGCCGCCGGGGGATCGCGATCAAAAAAGAAAACGGGGTGGACCCGGCGGCTTTTGCCGGCCGAGGCGCACGATGGACAAACTAGAGCGCTCTAGTACATGTACAAATTAACACATACGGCTCCAAAATGCAAGAGAGTTTTTGGCCGCGCGTGGAATTCGTGGGTGGTGTTCATTTTTTTGGCGGCAGAATTCCAAACAAACCGAGTACCGCTGCGACGAGCACGAGTGTCGGGAGGATTATTAGGGTTACATTGTGACCTTTGCTTCCGCACTGCTGGATAAGCCAGCAGTGGCACCCGGCACTTTAGTACCTGTACAAATTATTATGTATCGCTGTATCGCTGGAAAATGGAAGAGAGTTTTGGTAGTAAGTCAGTTTGAAATTGAGATTTTCAGGAAGTCTCACCTACCGAAATGGTCCGCGGATATACCTTCTCTACAAGCCAGCTAGTCCTGAACAGCAGCCACCAGCCTGTTAAAAGGAGAATTGCCGGACAGATGAAAACTAATAGAAGCATCATCAGGAAATATTTTTGCTGAGCGAATGCAAAACAGGACAAAATAGATTCATATAGCAACACCATTCCCACTAGAGACGCGCAAAGCCCAACTACCTTTGCTAGGACAGCAAATAATTCGTTCGGTTTCATGGGTAAACTCCTTAGAAGCTGTTTCAAAACCTATTTTCGCTGATGCGTTAGCCGATTGAAGCAAATGAGGGAAGCCGCCAATTCGTGAAAGGCTTGGAAATGTTCCGCGGTACGTTCGTAACACAATTTAAGACGACGGAAGTTCCCGAACCAACTGAGGGTTTGTTCGACGACGTAGCGGGTTCGCCCCAGGCCGCTGCCGTGTTCGCGTTTCGAGTTGCCGTAGGGAGCCAACAGCGGTCGGATGCCCCGCTTCACGACTTGCCGCTGGATTGCCGCGCTGCCGTAGGCCGCGTCTCCTTGAAAGATTTTCGGCTTGCGGCGTGGCCGTCCCCGCCGGCCTGCGACGGCGGGAATTTTGTCCAACATCGCAATCGCACGCTTGCCATCGGGTTCGTTGGCCGGGCCGGTTTCGACCACCAACGGCAATCCCCTGGCGTCATCAATCACATGCCGTTTACAGCCGTTTTTCGAGCGATCCGTGGGATTGGGTCCGGTATGTTCCCCCCAAAAACAGCCCGCACCGAGGCGCTGTCGATGATGGCGCGGGAAAGCCGAATCGCACCCCGTTTTCCCAGGCGACGCAAGAGTTTCCGATGGAGTTGGGGCCAGATGTTCAAGCGGGTCCACTCTCGCAGCCGTCGCCAACACGTCACGCCACTGCCGCAACCCATTTCCAAGGGAAGCATGTTCCAAGTCACACCGCTCCTGAGCACAAAAATAATTCCCGCCAGACAAGCCCGGTCGGAAACCGACGGTCGTCCCCCTTGGGGCGATGGGATGCGTTTGGGCAATAGCGGTTCGATTTCGTTCCATAGCTTATTCGGCACTAATGTAGCCATTTGTTCGCCTCCTTGCGGAACAAGAAGGCGAAATACTAGCAACCCAATTCAGGTTTTGAAATAGCTTCTTAGGTTGATGCGATAGACAAATCCTTGCCACATGGTCATAATTAGACCATGCCCAAGCGCTCACGCAAGCCCGCCGGCCGCGACCCAGTTCAATTAGCACGTTCTATCGTGGATCAGGTTACGGGCGCATCTAAAGCCAAGCCAGAGCGGAAGAAAGACCCCGCAGCGGTGGCGCTCGGCCGCAAGGGCGGATTGAAGGGAGGGAAGGCGCGAGCGGAATCAATGACGAAAGAACAGCGAATTGCTAGCGCCAAGAAAGCCGCCAAGGCGCGGTGGGAAGGGACTGAATAACCTACTCATCGCTCGGCTTATTATCTGGGTACTCAAACGGCAATTGAGTTTCTTTCAAGCCGATTCGAATAGCAACGGGACCACGCTACTAGGACACCACTGCCTCCCGTCGGATACAATGCATGGCATGAAACTCGACTCATCTTACCTAAGGACGCAGACCAGCCGCAGCGAAGTGGAATTGCGGATTGATTTTCTGAGCGCCCCTTCGCGTTTCCGTGAGGACTGGGAACGTCTGCTAAGCAAAATGAAGCGCGGTGATGAATTATGGAATTTTTCGCCGCCTGATGACCGGCCCGCAACGTTCCAACTTTGGGGCGTCGCGCTCGCCCGCAATGGCGAGGTAATTTCGACACTGCTTGAAGCGCTCGACTAGACGATTTTTCGGACAGGATGTTCTTTTTTTGGGGAGACGCGAACTCTGAGCAGAACAAAGCTGACTCGTTTCATTATGGTGAAGCATCTTTGAGCAATTTATTGGGAACAAAATCCAAAAGTTTGAACTGGTAGATGATCGTCCCCGGTACTGGAACCTCGCCGGTGCTATCCAATGCGCAATCGCTGAGATCAAATTTGGATCCTGTGATATCTTCAGAGGAGAGAGCAAACTCGAATTCGTTATCTTGCTTTTTTCCGAACATCGGCGTGTTACTTGTCGCAATCAGTTTTCCTTGGTGATAGACAGCCAAATGCGCGATGTGGTATGCCGGCCTGGCTACGTTGTGCTTAATAGCAAATTCGATAAGCCCGTCTTTGTTTTTCGTCACATTGACCGAAAAATCGTCGCTGTATTTCCGAACATACTCAGGGGTCACAATTTGCTCCCAGGTCATGGCGATGGCTGTACCAACGAGCGCTGGCACAGCAAATACTGCTAACAGAACGCGGTTTTCATCAATGTGCTCCTGAAATGAAACGGCAAAGCGTGCTGCGGTCAACCGGCCACTTAGACGTGGTGAATCGCTATAGAGTTCCAGCCGCGCGTGGACGCGATGACATTGGGCCTCACCTGCAAGCTGTTGGCTAAGGACTCCGCTAAGTTATCAGCAGCAGCGGCCACCTTCACTGCTGGCAAGCCAGCAGTGGCACCCAGGGGGACCCAGACGTCATTCTTCGGGCTTGCTGGTGGGGAGTTTGCCTTCGCCGCGGGGGTTCACTGGTCCGTAGCCTGCGGGTTTTTCGTAAACTCGAACGTAATCGACGAGCATTTCGGCTGGGAATTTTGTTGCATTGTCGGGCGGACCTAGAAAACGGCCGCCCACGGCCAAATTCATAATGATGAAAAACGGCTGATCGAACGGAGCCGGCCAAGGATTAAGTTCGAGTTCCTCGGGTGCGGCGGCGCCGTTGCCGCCGCCGGATCTCTTGCTGCTGTACCAGAACGATTGGCGCTGGTATTCCTTGCCGTCCACGAACCAGCGAATTTCACCTGGTTCCCACTGGAGCGCGTAAACGTGGAAGTCGTCGATCGTGCCGCCGCTGGGAAAGACATAATCTTTTCCGGTGTGGACGTTTCCCGGCGGGCGCGCGCCGTAGTGCAGCGTGCCGAGCACTTTGCCGGGTTCCTGGCCGCGAGCTTCCATCACGTCGATTTCGCCGGAGGAGGGCCAGCCGCCGTATTTGTTGTCCTGCGGCAAGAGCCATAAGGCCGGCCAGAGCCCTGGCCCGGCGGGCAACTTCGCGCGGAATTCGAAGCGGCCATATTTTTGGTTGAAGAGCGGCTCTCCGTTTGCCTTGCGCGATTTCAGCCGGGCCGAAGTGTAATCGCAGCCTTCGAGAGGCTGCTTGAGTGCGCGAATGTGGAGCAGGCCATCGGCGACAAAAACGTTGTCGGGCTGTTTGGTGTAATACTCCAGTTCGTCGTTACCCCAGCCTTTGACCAACTGCTTGCCGGCATAGAATCCGTTGCCGATGTCGAAATCCCACTTCGTCGGATCGAGAGCGTTGCCATTAAATTCGTCGCTCCAGACGAGCTTCCATCCGGCTGGCGCAGTTTCTGATGGTGCGCTTTCTGTTGGGGTGTTTTCTGTCGATTGATTTTCCGCAGGAGGCGCTGCCAGGGCATGGCGTGAAATAACGGCGGCCAGGGTTAGGGCAACGAATAGGGTAATCAGCGATAGACGACGGATGGACATGACGTTCATTTTGTGCTGCGGGCGAAAGGCAACGGTGGCGACCGCGGCAGTACGGGCGCTAAGATTTTATATCGATCACAAAGCCATACTTCACATCGCCTTTTGATTATTCGCTCGTAGGCTTCGTTGATTTTCTGAATCAAGTATCAGTTCGATATCGGACGGCCAGGCGGTGGCTCAAATCGTTGCGATTTGCGGCCAAAATAGCTATAGTTTATTGAATTACTCATCAATAGCTATTCGCTTTGGGATCATTGTGGCGAACGCCGAGCCATTGATTGGTGTTGGTTCGATAGTCGCGCATTGCGTAAGAAGTTTGCGATGCGCTTTAGACATTCATAAAGGAATGGATTGCTCATGAAGATAGTGCCAAGGGTGTTTCTTGTCGTTGTGATAGTGGCAGTTGTTCCGGAGAGCGCGGATATGGCACGAGCTGATTCGGCCGTGACATGGGGATCAAATGCGTTCGGCGACTTAGGCGATGGTACCGAGCTTCCAAGCAGCACGGCGGTCTTTGTCACTGGATTAGTCGGCGACGTGACGGCGGTTGCCGCCGGACAGAATCACAGTCTCGCAGTCATAAACGGCAGCGTTTATGGGTGGGGTTGGAATGATTACGGACAGGTTGGAGATGGTACAGTTACCGTCCGACACACGCCCGCGCTCGTTGTCGGCTTATCGGGCGGAGTCGTTTCGGTGGCTGCAGGAAGTCTTCACAGTTTAGCTGTGAAAGACAGCGCCGCTTATGCTTGGGGCGATAATCAATTCGGCGAATTAGGTGATGGCACCACGACTCAGCGAAACAGTCCGGTTGCTGTAACTGGTCTTTCAAGCGGTGTGACCGCCGTTGCGGGTGGATCGGACTTTAGCTTAGCGATTCAAAATGGCGGTGCTTATGCTTGGGGCGTCGACACCTTTGGGCAACTCGGCATTGGGAGTTTCTTTAGCAACCGATCTACTCCTGTCGCAGTTAGGGGTCTAGCCAGTGGAGTTACTGCTATTGCGGCCGGCGAGAGTTTCTCGCTAGCTCTGCAAAATGGAGCGGTGTACGCGTGGGGAAACAATAACAGAGGACAGCTTGGCATTGGAACGACTAGCAGTCATTCACTTCCTGTAGCTGTTAGTGGCTTAACGAGCGGTGTGACCGCTATTGCTGCCGGAAGTAGTCACAGCCTTGCTGTGCAAAATGGCGGTGTGTACGCATGGGGCACCAATATCGAAGGGGAACTTGGAGATGGCAGCTTCGCATCGATTAGTAATGTTCCAGAGAGGATTGACCCTGTTGACTTGACGAGCATTGTAGCCGTTGCGGCTGGCGCTTTTGATAGTTATGCCTTGTCTTCCGACGGTAGCTTATGGGTGTGGGGACGAAATGATGGTGGTGAACTAGGATTGGGAACAAATACTTTCGAGTATCTGACGCCACAACACTTGCTACCGCCAGCCGGGTACGTATTTTCATCTATCGACTCGAATTCCGACAGTTTTCACGTTGTCGCGACACTCAGCACAGTGCCGGAACCGCCGTCGTTGATTTTGGCTGCATCAGCAGGGATGGGGTGCGCGGTATTTGTTCTGCGGCGGCGAAAATGGCTGGTATGAAGAGGTCTATCGGGTCTTGTTGAAAACCGCGGAATGGTTCGGCCATACTCTTACCCCTTCAACGACTTCATATCGATCACGAACCGATACTTTACATCGCCTTTGAGCATTCGCTCGTAGGCTTCGTTGATTTTCTGAATGGGAATTAGTTCGATATCGCAGGCGATATTCTTCTGGGCGCAGTAGTCGAGCATTTCTTGCGTTTCGGCGAGGCCACCGATGTTCGAGGCTGCGATCGCGCGCCGGCCTACAATCAGATTGAACACGGTGGGGGATGGATGCGGATGTTCCGGCGCGCCGACGAGCACGAGCGTGCCATCTCGCTTCAGCAGCGAAATGAACGGATCCAAATTGTGCGACACCGCCACGGTGTTGACGATGAGATCGAAGCTGCGCTCGTGGCGCTTCATTTGATCGGGGTTTTTCGAGATGACTACGTCATCGGCCCCCAGGCGCTTGCCATCTTCGATCTTCGATTGTGAAGTGGTGAAGAGCACGGTCTGGGCGCCAAACGCATGGGCGAGCTTCACACCCATGTGCCCGAGGCCGCCCAGGCCGACGATGCCAACTTTCTTGCCCGGTCCGGCTTTCCAATTCCGCAGCGGCGAATAGGTCGTGATGCCAGCACACAAGAGCGGCGCGGCTGCGGCCGGATCGAGCTTCTCCGGCACGCGGAGCACGAATTTCTCTTTCACCACGATGCGCTCGCTGTAGCCGCCATAGGTGACCGGGGCGGTTTTGTGCGGATCGGGCGAGTTGTACGTGAAGACCGTGGCCCAGTTGTCGCAGTATTGCTCCAGACTCTCTTTGCAACTGGGGCAGGTGCCGCAAGAATCGACCATGCAGCCGGTGGCGGCGCGGTCGCCGGGTTTGAAGCGAGTTACTTTCGGGCCGACTTTGGTGACGCGACCAATGATCTCGTGCCCAGGCACGCAGGGATAAACCGTCGGGAACGCACTCCACTGGTTGCGCACTGTGTGCAAATCGGAATGGCAGACGCCGCAAAACAAGATTTCGAACTCGACATCGTCGGGGCCGACTTCGCGGCGCAGAATGTTCGCCGCCGCCAAAGTCGATTTCGGGCTGCTGGCTGCAAAGGCACGTGCTAGAGCCATGATGTTCCTCTTCGCCGCTTTTAGATTTGCTGTCGTGCGAATACGATCGTTATGCGACCACGCATGACTGGGCGTGTCAAGTTGGCGAATCGTCCATGCAAGTTACTGGCCCGATTGTCGAAATTCCGCAGCCTCCGCACGAGTGAAGATATGCCATGCAGGCCCTCTGAGGTCTGGTTTGGGAAGGTCAGCCCGGCACCCGCCGGGCTTTTTCTTTGCGCCATCGGGTAGAATCGGGGGCATGATCTGGGTTTACATCGTCATCGCCGCCGCGATCCTGGCCTTTGGATTCGGCAATCGCTCCCAGAAGTAACGCGCGCGTTTGCCATCGTTTCAGCTATAATCACACCTGCGCCGCGTGGGGGAGCAAAGCAATCCAATCGAAAAATGGAGCCTAGACAATGAACGCAAAGCACAGTTTGTACGTCGCCGCGCTAGCCGTCGGGATGGTTGCTGGGTGTAGCAATGAAGAGAAGTCGCCAGTTACTGCCACCACGCCGGGCACGGTCAACGTGGTTACACCGCCAGGACAGCCTGCTAATGCACCCAGCAATGCCAAGGTAGGTACCGGAACTCTCACCATATCGAACGACCCCCAATACACGGGCAAAACAACTGTCGTCACGAAAGACGGCAAGGAGCCGGAAGTCGGCCAGACGAATGGACCTGCTGGGAAATAGCGAGCGGCTCTTAAATAATTTCCACCCCACACGTTGATTTACCAGTACCGCATAGGGCTTATTGCGTAAGCTCGTGCATCCGGCAAGAGCCGGCTGCTAAGCGGCGCGGGGGACGCGCTGGCGGCGGATTCCCAAAAGAGCGACGCCGAGGGCAGCCAGAATCCAGGCTGCTGGTTCTGGGACGGCGATTGGCAAGCGCGGATTTGGGGCCTCGATCAAAAAGTTCTCGTCGAAGAAGCCGCCGGAAAATCCGTAGAAATTTCCGTTCGCAAGCGAGTAGATCTGGTTTCCATCTTGGTCGACGGCGCTGATACCAAACGTGAGATCGTTGGGGTCGCCCCATGTGACCTGGTTGCTAGCGTAGGTTCCCAGGAATAACGTCCACGTGTCGGGAAAATCGGGAGTGGCGGTGTCGGTGCCGTAGGTGAATGTGTCCACGAACAAATTGGGAACGGTCGTGCCGAAGTCGCTGGTTAGCATTTGCAACTTGGTGGCGGGGCCCGACGCATTTTCAATGGCCAACAGTGCGTCGGCGGGGGTTGGGTTCGGCGTGAGGCTAGGGTCCCAGTGGTAGCCGAAAGCGTACGAGCCGCCGGGGCTGCTAGTGGTGCCTGCGAAATCGACGACGAAATAAGCTGCATCGGGTCCGGTGCCTGCGGTGTACTGGGCGTCGAGAAATCCGCCGGGCAAGGGGACACTGGATATGGGCGTGGCCTTTGACGGAGCGGCGCACAAGAAAATGGTTGCGGAGCAAATGGCAAGGAGGCGTTTCATGGGTGGTTCTCCGGTTGATTAGTAGGAACCGTCGGGAATGATTTCGCGCTGGTCGCGGGTACACAGCGCGGTCAGAATGTTGAAATCGATGCTTTGAGAAAGAAAATGAACGGAGGCATCGCAGAAGACGGTGTTAGCGCCTCCGCGGTGGTCGCTCCAGATTTCGTTGTTTTGCGTTCCGTTGATGGGAACCCTGACGTCGAAAATGTTTTGCCCGTTGATCCAAGTGCTGCCCGTGATATCGGCGCCGCGGCCGGTGTCTTCGGCGACGATGATGGTTTGCGAGAGACCGTCGTGAATTTGACCTGGGCTGATGGGCTTCTCGTAAATCATCACCCCATTGCCCAGCGGCAAACTGGGGTTGCCGTAACCGAACATGCCGCCGTAATCGCAGTAGGCCAGATCGTCGCCGGGATCCCATTGGCCGTTGCCATTGACGTCGCGGGTGGTTGGGCCGTTTCGGTGCGGCGCAGTGGCAGTGGAAGGGCACAGATAGGTCGGAATCACGGTCCGGCCTGCTTCGAGATTCGCCTGGCTGTTGTACGCCTGATGTTCATCGAACAATTGCGATGCGGCTTGTTGTTCCAGATAGGGCAACACGTATGCCGACCAGGCAAGTTGAAGATACGGGCTCGTTTGGCAGCCTTTGCAGCCGATGGGAAACGTTTTTCGCGCTTCTTGGAAGTGAGTCAGCGCGATGCCGATTTGGCGGAGATTGTTCTGGCACGACGCGCGGCGGCTGGCTTCGCGAGCCGCTTGCACTGCGGGCAATAAGAGCCCGATGAGCCCGCCGATGATGGCAATGACCACCAATAACTCGACGATCGTAAAGCCGCGGCGCGAACGTTCATAGGCTGCTTCAGGCGCGCAAGCACGCACTTCGATCACTCTAGCCAGCGCACAAATCGGGCGCTAGCTACGGCGAGCAAAGCAAATACTTGGCGCGATTAGCGGTCCCTTGGCAGGAAGAACATATTGGTCCGGTGCTGTCCCTCGCAGCACGTACGGCACAAACTGCATTGGTAGGTCTTCTGACTTCCGAGCCGCGAGGTCGCCGCCTTCTCGCCGCGATCGATTCAAAAAATGAATCGGTTCGGCAATGGCAACAGAAAAGCGACCTGCGTTACCGCTCGGTTACAGCGGCGGGGCCGTCCCGGGTTTACACCGGAGTTCCCTGTTTGTCGGTCGAAACAGACGCCTTCGACCGACCACCAACGCACTGGGGTCAAATCTAGCGAGGCAGAAATAGAATGTCAACTGCTGGCCCCAACACTTCTAGCACGGGCAAAATGAGCAGGTGAAGAGGTGAAGGGGTGAAGGGGTGAAGGGTGATGAGCAATTCAGCTACTCATCGGTACTGCTGTCTTCGATTAAGGAAGCCGAAGCCTTTCGCGCTCCAGGCGCTCGGCGATAAAGCCGATGGCCTTCGGAGCCATGTGGTTGTAGTATTCGAAACTATGGCCGCCGGCTGAAGTTTCTAGATCGCGCTCGTGAGGGATTCCCAGTGCATTAAGTTTCATCCGCAATTTATCGGCGCTTTCGTGCCAGCGCGCGTCGGCTGGATCGCAACAAAACCAGATGTTCCGCGGCCAGTTCAGCGGATGCACGTGCAGCGTTGCGGTATCTTGACGCACTTGCTCGGCGTCGGTGTACATTTGCGCGAGTCCTTCGTCTCCTTCGGCAAAACAAATTTGGTAATCGATGGCCGGCGAAATGGCTGCAACGACCGGGAATTTCGCCGGATGCTTGAACGCCAGCCGCAGCGCGCCTTGACCTCCCATGCCTGTGCCGAAAAGAGCGATTTGCGGCGGAGCGATATTCCATTCAGCGGCGACATAATTCACCACGTTATCCACAACGTGCCGCTCCGCGGTAAGCCGCCCATCGAAATCGGGAAACACGCGGTCGCTCCACCAACTGCGGCCAGTAAGCGGCGCAATCACGTGAAGTCCGTGCCGCTCGAATTCGGCCGTGAAGGTTGGATTATCGTGCAGTCGATCTCCGTGCACGCTGTGCAAATAAACAACGGTGAAACCATGCTCGCTGGGCGCTGCCGGCACGAAAACATCGCACGGCTTACCAGCCACTTTCACTTCCGACCATTTTCCAACCGACGCGCTCATTCGATGGCTCTTGATTCAAAAAGGGCGGCCGACTTAGTGCACGTTTTCCTCGGTCATATGCTACTACCGGCCCTGGTGTCCAGGGTTTAAAATGCGAAGCTTTCCATTTGCTATGTGTTCCCAAATGGCAGTCAGCCTTGGAAGGACGCCATGAAAACGATTCTCACTGCCGACCAGTTGGAGGAAGGGGTCGATCGCATGGCGGCTGATATCGCTGATTTCTATGGCGATCGGCCGCTGACAATTGTGGGCGTGCTCACCGGCAGCATTGTTCTATTGGCCGATTTGATCCGCCGATTGACGATGCCTTTGCGCATTGAGCTGGTTCAAGCGTCTAGCTATCGCGGCGCGGCGACTGAGCCGGGCAAACTGACGGTGAATGTGGCCATGCTGCCCGATATTCAAGGCCGGCACGTGCTGTTGGTTGATGACATTTTTGATACTGGTAAGACATTGATCGAACTGATGGACCAACTTCGCAAGTTCAAGCCGGAAAGCGTGCGGTCAGCAGTCCTATTGCGGAAGCATGGCCGCAAATCTGTGGTGATGGAACCGGACCACGTGGCCTTCGAAATTCCCAACGAGTTCGTGGTTGGTTACGGCTTGGATTATCAAGACGCCTATCGCAACCTCCCCTATTTGGCGGCGCTTGAGGAGCATGAAATTGGGGCTAATCCGCATTAGGACAAATTTAACCGCAGAGCCGCGGAGCCGCGGAGAGCAGAGAAATCCGACGAGCAGAAAAAAATATAAGGAAGCCAGGAAGGCAGGAACGCACGAATAGGACACATCTTGATTCTTTCAGATTCCTGGCTTCCTGGTTTCCTTATTGCTCTTTTCTTAATCCATTTTTTTGTTGCTGCTCCGCGCCTCACTGTCTCCTGGTGAATAGACTCGTCCGCCGTGAAGCATCGAATCTTGCACATTGTTGCGTCGCTGGCCCGGTCGGGAACGAATAAGCAATTGGCCATATTGGCAGAGGGGTTGGATCACGGCGAATTCGAAACGCACATCGCGGCGCTCAATTCGGGAGGACCGGCCCGGGAAAATTTCGAAAAGCTAGGAATCGAACCGATTGTCGTTGGCCGCCGGTGGCGTTACGATCCGGTTGCCTTTTGGAAATTGCGAACGCACATTCGACGGCTGCAGCCGAAGATCGTGCATACCTGGCTTTACGATGCGAATCGATATGGGCGCAAAGCCGCGTGGTCGGTTGGGGTGCGCAAACTTGTCGCTTCGGAAAGAGCCGTCGATCGCTGGAAAACCGATCACGAGTTGGCCGTCGATCGCCGGCTGGCGAAGTACACCTGCCGCGTGATTGTTAATAGCTTGGCGGTGCGCGATTTTTACACTGCCTGCGGCATTCCGGCTGCGAAAATCGTTCACATACCAAGCGGCATTGGGCCAGCGCAAGAGAGCACAATATTGCGCGGCGAGTTGCTGGCGCAGTTTAATTTGCCGCAAACAGCCAAATTGATCGCCTATATCGGCGCACTTACGCTCGAAAAGCGTTTGAAGGAATTGATTTGGGCGATCGACCAGCTTCGAGCGGTTGGAAGCGACGTCCACCTGCTAATGATCGGTGACGGACCACTGCGCGGCGCACTGGAGCGCTACGCGAGACTCAATTGCGTGCAAGAGCGCGTGCATTTTCTAGGGGAACGTGGCGACATTGGCCAAATCCTGCCGCATGTCGACGTTCTCTGGCAGGCTAGCGATTGCGAAGGGCAATCGTGCGCGGTACTGGAAGCCATGGCGGCGGGAGTGCCCGTAGTCGCGGCCGACGCGGCAGGCAACCGCGAATTGGTGGCGCATGGAGAAACTGGCTATTTGTCGCCGGCAAACAGCCGCGCTACGCTGGCGCGCTCGACGCTGCCCATATTGGAGGATGCTGAGCTAGCCAACCGGCTCGGCACGGCCGCACGACGCCGCGCATTGGAGCAGTTCCCAGCCAGCAGCATGATTTCGCGCCACGCGGAAGTATACCGGGAAATCCTGCACGGTTAGCTGGCATGCAGTATGCTCTCTTTAGCCGCCGATGTTGAACGGGTAGAATACGGGTCTTGCTGGCACCGACCGCTGGGAGAGTGGCATGCACGAGTTGAATCACGTGAATAACGGATCGCGATCGCGCCGCAATATATTGGCGGTCGTTTTGGCTGGCGGCAAGGGAACCCGCTTGGAACCTTTGACGCGCGATCGCGCGAAACCGGCGGTACCTTTCGGTGGTTTGTATCGCATTATCGATTTCACGCTGTCGAACTGCCTGAATAGCGGCTTGCGGAAGATTCTCGTGCTTACGCAATACAAAGCGATGAGCCTCGATCGCCACCTTAGCCTGGGCTGGAAGGGGCTCATGAGCCGGGAATTGGGTGAGTTCATCGACGTGGTGCCGCCGCAGCAGCGCATCGACGACCACTGGTATCAGGGGACCGCCGATGCCGTTTATCAAAATATTTACACCATTGAAAAAGAGCGGCCCGATTATGTGGTGATTTTGGCGGGCGACCACATTTACAAGATGAACTACCGCACCATGGTCGATTATCACCTGGAGCGCGAGGCCGATTTGACCATTGGCGCTTTGCGCGTGCGGCAAGAAGAAGCGCGGCACTTCGGCGTAATGCAGGTCAACACCGATCAGCAGGTCATTGGGTTCGAGGAAAAGAAGATCAGCGCCAAGACCATTCCCGACGATCCGCGCCATTGCCTGGCCTCGATGGGCATCTACGTCTTCAACGCCCGGTTCTTATTCGAACAATTATGTCTCGACGCCACGCAGCCTGGGAGTCAGCACGATTTTGGGCACAACATTATTCCAGCGGTGATCGACACGCATCGCGTGTTCGCCTTCCCGTTCCGCGATGAAAACCGCAAGCAAGATTCCTACTGGCGCGATGTTGGCACGCTCGACGCCTATTACGAAGCGAACATGGACCTGATTGCGGTCGACCCGCAGTTAAACATGTACGACCTGCAGTGGCCCATTCGCTCGTACCAGCCAAATTACCCGCCGCCGAAGTTCGTATTCGCCGAAGAAGGGCTCCAGGCCCGCCGTGGCGAAGCGCACGACAGTTTGATTTGCAGCGGGTGTATCGTCTCCGGCGGCCAAGTGCGGCGCTCGATTTTGGGACCCAACTGCCGCATCAACAGTTACTCGAAAGTAGAAGATTCAATATTGTTCGACGGGGTCGATATCGGCAGGCACGCGCAAATTCGCCGAGCGATCATCGACAAAGGGGTGCGCATTCCGCCGGAAACCATGGTCGGCTATGATCCCGAACAAGACCGCGCCCGCGGGTTCACGGTGACTGACCGCGGCATAACCGTTATTGCTAAGGCCGATGGGACGGAGCCGTTCATCGAAACTGAAGCCGCCGACTGGGCATTCTAAATTTGACGCGGAAGGTAAACGGTTGCTCCGATGCTGACCGGGGATTGGCCGGTTTTGCTGAGACAAACCGGTTTATTGCGGCCCTGTGTCGTCTTCCATTCCCTGAATATACCGCCGCAGGCGTTCGAGTTCGTCGGTCAAGTTCAGCACCTTAAGCATATTCTCGACGCGTTTGAGCAACTCGAGCTTGTTGACCGGTTTGCTGATGAAATCGTCGGTGCCGGAATTGACGGCCCGTTCGATGTCGCCCAACTCGTTCAGGGCGGTGACCATGAGCACCATAATGCCGCGGGTTTTAGGGTTTTCTTTGAGGCTGCGGCAGACCTCAAAGCCGCTAAGCTTGGGCATCATCACGTCGAGCAAGATCAGGTCGGGCTTGAACGAGGCGACCTTATCGAGCGTGTCTTTGCCATCGACCGCGACAGCAATGTCGCAATCTAAATCGGCCAAGAAGGCTTCCAGGAGCTCGACGTTGGGGGCATTGTCGTCGGCGATCAGAATGCGGCTTTTCCGCGCGGGAGCCGCCGGGGCAACAGAAGTTGTGGAGGTTTTGGCCATTATCGAGCGGCGGGGAATAACCAGTTGGGGATCGGCCGCCTTCAAGCGGCGTCGATTATAAGGCTTCTCGCGCCCGAATTGGAATGGGGTAATTGGTGCGAGATTCCAACGCAAAGAGCGAATTGCCGCGCGGGGCGAAAATTCCATTCCCGCCCAATAATTTGCCATGCAGTACCGCTGGCAACGATCCTGCGCACGGCGCTAGCGCGAGCGAAAACTTCAAGGTTTTTTACCGACCCGACGAAAATAATCTGCGCCCCGACTCGATGAACTCCAACGCACCAATTCCCTAAGCGATGCAGGCGGTAGCTACGAAACGCGCGGTCCGAGTTGCACGATTTCGCGGCGACTATTGGCAGCAATCGCGGTTGCCTTTGGCCAGTTTGG
This sequence comes from Pirellulales bacterium, assembly GCA_963820835.1. GTDB lineage: Bacteria > Planctomycetota > Planctomycetia > Pirellulales > JADZDJ01 > CAVRAW01. The sequence goes on along the minus strand of CAWGBP010000017.1, from coordinate 5,017 downwards.
CGTTTGTGACGCCTTTGTTGGCCCTCTACGAAGCCGGCGTGCTGTGGCTGGGACCACAAGCGATGCGCAATGGAGCCGACGTGTGGCTGCGCCAATTGCTCGACCTGGTCGGTTTCAGCCAATATTTTCTCTTGCCGGCACTAACTGTGGCGCTGCTGGCCGGATGGCATCATCTGACCCGGCAGCCCTGGCGGCTTTCTCCCAGCGTGCTGTATGCGCAACTTGCCGAATGCGTGCTGTTGGCGATGGCCCTGGTGGTGATTGCGCGGGTGCAGGGAACGCTGTTGGCGCTGGTGGCGCCGCAATCGCCACCGTGGGAAGTGCATGCCTCGATTGCCACTGCGGCCGAAGGTGTGTTCCGCCGATTTGTGGGGTTCTTGGGGGCGGGAATCTATGAGGAACTGTTGTTCCGCTTAATGCTGTTGCCATTGGTGGCCTGGGTGTTGGGACAATGCGGCCTTTCGCCGAAGGGTTCGTTGGCCGCTGCCGCGATACTGACGAGTATTGTTTTTGCCGGCGCATAATGTTGGGCCGTTGGGCGAGCCGTTCCAATGGTACACGCTTTGCTTTCGCACGACGGCCGGTTTGCTCTTCGCTGTTCTGCTTATGTCACGCGGATTCGGCGTTGCCGCCGGAACTCACGCTGCGTACGACATTCTGGTAGGGCTGTTCTAAACATTCTGGCTACTGGCCAAGAGTTTTTTCAACATTTGGCACGCGGTTGTTTCTTGCACGAGCATCCGTTCGCTGCTAGCACACGCTATTCGCAGCCCAGAGTATGCAAAATTTTTTTGTCAAGTACACGAGGCGGAACTTTTTTCGTTCGATGAAATCTCCCTTTGAGCGGCGTTGAATTGAACAATATAATGGAAGCCATCGATGCCGAGTTTCGCGGCCTGCGAATCATCAGTCGCTCGCTGGCGGCGCCGATTTTTTCATTCCTGAAAATCAGCCGGATGGCAGTCATCCGTAGAAGGGTTAAGTCGCCGTGCTTTCTGTTCGACCCAAAATTGCCGAATTGGTTTTTCAACTTTATGGCCGGCCATTGCACCCCGAATTGTTTGAGATATTCTCCACGCGCATTGTGAGCCGCGGCGAATACGAAGCCACCATCAACATTACCAGTGCCGGCCATGTTGTCGCTTGGCGTTACCGGGGGCTGACGTTGACCGAAGTCGCGTGCAGTGCCCAGCATCCATTGCCGCAGAAGCGCCGTTTGCTGCAATATCGGCTCAAGGATCAGCGCAAGGATAAGCTCGAATGCCGCGGCGGGGCTCGTTACCAAATGAGCTTCGAACTAGAACGCGTCGAACCCGCAGCTTTCTGGATGTATCAACAAGAGCTTTCTACTGAAGGCGTTCGCCAAGGCATGCTGCACCGCTTCGATTCCAGCGGACGCATGGCGGTGGGGGCGTTAAGTTATGTGAATATCGAAACCCGCAACCGTAGCATGCTGGTGCAGGCATTCCATACGTTTCCCGACGATTATGCGATTGTTAAAAGTCAATCGCTCTTTGAAGTGCCGTAAAGGGCTTGGCGAAAGGCAGCATGCATGGGGCGCGAGGCTCGGCGGTTTATCGCAGGCCGGCTTCTTTCTCGATGAATTCGGCCATCGCGCTATTTACTACTGTGGGGTTTTCCAGCGGCGCTAAGATGGCCAGCATCGGGAACATCGAGCCAGGCGCAGTTGGGAATCGAATCGGTAATCGCGCGCATTTCGTCGACGGTCGAAATGGTGTCGTGCTGCCCAACCACGACGAGCGTTGGAACATCGATCGTCGCCAACAGCGGCCGCGAATCGATCCGCACGGCCATGCCCTCGAGTGCGGCCGCGATACCTTGAGGTGAATTGCCTTCGATCATCGCGCACACTTGCTTGACCAAATCTGGTCGGTTGTTATGCGTGCACAGCGCAGAGCTTTGGCAGCATAGCCTCCGCCGCGACACATGCCCCGCCGGAGAGCACTTTCTCAGCCAGCGTGCGGCGCCAGCAGCGGCTTGGGGTGTGTCGGGCACGGCGCGCGTGTCGCAAAGGATCATCGCGCCCACGCGCGCCGGCACCTTGCTCACAGAACTCCCAGCCGACATATCCCCCCATAGACAGCCCGCAAAAAATCACCTTCTCGTTCACGTCTGGCGCATCGAGCGCCTGATTCAAATCGTCGGCCATTTGTTCCATGCTTACGGCGCCGCGCGTCACGCCGCTTGCGCCAAATCCGCGCAAATCAGGAGCTATGACGCGGCAATGATCGACAAAGTAATCGATCTGCGGCTGCCAAATGGAATGGTTGAAGGGAAAACCGTGCACCAGCAGCAACGGATGACCGCGTTCGCCGCCAGAAAGCACCGCCAGTTGCGTATCGCCGATGGAAATTCGCTGCATGGCGTTCGCGTGGGATTGGAGAGCGCGCAGGCTATTTGTTTTTCGCCTGCTGCTTTGCCAACTTTGCTTTGAAATCGTCGAGTGCCCGCACAATTTCCAAGGTATACGGCTCCAATTCGGCAGCGCCGGGATTGGTTCTTTACTGCGTTTTCGTAATCTCCTTTACCGGCATAGCAGTGCGCGAGCGTGTCGAGGTAGCCGGCTTCGGTATCAGAATCGCCGTTTTGGCGGGCAATTTCGACCGATTTCTGGGAATCGGCGATGGCCGCGTCGAAATCTCCCTCGGTGTTGCCAATAAGCCAGGCGTACTGATTGTACATCAGGCCAAGCATGGCCGGTTCGGTCGTGGAATTCATTGGGCGCGGAACTTTTCCGCCATATCTTTGATGAGCTCTTTGGCTTTATCGTGCCGGGCCGTATCGCCCGTTGAGCTGCGATAGAGGTCGATCAGCACGTCTTCGTCGGTGGGATCTTTCTCCAGGGCAATATCCAATTGTTGCCACTGCTGTTTTAGATCGTGTTGTGCAGCCCAGTGGCAGGCATAGTAATAGTGTACGCGTGCGCTGAGTGAATCGGGGGGCGCGATGTGATCCATTTGCGACGCCTTTTGCTTGATGAGGCCATCGCTATCGGTCGATTTGACGAGCTTCTCCAGCACTTTGGCCGCCGCCAAATCGCGATCTTGGTCGTGCAACATTTCCGCCAAAAAATACTGACTTTTCATGCCCGCCTCATCGTCGGGCCGGGCAGTGCCGATCACGTGGCGAAACTCTCGCTCGCTCCAATCGAACAAGCACCGCTTGTGCAGCTTTTCGGCGAGTTCGAAATGGAGCGCCGTTCGCCAGGCCGCATTTCATAGGCGTGTTTTGAAAGCTCTTCGGCCACCGCCTTGTCGCCCTGCATGAGCTTGGCTTGCGCGAGGGAATAGACAAGCAGCGGGTCGTCGCCGATTTGCCTTCGAATCGGCTGGCAACCTCATTCAGTTGAGTCCAGGCTTTCTGCTTGGTTAGCCAATCGACAAGCTGTTCGAGCGATGCCGGATCGCCGGTTTCCAACATGATCATCTCTCGCATGACCGCCAGCACTTGATCCGATTGTTTAAGCACAAAAGCACCTCGACCTCGCCAGGCGCGCAGGCGCAGGGCAATTTCGCTGGTGGTTTCGGCGGGGGTGCTTTCGGCAAGCACCAATTCATCTTCAAATAGGCGGTTCCACTGCGGTAATTCGGCCTCGGGATTCTTCTCCAACCGTAGCTCAAAGCGCCGCCGTCACAGGCCGCACGCTGGTGCCCAGCGCCCGCTCGATGATGCGAGCCCGCGCCGAGCGGTCGCTGTCTTTGGCGTGCTCGCCCAGCGTCTCGATAATGACGATGGCCCCCTGTTTTGAAACGACCGGCGCCCGCTCAAAGCGAACCCGGCGGCACATTCGCTCTAACCCGGCCATCTGCGGGAAGCTTGGCCAACTGCTTGAATACCTCCAGCCGGCCCTCGTCGTTGCGAGCGGCGTAGTTTTCGAGAATGTGTTTGACCGCCGGGGAATCGGCATCGCGCGTCCAATCGCTGCTAATCCGCTCGACCAAGTACTTTGCGCGGGAAGCGATTTCGATATCGTCGTTATTTTCGGCGGCGAGCAAATCGTCGAAAGACATCGGGGCCGATTCGCAACAATTAACTGCGCCTGCTGGCGGCGAAAGTACTGCTGGTCGCCCAATTGCTCGATCGCGCGGCAATTCTGGCGCAAATTGCTCGGCGGATTTCTGATCGGTGGCCGGATTCTGTGAATTGGCGGCCAATGGAAGCGCCGTCGGCGAAGCTTCTTTGGCCACAAGCGGCACGCGAGCGGCGCAATCAGAAAACGCCTGCGAAGATCGTCGCGTGCAAAAGCTGTAGCCGATGCGGCTGCCAAAGTGCCAGCGTACCGCGTTTCATAGAGCCACCTTCCTGTCGCGCTCAATACCACTATTCCAGCATACTTCCTCGGGAAAGCGCGAAGCAGAGCAATGATTCAATGCACCGCTTTGAGAGTTCCGGACGCGTCGGCGGCTTTTCGCGGCCGAAATTCGCAAAGATTAAAGACGGCCGGCCGATGAGTCACTTGGCGGATGGAGAAAAATCAGATGGGCACCCGAACCTAACCGCGGATTGAAGAAGCCACTTTGGGCAATCTTTATCGCGGCTGGGTGCGGCAGAATTGGCGGGCCCGAAAAAAGCCCACGCCTCCACGCCATCGCCTACCATGGAACGAAGCGACGAGGGATCGCGAATCGGTACGCCGGAATCGAGTACCATTTCGATCATTTCATCGTAGCTGTGGCGAAATAGCTGAACATCGCTGAGCTCGGCGATTTGCTCGCGGCTCCAACGCGCACGTGTGATCGTTGCGGCCATGAAAGCACCCTTGGATACTTACGCATGTGAAAATGACAGGTAAGGTGATGCGATTGCTACCTGAAAGCCGCCTTGTTCGATTCAGGAAGCAACGTGCAGACTGGCCAAAGGCAAACAGCATGCCAGAGAGGCAGAGCCTTTTAATTGCGTGTTTTCGCGGGGGTACCTGCACGGCGCGGTCGATTGCACCCTTATTAGGCAGCAATGTGCCAAGGGCATTGGCGAGTGGCTCGATCGGGCGATCTGA
>CAWGBP010000016.1:0-35967 GCA_963820835.1 Pirellulales bacterium | reverse complement strand
AGGTTTCCGTTGCTGCCGGGGTTTTCCTGGCCCCATCTGCCCCAATACACCGCAGGCCGTTTCGTCTACAATAGCGGTATCAATCCTCAATCGCCGCTCCCCCCTTACGCCGTCTTGCTCGAACGTCGAACGCGAACCCGCACCCCCATGCCCCTGCCTCAAGTTGTCATTGTCGGCCGGCCGAATGTCGGCAAATCGAGCATGTTCAATTGGCTCGCGCGGCGGCGGCTGGCCATTGTCGACGACACGCCGGGGTCACGCGCGATCGCGATCACGCATCTGATGTGCGACCACGACCGCTTCTTCGAACTGGTCGACACCGGCGGCATGGGCTTCGACGATCCCGACAACCTGACGCCGCAGATCGAAGAGCAAATCAACGCCGCGATCGAATCGGCGGCCGTGATTCTGTTCGTCGTCGATGCGCGCGAGGGCCTGATGCCGCTCGATCAGGAAGTGGCCAAACGGCTGCGCGTACGTCGAAGCGCCGGTCATTTGCGTGGCCAACAAGGCCGACGATGCGACCATCGACCCCCAGGCCGACGAATTCTACAAGCTCGGCCGCGGCAAGCTGCTGTGCATCAGCACGATGCAAAATCGCAATCGGCAGGAACTGCTCGACATGATCGTCGAGCGTCTGCCGCCGCCGGCTGCCGGAGAAGCCGCGCCGCCGCCGCGAGCCGGAAATGAAGGTGGCGATCGTCGGCCGCCGCAACGTCGGCAAGAGCACGTTCGTCAACACGCTGGCGCAGGCCGAGCGGATGATCGTCAGCGAAGTGCCCGGCACGACGCGCGACAGCGTCGACGTGCGGTTCGAGCTCGACGGCAAAACGTTCGTCGCCATCGACACGCCGGGCCTCAAGCGCGGCCGCAGCATCGCCACCGACGTCGATTTCTACAGCATGCACCGCGCCCAGCGCAGCATTCGCCGGGCCGACGTGGTGCTGTTGTTCTTCGATCCCACGCAGCGGATCAGCAAGGTCGACAAGCAACTTTGCGACTACATCGCCCAGCAATACAAGCCGTGCATGTTCGTGGTCAACAAGTGGGACCTGCAGCACGGCAGCATGCCGACCGAAAAATGGGTGCACTATCTGCACGACACGTTCCGCACCATGTGGTACGTGCCGATCGCGTTCATCACCGGCCAGACCGGCAAGAACGTCAAGGCGCTGTTGAACCACGCGCAAATGCTGTTCAAGCAGGCGCGGCAGCGCGTGGCCACGGCCGATTTGAACAAGCTGTTGCGCGCGGCCATTCGAGGCCAATCCGCCGCCGATCCATCAGAATCGGCAACCGAAAATCTTCTTCGCCACGCAAGTCGGCGTGCAGCCGCCGACGATCGTGCTGTTCTGCTCCAATCCCGCAGGCATCTCGCAAACCTACCGCCGCTATCTGCTGGGCGTGTTCCGCGATCGGCTGCCGTTTTCCGAGGTGCCGATCAAGCTGTACCTGCGCCGCCGCGAAGAGCGCGACAAACCGCCGGCAGGCGTGGAAATCGAGCCTGATATCCAATCCGACTCTTCCGCTGCCGAAGCACCAGCAGGCGACTCCGCCGGCGCCTAGTACTCCGTTCTGCTCGATCTTAATTCGCTGGCGCCAAACGGCTTGCGCCCACGGGAATTGGCCGCGATTCGGATCGTCCTTCTTGCTATGATTCCGCGCCTTTTTGCTCGTGCCACTGCACAACTGCTAGCGATCAATCTCGGACTAGTTCTGCAATCGAACAATGGCGCTCGCTTCAAAGATATTTCCACCCGGCATTAGAATTCGTCGGATTACCGCGCGCGGTGTTGTCCGGAACGTCATAGCACTAGGTTTCGCTGCAGTCCTAGTTGCAGTCTGGCTTCAACTCTTCGCGCACCTCATTGCCACGGCCGACGACGAAGTGCTACCGCCAGCGAATCAGTTGGATCATGCTGCCGCAATCAAAGAAAGCGCGGCTGAGAATTCATCAATTGCAGACAAACCGGCCGCCGAGCTGGCCTCCGTCGTCAAACCTTCGGCAACAGAGCAACCTGCGAATGCCAGCAATAAGCCACCCAAATCTGACCATTGGGCGTTCCAGCCGCTGCGCCCGGTGAAGCCGCCGGCCAGCCGCGATCCGTGGATCGACACGCCCATCGACGCTTTTGTCCTGCAAAAACTGCAGGAGCACCGTCTCGCTCCCAACCCGCAAGCCAGCCGCCTCGATTTGATTCGCCGCGTCACGTTCGATCTCATCGGCTTGCCGCCGACGCCCGACGAAGTGCAAGCCTTCTTGAGCGACAAGTCCGACGACGCCGACGCCTACGAACAACTGGTCGATCGCTTGCTCGAAAGCCCGCACTACGGCGAGCGCTGGGCGCGGCACTGGCTCGATCTGGCGCGCTACGCCGATTCCGACGGCTTCGAAGACGACTACGATCGCCCATTCGCCTACAAATATCGCGATTATGTCATTCGCAGCTTCAACGAAGACAAGCCGTACAATCGCTTTTTGATGGAGCAGCTTGCCGGCGACGAAATCAATCCCGACGATCCGACGAACTTAGTCGCGCTGGGTTTTTTCGCATGCGGTCCGACCATCAGCAATCAGAAGAACGAGAAAAACCGCGTCGATGAAGTAGACGACATGGTTTCGACCACCGGCGCGGTCTGTTTGGGCCTGACCGTCGGCTGCGCCCGCTGCCACGATCATAAATACGAGCCGATCAGCCAGCGCGATTACTACCGGATGTTCGCCGTTTTCGACAACACCGCCAAATTCGACGACGACGAAATCATGCACGTGCGCGACCCGGCTCTCAGGCGCACAAAACCTATATGATGCTCGGCGGCGATTGCACGAAGCACGGCGACGAAGTCGCCGCCCGGCGTGCCCGCGGTGCTCGATGACGGGAAGGCCGTGTTTCCAACGTCCGCGGGCGAACTGGCCGGCAGCGTGGGCCGCCGCTTGGCGCTGGCCAATTGGATTGCCGATGCCGATAACCCGCTTACGGCGCGAGTGATCGTCAATCGCCTGTGGCTGTATCACTTCGGCCGCGGACTGGTCAACACGCCGAGCAATTTCGGCACAAGCGGCGACCCGCCGACGCATCCTGAACTCATCGACTATCTGGCCGGCGAGCTGCTGCACGGCGATTGGAAACTGAAGCGCATTCAAAAAATGATCGTGATGTCGGCCACGTATCGGCAGTCGTCCGTCCTCGGAGCCGGAAAAAGCAGGGCTCGATCCAAGCGACCAATGGTATTGGCGCTATCCGCTGCGGCGGCTGGAGGCCGAGGAAATTCGCGATTCGATTCTGGACGCCAGCGGCAATTTAAATTCGCAAATGTTCGGCCCCGGCGGCATCCAAGAATGCCCGACCATATTGTCGCCGCCGGCAGCAAAGATAAGTGGCCCATCGTGAAGCAAGAGGGGCCTGATGAGTGGCGTCGGAGCGTCTACGTGTTCATCAAGCGATCGACCCTGTTGCCGATGCTCGAAGGCTTCGACGCCCCTAGCGCCACGCAGACTTGCGAACGCCGCACGACCACGACCGTCGCCACTCAGGCGCTGCAACTATTGAACGACGAGTTCACCAACGAACAAGCCGAAGATATGGCGGCCCGCGTCATTCGCGAAACGGGCGATAGCGTCAGCCGCCAAGTCGAGCGCGCGTATTGGCTCGCCCTTTCGCGCCAGCCGACCGACGCCGAGCGCCGCACCGCCGCCGAATTCGTCGACGAACGCTTCGATAGCGAGCGCAGGCAACTGCTCGACAAGCACATCAACCTGACGATCAAAGCGCAAGAGGAGCTCCGCCGCCACGCTCTGGCCGATTTGTGCCACGCGATTTTTAACAGCAACGAATTTGTATATGTAAATTGAAACAGTTCCCCTCTACCTTCGGGAGGGTGGGGTGAGAGAAGACCCAATGGATTCGACCGAAACTAGCCACAACCACTGCAACTTCAATCGCTGGCCCACCATCTGGAGCCGACGGAAGTTTCTGCAAACCACCGGCGCTGGCTTTGCCTCGCTGGCCATGCAGTACTTGTTCGCGTGCGACGGCCTGTTGGCGGCCGAGCCGGGCGCTTCAGCCTCCGCTTTTCTGCTCGGCGATGCCATACCCTCCGAGTTCAATCCACTCGCACCGCGGCCGCCGCACTTTCCCGCCAAAGCCAAAGCCGTCATTTTTTTGTTTTGCTACGGCGGCCCGAGCCAGGTCGATCTTGTTCGATCCTAAGCCGGCGCTCGAAAAATGGCACGGCCAGCCGATTCCCGTGTTCGAAAAAGACGCCGCGTTCTTTCCCGACACAAAAAACACCGCGTTCAAAAGCCCCTACAAGTTCGCCAAGTACGGCGAGGCGGGCATCGATATTTCGGAAAAATTCCCGAACCTCGCGCGCTCGGCCGACGATTTGTGCGTCATTCGCTCGATGCATGCCGACTCAAACAATCATGCCCCCGCGCTGTTCCAAATGAACACCGGCTTTCTGCTCCCCGGCCGGCCGAGTTTCGGTTCGTGGGTTACTTACGGCCTGGGGGCCGAAACCGATCGCCTGCCGGCGTTCGTGGTGATGTGGGATCATCGCGGCGGCCCGATTGGCGGCGCGCCAAATTGGAGTTCCGGCTTTTTGCCGCCGGCCTATCAGGGCACGCCGTTTCGCACCAGCGGCGATCCGATTGTCGATCTGAAGCCGCCAGCCAACGTATCGCCCGAGCGCGAAAAAGCCCGCCTCGAGCTTCTTGCCAAGCTGAACGAAGAACACCTGCGCCAGCATCCCGGCGAGGAAGAGCTTACCGCGCGCATCGCCAGCTACGAATTGGCCTTCCGCATGCAGATGAGCGCGCCGGAAGTGGTCGATTTAGCCGACGAATCGGCCGACACGCAAAAACTGTACGGCCTCGATAACAAGCAAACCGAATACTTCGGTCGCCAATGTCTGCTGGCGCGGCGGTTGGTCGAGCGCGGCGTGCGCTTCGTGCAGCTTTATTCCGGCGGCAGCACGCAGCAATTGTGTTGGGATGCGCACTTGGGGCTCAAAGCCAATCACGACGAACACTGCGCCGAAACCGATCGGCCGATTTATGGCTTGCTTACCGACCTGAAGCAGCGCGGCCTGCTCGATTCGACGCTGGTGATTTGGGGCGGCGAGTTTGGACGCCTGCCGACAACGCAAGGCCCCATGGGGCGCGACCACGGCCCGAAAGGATTTACCATGTGGCTGGCCGGCGGCGGCGTAAAACGCGGCACAATTTACGGAGCGACCGACGAATTTGGGTATGCCGCGGTCGAAAATCGCGTTTCGATTTCCGATCTGCACGCTACTTGCTTGCATCTTTTGGGGCTGGACCACAAGCAGCTCACATTCCAGCAAGGCGGCCGCGATATGCGCCTGACCGACACTAGCGGCGAAGTGATTACCGATATCCTCGCGTAATTGCCTGATTCGTCCGCGCGCTGGCACGTGCATTCTCGCGCTTTGCGCAGGATCGCGCTTTTTTGCGCAAGCTTTTCCTCAGCATGAATTCGCTGTCGCGCAACTCGCGCCAAAGCTCTGCTTTAAAAATCACCCGCGCGGTTCGATATAGCTCAGGCGTGATTTTTTCCACAATGCCGCCAAAGTCATTGCGCCCATAGGCTTTCCGGTCCTTACGTGTTTTCTTGCGCAGTACTTGCAACCTCACTTTCACCGGCATGTCGCAATCATCAAATCTTTCCAAGCGTAATGAGGGGCTAGGAAGGATCGAACATCATGCCGACCGACAAATTCGAAAACTTTGCTTTGTGTTTAAAAGCAATCTCCGCGTTCTTAGATGGCAATCCTGAAGCGGCCGAACAAAATTTGGAATTCGTCCGCGCGAATGTCGCGAAAATGCCCGCGCGCGAGCGCGGCGAATTCCGCCGGGAAATTGTGTGGATCATCTCGCAGCTTTCACGCTTGGAGCTGCGTTTGGCCGAAGACGATTGAAATCATGGTCGCTCCCGCTCCACTGGTCTGTCGATCGAAATTGACCAGAGCGTAAGTGCCGTCAGCGCCTCGTCTTGCCAAAGCCGTTTGCTTTAGGTTGCTATCACGACAAGGCTCGCGTATGTTGTCAATTGAAGGTAATATCTACTCTGCGGTTTCCGTTCCCAAACCCGCCGTGGGTTAGTTGCACTAAGTAGCCGCCCACTTCAATTGTTCACGCACATGACTCCACACCAAATTCTTCTCGCGGATAACGAAACCACGACCATTATCACAATAGGCGGAATTTTCTTTCTGCTGATCGTGGTGCTGTTTCTCGTCGTCGTGTTGGCGAGGTATTTCCGTCTGTGGATCCAGTCGGTCACGACGGGCGCAGGCATCGGTATCTTCGACTTGCTCGGCATGACCTTCCGCAAAGTAAATCCCACGGTCATCGTCCGCAGCAAAATCATGGCCGTGCAGGCCGGCATCGGCGAAGACACTGGAGTGACCAGCAAGGCCCTGGAGGCGCACTACATGGCCGGCGGAAAAGTGCCGCTGGTGATTCGCGCCATCATTGCCGCCAGCAAAGCTAAAACCATCAAGCTCGATTACAAACTCGCCACCGCCATCGACCTGGCCGGCCGCGACGTGCTCGAAGCAGTGAAAACAAGCGTTTACCCCAAAGTGATCGATTGCCCCGCACGCGGCTCCGGCAAAGAATCGCTCGATGCAGTGGCCAAGAACGGCATCCAACTCAAGGTGAAAGCCCGGGTCACGGTCCGCACGAATTTGAATCAGGTGATCGGCGGTGCTATGGAGGAAACAATTATCGCCCGCGTCGGCGAAGGAATCGTCAGTGCCATCGGCTCAGCCGAAACTCACATGGACGTGCTGGCCCAGCCCGATCGAATTTCCAAAGCAGTGCTCGCACGCCGGCTCGATTCGCAAACGGCATTCGAAATCGTCTCGATCGACATTGCCGATATCATGGTCGGCGATAACATTGGCGCCCGTTTGCAGGCCGACCGCGCCGAGGCCGACATGCGCGTGGCACGCGCCAACGCCGAAGGACGTCGCGCGATGGCTGTCGCCTCGGAACAGGAAAACATCGCCGCTGTCGAAGGATCGCGAGCGGAACTAATCGCCGCCGAAGCGGAAGTGCCCAAGGCCATTGCCGCCGCGTTTCAAGACGGCGTCCTTGGCATTCTCGACTACTACAAGTTGCGTAATATTCAAGCAGATACGGAAATGCGCCGCAGCATTTCGGGTGTAACGACGACATCTACGCCGACATAAATCGCACATTTCATATCACTGGGCGGCCACCCGACCACGTTCATCAAAAGCAATGCTCAGTCCTCTCCTCGCCGCCGACTGGTCCGATTTGATCAAAGTCGCTCCGTTCATCGTGGCGATCCTAGTGTGGGTCATCAATCAATTCGCAAGCAAAGTTCAGCCTCCCGCGCCGCCCAAGCGCGCGCCACCGCCGATGAATCCCGTCGGCCAGCCGCCGGGCCAACCCCCCGTGCAGCCCCGGCCGCAACAGGGCGGTTTGCAATCGGAAATCGACGAATTCCTGCGGCAAGCTCGTTCGTTGCGCCAGGGACAGCAGGCCCAGGGTAAACAAGCCGGACAAATGGGACCGGCTGCACAGCCCTCTTCCACAGCGGCAAAGCGCCCGCCTCCGCGGCGAGCACAAGATCGCCGCGCCAAGCCGCAGCAGCCTTCCGCGCCGCCTCCCCAACCAAAACCGGTTGCCGAGCGGGAAATCACGCCGCCGCGCGAGACAGTCGCGCAATATGTGGCCGACCATATTGACAGCTCAAAATTCGCCCAGCGCGCTAGCCAGCTCAGCCACATCGATGAATCGGATAGCGAATTCCGCCAGCACATGCAGCGCGTTTTCGAGCGCGACGTGGGCGGCCTAAAAACTCCACTGGGCGTTTTTGAAGCCGCAGGCGCAACCGCGGCGGCGGCTACCGCTGCAGCCGCAACCGCTCAAACTGCTTCGGCCGCCGGCGCCGAATCAGCCACAGCGCCCATCGTTATGCGCAAAACCGCCAGCAATATTGCGCTTTTTCTAGCGGCGAAAAAGAACATGCGGGACGCCGTCATTCTTACCGAAATCCTTGATCGGCCCGAGCATCGCTGGTAGAACGTGTTGGCCCGCGCGGCGACAACCGCAATCAACTAAGAAGCTGTTTCAAAACCTATTTTCGCTGATGCGTTAGCCGATTGAAGCAAATGAGGGAAGCCGCCAATTCGTGAAAGGCTTGGAAATGTTCCGCGGTACGTTCGTAACACAATTTAAGACGACGGAAGTTCCCGAACCAACTGAGGGTTTGTTCGACGACGTAGCGGGTTCGCCCCAGGCCGCTGCCGTGTTCGCGTTTCGAGTTGCCGTAGGGAGCCAACAGCGGTCGGATGCCCCGCTTCACGACTTGCCGCTGGATTGCCGCGCTGCCGTAGGCCGCGTCTCCTTGAAAGATTTTCGGCTTGCGGCGTGGCCGTCCCCGCCGGCCTGCGACGGCGGGAATTTTGTCCAACATCGCAATCGCACGCTTGCCATCGGGTTCGTTGGCCGGGCCGGTTTCGACCACCAACGGCAATCCCCTGGCGTCATCAATCACATGCCGTTTACAGCCGTTTTTCGAGCGATCCGTGGGATTGGGTCCGGTATGTTCCCCCCAAAAACAGCCCGCACCGAGGCGCTGTCGATGATGGCGCGGGAAAGCCGAATCGCACCCCGTTTTCCCAGGCGACGCAAGAGTTTCCGATGGAGTTGGGGCCAGATGTTCAAGCGGGTCCACTCTCGCAGCCGTCGCCAACACGTCACGCCACTGCCGCAACCCATTTCCAAGGGAAGCATGTTCCAAGTCACACCGCTCCTGAGCACAAAAATAATTCCCGCCAGACAAGCCCGGTCGGAAACCGACGGTCGTCCCCCTTGGGGCGATGGGATGCGTTTGGGCAATAGCGGTTCGATTTCGTTCCATAGCTTATTCGGCACTAATGTAGCCATTTGTTCGCCTCCTTGCGGAACAAGAAGGCGAAATACTAGCAACCCAATTCAGGTTTTGAAATAGCTTCTAAGGAAAATATGTCTGTACCTGCCGTTTCTCCCGAAAAAACTCGCCTCGGCTGGATCGGAACCGGCGTGATGGGCCGCAGCATGTGCGGCCATTTGCTTGACCGCGGCTTTAAGTCGACAGTTTATAGTCGCACCAAGCAAAAGGCTGAATCGCTATTGGCCAAGGGCGCCAAATGGGCCGATTCGCCCAAAGCCGTGGCCGAGCAATCCGACGTCGTGTTTTCTATTGTTGGTTTTCCGTCGGATGTTCGCGAAATCACGCTGGGGGAAAATGGCACACTCGCCGGCACCCGGCCCGGAGCCATTTTGGTCGATATGACCACCAGCCAGCCGTCGCTGGCGGTTGAAATAGCCGAAAAAGCGAAAACCAAAGGTGTGCATGCCGTCGACGCCCCTGTATCAGGGGGCGATGTCGGCGCCCGCGAGGCGCGGCTCTCAATCATGATCGGTGGCGAAAAAGATATCGTCGAGGCACTGCGACCCTGCTGGGAAGCGATGGGCAAGACGATCGTTCACCAAGGACCAGCCGGGGCAGGGCAGCATGCCAAAATGGTCAATCAGGTGCTCATCGCCACCGGCATGATCGGCGTCTGCGAAGGACTGCTGTATGGCTATAAAGCGGGCCTGAATTTGGAAACCGTAATGCAGTCGGTTTCTTCCGGGGCGGCGGGAAGCTGGTCGCTTTCCAACTACGGCCCGCGCATGATGGCCAACAATTTCGACCCCGGCTTCTTTGTGGAGCATTTCATTAAAGATATGGGCATTGCCCTGGAGGAATCCAAGCGCATGGGGCTCTCGCTGCCGGGATTGCGCTTGCGCATCAGTTGTACATTGCAGTCAAAGCACAAGGCCACGGCCGCGATGGCACGCATTCGCTCATTTTGGCGCTGGCCTCGCTATCGAACATCGACTGGAAGCATCGCTGATTGAAATACATCGCGGCGCCCGTCGTTGGATTCGCGATCGCTCTTGCCGCTATCGATCTGGTTGTTAGAATCAGCGGCCAAGTCGGCTGCCGCGAGCGCCTTGCCGCGAAGCGGCTCGTCGGCAGTATCGAATTCCAATTCAACACAGCATGGAGCACTACCAGTGGGCGTAAAGAAGACAGGAAAAGGTCGCCGTAAATTGGGTCGCAAGAAGCGCCGTATGAGGTCTGCGCATTCGGCATCGCAAGGGCTAACCGATCTGCCGGAGCGCATCGTCGCTACAACCGCTACAAAATGCCGCCTGATGCGTTTGCACAGCGCTCTGGGTGAGCTATGGTTCTCTGATGGCAACGTGGTGCGGTTGGTCAACGTTGCCACAAATCAGAGGACCATTCGATGCGCAAACTGTTGATCTTATCGATTCTTCCGCTATTATCGGCCGCTGGCTGCGCCGACGATGGTTTGCTTCACCGAGTCGAAGTTTGGAAACAGCAGAACTGGTTCGCACCGGCTGAACCGGTGGTCGTCGCTCCCATGGCACCATGCGCCGACGTGAATTGCGGCCCCGCGGTTTCCGGGCCGGAAATTTCGGCTCCGATGACAACCACGGTAAACTCACCGGAAGTAATTGACGGCGTTCTGGAACAGCAATAAGCCGTCGCCATGTGGGCCCGCTTCGCCACGCGACCAACGAGGATGGTGCTGAGTGTCGACGTTCAATTCCGGATGCGGCATCAGGCCAAACACCCGCCCCGTGGCATCGCAGATTCCCGCGACGTTCGCCTGGGCCCCATTGGGATTATCGGGATAAGCCACCGGCTGATCAAAATCAACCGCTTCGGCAATTGATTTGGCTTCGGCGTGTTGGTTGCCGTGCTCCGTCAGGGGAATGTATCGAAGTGCCAGCCGTCCTTCGCGCTTAAGCTTGGCAAGCGTTTCGTTGTCGCGAGCAACAAAGCGCCCCTCGCCGTGCTTCACCGGCAGGTACATCGTTTTGATGCTCGCCAAGAAGGCGCATTTGTCGCCGTCGACCGCCAATCGCACCCAGCGGTGCTCGAATTTCCGCGAAGCGTTCCAGGCCAGCGTCGCCACCGGGCGCGTTTCCCCCTCGCTCTCCAGCAAACCGCACTTCACCAAAGCTTGAAATCCATTGCAAATTCCCAAAATCAATCTGCCGGTGGCTTTGAATTGCTGGAGCGCCTCGGTCAAACGGTGTTGAAGCTGCACCGCGAGAATGGTGCCCGACGCGATATCGTCGCCGTAGCTGAATCCGCCGGGAATACAAAGAATCTGAACGTCGGCCAACATCTGCGGCGAATCCAGCAGCCGCGCCACATGTACAATTTCAGCCGCGCCGCCGGCCGTTTGAAATGCGTACGCAGTTTCTGCATCGCAGTTTGTGCCGGGGGCTCGCAAAATTAACACTTTGGGCTGCATTGATTTACCAATCGAGCGGCTTTTGCCACGCGGCTTTAAGTTCGGCGATATCAACCTCAATCAGGTGCTTCTCAGCCATGGGATCGACATCGGCCACGATAAATTGCGTCGAAGCCAACACTTCGCCAATGGCGTTATGCGGAACGTCCCCCATGGTTTCTTCAAAATGCCCCACCGAATTTGGCGGCACTTCGACCAAAAACCGGCTGTTGGATTCGGCAAATAACAAGGCATTCGCCAGCCCGCCGGGGATCTGGGCAGCCTCGTCGGCTGTAATCTCATGCGGCGCTTCGGCCAAATACAGCCGTACGCCCCATCCCCCCGCAATTGCCATTTCGGCGGCCGTCACGGCCAAGCCTCCTTCACTGAGGTCGTGGCACGCGCTGACAAAGCCGGCGTGTATCGCGCGCGTCAGCGCCAAAAACGTCGCTTTCGCGCGAGCGAAGTTGACCTCGGGGTGCGCCCGCTGCGCAATTTATTCACCAGCGAAAAATGCGATCCGCCCAATTCGTTTCGCGTGGCGCCCACTTGGTAGAGCACGCCGCCTGCATTCTTTAAATCCATGGTTATCGCCCGCGAGACATCGTCGATTTGCCCAAGCGCGCTAATTAATAGTGATGGCGGAATCGCGATCGACTGCTTGTGGCCGGCCCCATCGGCATAGCGGAATTCGTTGTTCAAGCTATCCTTGCCGCTGATAAACGGCGTGCCCAGCGCCACGGCAGCGTCATGGCAACCTAAAGCGGCACGTACCAGCGAGCCCAACGTTTCCGGCTTTTCGCAATCGCCCCAGCAGAAATTATCGAGAATGGCGATGCGCGCGGGATCGGCCCCGACCGCCACGCAGTTGCGGACCGCTTCGTCAATGGCGCTCGTGGCCATGTGATAAGTGTCGAAGTCTCCGTACAGTGGGTTCATGCCGCAGGAAATCGCAATTCCGCGGCGCGAGTTCAGCACCGGACGAATCACTGCAGCATCGCTGGGCCCATCGTTTGCAATTCCTGTAAGCGGCTTAACGACGCTGCCACCCTGCACTTCATGGTCGTATTGCCGAATAATCCAGTGGCGGCTGCAAACATTGCGTGACCCGAGAATTCTCTTCAAAGATTCGTGAGCCGAAATTGCCCCAACCGTAGGCTGCAAAGGTTCATTCGGTGGCGGGCAGTAGGTTGCTTCGCGTATGACCGGTGGTCGCCCTTTGTGCAAAAAGTGCATGGAAAGATCGGCCACTGGATGTTCTTGATAGAAAAGTTGTAGCCGCCCCGTCGGCCGAAATTCGCCGATGACTGTGGCTTCGACCCCTTCCCAGCGGCAAAGCGCCTCTAGCTCCGGCCAATTTTCCGGCGGCACCGCCAGCACCATGCGCTCTTGGGCTTCGGAAATCCAGATTTCGGTATAGCTCAAGCCCGAGTACTTAAGCGGTGCGCGATCGAGCCATACGATGGCTCCCAGGTGCTCGCCCATTTCGCCTACAGCGCTGGAAAACCCGCCGGCGCCGCAATCGGTAATGGCCGAATACAGGCCTCGGTCGCGGGCTGCCAGCACCACATCGAGCACCATTTTTTCAGTGATCGCATTGCCGATTTGCACCGCCCCGCCGGAAATCGATTCGCTCTGGCTCGTCAATTCCGCAGAGCTGAATGTCGCGCCATGAATTCCGTCGCGCCCCGTACGTCCTCCGACGGCGACAATAAAATCCCCCGCGCGCGGTTCTTTGTGCGATTTGTTGATCGGCAACAACCCAACGCTCCCACAGAACACCAGTGGATTTCCCAAATAACGACGATCGAAATAGACGGCGCCATTCACCGTCGGAATACCGATGCGATTGCCGTAGTCGCGCACCCCAGCCACAACACCTTTCATCACGCGGCGCGGATGAAGCACTCCAGGCGGCAATTCATCGCCCGGTGTGTCAGGTGGCGCGAAGCAAAACACATCGGTGTTGGCGATCGGTTTGGCGCCTAGCCCCGTGCCCAGCGTATCGCGAATCACGCCACCCAGCCCTGTATTCGCGCCGCCGTAGGGCTCGATTGCCGAAGGATGATTATGCGTTTCAACTTTGAATGTGAGGTTGAATTGCTCATCAAAACGAATGACGCCGGCATTGTCTTGAAACACGCTCACACACCAGTCTTCATGCTCCTGCTCTTTCCACGCCGCGCGGATCTTTTGCGTGGCGGAAAAAATCGTCTCCTTGAGCATGTTTTCGAACTGAATTGCAGAGCGAGCGTCGTGGCCGTCGTTCGCCAAGCGAGCGGTTGTCCGGCCACGGTAGGAAATTTGCCCGGCTAATGTTTTGTGGCTGCAATGTTCGCTCCATGTTTGCGCAAGGGTTTCGAGCTCTGCGTCGGTCGGATCGCGGCCGGCCGCGCGAAAGTGATCTTGAATCGTGCGCATTTCCGCCAGCGAAAGATAAAGCTGCCCCTCGCGGCTCAATTTCGCCAGCGCCTCATCGTTCATCTCACGAATCGGCACTGTGGTAAGTTTGAATTGGTACTGGGTTCCCAATTCCAGCCGATCGAACTTAAGAGGGCCAATCACAACCTGCTCAATCGAATCGTTGGCAAGCACTTTCGACGCGAGTTGCACAAGCTTTGCCTCGGGCAGATTGAAAACCCAATATTTTCGCAGCGTGCGAACCGCCTCGACATCGATTCCGAAATCCCTGATTGCAGCCGCAGCGCTTTGTGCCACCGGGTCCATCACGCCCGGCTTGGGAAGTACATGAATCAGAGTGGCGGATCCCAGTTGCGGCCGCCTCTCAACGGCAAGCGCATGGTTCAACGGCAACGATAAAAAGCACTTATCGCCCACGCGATCATAGATCGCGCGCTCCACAATCGGATCGGCAAATAGTTCCCGCGCCAAGCGATCGACGTGTGAAGCCTCCAACGGGCCTTGGATCAAATATCCGCTCGCCGCAGCCACCTCCAACCCGGCGGCAATGTTCAACTCGGCGGCGTCGGCGACAATTTGCAAAGCCAACCGGTCGGGTTGGCCCGGGGCAGGGTAGATATCAATTTCCCAAAGCGTCGCGGACAACTTTCCCCTCCGTGAGCAACTGGCGCACCAGGGCGTGATCGCCGCGCTCGATGGCCGATCGAAACATCGACATCGTTTTCTCAAACCCCGAAAGCGACTTCAAGACGTGCTCACGATTTTGTAATAGTATTTGCGTCCATAATTCTGGGTCGCCCCCGGCAATGCGGGTCAAATCGCGCCAGCCTCCGGCGGTGAGCTCTAAATCCGGCCGGGGCGTTTCGCGGGCCACACAGGCCGCCACTAAGTGTGGCACATGGCTAGTAGCGGCCACCGCCTCGTCGTGACTTTCCGGCGACATTACCTTCACACTTGCCCCCAGCGACTCCCAGAAAGCGACCGCCGCATCCTGGACGTCCGACTTGGTGCGATTGGTCGGAGTAATAACGACCACGCGACCTTCGAACAGATCGGCGCTGGCGAATTCGCAGCCGGTCTTCTCGCTGCCGGCCAACGGGTGACTGCCGATGAACCGCTTCTGTACCGGCAACGATGCTTCCACGGCGGCAACAATTGCAGCTTTCGTACTGCCGGCATCGGTCAAAAGTGCGCGACCCGGCGCGGCCGCTGCCGCCTCCAGCACATGCTCCGCAATCTGATCAACTGGCGTGCAAACGACAACGACGTCGGCATCCGCTGCAGCGCTTGAGATGGATAGCACCCCTGCCGTGATGGCCCCACAGCTCTTTGCCGCATCCAAACTCACCTGCCGGCGTCCGACCCCAACGACATTCGCCGCCAAAACCCGTTTGCGCAGCGCCAGTCCGATCGATCCGCCGATCAATCCCACGCCGACAACGGCTACGGTGTTCCAGTTCATCATGCAAATAGCGCTCAAAATTTCAATTCACTTTACGACACTCACAACGGCTTAGTCACGAGCAAGATATGCTTATTCCGGATAGATTCGCTTGCGTTCGAAAGTCAGAGCACTTAGTCTGCTGCTTATCCAGTGTATCGGGCTAGGCCTGATTTCCAACCGCACAAGGCGTTTTAACGTTTACGATCGGTGAACTTGTGACGGAAGGCGAAACGCATGCAGTTGCCGAACATTAGGACTGCCGATGTTCCCGAAAGGAAAGTTGTCGGATATTTACTTTCGACGACGCACCGCGACGGTCGTCATAAAGCGGCCTTCTTTCTTCGATTCGGCTATACAGCCGATAATTGGAAATCGTTAGCCGACACGCTATTGAAACATGCAATCGATAATGATGTAGCCAAAAAAGAGGATTCGACATTCGGGACGAGGTACGTGGTCGAGGGTACAATTAATACGCCATCCGGCCGGACCACCGCCATTCGGACAGTTTGGTTCATTGAGAACGGCCAAAGCAGGCCACGATTTGTCTCGGCGTATCCGCTAAGAAGGAAAGAGAAATGATTCAAGAGCATGACAGTGTCGTACTGGCGATCGATCTGCCAGAGCACAGCTTAGAGAAAGGCGACATCGGAACCGTGGTCTTGATCCACCGCGGAGGAGAGGGATTTGAGGTCGAGTTTATGACCTTGGGCGGCGAAACGCTTGCGATTGTCTCCCTGATGGCTTCTCAAGTCCGCCCTATCTCGCCAAAAGAAATTGCCCATGCTCGAGCGCTTGAGGCCGCTTAAAGCGCCACAGTTGCCGCGCGCCAAACCGAACTATCCCGCTTCGCTGGCCAGTTCTTCAATCTGGCCATTGCCTTCCAGCCCAGCCGCCAGTTTGTGCAGCGCCTCGGTTTCGATCTGCCGCACGCGCTCCCGTGTTAGGCCCAAGGCCTCGCCAATTTCTTTGAGCGTCCGCGGCTCGTTGTCTTCGAGCCCGAACCGCATTCGTAATACCGTGGCCTCGCGCGGGTCCATGGTCTCCAGCATCCGCATCACATGCTGCAAATTATCGCTATTGAGCAGCATTTCCTCGGGAGCTTTGGTTGCTTCGTCAGTAACCATTTCCCCCAGCGACCAGCCAGCTTCGGGCTGATCGGTCTGCGGCGTGCTGTTATAGATGCGAATGGCTTTTTTGATGATCGAAAGCTTCTTCCGCGGCAGGCCCAGTACGCGGCCAACCTCTTCGGGCGTGGGCGAGCGGCCCAGCTCCTCGGTCAACCGCGCACTTGCGCGCCGCCATTTCGAGAGCAATTCCACCATGTAGGCCGGAATGCGAATGGTTTTGCCCGAGTTGATCAGCGCTCGCTTGATCGACTGCTTGATCCAGTAGCTGGCGTAGGTGCTAAACCGCGTCCCCATCGCCGGATCGAAGCCTTCCACCGCCCGCAACAGCCCTAAGTTGCCCTCTTCAATCAAATCCTGCAGGCTGAGCCCTTTGCCGGTGTAACCGCGAGCAATGTTCACTACCAGCCGCAAATTGGCCCGCACCATGCGGTCGCGGGCATGAACGTCCCCGTGCCCGATAGCAACGGCCAATTCCTGTTCTTGGGCGGCGTTCAATAGCGCGGTTTCGTTGATTTCGCGCAGGTACGTTTCCAGCGGAGATTGAACGGCCGAAGCAGGGCGGCGTCGCGTGGTTGCCATATCAGCAGCACTGGGGTGAGTAGAGTCCCTCGATACACTCTCCACTATCGACGGCCCGCTCTAACCCGCTGCAAATACAAACCGAAGTGACAAGCTGAACCGGATATGGCCAACATGCAGACCGTACCGTAGATGCACGCCGTAACGGTCGGTGCGGCAAACAGATTGCGCAACGCGCAAGCCGGCATGATTGGCAGGAATGGGCCGCTAAAGCTTAATCGCAATGCTGCTGCATAACATGCGCTCTTTAACGATCGTAGGCTGCGTTTTGCCGACGGCACTTAAACAGTGGCACGAGATTGCACGTCGCGGCGAAAACCCCTGCATTCCGATCCTCAGCGCTTTATCGATGATTGCTCTGCGGCAATATCCTCGAATTCCTCATCGATTGCGGTTATCATGTGCTGGGCCGTCGGGGGAATTGTTTTCGGCCCATTCCCGCCTGTTTAATCTCGCCATCTGAAATCTTTCTCTAAGGTTCCAGGCCAAGGTGCCGTCTATGAAACATTCTGCGCTCATAGTCGCCTCAATCCTGTTTGCGACATGCTCTGCACTACGCGCGGCCGATCCAAATCACCCGTTTGAAATGGATGCCAAAACGCTCATCGGTCGGGCCGATCTCGATTACGCCAAGCCTGCCTCGCGCAGCGAAGCCGGCATGCCCGTGGGCAATGGCCGCATGGGCAGCCTCGTCTGGACAACGCCCACCGAACTCAAATTCCAAATCAACCGCGATGATGTTTTCGCCGAGAATTGCGAAACCAACAGCTTCCCCGAGCGCCATTCCGATTACGCCAGCGGCTGCGCCTATGCCGATCTCGATTTCGTCGATTATGGTCCCGACGTTTTTTCAGGCGACGCGTTTCATCAGCACCTGAATCTCTACGACGCCTTGATGACTGCAGAAGGCAAAGGCATTACCGCCCGCGTATTGGTCTGGAACAAGCGCGACGTGATGGCCATCGAAATCGACGACCGCCGCCCCCAGCCTGCCCCGATCAATGTCAACCTCCGCATGCTGCGCTTTGCCATGCAGTACCATCCCGGCAAAAGTTGGGACGAATCCCGCCAGCACGAAAACGTGGTGCAAACCCGCAACCAAACGGCCACCTCGCGGCTCGAAATCCGCGACGACAAAATCGCGCTGACCCAACAATTCCGCGAGGGCAAGTTCTACGATAGCTCGGCCGTCGTCGCCGCCATTGTCGGGCGCAAATCTGAAGCCAAATTCGTCGATGAAACCACCGTGCGCCTCTCCGCAGCGCCGGAAAAAGGCAAATTCGTCATCCTCTTGGCCAGCGCCGCCACTATGGATCCCGACAAAGATGTCGCCGCGCTTGCGCTCGATGAACTCAATGCCGCCGCCGGCCAATCGTTCGATAAACTGCTGGCCGACAACCAAACTTGGTGGCACGATTTCTGGTCCAAAGGCTTTGTCCATTTGCACAGCGACGATGGCAAAGCCGACTTCGTCGAACAAAACTACAACTACTATCTCTACGTGATGGCCGCCAGCTCACGCGGCACCTATCCGCCGCGCTTTGGCGGCATGCTCTGGTACACCACCGGCGATATGCGCGCTTGGGGCTCGCAATATTGGTGGGCCAACACCAATGCCTATTACAACGGACTGTTGCCTGCCGATCGCACCGAGCTGCTCGACCCAATGTTCGCCTTCTACACGAGCATCTACGACTCGTGCGCTCAAGCGGCCAAGCAACAATGGGGCAGCCAAGGCATCTACATTCCCGAAACCGTCTGGTTCGATGGCGAAGAAAAACTGCCAGACAACATCGCCGCCGAAATGCGAGATCTGTACCTCTTGCGCAAACCATGGGACCAGCGCTCGGCCGAATTCCGTGCGTATGCCGAAACTAAGCAGCCCCACAATTCGCGTTGGAACTGGATCGGCAAAGGCGACTGGGAGGATGGCCACTGGGTTGTTCCCGACAAAAGCAAAGGCCCCTTCGGCCACACCACCCATATTTTCTCGTCGACGGCCCGCATCGCCCTGCTCTACTGGTCGCGGTATGAATACACCATGGACGAAGATTGGCTTCGCCAGCGCGCCTACCCCATGCTCAAAGGGGCCGTCGAGTTCTATCGCAATTTCCCGAATATGCAAAAGGGTGACGACGGAAAATACCACCTCTACCACGTCAACAACGGCGAACCCTCCTGGAACGTAACCGACCCGCCCATGGAAATGGTCGCGCTTCATCGCCTGTTGCCCACCGCCATTCGCGCCTCCGAGATTCTCGATTCCGACAAAGACTTGCGCCATCTCTGGCAAGAATTCAACGATAATCTCGCTCCATTGCGCGATGGCGCATCGCGCCGCGCAGGCAGCATGTTCACCATTTCCGGCAGCTTCGGCGGCCGCAGCATCTCGGCGCTCGCACAATTGCCAGAAGACCAGCGCGGCCAGGAGATGCTGCTAAGCCTCATCGAACAGCCCGACCAGGCCGAGCGCAGCTTCGTCGATTCCACGGGCAGCGGCCATGCGGGAATTCTTCCCAACCGCATGCGCTTGCGCGAAGGCCCCGGCGCGATCGATTGCGAACATCTAGGCGGGCTCTGCTCGCGGCTGCACGGAGCGCTATTGCAGCGTATCGCCGCCGACGAGAAGGCGGAGCCTGCCGTGCAGCTATTCCCGCAATGGTCCCGCGCCTGGGATGCCGAGTACACGCTCCTTGCCCCGGGCGACTTCCTGGTAAGCGCTTCGATGAAAAATGGCCAAATCGACCTGGTGCAAATTCGCTCCGAGCACGGCGGCCGCTTGTCCTTGCAGAATCCCTGGGAGGGGAAGAAAATAACCGTCCTCCGCAATGGCAAGCCGGTAAAAGATATTGAATCTAGCAAAGTGCTTTCAATCGACACCAAAAAAGACGAGCTAATAAAAATCATCCGGGACGAATCATAGTGAAACTCCGCTAGCCGCAACGCGGCAGCCAAGCGCGATTGAAAAGATTCATTTATCCCCGGTGCTCACGTCGCGGTCGTCTGCAAATCGTCACACTCCGGCTTCCCTCAAGGCGAGCTGTCAACTCGGGCTGGAATTTAGTTTGCCCCACGCGGTCGCCCCAGAACTTATCCTCCTTCCCGAAACTCAAACAATGACTCCCGTCCCCTTTAATTTGCCCACGCGGGCGAGTGCCCCCGGAGGAACTTATACGGCTTTGGACGGTGAAACAAAGCAAGTAATACAGCAATTGCTGCGTGACGTTGATAACGCGCCACAAAACATCACGGGCAGCGTGATCGGCTTCAAGTTGAGGCAGAAGGAAATTGTGGTCCGACCATGGAACCAATAAGTGTTAATGTATTTATGGATAATATCCAAAGCAAAAAACTCATCGAAAAGCTAATCAACTGGTATCGCAAGTGCCATCAAGAGCGGAGGCACGAAGTCGATAATCTGATCAGCAGCATGGAAAAATATCTTGCTGGCGATCACTGGACTGCCGTTAAGGTGCTTCCTAGTGACCTTAACAACCTCGCCGGGTATCGCGAACTCCACGCAGTCCCTGCTCTGATTGATGGCGATTCTACCGGTTGGCGCGCCATCGACGCCGCCGTGCAGTGTCAGTATTGGGTTGTAAAACTACGGTCAGCCGGATTTTTTGAACGCGTCAAACGCGGAGAGCACCGGCCCGGGTTGGGTTTAGACCTTGATGTACCGAAAACGGCGTGTGTAACTTGCTATAGCATATTGCATGGTCTGGAAAATTGGCAGTGCGAGATGCAAGACATCCTCATCGCCGTTGACACAACTCCAGCTATGACAGATCCGGGTTTTTGGCAGCAGCGTAACTTCGAGCCGTTCTCGATGCTGCTTTATCAAAAACTTCACGGAGGCAACTTGCCGGGCAATATCGGTCACCGCGATTTGGAGCTTTACGGCGAAGTGCTTGCCAATTGGGATATTCCTACTTCCCTTGCCGCGACATTAATGAAACTGTGCGATTATCACTGCACCAAGATGGAAGATCGGGGTGGTCGGCTTCCAGAATTCAATCCGAGCCCTTTCAGTTTGTATCCCGTGGAAATCTTGGCCATCTACAAAGTGCGCGAACAGCTCGGTCTGGAAACGCCGATCATCGCTCATCCATTGATGTCCACGCCGCTGGCCTCGCTGGCTCCGCGCGAAATCGCGCCCGTCAACGATCCGATTATCCAGCGGGTCGAAAAACTCTATCATGATTTCTTCGGCCATACTTAATTACGACGATGCCCTAGCCGACGACGAGAGCGCGGGGTCTTATTGGGGCTACGACGACGGCGCTTCGGACGAACACCAACAGCAGGTTGATCAAGCGCAAAGCGATTATCAAAGCTCTTACACGGCGTGGGATACCGCCCGGCGGAAAAATCAAAGGGGACGGGAGTCATTGATTGACGGGCAGGAAACGTTTTGGTAGGTTGGCTTCATGCCACGACGGGCCCGATCCATTATCGGCGGGTATGCCTATCACGTGCTCAATCGAGCCAACGGCCGGCTGCGGCTGTTTCGCAAGCAGGCCGATTTCGAGGCCTTCGAGCAGGTGCTGGCCGAAGCCCACGGGCGCGTGCCGCTGCGCATTTTGGGCTATGTGCTCATGCCCAATCACTGGCATTTTGTCGTTTGGCCGGCCAAAGGTCGCGACGAGCAAGTGACCGATTTCTTTCGCTGGCTGACCCTCACCCACACGCAGCGCTGGCATGCGCACCATCGCACCGCCGGAATGGGGCACGTCTATCAGGGGCGGTTCAAATCATTTCCCATCGCCGCCGACGATCACCTGTTGGCGGTGTTGCGGTACGTGGAACGCAATCCCCTGCGCGCCGGCTTGGTCCGCGCTGCACAGAAGTGGCGGTGGGGAAGCCTGTACCGTCGGTTACATGGCGCGCCCGATGAGCAGGCGTTATTGGCCGATCCGCCGGTGCCCCTGGGACGACTGTGGAGCGAACACGTGAATCAGCCCCAGAACGAAGCGGAATTGACAGCCATTCGCCGGAGCCTCGCCCGCGGACGCCCCTTTGGTGGCGACGCTTGGCAAACCAAGATGGCCCGTCAACTCGGGCTGGAATACACTTTCCGTCCGCGTGGTCGACCCAGAATCCATCCCGTTCTCGGCGATCACCTGAAGCACAAACAATGATTCCCGTCTCCTTTGGTTTCTCCTGCGCGTACTTCTGAAGGAGGATGTTTGAAGAATGGTTTCGTTGCCGCAAAGGAAGTTCCTTCGTGTGATCAGTTTAGGCATGATAGTAGTAGCCCTAATATGCGCCATTATCTCCTTGGGCCGACAATTGCGTGTGAGTTTCTTTCTTTCCGTGAGTGCGCATTACTCTCAAATGCCAGAGGACGACGAGCAGTTGAAGAATTGGCTTAAAGCACAACCCGGTGTTGTTTCCGACACTGTTGATATAGAACGGAAAGGCAACGAACTTCATGCCAGCTTCATAAGCTCCCGAACTTTGTCTGGTAATCCCTCACTTCCGGATTTTTCGCATGCATGCGAACGTCTGGGATACGGTCCCTTTTCAAGTTGGCATGACTATCCAAGTCCCGTCTGTCTTGCCACGTGTAATCTGTCTTCACGGGCCTGATTCCACACCCATTTGGAGACCATCCCGGCCGCAACCGCTTCGATCCAAAACGTGCTGAGTTACAATCAGTGCCATGAAACTCGGCAACTTCTCGTCCCGTCCGCTCCCTGCGTTCCTGCGCCGCCAGATCGGCCTGCTGGTCATTGCTACGGCCGGCGTAGCAATGTTTTGCTGGACCTGGGGCACCTGGCCCGATGTGCTGATTGATTTTGGCGCACAACTCTACATGCCTTGGCAATTGTCTTCCGGCAAGGTGCTGTACACCGACATCGCCTACTATAACGGTCCCCTGTCGCAGTACTTCAATGCTCTGGCTTTCCAGTTGTTCGGCGTCGGGCTGTCGACGTTGGTCGCCTGCAATTTAGTCATCCTGATCGGCCTTGTATTGTTATTGCGGTGGATGCTTGTGCAAATCGGCTCGCGCTGGTCCGCCGATCTTGCCTGCCTGGGCTTTACATTGGTGTTTGCATTCGCCGAGCAGGTTCCCATTGGAAACTACAACTACGTTTGCCCTTATGCGCACGAAATGACGCATGGACTATTTTTCTCGCTGTTGGCATTGGCGCTAATTTGGCAATATCCGCGATGGGGCCTGTGGGCCATGGCCTTGGGCGGCGCGAGCTTGGGCCTTGCATTTCTAACCAAATCCGAAGTCTTTATTGGCGGGTTTGCAGGAGCATGGACTGCGGCAACACTTATGCTTTGGAAACCGCGGCCGGGCTGGAAACAAGGCCTGGTGGCGGCGGGTATCCTCTTGGCCAGCGTCGCTCGCGGCTCCACTAATCGCTTTCTTCGCACTGCACACAGTAATGCCATCGGCTCAGGCGCTCCGCGGGGTGCTCGGTTCGTGGATGATCTGGTTCGCGCCCGATGTCACCAATTTGCGGTTTTTCCGCCATGGTCTAGGCGTTGACGACTTGTCGGGCAGCCTCCAGTTACTCGCCATCGGTTGTCTATGGTATGCCATTGCGCTGGGCGCGGCATTCGGCTTGGCATGGGCGGTCGGCAAATTCTTGCGCAAATCTTGGCTCGCCGTGGCAATGATTTTTACCGGCGTGCTGTTGCTATCTTGGTGGCTTATTCCCGCCAGCGCATGGAAGGATTCCGCCCGTCCATTCCCCATGATTCTATTGTTATGCGGCGTTATCCTTGGACTGCGATTCTTGCGCACCCCATCAGCCGATCCAAATGCAGCAAAGTTGGTTCGGCAATCCTCGCTGGTCGCTTTGGCTTTGGTGCTGCTGGGCAAAATGTTGCTGAATGTGCGTTATAGTCAGTATGGCTTTGTCTTGGCCATGCCCGCCGCGATGGTGCTCATCGTCGCTGCGGTTGACTGGCTGCCGGCCTTGGTTCGGCGCGTTGGCGGGTCCAAAGCGGCGTTCGCGGCGACAATGCTTGCATTAATTAGCGCGCTGGTTATAAATCGGCTACAACTCGAATCGCGCCTACTTGCCGCTAAAACTGTTAAGGTAGGACGCGGGGCCGATTCATTCTGGGCCGATGCCCGCGGAGAGTTCGTCAACAAGGCATTAGACCAATTGTCAGTTCTCTCGCCATCGTCCGGCACGCTGGCAGTTTTGCCCGGGGGCATCATGCTGAATTACTTAGCGAGGCGCGTTAACCCGACT
This sequence comes from Pirellulales bacterium, assembly GCA_963820835.1. Taxonomy (GTDB): domain Bacteria; phylum Planctomycetota; class Planctomycetia; order Pirellulales; family JADZDJ01; genus CAVRAW01. The sequence continues at coordinate 11,818 of CAWGBP010000016.1, read as the reverse complement.
CCTTATACGAATTTCGTGCCGACTGAACTGTTCTATTTCGGCGACCAACAGATTGCCGCCGCCTTTGAAGCCCACTCGCCCGATTGGCTGATGCTGGTGGAAGAAGATACCAGTGAGTTTGGCTTCCAGTACTTTGGTGCCGATTACGGAACGCAAATCGGGCGTTTTATTTCCGCCAATTATACGCCGATGGCGCTCATCGGCGCACAGCCGCTGCACGACGACCGGTTTGGCATCCTGATCGCCAAAAAAAGCGATGCTACACCGGCCTTGGAGCCGTCTCCTGCTCCCTAATTCTGACCTCTGAGTCGATCATCTGAACCAAGAATCCAGTCTTGAAGCGGCTTATCCGCCCGAACTCCCTTTCCCGCCAGTAGACTCGTGCATCCCCGTGCCCTAGCTCGAAATCTCGCTCGACACGTGGTAGTCTGTCTTCACGGATCTAATTCCAGCCCACCTTGAAATTGGGCCAACACTTATGGCACAATAGCGACCGAATGTGTACATATGATCACAACCGCGGCCCAGCGTAGTTGACCGTGCTTTCGGGGGTTAGCCAGCAGGCACCGTTTTTCACGGTTTTGCACCGTTTATATCCGTATTCACCGTTTCCTCGGTTTCCTCCCTTTTCATTTAATTCATCACACGCGCGGAACAAAAAATAAATTCGCCCTCACCTCCAACAAACTGTTCCTCAAAAATGCACTTATCCACTCCTCTCCACCGCTTAAGCAAATGGGTTAGTTGCTCGCTCGCTCTTATCGCCGCCGTCTCCATCTCATCGCACTCAGCCGCCGCTGATTCCCCAATCACAGTCACGCTTGAGCCCGGCTCCGGCAAGGAAATTCCCGCCGACTTTATCGGCGTCAGCTACGAAACGGAAAAAATGCTCCCTGATAAAGATGGCAAGTATTATTTCCGCGCCGATAATAAGCCGCTGGTCGAAATGTTCAAAACGCTGGGCATCAAAAACCTGCGCATCGGCGGCAACACGGCCGATCGCCCCGCGGTAAAAATTCCCGCGCCTGCCGACATCGACCACCTCTTCGCCTTCGCCAAGGCCGCAGGCGTGAAAGTCATCTACACGCTGCGCATGCGGCAAGGCAACTCGAAAGAAGCCGCCGACATCGCCAAGTACATCATGGACCACTACGCCGATCTGCTCGTCTGCTTTGCCATCGGCAACGAGCCCAACGTGTTCGCCAAGGAATATCCGAAGTACCGCGATGCCTGGGACGCCTACGCCAAAGATGTGCTGGCCGCCGCCCCCGGTGCGAAATTCTGCGGCCCCAGCACCACTCCTGGCAAAGTCGACTGGGCCGTTAATTTCGCCAAAGACTTTGGCAAGACCGGCAACATCGTCTACATCACTCAGCACGATTACCCCGGCGGCGACAGCCGCAAAGTGACCGACGTCGCCGCTGCCCGTCAGTTAATGCTTTCGCGCAAATGGGCCGACGGCAATGAGAAAGTCTTCAAGAAGCTCTCGCCGGTTATTGATGAGACTCACCTCCCCTTCCGCCTGGAAGAAATCAACAGCTTTTATAACGGCGGGGCGAAAGATGTCAGCAGCACCATGGCTGCCGCCCTTTGGGGCCTCGATTATCTCGCCTGGTGGGCCGAGCACGGGGCCGCAGGCATCAACTTCCACACCGGCGACAAAGTGGCCGCCGGCGAAGAAAACACCGTCTGCCAATACGCCGTCTTCACCAGCGCCGACGATGGCTATGCCGTCCGCCCGCTGGCCTATGCCCTCAAGGCGTTCGATTTAATGGATCATGGCAAAATCGGCACGGCTAAGATCGATTCAAACCCAGACAATCTAAATCTGACGGCATATACGGTCTCAAATGAAATCTGCAGCTTTGTTCTGCTGATCAATAAAGAATTTGAACCTGGGAAGAATGCTAATGTTACGATTAAGGTTCCATCTTTCGATCTTGTTCGAATGTGGAGGCTGACTGCACCCAATAATGACATTGCTGCCGAATCGGGAGTGACATTGGGAGATGCGGCAATTGATCGCAACGGGGCTTGGTCTGGCGAGGAAACGGCTCTTCACCCGCCGACCGAAGGTGCATTGAACATCAATATTCCAGCGGGCAGCGCGGCGATAGTGCGCTTGGCCTGGCGCCATTAGATATGCAAGGGTGGCATGCCTTTGCATGAGCTTAGGCATACTGCTGAAATACCAGGGTGATTTATGAAACGCACTATGCGGTTCTATGTGATCGCCGGCGCGATAATCCTGCACGGTAGTATCGCAGGCACAGCAACCGCCGCCGACAATCTCGACGAAGATAAAGTCGGCACATACACGCTTCCTGACCCGCTGGTAATGCAAGATGGTCAGAGTGTGCGCGATGCCGAAACGTGGGTCGCCAAACGACGGCCGGAAATCCTGCATCTATTCGAAGAGAACATGCAAGGCCGCATTCCGCCGAAGCCGGAAAACATGACCTTCGATGTCTTCGATGTCGACCAGCACGCGCTCGATGGCAAAGCCATCCGCAAGCAAATCACCGTCAACTTCTTCGGCAACCCCGACGGCCCGAAGATGAACATTCTGCTATACCTGCCCGCCGATGCTCCCAAGCCGGTCCCCACATTCCTGTGTCTGCAGTTCAACGCCAATCACCACGTCACGAGCGATCCCGGCGTCAAAATCACCGAAAGCTGGGTGCCCGATCCGTCGGACAAGAAAAAACGCATCCAAAAAATGGAGGATGATTCCACCCGCGGCACCTCGAAGCAACTCCGCGTGGAAGAAGTGCTCGCCCGCGGCTATGGCATCGCCGCCATTTATTACTGCGACATTGTGCCCGATTTCAACGGCGGCATGAAATATGGCGTCGGACCCTATTTGTATCCCGGCCAAAACGAGCCACGCCCCGACGATTGCGGCGCGATCGGCGCGTGGGCCTGGGGCGCATCGCGCGCCATGGATTACCTCGTGACCGATAAAGATGTCGATGCCAATCGCGTCATCATGCTCGGGCAGTCGCGATTAGGCAAAACCGCGCTCTGGATCGTGCGCAAGACGCAGCGCTTTGCCATGATCATTGCCGCCAATTCCGGCGAAGGTGGCGCATCGCTTTCGCGCCGCGATTACGGCGAGACCGTAAAAGACTTGAATGTGAATTTCCCCTATCAATTCAGCCAGAATTACCAGAAATACGGCGACCACGTCGATCAACTGCCGGTCGATTCGCACATGCTCATTGCGCTTTCCGCTCCGCGGCCTGTATTCCTGAGCACCGGCAGCGAGGACAAAAAGGCCGACCCCAAAGGTGAATTTCTCGCCGCAGTCGCCGCCACGCCAGTGTATAAATTGCTCGGCAAAGAAGGTCTCCCGACCGATCAAATGCCCGCGCTCGATCAGCCTGTCATGGGTACCATCGGCTTTGTGTGCCACAACGGTAAGCACGAAATCACCGCGCTCGATTGGAAGTGCTACCTCGACTTTGCCGACATGTACTTGAAGAACAAGCAGTAATCGTCGATGCGCAATCACTTCCGTCCCAATAGTTTTTTAACCTCCGCCCACGAGCGCGTGTTAGCCACATCAGCTTTGGTCAACCCTGCGCGGCGCGCCTGCATAATTCCATAGCGCACCACGTCTAAGCCCGCCACGCTGTGGGCATCGGTCGAAATAACCACGGCATATGCCGCGCTCGCGGCACGCCGCGCAGGCGATATCGTCCAAATCCAGCCGCGCAGGGTTGCTATTAAGTTCCAAAAACTTTCGGTGCTTCTTGGCCGCTTCGAACATCGCCTCGAAATCGACATCGTACGGCTTGCGCTTGTTGATAATCCGCCCCGTGGGATGCGCGATCGCGCACACATTCGGATTCGCCAGCGCATCGACAATCCGCTTGGTAATTTGCTCGCGCGGCTGGTTCTGCCCGAAGTGGACGCTCGCCACCACCCAATCGGCCTCGCTCAAGCACTGGTCGTCAATATCCAAGCCCCCGCGCTCCAGAATATCGACCTCCACACCCTTGAGCACCTGGAAGCCGCGTTGTTCCTCGTTCAGCTTGTCGATTTCTTCCCATTGACGGCGCAAGCGATCGGCCGTCATGCCGTTGGCCACGGTCACGCGCGGCGAATGATCGGTAATAGCAATGTACTTAAGCCCGCGGGCCTTGGCGGCGGCCGCCATTTCCTCAAGCGTCGCCTTGCCATCGGTGCTGTTGGTGTGCATGTGCAAATCGCCGACGATATCCGCCTCTTCGATGAGCTTGGGCAACTTCCCCTCGGCCGCCCAGCGAAATTCCCAGCGATCTTCCCGCAACTCCGGCGGAATCCAAGGCATATCAAGCGTGGCGTAAACGTCTTCCTCGGTTCTACCGGCCACATACGTTTCCGTCTGCTTCTCCCCCTTGCCCTCGATGCGAAACACACCGTACTCGTTGATTTTCAAGCCGCGATCCTTCGCCATGCCGCGCAGCACGACATTGTGCGCCTTCGAGCCGGTGAAATACACCAGCGCCGCACCATATGCACTTTCCTCCACAATGCGCACGTCGATTTGCAGCCCATTACCCAGTCGAATCGACATTTTCGTATCGCCGCGACCCAGCACCGTCGCCACGCCATCGAAGGTTCCAAGCCGATCCATCACTTCAGCCGCGTTGGTGCTCTCGACCAGCGCATCTAAATCGCCGATGGTTTCGCGCCCGCGGCGATAGCTGCCGGCCAGATGAATTTGCTTCACGTGGGGGCAAGCCTTCAAATGCGCCAATAGCATTTGCGCATACTCGTCGGCCTCGGCCCAATACATCCGCGTCACTTCGGGCGAGGCGGCAAATTGCAAACCGGCCAGAATCGTGGCCTCGGTCTTGGCGCCAAAGCCTTTGAGCTTCTGCACAAGATTCCCCTCGCACGCCGCGCAAATCGTCAAGCGAGCGCACCTTCAACTCGCGAAAGAGCACGGCCGCCTTCTTCGGCCCAACGCCCGGAATGCGCAATAGCGCCAGCACGCTGCTTGGCGCCTGCTCTTTGAGTTCCTCGAGCATCGGCAGCTTGCCGGTGGCGATTAGCGTTTCGATTTTGGCGGCTAGTTCCGAGCCAATACCCGCTAGATCGGTCAACTTTCGAACTGGATCAGCGGCAATTTTTTCCAATTGCTCGTGCAGATCATGAATCGTGCCGCGCGGCGTTTTGATACGCCCGCACGCGAAACGGATTCGCGCCTTGGAATTCCAGAATATCGGCAATCATCTGGAACGTAGCGGAAATGTTGGTGTTAGTCATTTCGATGATCTAAGATCTACGTCGTGAAATCATCCTGCTCGCGCAGCCTCGAAGGTCCAATTCTCACAAAAATAATCGCAAGCGAATAGATACTTTGAAGGCGCAGCGGGAAAGTTCGCCATTCGCGACCTTGAAGCGTAGAAGCCGACAATGACCGCTGCCGACAATTTGCCCCGGCGAATTTGTTACGCCGTGCGCTCTCGCCGGTCGTCCAATAAGAATGTCGCCGAAGGGTGAGGCTCCGCATCCTGCCGATCCGCACTTCCACGAGGCGGCGCTGACAATTTAGCGACCGTGATTTGCGCTTTCGCGCTGGGCATCCACAACAGTCGCAGTTTGCGATTCTTCATTGCTAGAAAGGGCTTTTCAATCAGTTGATAAAAGCCGGCGCTAAACGACACAGTTACCAACAGCGTCATGGCGAGCGAAATCGGCACCACCCACCAGGAATGGCCCCGATAGTAAATCACGGGGTTAAAAAAATCGAGCAGCTTGACATGCCACATGTACAAACTGAACGAGATCATGCCAATGTACCGAATCGGCCGATTTTCGAAGAGCAGTTTCGCCACCCCCCCGCCGCATGCTGCCGCGAACACGATAAGAGCATAACCCAGCCCAAGAAAGAAATTGCCGTACATCCAAAAATGTGGCGTCATGCGATTGAACACCAGAACGCCGCAACTCGCCAGCCCAATTAGCGCGGCGATAAGTGTCGATCCGGCTACTCCTAACCAACTGAGCGCACGATTAGGCTGCCACAACTGCCCTGCGCGGCATTCCACCCACTTTACATAGCACCACGCCGCGACGGAGCCGCATACAAATACGGGTAGATACGCCGGCAAGTACACAAGCGGCGAATAAAGTTCGTCGGGCTTCTGCCGCAGCACATTGCCCAAATAACCGGCCAACAATCCAACCATGAAAACCAGGCAAACTCCCGCCCCGATCAGGTAGAAGCGCCGCGCGCTAGCCAGCCTCCACACAACATAAGCAATTCCCGGCACCAACAAGTAAAACTGCCACTCGATGGTCAGTGTCCAAAACACAGTATTAATTGAATAAAATGAATCGCTGCGCAAATTATTCAAAAGCAGCACGTGAAGAATAAAATTCTGCCCATTGATTTTCGACATTAAGAGCGTCATCGCGATCAACGTAACCCAATAGGCCGGCAAAATTCGTAGTGCGCGCCGCCGGTAGAATTCGCGCGAGCTCGGAAACGCCCCTCCCCGCTCCATCGCCCGGGCGTACGGCAGAAACAGCAAGAATCCCGAGAGGACGAAAAAAAGCTGCACTCCACTGCTCAGCACCGAGAATTGCTCGTAATGTGCTGTCAGCGCCGCGCGAATGGTTTCATTTGGTGCAACATCGCGCACTTGGCACAGCACGTGGTAAGTTAGCACCGAGAGCGCAGCCAAGCCGCGCAGTCCATCCAGCGCGGGCAGCGCCCAGGCGCTGGCGAGCGACCCGAGCTGCCGATAGTCAACATCCTGTTGCCGGAAGGCACGAGCATCCTGCTCTCCTGCAAAATTGCGGCCCTTCATCCAATGCGTCCCAGCGACCTCGGAGCTTCAGCGGTGACGCCTTGCTAGCAGGCCGCACATCGGCGCCGCTGCTAGTACCCCATTCGGGGCGGACATACTACCGCGGTCGCACCTCGGCCGCAACCGCGATTTGCAGTCCGGCACAGATCTGCACCACGCAGTGCCGCAGGCGAGCTCTACAACTACCGCTTGGAAAAAAGCGAATTTAACTCCAGCCTAACTACGTCAAAATGTTTTCCACGTTCGTTACGGTAGCCAGCACGCCGCTCTGGTTTGGATTGCCCCGCAAATCCAACGTATCGGTGCCGTTTCCTCCATCGACCGACAGCGAATTCGCCGGCCCGGCCCAGCTCGGCACCGAAATATAGTCGTCCCCGTCGAACGTATTGAGCGTAGTGCTCGCCGCGCCCGAACCGGTCACGTTGAGCGTGTCGGCCGCGTTCGTCGAATTCACAACCAGCGCTTCCACGCCGCTGTAAGTAATTGTGCCGGCGCCAGCCCGCGTAATTTGCGTGCCGCTCAATCCAATTGTTTCGCCCGTCGACGAGGAAGTTGTCACAGTCACGGTGTCTGTTCCGCTGGCGCCGCTCTCGGGCAAACTAATCGCCCCCAAGCACGATGACTGGTAAATCGTATAAGTATCGCTGTCGGCGCAGCCGTCGATGTACATCCAAGATCCTGAAGCCGTCGAATTCACAGTAAGCGTATCGTTTCCATTGCCGGTGGTGACCAGCGTGTTGCCACCAATGGTGGAGTCGATGGTCACATTGTCTGCCGCGATGCTGGTGTCGACCTCAATCTGCTCCAGACCAGAGTAATTGAATGTGCCGTCGCTGTTGCGGGTCACTTGCGTGCTGGTAATGTCCACGGTTTCACCTGTGCTGGAGATTGTTCCCACCGTGGCCATGTCGAAGCCACTCGACCCGCTGTCGCCCAGGAAAATGTTCCCCATCGTGGCCGATTGGGTGACGGAGTAGGTATCTCCCCCCGCGCCGCCGTCGAGGTATAGCGAGGTGCCCGCGGCTGTGCCGGTGACGGAAATCGTGTCGGTCCCGCTGCCGGTATTGACCGTGGTGCCGCCGGCCGAGGTAGAGCTGATGGTGACATTGTCGTTGCCGCTGCCGGTATCGACTTCCAGCGATTCCAGCCCGCTATACGTAATCGTGCCGGCGCTGCTGCGGGTAACTTGCGTGCTCGAGATGGTGACGGTTTCAGCGGCGCTGCGCGTGGAGGTGATCGTCACATTATCGTTGCCGCTTGTGCCGCTGTCGGGCAGGCTGACGGCTCCGAGCGTCGCCGATCCAACGATGGTGTAGTTATCGCCCGCTGCGCAGCCGTCAATGTAGAGCCACGATCCGGATGCTGTGGAGTTGACGGTAAGCGAATCGTTGCCGTTGCCTGTGGTTACCAGCGTGTTGCCCCCGATCGTGGAATTGACGGTGACCGTGTCACTGGCGATGCTCGTATCGACCTCGATCTGTTCTAAACCACTGTAGGTAAGCGTGCCGTCGCCGCTGCGAGTCACCTGTGTGCTGGTGACGCCAACGGTTTCGCCTGTCGCGCTGGTCGTTCCGATCGTCGCCATGTCGAACCCGCTGGCGCCATTATCGGAGATCGAAACGGTTCCCTGTTGAAGCGACTGATCGATGGTGTAGGTATCCGAGCCGTTGCCGCCGTTGAGCGTTGCTGCGCAGCCGGTAATCGTCGGGCACATAATAGTAGTATCGTTGCCCGCCGCGCCGTTCACGGTAACCGAAGTGAGGTTGATGAAATCGGCCGGCAATACGCCCGTCAGATCGAAGGTTTCGTTTCCCGTGCCGCCGGTAATTAGGATCGTATGTACCACCTGCGTCTGAATGTTGTTCATCGTCAGATTGGTGCCGTTCACCTTGATGCGCACGTAGTCGGTCTGCAGCCCGAACGGCAGAAACTGTTGGTTGTAAACGGCGATGGTGTTGCTCTGGTTGTCGTCGTTGATCGTCAGCGTAGTCCCGACGAAATTGTACGTAACGCTCAACATCGCCCGTTCTTCGAGCGATTCGAACCGGCACGGCCGCCGACGAGAGAGATTGCCGGAACGGTTGGCCTTAAAAGATACGCGCCCAGCACGCGCCTTCATCCAGCGAGGAAGAAGCATACGAGGCTCCTTTCGCTCTGGTGCTAGTAACGCAAAAACTGCTGTACTGACCGAGCAAAAAAACTGCCGTCGCACGCCGCGCTTCCAAACCACCGGCGAGAGACCAAGATGTTAGTCGCGTTCAGTGCGGCTGGTGGCGCCTTGCTAAGCCACACGCTCCTAATCGCGACACGTGGGTCGCATTGCCGTCACATTCCGACGACCAATGCAGCGCCTAATGTAACCAGCGCCGCGCACATTGCAATTGTTTTTTCCAAAAAACGCAAAGTTTATTTTCAACTGCCGCGCAGCGCATATACACTGTTTGAAACTGGCAATTACAATTCCTGACGCCGCGCAGTCCAAACCATTGCGATATCGCACAACCGACATCGCGCTCGCATCCGCGGGCGGAGCTTTTGGGGGAAAATCATGCACGATTCAACCGATTCCACATTTTCACGTCGACAATTGGTGGGCTTGGTCGCCGCCCCCGCCGTGGCCGCGGCATTCGCGCCCATGCTCGCCCACTCGGTCATGGCCGCCGAAGACTCTCCCAGCAAGTCCAATGAGTCACCAACCAAACCGGCGGCGACCGATTCCAAATCCGCAGGCACGCGCACCTACAACATTCGCGACTATGGCGCGAAAGGCGATGGCACGACGCTCGATACGGCGGCTCTCCAATCCGCCATCGACGCCTGCCACGCCGACCAAGGCGGCACCGTGCTAGTACCCGCAGGCGATTTCCTCATTGGCACCACCGAGCTTAAAAGCAACGTGACGCTTCATCTCAGCCCAAAGGGTCGCCTTCTGGGCAGCGGCAAGCCCGAAGATTACTCCGCGGGCAAAGGCGTGCCGCCGGGTAACGGCAATATCGTGCTCCTCTACGCCGCCGATGCCGAAAACGTCACCATTGAAGGCCGCGGCACCATCGATGGCCAAGGTGTGAATTTCTACACCGGCTATGGCGACGGCACCGGCCCTGGTGGCCCGGGCGGCGCCCGCGCAATGTCGAGCGTCCACATCTGCTCGTGTTCTCTCGCTGCAAAAATCTGCTGTTGCGAGATGCCTTCTTCACCCGCAGCGCCTACCACTGCTGCCGCATTCTGCGCTGCCAATACGTGCATATCGACGGCATTCGCATCTACAACCGCGTGAACAAAAATAACGACGGCTTCCACTTCAACGATTCGCAGTACGTCACCATCGCCAATTGCAACGTCGTTTGCCAGGACGATGCCTGCGCCTGTTCGGCAGCAACAAGTTCGTCACCGTCACCAACTGCTCGTTCAGCACCCGCTGGTCGATCTTCCGTTTCGGCGGCGGCGAAGCCGAAAATATCACCGTCACCAACTGCATCATTTACGACACCTACGGCTGCCCCATCAAAATGAACTGCGGCTCGCGCAGCCGTTTCGAGAACATGCTCTTCTCGAACCTCGTGCTCAAAAACGTCACCGGGCCCATCAGCATCGGCTTAAGCTCGCGCCGCCGCCAAAATGATGATGGCACCCAGCCGGCCGCCGGTATCATTCGCAACATCGCCTTCAACGGCCTGCGCGGCAACGTAATCACCGAGCCGCTCAAGCACGACGACATCACCTTCGACACACACGTTTACCCGGGCGAAGTCCGCACGTGCATCGTCGTCAACGGCGCAGGCAATAACATCATCGAAAACATCAGCTTCACCGACGTGCAGCTCAAATTCGTCGGCGGCGGCACGGCCGAGGAAGCGGCCCGCGAAGTCCCGCAAATTGCCGGCGAGTATTTCGAAATCGGCACGCCCCCCGCCTACGCTTTCTACGCCCGCAACGTCCGCGGCCTCACGCTCGACAACATGCCGCTCAGAAGCCGCCACCCCTGACATGCACCTGCCGTGGTGCTCGATCACGTGGAAGATCTAACGATGGCTTGCGTAAACGTGGCCGACGGCAATTCGCCGTCGAGCGCCGTGAAGCCGGACAATACATCGAGCGATCAATCTCCGCCGATCATGCGCTTCGTCGATGTAAAAGATGCCCTCATCACCGGCTGCCGCGCGCTAACCGCAGCCACAACGTTCCTCCAAGTCGATGGCAAAGCGAGCGATGACATCGTCCTCGACGGCGGCAATCTCTCGAAAGTCACCGAAACCTGTCAACCTGGCCGAAGACGTCCCCAAATCCGCCGTTAAAATCCGCTCGTAGCGGCGGTTGCCTAATATGGTGGCGGCTGTTTCAGTTCAACAAAGCGCGCTCGATCGCTTTGACGATATCGAGGCCGTTGCATGCATAAAGGTCCGCGCCGCTCGAAGGGATTCAATTCAACGAGTCGAAGCCCCTCGGGCGTTTCACAGATGTCAACGATGTACGCTAGGTCGTGAGGAGCCAATGCCGAAGCGACTTTGTTCGCAAAGATCCAAGCTGGAGCACTCGATGTTTCAGGAATCGCCCTTCGTCCATCTGCCAGATAACCGCTGCCAGCGCATACTGGCGTTCCACGACGACAAATCGCCACTCTTTGAAGATCTGTCGAACCGGAGCAACAACGATAGGTAGCTGTTCATCCTCGAAATACAATCCATAGTCCAGTGCCTTGAGGCTCACGTCTTCTCGACGCAGAACTCGTCCGCTGAAAGGTTTCAACGGGCTGTCTGGACGGACAAACACAGTATCAGTCGCCCCCAATCGCTCGAAGGTCTCGCCGGGATCGGCAAGGAATGAGGCGGCCGGTAGTATATGCCAGGCGCTGTGAACCAAGAATTCTCGTGCGTCATCATACCAGGCTGAGCAGAAAAAAGCGTCCGTGTTGCAAAAGGAGCCGGGATTCCAAGCACCAGTCCGGCGGATACGATCCGCATTGCCAAGGCTGCCGTGAAACAGAACGTGACCGGTAAAGCGGGGAAGCGAGT
>CAWGBP010000015.1:0-38514 GCA_963820835.1 Pirellulales bacterium | reverse complement strand
TCCTTTTTTGTCCGATTGAGTGAATTGATTGTGTCGTCCGATTTACCAACGCGCCAAACGATGTGTTCTATCAGCTAGTAAGTATCTTTCAATCAGCAGTAGTAGCAATACGCGAGCGACCGATGTTCATTCGCGCCATACCCCGTGCTTCGTCCGATTGGTTTATTGTGCGGTGAATATCACTTATCGCCGCGGAAAATCTTCCTGTGTAAACAATGTCGATGTCGTGTCGATCGAGTGTGAAACGGTTTTGGCAACTCTCGCCCCGCCGCATCGCAATGCACTCCCCTGTCCGTTCAGAATTCCATTCAGCCCGGTTTAGCAACATAGTTTCAACAATCTTTCCACAATAGATCAGTTTCCCTCTCCCACTGGGAGACGGTCAGGGTGAGAGTTCAGCGTGGGGACCGTCCCCTCTCCGCCCGAGATCATTTTGTTAAACCGTTTAGTTCGATTACTTCCTCATCCCGGCAATAACATGCTCTGTAAACTTGCCACCGTCCCGCGCAATTCGACATCGCTCGCCAGCCGCTCCTGGACCGTGCGGAAACTGTGCAAAATCGTCGTGTGATCGCGCAACCCAAAATGCTTCCCCAGCGATTGCAGGCTCTTTCCCGTCAACTGCCGCACAAGTAAATCGCCACATTTCGCCACAGAGACACCTGCCGCTGCCGCGATTTGCCGCACAGCCGCTTTGAATCGAGCCCGAAGAACTTGGCCACCAGTTGCGTAATGCGGGCCACACTCGGCCGCACGCGATCGCGATGCCCTTGCAAGTATTTTTTGGCTTCCGCCAGGGTGATGTGCCGCGTCAAACCAGGGGACTGTCCCAATTTTCAGAGTGCCGCCAAGCAAAATGGGACTGTCCCCTTTGCCGAGGCGGAGTTGGAAACAGCTTCCAATTCCAATAGCGCACCGCCGCAATTCCGGCACAGTCACCGTTAACCCCTCGGCCAATAGCTTCGCAGCCGCAGGCTCAAGCGCCGCATGGCGAGCCGCCGCCAGCCGCTCCAAAATGGCTTGCCGCGCCGCGGATCCAGGCGGCGCCACCGCTACTTGCAGCCCGCCGGCCAAGCGGCTGCACAGTGCCGGCGAAAGCCGCGCAATTTCGGCTCACGCGCCACCCGGCAAGTCACCACCACGGGCGCCCGCCGCAATTCAAATTCATCGAGCATTTGCACCAACTGCTGCTGCGCCGCGCGGGCCTCAGCCAGGTGCAGTAAATCTTCCAGAATCAACATTCCCGCCCCCCGAAATTTCTCCCGCCACTGGTGCACCGTTTCATGCTCGATCGCCTCGACCAGCTCGCGGGCAAAATCGGCCGCGTTCATGCACAGCGCTTCCGCTCGGCCGCCGGCCACCCCGCGCGCCCGCGCGATCCCCTCGCACAGCAAAGTTTTTCCCACCCCCGACGGCCCATACAGCACCACCGGGCTATAGCCCCACCCGTCGCCAGCCGCCAGCCATTCCACGACCGCAGCCGCCAGTCGATTCTCCGGCCCGGCGATGAATTCGTTAGACGAGCCGGTTCCGATCCTGTCGGGGTCTGTCCCGATTTTGCGAGTGCCGCCGAGCAAAATGGGACTGACCCCTTTGGAGCAAATATGTGCCTGTCCCCTTTCAAACGTACCGGGGACTGTCCCCTTTGCTGAGGCGGTTTTGGAATCAGCATCAAGCGACACCACAAAAACGTCGCTAGTGAATGTGGCTCCGTCCATCAAAAACCAGGCCGCTTGCAGGCGAGAAATTGTGCGCATATTTAGAAGCCCAAATTCTAGCAAATCCGCCCCCCTATAGCGACCCATCGCCAGCCGATTTTCGCCCCCACTTTCCCCGAGAAAAACAGGGTTTTTTGCACCGCGCTTTCTGCCGTGCCCACAGCTCTCCGTTCCCCTCACTCATTAGCCATCGATTTTCATTGCCACACACCGCACGATCCGAATATACTACCCTGCTACAACGCGTTTGGTGGCAGCATTCCTTTTCTCCAGCAACATCGATTCAGCAGCTAATGAACTACAAAACAACCTGCATCTCCCTTCTCATGGTGGCCGCTCTTGCGCCCCTAGCCTCGGCCGACATTTTCAATGCGCCCGACGGATATGTCTTCGACGCCGCTCACCAGCATCCAAATGACAGCGTCAACATCTACGGCACCCCGATTTCCGTGTCGATGGTCTCTGGCGGGGAAATCGGCTCGATCGTAACCGTCGCGGGAACGGCGACTTTCACCATGAATGGCGGAACGTTGGGCTCCTATATCGAAACCATGGAAACCTCCCATTTCGTTATGAACGGCGGCACAGCCACCTCCTACGTTCATGCCGCGATGTCTTCGACAATCGATATCTATGGCGGCACGTTCGATTCTTACATCAATGCCGACGGTACTTCGACGATCAATATCTACGGCGGATTGTTCGACCTCTTGCATCGCACCACAAGCGGCAATTTCAACATCTACGGATACGATCTCGTCCGCAATGGCGGTACAATCACCGGCTTCCTGGCCGACGGCACCCCGCTGAATGCCAGTTACGTCGAAATCTTTCCTCACACTGATGGCCAACTCAATCTGATTACAGTTCCCGAGCCTTCCGCGTTCACCCTCATGGCACTGGGGCTGGGCGCGATCTTCTGGCGCCGCTCTGCGAAACGACAGCCTCATGCAGCCTAAGAGCGTGTTTGTAAATTAGGTTTTGAGCCGTGCCAGACGGCGTGACATGAGGTTAATCATAGTGATGTGGAGCATGGCTTCGCTGGAGCGTACGGTTCGTTCGTAATCCTTGCTGTTGCGGCGGCAGCGTGAAAGCCAGGCAAACGTCCGTTCGACGATCCAGCGTTTGGGCAACACCACGAATCCTCGAATCCCAACCGGCCGCAGCACGGTTTGCAAGACCCAGCCAAAGGTGGCTTTCACCCATTCGGGCAATCCACTGCGGGCGTAGGCTGCATCGGCGAAAATGACCTTCAGTCGGCCAAAGCCCTGCCGCATTTGGTCCAGCAGCATTCGCGCGCCATCTTGGTCTTGCACATCGGCGCGATGCACGACCAGCGCCAAGATCAGCCCCAGCGTATCGACCGCCACATGTCGTTTGCGGCCGGTGACTTTTTTGCCGGCATCGTACCCGCGAATTCCGCCGACTTCCGTGGTTTTTACACTCTGGCTGTCGACAATCGCAGCACTGGGTTTTGCCTTTCTTCCCTCGGCGCGACGGACTCGCCCGCGGAGCGTGTCGTGAATCTCCTGCCACAGGTTCCACAGTTGCCATTGCCAGAACAAATGGTAAACCGTTCGCCAGTTGGGAAAGTCGCGCGGCAACTGACGCCACTGACAGCCCGTGCGATTCACATACAAAATGGCATTGATCACCTGCCGACGGCAGACTTGGCGAGGCCGTCCCACGCGGCTCGTCGGGGGCAACAAAGGTCGGATCAATTGCCATTGCTCGTCGGTCAAATCGCTGGGATACTTTCGCCCGTCCATGGGTGCGGCTCCATCCGTGTTCTAGAAACACAATAAGGGGATGGAGCCGTACCTTTTTCATCAATCTCATGCAAGTTCTCAATTTACAAACACGCTCTAAGCACAGTGGCGGGTGGTCAATTCCCAGTGGCCGTGTGGCACCCGTATTACCACACCCGTTACAATGCCGGCATGGAAGCCATCGTGTGGATCCTCGTCATCGGGCTGTTTGCTGTTATCCCGATTTGGGCCATCGTCCATTTTCGGCTCTCTGGCGCCCGCGGCCGCGATAAGGGAACAGCAGCCGTTGGGAACGCGCTGTTCGAACTCGATCGCCTTATTTCAAGGCCGTCGATCGAATATGTCGTCAAAGCCGAAGACGACGCCAAGCTTCACGAAGATGCCAAAGGGGGCGATTAGATTGCTCCACACGACCGCCCCCGATTTAATAGCGTACGAATCCGCGCCGCGCCCTGAATACCTCGCGCTTCCTGTCGCCCCGCCACTACGTCTTCCATTCGACTGCACCCATCAGCTCTCCCCAGATAAATCGACGATGGCAATGCCGGCGCTACCAATCATTAAGCCGCGACCTCCAGTCGCCATCCACCGCCTAATCTGCGTTTCCGCTTAACCACAACGCACCCGCAGACGGCATCCGCCCACTTGACACGCGCTTTCGGTCGGGGAGTTTTGTCACCCTCCGTGCCCAAAGCCGCGACCCCCGTGACAGGTAGATATTGCGTATTCTTCGATAGGGGATAGTTTGTCTTTACCGCGATACCTGCAATCCACAAATAAAGGGGCGAACCAATATGCCCGACGAAGAATTTAATATTAACAAAGCTGCCGCAGAATTTCTCAATCAAAACCTTGATCGGATTGCCGAGCTTGGAAAGGGAATCTTTAGGGGCACTGCCGACAAGATCCGCCTACGACTCAAAAGCACATACACCGCATACCTTTCTAATGTCTTAGAACAGTACTCAAAAACAAAATCGTTCTTGGTCCGACAAGACACGCCGTTGTACGAGGTATACGTACCATTGGCGCTTTCCTTTAGAGAAAGGCGACATCGAGCGAGCCGACATTCGAAGGATATCTGCAGTTGGCCCAAGATCCATTATTTGCGGGTCGGGTGGCTCTGGGAAATCAATGCTAATGAAGCATTTGGTGATTAGCGCCATCGCCACCAAAGACAAAGTACCGGTTTTCATCGAGCTCAGGCAACTCGAGCCCGAAACCGGATCGTTGGAAAGAACTATTAACCGGACGCTCCGAATAAAAGGGATGTCCGTGACCGATGCGTTTGTGAAGGAAGCTCTCAAGCATGGTCATTTCGTATTACTGCTGGATGGTTATGACGAAATCGCGCCACAAAAGCGTGATGCTGTTGGAAAAAATATTCGTGCATTCTCCGAAGAGTACCCCAATCTCTCGCTCGTTATCTCCTCTCGACCTGATCAGACCCTCGAAGGCTGGCAAGGCTTCAACATCTTTCGCGTCGCGCCGTTGACTGTCAAGCAGGCCGGGGAGCTGATTGATAAGGTGGAGTACGACAGCGATCTTAAGCAAAAATTCGTGAGCGATTTGCAGAAGGGCTTATTTGCAAAGCACGAGTCATTTTTATCGAATCCCCTTCTCCTATCGATCATGTTGCTCACCTATAGCGAAAGCGCTAACATTCCCGGGAAATTGAACGTTTTTTACAACCAAGCATACGAAGCACTGTTTCAGCGACACGACGCCTTGAAGGCGGGCTTTAAGCGCACGAGGAAAACCCGTCTCGACATACAAGACTTCGCGAAGGTTTTTTCCGCATTTTGTGTCCTAACCTTCGACAAGCGAAAATTTGAATTCACACGCACTGAGGCGCTGGAGTTCTTGGCGAAGGCAAAACCTTTATGTCGGGTCGAATTTGTAAATGAAGACTATCTGCATGACGCACAAGAAGCAGTGTGTCTTTTGGTCGAGGAAGGCTTACACTTCGTCTTCTCTCATCGTTCATTCCAAGAATACTTCACCGCGCGATTTATCTCGGAATCGCCAGCCAGCAATCAAAGAGCTTTGGTTCAAAGATTCTCGCGAACGTACGCTCGTGACAATGTCCTTGGACTACTTTATGAATTGGCCCCGGAGGTTGTCGAGGATTACTACTTTCTTCCTGCCGTCGCATCCCTTCGAAAAGAGCTGGGTATAAAGAAAAAGATTACCCGAACCGCGTTTCTGAAGTATGTTAAACGCGCATACTCTGAATTTAAATTCCACGGCAATCCAAATATGCGAGACTCGGCTTCCGCGACGATCGCCGGTGTTGAAGGGATGAAGATACTCGAACTAACACGTTTTGCTCGCGACCGGTTATCCCAAATACTCGAACCTCTGAAATATACAAGTGATCAGCAGATTGAGGCCGCCCTCAAACAATGCGGCGATGCAAGCAGCGGCTATTCCATTAAAGACAAAAAATCTAACCCTGAGCCATCCATTCTTTCGTGTACTGGCGGAAAACCAGGGCGGTTGGGTGTCCGTCAAGCGACTGCAGTACTTACTTGATATTGCGGAGGCAATTCAGAAGCGGCGCAATTCGATGGAAAAAACGCTGAGCGACATACTAAAATAGCTTGTGTATGTGCGCAATTTGTGAAAACGACTGAACGGGTGCCACTATTAGTCCGCAAGTAGCAATCCGTGTTTAGCCTTTTACCCCTCTTTGCGTCTCTACGCCTTCGCGCGAGATCCTATCACTTGTACCCGCGGAACACGCCGTCAGCATCCACGTCCTTTGCGAAGTCCTCCCAATCCGCGTTCGCAATCGGCAAATTGCTTGCAATAGCCCACACCTCCGTCGGAATCGTTCGGAACGTTCGCCCGCGCTTGCCACTCACCTACTCACCTACTCACCACTCACCTGCTCACTACCTTTCCAATTCTACCCACCGCCTCGTCAATCTCCACCTCCGTCGTCGTCGCACCCAGGCTGAACCGTAGCGAACTGTCGATAATCTTGCGCGCTAGCCCCATCGCCACGAGCGTTGGCGACCGCTCGCTCGAGCCGCTGGCGCACGCCGAGCCCGTCGACGAGCATACTCCCGCTAAATCGAGCGCCACAAACAGCGCCTGCCGATCGTGCCCCAGAAAAGCAATGTTCGAAACGTGCGGCAACCGCGGCGCATCGGCGCCATTGATAACGATTTTTGCAAACGCAGCCTTAAGCCCCATTTCAAACCGATCGCGCAACTGCGCCATCCGCCGTGGGCACTCCTCGCGTTCGTTATTCCACGCGCACAGTGCAGCCAAAAATCCCACCGCCAGCGTCACCGATTCTGTCCCCGGGCGCATTTCCAATTGCTGCGCCCCTCCGTGCAAAATCGGCCGCAGCTTCACACCCTGGCGCAACGCGAGCACCCCAATCCCGCGCGGCCCGTGGAACTTGTGCGGGCTTACGGTCATAGCCGCCACACCCAATTCCCGAAAGCTCACGGGAATTTTCCCCACAGCCTGGCTGGCGTCAGTATGCACCGGAACTCCCGCCGCAGCACAGCGCCGCGCAATTTCACCAACCGGCTGGATCACGCCCGTTTCATTATTGGCCAACATCACGCTAACCAGCCGCGGCGGTCCGGCCGGCGAATCGGTCGCCAACAGTTCGTCCAAATGTTCCAATCGCACAACGCCGTGGCGGTCGACCGACAGCTCATCGATTTGCCAACCGCGCCGCGCAAGTTCATCGGCTGCTGCTCGAATGCTGGGATGCTCAATTGCCGAAATCACAATCCGCCCCGCTCGGCCATCCGCAGCCAAACCCACAAGCGCCAAATTATTCGCCTCGGTGCCGCCGCTCGTGAAAACGAGCCGGTCGGCATCGACCCCCGTCAGGCTAGCCCCCAACAACCGCGCGATTTCCTCGCGCAGTATCTTCCAGTATGCCATGCGCCCGCCGCCCTTCGGCATGCTGGCTGGCCGGGTTGGCATACGCTGCCGCATCGGCCTGCGCCATGGCCGCAGCCACTTCCGGCAACACCGCCGCGGTCGAATTAAAATCCAAATAAATCCGCTGCATGCAATCGATTATCGAGGACGATCCGAATGTTTTGAACCACCTATAGCGCGATAAAGCGCTAGGCTGCCGGCCCGCGAAAACTCTTGCGATGGTTTCCCGGGTACCTTCCGATATCGGCCGAAGCGGCTCGATTGAGGGGAATCGTCGGTCAGATGCTGGCGGTTTTCGCCGGCCCCTGATTGGTTTGGCCGTTGCCGTTGGAAGCGCCGCGCGGCGTGGCGTCTCCCGCAGCTGTTTTCGCGGCCTGCCGATCTTTCCAAACTTGCTCGATGATATCGGCGCCGACGAGGCCATACAGTCGCGGGCGCGGGGGAATGAGCGAGGTATCGACGTCTTCGTAGGTAAGCTGCGGCTCGCCGTCGGGCGTTAATTTCGCGACGGTTGTTTTGAGCCACTTGCGCGTGTTTTCCTCGAAGCGGTCGCACCATTGTTCCGCTTCGCGGCGGCGGGCGGCCGGCTCGGTCGCTTCCAAACCCGGCATGCAAAAATCGGGCTTGAAGTGCGCCCCGCGGCATTCGTCGCGCTCGAGCGCCCCTTTCAAAATCGCCTTGGCAACCGGGAACATGTCGCACAGGGCCTTGGTGAACACGACGTTTTGATTCGTCCAGTTCCCCGTGTCGGAAAGCGAACAGCGTTTGGCGCGCTCTTCGAGCTGGCAGACGATGTCGTACGCTTCGGCCAATTGCTTGTTGTAGCGCACGACGGTGGCGGCTTTGGTCATGATTTTGCCCAGCTCATCGTGCAGATAGTAGGGATTCTCGCCGCCGTGCGCGCGGTGCAAGAGTTTATCGTGCGCTTCTTGCTGCTGGCGGCGGGCGTGTTCATAGAGCGCGGCAGGTTCGTCGGCCGCGGCGCTGTTTTTCATCGATCCCAACAGCGTTTCGAGCGAGGGAGCGACGATCAAGCCACTGAAAATGCAACTCAATAGCGAGTTCGCCCCCAAGCGGTTCGCGCCGTGGTATTGATAGTCGCACTCGCCGATGGCGTAGAGGCCGGGAATGTTCGTCTGCTGATTGCGCACCGAGCCCATTTTGAGGCCGCCTGACGCGTTGCGCTCGTAGTCGACCCACAGGCCCCCCATGGAATAATGGACGGCGGGGAAGATTTTCATCGGCACATCGCGCGGATCGACCCCTTGAAACTTCTCGTAAATGCTCAAAATGCCTTCGAGCTTGCGATCGAGCACGTCGCGCGGAATGTGCGTCAAATCGAGATACACGCACAATCGATCTTTCTCGACGCTCAAGCCTTCGTTGGTGCAAACATTGAAGATTTCGCGCGTGGCAATATCGCGCGGCACAAGGTTGCCGTACTTCGGATAGCGCTCTTCCAGGAAATAGTAGCGCTCGGTTTCAGGGATCGCGCGCGGATCGCGCGGGTCTTGCGGTTTGCGCGGCACCCATACGCGGCCTCCTTCGCCGCGGGCGCTTTCGCTCATCAGGCGCAGCTTATCGGCCCCCGGCACGGCGGTCGGATGCACTTGGATGAATTCGGGATTCGCATAGGCCGCGCCCGCTTGGAAGCAGCGGCTTACGGCGCTGCCGGTGCAGACCATCGACATGGTCGAGCGCCCATAGATCAAGCCGCAGCCGCCCGAGGCAATGACGACCGCGTCGGCGGGAAATGCGCGAATTTCCATGGAGACCAAATCTTGGGCGATTGCGCCGCGCGAGCGGCCGTTGGCATCCAAAATTGGCGCGAGGAAGTCCCAAAATTCGTATTTCTTCACTTTACCGGCGACTTCCCAGCGGCGCACTTGCTCATCAAGCGCGTAAAGAAGTTGCTGCCCTGTGGTCGCGCCGGCGAAAGCGGTGCGCTTAAATAGCGTGCCGCCGAAGCGGCGCTGATCGCGGTAGCCTTCGGGCGTGCGATTAAAGGGCACGCCCAGCCGATCCATCAGATCGATGATGCGCGGCCCCCACTCACACATCTCTTTCACCGGCGGCTGATGCTGGAGAAAATCACCACCGTAAACGGTGTCGTCGAAATGCAGCCACTCGTTGTCGCCTTGTTGGCGCGTCAGATCGTTCACGCTGTTGATGCCGCCCTGGGCGCAGACGCTGTGCGAGCGCTTCACGGGCACGAGGCTGAACAAGTCGACGTCGATACCCAGTTCAGCCAGCTTCATGGTGGCGGCTAAACCGGCCAAACCGCCACCGACAACTAATACGCGCTGCTTTGACATGATAGCTAATATTGAGTGAGCTGGTTCCATTGTCACGCACGGAGTGCGTGACCTACGCCTAGTGATTAGTGGGTAGTGGGGCGGCGGTGGGAGTTTCAACGCCGCTGATGCCTTCGCTCATCTGCTGATACTTGAGCATATTATCTTCAATTTTTTGCGCTTGGGGGATATCCACTTTCGACATTCCATAAAGCGAGCCCATCCCGAAGGCGGCTACGAGTATTCCGATGACCGCACAAAGGTAGCCGGCGCGGCGCTGGGCCCCTTCGCTAGTCCAAATGCCCCAGGTAATGCCGAAAGTCCAAATTCCATTTGCTAAATGATACACGGCGCACAGGGTGCCGACCGTGTAAATAATTTTCATCAGGAGTGGACTGAGCACAATTGCCGCCGACGATGCGGCATGTTCGGGATCGAAATGACCCCCGCCCAACGACTTGCCCAAGTGGTGCATTTGCCAGAGATGAAACACAATGAACACGGCCACGATCATTCCGGTGGCGCGCTGCAACGTGTAGCGAATATTGCTGCCGTACGGATAGGCGCCCACATTTGGCAACGCGCCGCTAATGATCCAAAATCCCACCAGCGCATGGAAACCGATGGGAATGAAAATGAATGTCCATTCCAAAACAGTGACCATCGTGTCGCCCAGCGCATGAATTTGATCGACCTGTTTCTGGTACATGCCCGGTCCGGCAAGCACCGAGGCATTGACGGCCAGGTGCATCACGACATAAGCACCGATCGGAATCAGGCCGGCCAGCGAGAAGAGGCGGTAGATCAAGAACTGATGACGCCCCAGAAATGTGCTTTCGCTGGTTGGGGCTGAAACAACAGGGGGGGCAGATTGCACGATGGAATTCTTTCCGCCTGAGGGAAAAGCATGCGTCGAAGCCGACGCACAGAAAACTGGCACGCACGCTCCGACAAAAATTCTACTGATTCAGCAGCCGGTAGTATAGGAATCGAACCGTAGGACACAAGCTTGCAGAACCATGAAGCGGAAAGGCTCGCTTTTGGACTAGGGGGGAGCAAAACCGCACAGTGCAGGCTCGCGCTGGCCTGCATGATTTGGCAGCGGCGGCCCGGAAAATGTCATTTTCGACCAATGCAGTTTGCCTAATTTCGCTTTGGTCCGATTCGATATTATGATACAAGTGGCGGCCGTTTTTCGGCTTAGGGCCAGCCGTTTCCCGGCCGTATGAATCGGCACTGGAGTTGCTTCTGCATTCTACGTGCGTTCCTATTCGCGATTTTCTCGACACTGCGGCGCCGGTCATGTTAGCCGAAACCCCATCGATTTTGATCACCGACGACGACGACGCATTCCGCGAGACGGTGCGCGGCATGTTCGAGCCGCGCGGCTTTCGCACACTGGCGGCCGCCGACGGGGAAGAAACGCTGCGCATTGTCAACCGAGAGCGCGTCCATCTAGTCTTGCTCGACATGCACATGCCTCGGCTAACCGGATTGGAAACGATTCACCGCTTACGACAAGCAAAATTGCTGTTGCCCTGCGTGCTGCTTTCCGCAGCGCTCGATGACGCAATCGTGCAGCAAGCGCGATTGAGTGACGTATTCTCGGTTCTTCCCAAACCGGTGAGCTGCCGCGACCTCACCAGCACTGTCGAACAAGTGTTTCGCCGTATCTACGGCTGGCCTGAATCAAAGGCGTCGTGATCGGTCGTGGGCTAGCACAGCAATTCGGCCGTCGCGCTGCTTCTGGATCGAGGCCAATCGGAGATCCTGATCTTTTGGCACGCAGAGTGCGTAATGTCCGCGGGCAACCGATTCAGCAATTTTCCGCAACGGGTTCCCGTACCGACCTGACCCAATGTGGAGGGCTGTGACCATTTAGCAGTTTCACCGGTCCGTCTCACGGATTAGTCTGCCAAATGATAGAAAACCGGTCACGCCTAAAAAGGCGTCCTATTCCATCAAATCCGCAAGTAACAGGTATATGGCTTGATTTAATGGCGCGAGCATGGAAAACTCGGCAAAAATTGCCCGGCAGTCAATATCGAGCGGCCAGCGGCCCGATGAAGGATGTGCTGCTTGGTGCGAGGTTGTTCGCCCCAAAGGTCGTTCCTATAATACCTTGGCACGGCATCCCTGGAGTTAGGAGCTTTGACGGCTAAGCAGAAATTTTTGGTCGTCCGCGATCTTACGGACAAGTCTCCGCTGCCTATCGTTCCCGATGGCGTCGAGATAGAGGAGGTGCGCAGTCCCATTCGTGCACTGGCGCGGATGGCGCGGGAAAACTTCGCCGGCCTCTATGTTGCCAACAGCCACATCGGCGAAGCGTTCCGCATGGGCAAGCTCCTGCAGAACGAACGCATTCTGGAAGGCATGCCCGATGGCGTCGTGCTCTTGGACGCCGACAACACCATCATCTGGGGCAACGGGCGTTTGCGCGAGTGGACTGGGCGCGAAAACGTCATTGGTCAAAATTTTTACTCCGTGCTCAATAGCCCCGAAATACTGGGGCCCGATTTTTGTCCGTTTCATACGGCCCTCACCGCTGGCATCGCCAGCAGCAGCACGCTGCGCTCGGGCGAAAACCGCTACTACCAAATTCATGCCGCGCCGGTGAGCGAAGGAAACAAGCCGCCGGAGAATTTGATCGTCACCATCCATGATGTCACGAAAGAAGTGCTGCAGCAGCAAAAGCTCGCCGCCATCCATCAGGCCGGCCAAGAGCTTTCCGATCTCACGCGCGAAGAATTGGCGCGGATGACGGTCGATGATCGCATCGAGCTGTTGAAATCAAACATTTTGCACTACACAAAAGATTTGCTGCACTTCGATGTGGCCGAAATTCGCTTGCTGGATCAAAGAACCAACCGTTTGGAGCCGCTGTTGGCGGTGGGAATGGATCCCGAGGCCGAAAAGCGCGTGCTGTACGCCTTGCCGCAGAACAACGGCGTAACCGGCTATGTGGCGGCGACGGCGAAGAGTTATTTGTGCGAAGATACGACCGAAGATCCGCTCTATTTGCAAGGGTGTAAAGGGGCGAAAAGCTCGTTGACCGTGCCGCTCATCTTGCACGACGAGGTCATTGGCACTTTCAACGTCGAAAGCCCCGAGCCCCGTGCTTTTGGCGAAAGCGATTTTCAATTCCTGGAAATCTTCAGCCGCGATGTCGCGGTGGCTCTCAATACGCTCGAACTCTTGGCCGGCGAGAAGGCGACTGCCGCGCAAGAAAGCGTCGAAGCCATTCACAGCGCCGTTGCCTTGCCGGTCGACGACATTCTCAACGACGCAGTGAACGTGATGGAGCGCTATATCGGCCACGAACCGGAGGTTGTCGAGCGGCTGCAGCGTATTCTGCGAAACGCCCGCGACATCAAGCAAGTCATTCAAAAGGTGGGGCAGTCGATGGCCCCAGCTCAAGCACTGCCGGCCGGTAAGCAGGTCGAGAAGCGTCCCAATCTTAAAGGCCGCCGCGTGCTCGTGGTCGATGCCGACGAAGCAGTGCGCAGCGCCGCTCATAATCTGCTCGAGCGCTATGGCTGTATCGTCGAAACGGCCCACAACGCAAACGAAGCCGTTTGCCTGGTGCGCAATATGTTGGGCGTCGAAGGCTACGATGTGATCATTGCCGATATTCGTTTGCCCGATGCAACAGGCTACGAGCTGCTCATGCGGCTCAAGGAAGTGCTGGAGCCTGTGCCGCTTGTGCTCATGACCGGGTTCGGCTACGACCCAGGCCATTCGATTGTGAAAGCCCGCCAAGCGGGGGTCGAATTGGTTCTCTATAAGCCGTTCCGCCTCGATCAACTGCTCGATACGGTTGAGAAAGGCGTCGGCAAACGGCAACTGGTCAAGCAGGCGACGTGATGGGCAACATTGGGCGATAACTGCCAGCAGGCGGCGCTGGGGCGGCACAGCAAGATTCATTTTGCCGCACTTTCTACCGAACTATGACCTTCGCGACTGCCGCACTCGTGTTCCTGGCGCTTTTGGGACATGCCGCATTGTGGGTCGGTTTGGCCAACCGCACGCACTCGTTCGGTATTTCGCGCGAGGTGGTGCGAGTGATTTCGGGACCTTGCGAGTTCATGCTCGTAGCCGTGCCGCTGTATGCATTTTGGGCTTGGTGGCAGTCGAGTATGTCGGCTGATGATTTCATTGCTTTGGCGCGAGAGCATGATCTAGTGCACTGCTATGCCATTGTTTGTTGGGCACTGGCCGGATTGGCAATCGTACTTTGGGTGCGGCGGAAAGTGCTGTCGGCGAAGCAACTGCCAATTGTGCTCAGCAATCGCACTGCGGTCGTCGATGTGGCCGCGCAACTGGGCCGCTTGCCCCTTTCAGGCTTCAGTGGCCGATTGTTCGCGCTTGTACCCTGGAACCAAGTCGTACAAATTGCCGTGCATGAAGTCGAATTGGAAATTGCACGGCTGCCCAAATCGCTCGACGGTTTCTCGATCGTGCTGCTCTCCGATTTGCACATCACCGGGCACATCGGCATCGAGTTTTATCATGCCGTGGTCGATGAAACCAATCGACTCCAGCCCGACATGGTCGCCATCTGCGGCGATATCATCGATGATCTTGCGCATCTCGATTGGCTTCCCAAAACCCTCGGCCGCCTGCGAGCCCGCCACGGCGCTTACTATGTGCTGGGCAATCACGACCGGTTTACGAAGAACGTGCCGCTGGTGCGGCAAACTTTGAACGATGCCGGATTAACCAATGTCGGCGGCCGCTTTCAATCGGTGCAGGTTGGCAATTCCAATTCGGGTAGCGCTGAGATGATCGTCGCTGGCAACGAACTCCCCTGGCTGAAGCCCGCCGCTGCGATGGAGACTTGCCCGCCGCGCTTCGGCTCACGTCCGCAACTGCGCGTGCTGCTTGCGCACACGCCCGACCAATTCCCCTGGGCGCGGCGGCACGATTTCGACCTGATGATGGCCGGCCACACGCACGGTGGCCAATGCCGATTGCCAGTCATTGGCCCGATTTTTTCGCCAAGCTGGTATGGTGTACGATATGCAGGCGGCATATTCAGTTCCCCGCCAACGGCGATGTACATTAGCCGCGGCGTGGCCGCCGAAACGCCCTTGCGCATCAATTGCCGGCCGGAATTGGCCAAGCTCGTGCTGCGGTGCCAGTTGGAAGGATGAAGCCTTGGCCAGTGCTATCACGATCTTCAAGTTTCGGCCGCTGGCTAAATCGGCTATATTTCGAAGTTCCTGACGAATAAGAAATAAGTAGCTGTCAAATTATCGCCATGCGACTGGCCAGACCTATATGACCAAGCCTGAGTCCACTGCCAAAACCTCTCCCCCGCAGCCGACGGCCAATCCCGCTTCGTGGGTGCGCACGCTTCGCGAGACGGTCGAGTCGATCGTGCTCGCGCTCGTGCTGGCGTTTTTATTCCGCACGTTTGAGGCCGAGGCGTTTGTCATTCCCACGGGCTCGATGGCGCCTACCCTCCAAGGCCGCCATAAAGACGTCCGTTGCCCCAAGTGCGGCTACGAATTCCGCACCGGCGCGAGCGAAGAGGTCGATGAGTCGGGCAAGCGCCAGGCTTGCAATTTGGATGATGTCACCTGTCCCATGTGCCGCTACACGCTTGACGTCGACCCAACCGATCCCGCCAGTCCCAATAACGAATCGGACTATCCCTCTTACAATGGCGATCGCATTATCGTGAACAAGTTCGCCTACGATATTTCCAACCCTGAGCGTTGGGATGTCGTCGTTTTTAAATACCCGGGCGACGCCAAAACCGATTTCATTAAACGGTTGGTCGGATTGCCCAATGAACGCATTCAAATTCAATATGGCGATGTTTACACAGCTCCGCTGGGTTCCAACAACTTCCTCATTGCCCGCAAGCCCCCGCACAAAGTGCGGGCCACGCTACAGCCGGTTTACGACAACGATTATGTCGTGCCGCAGTTAATCGAGGCCGGCATGCCGCCGCGCTGGCAAAGTTGGAACGATCCTGGGCAGTCGGGCACGTGGCAAACCAGTGCCGATTACAAAACATTCGAAGTCGACGGCAAGTCGCCCGATGCGGTATGGTTGCGCTACCAAAACATTCTGCCCAATAGCGAAATTTGGAGCGCCGTCGATCAAGGACGGCGGATCAATCCTCCGGCGCCAAGCCTCATTCGTGATTACTACGCCTATAATGCCGGCACGTTTTCGCCTGGCTGCCCGAGCATCGGCGGAAACGGCCAGCACAACGTCAGCGATCTGGCCGTCGATTGCCAACTCGATGTGCAAAACGACCACGGCTCGGTCGTGCTCGAGTTGGTGAAAGGAGGCGTCCAATTCCGCTGCCGCATCAACATTGCCAGCGGCGAGGCGCGGCTGTCGATTTCCACTCTGCCCGATTTTGCGCCGACGGCGCAAACCGCCTTGCGCGGGCCGGGGACCTACACAATCAGCTTCTCGAATGTCGATGAGCAACTGCTCTTATGGGTTAATGGCAAAGTTGTCGGGTTTAATGCCCCCACCGAATATCCCCCGCTCAATGACCATCAGAGCGTCACAGCCCCGGCCGTGCGCGGCTCGGGCGATGCGACCGACATGTCGCCCGTGGGAATCGCCGCCGATGGAGGCGCGGCCGTGAAAATCAATCACCTCAAAATCTGGCGAGATGTTTATTACACAGCCGATCTTGGGACAGGCGAGTTCATCGAGGCCAAAGACCGCAGCCAAATTCTCGATTTACAAGACGGCCAGTTTTTCATGCTCGGCGATAACAGCCCGCGCAGTAAAGACAGCCGCTATTGGCGCCCCGATCACTATGTCGATCGCAATTTGCTGGTCGGCAAGGCGCTTTTTGTGTATTGGCCCCATTCATTCAACTACGTCGAAATTGGCGGCAAGAAGATTACGCTGCCGTTTTGGCCCAACTTCGCTCGCATGCGATTTGTGCATTGAGGGAGCGGCAGGCGCAGGATGCAGGGCGCAGTAAGAAAACTTGCTACTGCCCCCCGCATCCCACCTGCTGCGTCCTGATCCGTCACGGAGGACCGTCGGAATGCCGCTGCTGCAAGCCACCGGATTGGTGAAAACCTACGGCCGCCGCCGCGTGGTCGATGGCGTCGATTTTCAAGTCGAAAAGGGGGAAATCGTCGGGCTGCTGGGCCCCAACGGCGCGGGCAAAACCACCAGCTTCCGCATGACCTGCGGCATCATCGAGCCCGATGCCGGCCGCGTCATATTAGCCGGCAAAGACGTGACCAACTGGCCGATGTACTTGCGCGCTCGCGACGGCGGCATGGGCTACCTGGCCCAGGAGCAAAGCGTTTTTCGCAAGTTGTCGGTCGAGAAAAATCTGCTGGCGGTTATGGAAATGATGGGCATGGATCGCACGGCGCGCCGCAAGCGCTGCGAGCAACTGCTCGAGCAATTCGACATCAAGCAGATTCGCAAATCGAAAGCGCTGTATATTTCCGGCGGCGAAAAGCGGCGTCTCGAAATTGCCCGCTGCCTTATCTCCAATCCGAAAATCATTTTGCTCGATGAGCCATTTACCGGCATCGATCCGGTGACCATCAACAGTATTCAGAAAATCATTCGCCGCCTGCGCGACGAAGGAATCGCCATTCTGATGACCGACCACCGTGAACGCGAAACACTGGCCATTACCGATCGCAGCTATGTAATCCGCAGCGGCAAGGTGCTCTGCCACGGCACGGCTGACGACGTGCTCGGTAATGCCGACGCTCGGAAATATTATTTTGGCGATGGGCCCTCGCTGGGCGCTGTGGCATAAACAGTGCCCACTGGGGCTAACAAGCACTTCATTTTCGGTAACTTGCGCCAGCTAGTAAGGCTGGTTTGTTTCCCCACCCCCAATTACAATCAACGGTAGATAGTCGGTCGGCGCATGCGGGTGGCGCCAGGCGTGGTTGCAGGCCCGAATTCGGCCCATAACCTTCGCCCAAGCCAACCTTGCAGCGCTTGTTGTGTACCCGCGAACTCCGCATTCTCGGGCCGATATGCCGATTTTGCGGCCGGATTGTCGAACCATTTCGATGGTCCGAAGTTCACAACCCAGTGCGGTCGCCCCGGGCGACCAGAGTCCGAAAGGTCTACAAGCAGGCGGAGGCTTATGCATGACCAGCCCGAAGACCACTGCTCTTAGCTCGAGCGTCTTGGTCCTCAATCGCTTTTACATGGCGGTCCACGTGATCAACGTCCGCCGCGCGGTGGGCCTCTTGTTTCGCGAATTGGCCGAGGTGATCCACTTCGAGGAAGGCCAGTACGGCAACTATAATTTCGAAACGTGGCTGGAAATTAGCACCATGCAGGCGGCCTCGAAACAGCAGCACGACGATTGGATTCGCTCCGTGAATTTCGAGCTTCGTGCGCCGCGCGTCATTCGCCTGTTGTCGTACGATAAAGTTCCGCGCCAAACCCTCCGCTTCAATCGCCGCAACCTGTTTGCGCGCGACGGCAACCAGTGCCAGTACTGCGGCAAGCTGTTTCCCACCAGCGAACTGAGCCTCGACCACGTGCTGCCGCGCAGCCGCGGCGGCGAAACCAACTGGGATAACGTGGTCTGCGCCTGCGTGGCCTGCAACGTGCGCAAAGGGGGCCGCACTCCGCATGAAGCGCACATGAAGCTCATCCGCCACCCGCTGAAACCCAAGCGCAGCCCATTGCTCTCCGTCAAGCTCGACAATCCCAAGTACGAGAGCTGGAAGACCTTCGTCGACAACGCCTACTGGACGGTCGATTTGAAGTAGCGGCGCGGCTTCTGAATTCGGGACCGACTCCGCCGGCCCACTTTGGACAATTCTACCCTCGCTCAAGTAATGAGAGTGAAGGGTCCGGTCACATGGGCGGTGCGCAACATTACCAGCGCGTCGTTTTCCGGATCGAAGACCGCAATCACCACATAGCCGACCGGACAATCGACCGAAGCGCTTTGGCCGGGTGTTACCAGGAGCGTTTGCGTGGAAAGTTGGCCGTCTCGATGGCCGACTAACACCACGCGCATGGTACTTTCTTGATGGTTCACGACGCGGCACCCGACACAATTCGCGCCGCACGAGGGGGCTTCGTCGCTCATAGTCCAGGCAGCTAAAAGGTTTGAAGTCGCGCGAACCATAGTGCAATTGGCATAGAGAAGAAGGACGCAAACCGCTTCAACGATTGATGATCTATCCGAAACGACGTGCCGACGGATCGCGCGAGTTCCAAAATTAGGAAACCAGCACCCTCTCCCTGCCCCAAAACGAGAGGGCGCTGGAGCACACATAGACAAACCGCAGAAATGTCCGTCAGCCCGACAGCAATTTCCTCAAAATGACGTAAATTTCAAATCTGGCTCGATTTCCCCACCCAAACGGCACCCCCCTTGCTTGGTATCCCACTGTTGTCGGGAGGGGCGTTGTAATTAAGATGCGTGAGGCGAGGGGGGACTGCCCTCTCTTTCAGCGGGAAAGTCTTCTCTTGCTGCGGGGTTTATGTCTTCCGAGCATTCCATCAGCCAATGGATAGCTTCGCTTAAAGTGGGCGATTCCCGTGCTGTCGAGCAGTTATGGCGTCGCTACAAAGACCGGCTCACCGAGTTGGCAAAGCGCCGATTGGCGACCATGCCCAAGGGTGCGGCCGACGAGGAAGATGTCGCCCAAAGCGTATTTTTGAGCCTGTATCGCGGGGCAGCTGCCGGTCGCTTTGACGATGTTCGCAATCGCGACGAACTTTGGTGGCTCCTGCTGGCGATTACCAAGCAAAAAACGGTCGATTTGGCCCGCCGCCAGGCAGCAAAGAAGCGCGGGGGAGGCCGAGTCGCCGCAGAATACAACCACGGCGATGCCAGTGGCGCCGAAGGGCTGTTCGAGCAATTAATCAACGACGAGCCTTCGCCCGACCTGTTAGTGATGTTGGAAGAGCAGGCTAAGCGGCTTCTGGGTTTATTGCGAGACGATCGAATGCGGCAAATCGCAATTTCCCGCGTCGAAGGTTATACTGTGGTCGAAATCGCCGCGGAGCTGGCGGTCAGCACTCGCTCCATCGAACGAAAGCTCCAGCTTATTCGCAATGCTTGGGCAAAAGAATTTCTCCGCGCAGATTGATTCGCCAGCCACGCTCGACGTGTCGGGGTTGGATACGCTGGCCGACCGGATCGATTTCTATTGCGACCAGTACGAAGCCGCTTTCCGGCGCGAAGAACATCCGCAAATTTCCGCTTATCTCGAGCATTGCACCGCGGCCGACCGAGGCGATTTGCTCGTCGAATTGATCCTCGTCGATTGGGAATTGCGCAATTCGATAGGCGGAGAACCTACTTGGGAAGAATACCGACAGCGGTTTGGGGACTTTGCCGGGGAGATCGAGCGGGCGCGATTCAAGCAGCAAAATGTTGCGCATGGCGACTCCCAGAAATCAGCTCAGGCGCAGCGGCGAATCGCGCAGTTCGAATTGCTCGAATTATTGGGCACAGGCGCTGCCGGCGAAGTTTGGAAGGCGCGCGATCCGCGCCTGCAGCGCACAGTCGCCGTGAAAATTCCCAGGCGCTTGTCTCTATCGGATGAAGAGCTCGATCGTTTCCTGCGCGAAGCCCGCTCTGCCGGCCAATTAGATCATTCCGGCATCGTGACGGTGTTCGAGACCGGGCGCGATGGACCGACTCCCTATATTATTTCCAGCTACGTCGCCGGCACGAGTCTCAAACAACGGCTGCAAAGTGCTAGGTTCAATCCAGCCGAGGCGGCGCGCCTGTGCGTTGAGATTGCCGAAGCGCTGGAGCATGCGCACGGGCGCGGCGTCATTCATCGCGATCTAAAACCCAGCAATATTCTGATCGATGAAGAAGGGCATCCGCACATTGCCGACTTCGGCCTAGCTAAATGGACGCAGGATGCGGGCGACCTGACGCTCGACGGCCAGTTGCTGGGCACGCCGGCTTACATGTCTCCCGAGCAAGCGCGCGGCGAATCGTCGCGCTCTGGCGCCGCCACCGATATCTATGCGCTGGGCACCATGCTTTACGAAATGCTTGCGGGCCAGCCGCCATTTCGCGGCACGCGAGATACGCTCATTTTCCAAATCATTCACAAGGAGCCCGCCGCCCCCAGCACGTTCAAGCGCAATCTGCCGCGCGACCTGGAAACGATTTGCTTAAAGGCGATTGCCAAGGATCCAGCGCGGCGCTATCGAACCGCGCGGGAAATGGCCGTCGATCTCGAGCGATTTTCGTGACGGCGAGCCGATTCTGGCCCGACGCGTTACGCGTCTGGAAAAAAGTTGGCGCTGGATTCGCCGCCGCCCGGCCGTGGCGGCCTCGATCTCTTTGCTGTTTGTTCTCGCGGCAGTCGTGGCCGCTAACGCGCACCTGACCAAAGAAAATCATTCGCTGTTGGGTCTGCGCAGGGTGAGCATTACTACCGACCCTCCCGACGCGCGTATGGTGTTTGTGCCATATAGTGCTGATACGGGGGCGCTTGTACCGCGGGAAAAAGTTCGCGCCTCGGGTCGAAGCCCTGTCGAGGTAGAGTTGCGGCCAGGCGATTATTTTGTCGTGGCCGCGCGTGACGACGGCAGCTTTATGGAAACGGTACGCCACGTGCCGCGCTTGGCGGGAGATCCGCCAGGACCCTTCTTCCACGATCGCTGGATAACGCGCGAGGACGGTGCCGTCGAACTAGATAAAATCAAAATTCCGCCCAAGTCGGTAACCCAAGAGATGGTATTGGTGGGCGATCCGAAATTGTCAAATCCAGGCTCGGTTCCTCCCTACTATATGGATACGCACGAGTTCACGGAACGCGATTGGGAAAATGTTCACGACTTGCCGTCCATACCCCCTTTTGTCGATCTGCGAATCATGAGGCGCGGGTCGAATTACCCGATGATGGACAATTTTGACAACGCTCTGCATTCGGCTGAACTGGCGGGTAAGCGATTGCCGACGCTGGAGGAATATGAAGCGGCAATGGCGCTGGTTCCCGCCGATCGGCGACCTAAAGTACTTTCGTCCGATATCAAACCAGTCGATGAAGTAATCGGCGATGCGACCGAAACCGCGCCGCCGATTGTGGGCTTACTAAGCAACGTCGCCGAGTGGACGACTAACCGCACCATTCCAATTCCCAAAGCTCACGCCGCCGAGACCGGAATTTTGGCATTCCCCGACGACTACCGCACGATCATTGGGGGAAGTTGGCGACTTATTCTCGGCAGCGATCCAACTGAGAATTTCGATACATCCGTCGGCCTGCCGAGGGTTCGGCGAAATGCGATCTACCCCTGGCTGGGTTTTCGCTGCGTCCGCAGCGCCAAGGCGCCATTCTTCGACGACGACCAGTGAGCCCACACTGGCCGCCGCTCGCTCGTGATGTTCTTCATGGCCTGGGCGAACTCTAAACGTTATTTACTCTGCGTTTCTGATTTGGCCCGCGTTGGTGAAGGAGAGGCAGCCAACAGGACGACTACCCGAACAAGGTCGCCATTGTTACCAACTGGACATGTGCATTCGTAAGCGCAGCAGGGACGGGTTTGGTCGATCGGTCGGCTCGTCGTAGCGGTTTTAGGAGGCGTTGGGGGTGTTCCATCAATCTCCATCGCTACATAGAAGAAACTAAGCCTGCCCGTCGCGACAGTAGTTGATGCACCATCTCTGTCTACAGCAAGCAAAAAACCTTGGCACAATGACTTGCGGGCGTTTTCGCGTTATCGATCATCTTCACATATTGAATGTCTGGATCCGACAAAAATCTGGCGTATTGACTCGCCAGCGCACTTGGCAGTTGCAGAGTATCCGTCGGTTGGATTTTTTTAGTCATCCCGGGAAATGGAGAAGTGGTATGGTCGCGCACTTCTGGATTACAACTGCCACAATATTGAGGCCAGGGATAAGTGCCGTACGCGTAATCGGCCTGCGGTTCATCCGTACAATTCGATTGGTAGTCGTCGCAATAGTAGAGCGTGCCTACGTCGTCGCTATATACCGGCCAGAGAACACATTGGCATGGAAATCCTGGATCCTTGGATTTTTCTCCCCAGGCTGGAATCACCATCAGTCCCAGCACCAAAATCGCCACAAAGCAAAAACCTCTGCGCATGTTCAAACCTCCTTATTAGCCAAGCGAGTGGCAAACCCGATTACGGTCGACATTTATAAGACCGTAATGCGAGGCGTCCGGCCGACATCCAGAATTGAAATTATGGAGCATTAGAGATCACTCCGCCGTCGTCGCGCGTCGCAAGGCACTTCAATGTGCGAACATCGATTGCATTGGTCGTGAAGTGAACCGCGCCGTCAGCGTACAAGCTATTCACTCCGCCTAAGTGCGCCGATGTTAGCGGATTGTTGGCCCCATGCACGTCGGCTAAGCCAGGCTGCGAATAATCGCGCATGTTAGGTGAATAGCGGATGGTGGTAATATTCCAAGCCGGCGGCGCGATAATGCTCGGGAAATAATTCGGCGGGGTGCCTAGCCCTGCGGTTCCTGTAATGAATCCGGCATTGAAGCCTCCATCCAGCCGGTACTTATTGCCGCTGGCGTCAAAGGCGTAATCGGAACACTCTCCCACGGCCAGTGTGAGCGTTAAGCCATCGAGAATCGTTTTGCGCCGAATGGCAGCATTGGGCACAAGCAAGCCCCCCGCGGCAATTTCGCCGTCGTTTCGCGGCACGCAGCATACGCTGGTTCGTGACTCTGAAAAACTGTCGTCGTTAGTGGCGCCCGCAATTCCCACATACGAGGGCATCATCACAGTCGTCGAGGCACCGGTCGGGTATAACGCTGGCACAGGACTGCTCGGGCAAAACATTACGCTGATAGTCTTGCCGTCCAACGCCTGCGCATTTGTCGAGTTGAAAATCAGCCAACCGTTGTTAGGGCTGAACAGATCGAGATTGTCGTGGAGCGATTTCTCTTCAATCTGCGGCAACAAATCGACCCACCAACTTAACCCTAGTGAGTAGAATCCCCCCGAATTATTAACTCGTGATCCCACGGGAAACGCTTTATGCGTGCCTTCGAAATTGATAAGCCCCAAGCCGATTTGCTTGAGATTGTTCTGGCACGTCGCGCGGCGAGCGCTTTCGCGGGCCGCTTGCACGGCCGGTAAGAGCAAGCTTACTAAGACGCCGATGATGGCGATCACCACCAGGAGTTCGACAAGCGTAAACGCTCGGCGTTTAATCTTGCTCACTACCCTGAGCTTGTCGAAGGGCAACTCGACGAGCGTTAGGGCCCGGCGGCTTCGATTACAATCGGGAGTGGGTCGTGCATTTGGCACGTGAAAGTTTCCGCCGAGTCCAAACCGCGGGTAGCATCGTTGCGCCGAGAATCGCCAACAGAAGTGAACCGGGCTCCGGCACCGTTGTTAAGCTCGACAGAATGAAGAAGTCCTGATTAGGAGTTTGCGAATTAAACGGCTGGTCGCCAATAATCCCTGTTTTGGCGCTGAAATCGGTGGTGTTGACCTGCGTTGGCAAGGAAGAGCTCGAATATAAGCTACTCGAGCCGACCAGACTCAGGGTGAATTGCCCGACGCTTTGCGGATTGCCGTTGACCATTAGCGGCGCTTGCGGCGCTGGGCTGGCATTGTTTGCAAACTGTATCACTAGAGAATCAAGCAAAGTTTGATTGGGCTGCACGACGTCGTTTCCGACTGTGACGTTATAGCTATCCGCGCTGAGCAATAGCGCCAATCGTGGCAGTAAAGCCACCTGGGATTGACTGCTGATATACATTGCCCGAGCCAGAGGCCGTGCTGTTGGTATCGAAATAAAACGTCCCGCTGACGGGCGTGGAGTTGGGGATGGTGTTCCCCCATTCGGTGTGTGAGGTGCTGATTATCGTGCCGCTGAAGTTGCACTGTACGAGGGTCGCCGTTGCGCAATTCGAAACGACCAGGATGCCAAAAAACAGCACGACCGGGGTGCCAATGCGCAGGGAATGTCCGCAGAAGTTTTCAAGAGTTCGCATTGAGGTGGGCTCACAAGACGGAGATGAGAAGACTGTCCCAAGAAGATTCGCCCGAGCCCCCCACCTTACGGCGGTCTGACCAGTCATTTTGGTTGAACCTACGGAAATTGCAAGCGTTTTGTCGGTGAATGGGATAAAAAATGGGAGAAGTCGTACTACTCCTAGAACCGATTTCGAACGATTTTTCGCCGATTGACCCGCCTGCAACCCGCGCTTAGAGTGGCAAGCTTATGCTCGCCAAGCGTGTTATTCCCTGTTTAGATGTCGATCGTGGCCGGGTGGTTAAGGGGACCAAGTTTCTCGACCTGCGCGATGCTGGCGATCCGGTCGAGGTGGCCGCTCGGTATGAAGCCGAAGGGGCGGACGAGTTGGTGTTCCTGGATATTACCGCCAGCCACGAAGGGCGCGATATCATTCTCGACGTGGTGCGCCGCACGGCCGAAGTGGTGTTCATGCCGCTTACCGTCGGCGGCGGCATCCGCACCATCGATCACATCCGCGCGCTACTCAATGCCGGAGCCGATAAGGTCTCTATCAATTCCGCAGCCTGTAAGGATCCCCAGTTCGTGCGCGAGGCAGCTCGCAAGTTCGGCAGCCAGTGCATTGTGGTGAACATCGACCCCAAGCGGGTGCAAAAAAATGGGCGCGAAGTTTGGGAAGTCCACATTAATGGGGGGCGAGTTGGAACAGGCCTGGAAGCGGTTCCCTGGGCCAAGGATGTCGAGCGGCTGGGGGCCGGCGAAATTGTGCTCACCTGCATGGATGCAGACGGCACGCAAACTGGGTATGATTTGGAGATGACGGCGGCGGTAAGCCGCGAGGTTTCGGTGCCCGTGGTCGCTAGCGGCGGGGCCGGCTCTCCGGAACACATGGCCGATGCCATCGCCATCGGCCACGCCGATGCCGCGCTGGCGGCGGGCATCTTTCACTTTGGCAAATACACAATTCGCCAAGTGAAGGAAGCGATGCGCAACCGCGGCATTGCGGTGCGATTGTAATTGGCTGGCGAAAAATCTACTTTCGGTTGATGAGAGGCGTCAGGACGAACGAGGGGTAAGGAAACTACGGGAACAGGGAGAGGAGTTTTTCGTGGTGAAACAAGCGTTGCCAGTGGCGGCTCGCCGCGAGAGCACCGGTGTCGAAAAAAATAACCACCACACACCAAAAATGGACGTCATGCCGACCAAGTTCCTCGTGAAGCACGAGGAACTCGAGATCGACAAACTGTTTCGGGCGCTGGTGAAGCTCGAGGGGAGCGATCTGCATTTGAAGGCCGAGCGCCCCCCTACGTGCGCGTGAAGGGATCGCTTAAGCCCCTGAACCGTCCGCCGATCGACGACGAGGAAATGGTGCGCATTTGCTTTGCGCTATTGGACGATCGCCGCCGCGCGATTCTCGAAGAAACCGGCGGGGTCGATTTCGCGCACGTCGTCGACGTCGATGGTGTGAAATGGCGCTTCCGCGTCAACCTGCTGCAGCAATTGGGGCACATCGGCATGGTCGCGCGGCGCGTAAATAATTTCATTCCCGATTTTGCCGGATTGAATCTGCCCCCCGTCATCGAAGACCTGTGCAAATTCGATCAAGGAATGATTTTGCTGGCCGGCGTCACTGGATCAGGCAAAAGCACGACCATTGCGTCGATGCTCAACTACATCAACCACAATTACCGCAAGCACATTTTGACGCTCGAAGATCCGATCGAATTCACATTCACCGAAGATAAGTGCCTGATCAATCAGCGCGAAATCGGCACCGACGTGAAAGATTTTTCCATTGGCATGAAACACGCCGTGCGCGAAGACCCCGACGTGATGCTGGTGGGCGAAATGCGCGACGAAGAAACATTCATGACGGCCATCCACGCCGCGGAAACCGGGCACCTGGTGTTCGGCACCATCCACTCCAGCACCGCCCCCAGCACGATCAATCGCATTCTCGACCTGTTTCCGCAAGATATGCATTCGTCGCTGCGCAGCGCCTTGGCTTTCAATATGAGAGGCATTGTTGCGCAAAAGTTGCTGCCATCGATTAAGCCCGGTGTCGGCCGCGTGCCCACCGTGGAGGTGATGACATTTGGCCCAAATACGCGCAAGCTGATTCTGGAATCGCGCGACGACAAGCTGGCCGATTTGATTCGCATGTCGGCAAATGAGGGCATGCAAGATTTCACCATGAGTTTGAAGGACCTGGTCGAGCGCGATTTCGTCGATCGGCAAGTTGCCTTGGAAGTAGCGCCGAATGTGGAGGCCTTGAAAATGGCGCTCAAAGGCATCGATATCGGAGCCAAGGGAATTCTTTGATGACGCGCACGGCAAAGTTGGTTATCGGCTTGGTAGTGCTGGCCGCAGCGCTGTTTATCGCGCAAGCGGCACTGGCGCAAGACGCAGGCGCCGCAGCCAGCGATGCGTGGCCCCCGTACACGCTTCCGTCGGCGTCGAAGTTTCCGCGCGACCCCGGCTTTTATTTGAGCACGGTCAAGATTTTGCTCAGTTGGGCGCTGTTCGCTCTTTGGGTGAAAACAACCGACTGGGTCGGCCAAGATTGCCTGCGGCTGGGACTCAACCACCAGCTTTGGAACCCGGTGGTCTTCGGAACATTTATCGGCAGTTTCGTCCTATTGTGGGTGCTGCCAACGTTCGCCATCGCCTTTCCCCTGTTGCTCTTGGCGTACTTTGTGCCGCTGGGCGCTTACCTGGCCGTGCGCAATCAGGCGGTTGAGCCGCACCAACGCGTGCTTACGCCGTCGCACATTCGGTTCTTGTTGGCCGGCGGGCTGGGCAAAATGGGCGTAAAAGTTTCGGCCGAAAAGCAGATGGATTATCAAAAGGGGGCGCCGGTCGATTTCAAAGGCGCGGTCGGCGGCGGCCGCAGCGGCGAAGCGAATTTGACGCTCGCCCGCCAGTCGCCCGCATATGTGCCGGCCAAGGGCATGGTGGCCGACATGATCGATCGCTCGGGCGACGCGATGATGATGGAATTCACGGCAGCCAACGTGGCGGTTCGCTATCAGATCGATGGCGTCTGGCACAACATCGATCCGCTGGACCGCGAGCCGGGCGATATGCTGCTGGCGGTTTTCAAAATGCTCGCGGGCCTCGATCCGGCCGAGCGCGTCAAGCGGCAAGAAGGAGCCTTCAGCGCCGAGTACCATACCAAAAAATACAATTGCAAATTGCAAAGCCAGGGCGTCGAAGGGGGAGAGCGAGCGCTGGTTTCCCTGCAATCGCCCAAAGCGCCAATCCTCACCCTCGAGGAACTGGGCATGCGCAGCAAAACGCAGCAGCAACTCGAGGCCTTGTTGAACTTGCCGCAAGGCATGGTTCTGTTTTCCTCGCTGCCGCAGGGGGGGCTGAGCAGCCTGTTCGACGGCGCACTCAAAGCCTGCGATTGCTACATGCGCGATTTTGCCTCGGTCGAAGATGTAAAATATCCCGAACGCGAAGTCGAAAACGTGCATGTGACCACTTACAACCCCGCCGGCGGCGAGCAACTGCTGCCGGTGCTGCAGAAAATGGTGCGCACCTATCCCAACGTGATCGTCGTGCGAAATATGAACGATCCGGAAATTGGCAAGTTTTTGTGCGATCAGACGCACGATGAGCGGCTGGTGCTAACATCCATTCGCGCCAAAGACGCACCCGAGTCGCTGTTGCGCGTGCTGATGCTCAAAGTGCCGCCGAAAGATTTTGTGAACGCCATCAGCGGCGCTGTTTGCACGCGCCTGGTGCGGCGCCTGTGCGACGAATGCAAGGAAGCCTATGCCCCGCCTGCAGAAGTGTTGCAGCAGTTGGGAACGCTAGCGAGCAAGGTGCAAACGCTATTTCGGCCGCCGACGGAAGCCGACCCGAAGAAGCCCTGCCCGAATTGCCAGGGCATCGGTTATAAGGGGCGCATCGGCATGTTCGAACTTATCGTGGTTGACGATGGGGTGCGCGAGGCGCTTGTCAAAAATCCAAAGATCGACGCCGTTCGAGCCGCCGCTCGCCGCGCCGGCATGAAAACATTTCAAGAAGAAGGCTTGGTATTATTGGTAAAGGGAACCACATCGCTCACGGAATTACAAAGAGTATTGAAGGGGTGAGTTTTAGGTGTCTTGGTGTCTGAGTTTCTGGGTGTCTGAGTTTCTGAGACGCCTAGACAGCCAAGCACCAAGACAAGTCACCTAGACACTAAGACACCCAGACACCCAGCCACCAAAGGCACCCAGATACCCCCCATGTACATCACCATTTTTCTCGCGGTCGTATTCGCCGTCTGCGTGGCGTTCGTGTTCAGCGAAGGTCTGTGGGGCGCGGCGATCATGCTCATCAATGTCATGACGGCGGCCTTGCTGGCCACCAATTTCTTCGAACCGCTGGCCACCTGGCTCAACGGCATGCTGCCGAGCTTCACTTACCTCTGGGATATTGTCGCGGTGTGGGCGATCTTCGCACTGTCGCTAGTTATTATGCGCCTGGCAACCGATTTCCTCTCGCGCCACAAAGTACGGTTCCTTAAGCCGCTCGATGTTGGCGGGGGCCTATTTTTTGCCGCCTGGATCGGCTGGGTCATGGTGCAATTCACGCTCTTTACCATGCACATGGCGCCCCTGTCGCGAAACTATTTGGGATTTCAAGAAAAGCCAGACGATAAAATGTTTTTTGGCCTCGGGCCCGACCGCGACTGGCTGGCCTTTATTCACGGCATGAGCAAAGACGGGGCGCTGGGGCGCGATTCCGACAATCATATTTTCGACCCCAACGCCGATTTCATTTTAAAATACGGCGCGCGCCGCGACGCACTGGCAAAAGAGCCAGGCCTGCTGGTCAGCGGGAAATAATCTCCCCCTATCCACGGAATTGCTTTGCTATGCCGATGGCGCGAACCGATTCGAGCATGAGCACCGCCAAGGAAAAAGCCGGGACGGGTGATATTGCCTATCGCGCGATTTCCGGTTGGGCCATTGCGGCGCTCGTGCTCGGATTGCTCTCGGGCGTGGCCTTGGTCGGGCCGGTCCTCTGGTCGGTGCCGCTGGCGGCATTGCTTGCGGCGGGAATCGCGATGTGGCGCATCAGCCGCTCTGGCGGCGAGCTGGTCGGATGGAACCTGGCGGTTCTCGGGCTGCTGTTGGCAATTGTGTTCGGCGTGGCGGCCCCCACGCGAATCGCCGTGCGCCGGCATTGGCTCGAAACGCGCGGCCGCATATTCGCCGATGAGTTCATCGAACTGCTCAAAGAGGGGAAAGGGTTCGGGGCCTATCAACTGCTGCAGCCGCCGATCGATGCGCAAGCCGTTCGATGCCGATCCGGAAACGGCGCTTCACGATGACAGCCATCCCGACGACACGCGGCCCAAAGAGCGCTACGAAAAATATTTAACGACCGATCCAGCCAAAACGCTGCTGGCCGCTAAAAATCATGCGCAGGTCGAGCCGGTCGAAATTCAGCGCCACCGGCGGCGATGAATACGGCAACGATATCGTTTCAGCGCGCTACCGGGTGAAAGCAAATATCGACGGCCAAGAGCACTCGTTCGTCGTTCACTTTACGCTGCTTCGCGGCACCGACACCAGTGGCCACGAATTTTGGCGCATCGTGGCGCTGAATTTGGAATGATTTTTCAGCGCGGCTTGGCAGGCGCCGGTTCATCGGCGGTCATGAATTGCTCCACCGGCAATGGGTAATGCGGCGCCCAGCCCAATGGCAGCGTGATGCCGGTGATCCAGCGAGCGTCGTCGGAGGCCAAAAACGCCACCGAGCCGGCGACATCGTGCGGCAGTCCGACGCCCAGCGGATGAATCGATTCTAAATGCGCCTGCACTTGCGTTGTCAGATGTTCCAGGTGCTTAAGTGTCATCGGCGTGGCCACAAGGGCCGGCGCGATGGCAACCACGCGAATTTTTCGAGGCGCAAGCTCCCACGCCAGCGATTGCGTGAGCCCGATCAATCCGGCCTTGGCCGCGCTATAAATACTGAAGCTCGGGCAGCCCCCCAATGCCAACGCCGAAGCTACGTTCACAATCACGCCCCCCGGCGACGGGAAGTGCGGCAGCACTGCACGGCTCAATCGAATCGCTCCGTGCAAGTTCACGTCGAGCAAGTTCTGCCACTGATCGTCGCTGAATTTCTCAAAGGGTCGAGCGTATTCCACGCCTGCGTTGTTGATTAGCACATCGAGGCGGCCCAACTGCGATACTGCTTTTTCGACGGAGTGTTGCACTTGCGCTGTATCGGTCACGTCGCAATCGAGCCACACCGCGCCTTGCTTCAATCGCGCAAGCC
The DNA here is from genome assembly GCA_963820835.1 of Pirellulales bacterium. Taxonomy (GTDB): domain Bacteria; phylum Planctomycetota; class Planctomycetia; order Pirellulales; family JADZDJ01; genus CAVRAW01. The sequence continues at coordinate 7,619 of CAWGBP010000015.1, read as the reverse complement.
GCTTGAGCAGCCGCTTGGGCTCATGGCGGGAAAGCACTGCCACGGCAGCCCCTTCCTGCGCCAGCCGCTCGGCAATGGCCCCGCCAATGCCCCGATCGCTGGTGCCAGTCACGAGCGCCACTTTGCCGACAAATCGCGCCAGCACGCCTTGCGGGACGGTTTGGGCGGCGAGTTCGCTTTCGAGTTTGGCAGACATTGATGTGTTTAACCGAGATCGCTTCAATCACTCTGAACACGCTCGAATTGCACTTGGATATCATACCCGATTTGTCGGCCGCTTCGGCGGGATGCATGCACCGGTTGCGGCAATGCCAACCGCCGAAAGCTTGCCCGTTCGGCATATTCGATACAACTGCTGCCGCTTTCGGACGCATGGCAGTGCCACGTCGCCTTAATGTCGCTAATACTTCGGCCGCGCATCATTGGCGGCTAAGACGATCGCCGCAGCATAAACCGGTACGGCTTGTCTTTCCAATGGCCCGAGTAATCGATGCCGACGCGCGGCGAGCGCACGATTTGTGATCGACGCACGACGATGCCTCGATCTTCGATCCACAACCGCGAGGCTTCCTCAGCCCGCTTGCCGTTCAATCGCCGATCGATGTGCAGTCCCTTAGTGAGTTTTCCCGGGCCGGTAAGCTCGCCAGCCCCGCGCAGCAAAATAGCGGCTGGCCAATCTTCCTTTTCAGTGACGATGTTCAGCATCCAATGGATTCCATAGCACAAATAGACATACCATACCCCGGCGGGGCCGAACATAACTTCCGTTCGCGACGTGCACCCGAAGCGGCCGTGGCAGGCTAAATCGTGCGGGCCGATATACGCCTCGACCTCGTTGATTTGCTCGGCCCGCTCCCGGCCGCGCATGCGGCGCACCAGGTATTTCCCCAATAACTCGCGGGCGACCGTTAGCGTCGAGCGGGCAAAAAACTCCTGCGGAAGAATCGAGGTGGCCAGCGATCTGCTCATGACGACTCAATTTCGAACAGCGCCAGGCTGGCGGTAAATCCGTGCAGAAAATTCACTCCGCCGACCGGCCCGATTTCGCCTTGGGCGAAAAAACCAGCCAGCGGAATTTCCCCCAGCTCGTCGCGCACGCACCCGGCGTCGTGATCGGCCGACGAAAACATGCGCGTGCCGCGACCGTTGCAGGTGAACAACAGCGCGCCGCGTCGGCAGGGCTGTTGCTTGTCGCCGGCCTTCGCCCGGCGCAACAGCGCCCGCAAATCGTCATCGGCCGACTGCTCGTCGCGCACATGAAACTGCACGGTTTGCCCTGCCCGAACAAAATCGCCAATCGCAATGGAGCCCGTGCTTCGATCGGCCCCGATTACATTGCGCACCAAAAAATCGCCCCGTTTGAATTCGTCTTGATACTCGTTGATTACCCGTCCCACATGCACGCCATGGCGAATCATTTCCTGCTCCTGCAGCGAGAGCGTTTCATAGACCTGCTGCAGGCGCACCAGCGGCGGCTTGCCGCCGAGCTCGTGAATCACATTGGCCTCCGCCCGAGTGACGACAAACGGCTCGCCCACCGGCCGGCAACCCTGCGAAACGACGCTCCGCACGCCAGCGGCCCCGTGAAGCATGACCGCCAGCGCCCCGCTATCGTAAGTTTTGCCCCCCAGCAGCAGGCGATTTTCACCCGGCGCAACCCCGCCCGACGCCATGCCCCCCAGCACCGGCACGCCGAGATGATCTTCGTTGAGCCGCCGCACCAATTCGTCGGCCGGAAAACTAAATGGCTCGCCCAGAAGGATGACCGCTGTACCCTCGGGCCATGTTTCGGGCAAATTGGGTGGCCAGCCGGTGAATATGCCTCCTTCAGCGGTGCGCTCAAACTCCAAGTGCATGGGCATAATTTGCGTCCCGCCAAGCGACGCCAGCCATAACGACAAGGCCGGAGCCGATTCGATTTCCCGCGCGCCGCCGATAACCGATTCGCCCGTGCAGCCCAATAGCGCGTCGCAGCCGATTGCAGCATGAACGCGGTCGACAATGTGCGCGAGATCATCGGCGAAGTGCGGCGAGACGAACAAAAACGCGAGGTTCGCCGTCCCATTCAAACCCGCTTGCGCCCTTTGGCAGACCTCCTCCGCGGCCGTTTCCCAATTCTCGGCAGTTGAAAGTGCCGATGCAAAACAACCAGTGGTGGCACGAGTGGTCGTCATTCGATTTCGAAGATGGCTTCCACTTCCACGGCCATGTTCGCCGGCAGCGAAGTTGCTCCGACCGCACTTCGCGCCCCCACGCCGGCATCGGGGCCGAACACATCGGCCATCAGCTCGCTAAAACCATTGATGACCGCCGGCTGCTGAGTGAATTCCGGCGTGCAATTGACTAGCCCCAATGTTTTGACAATGCGCTTCACGCGATCGAGACTTCCCAGCGCCTCGCGCAGCGACGCAAGAATTGCCAGCCCCGTTTGTCGCGCAGCCGCCTTGCCGGCTTCCGCATCCAAATCGGCCCCCACGCGGCCGGTGATCAGCGATTTGTCGCTCTTCAGCGGCCCATGTCCCGAAAGATATGCGAAATTGCCGGCAATGACCACCGGCTTGTAAACGCCGACCGGCTTTGGCGCAGGCGGCAGTTCCAGCTTGAGTTCTGCGAGACGGCGTTCGGCGCTCATCAGATGAAATTCCTCGCGCTAGCAAACCTTGGACAACTTCAATCAGTTCAAGATATACCGTCGCCGCGAAAGTGAACAGATGCGGCATCGACACGAATTGCCTATATTGAGCCAATTGCCCTGCGCTTTTTTTCACCGTTTATCCGTTTAACTAATCATGCTTCCCGCGCGACTCGGCCATCCGAATTTGGGTTTAGGCGTGGGTTTGCGCAGTGCGCACTTCTCTCACATTCTCGAGCATTGGCCGGCGGTCGATTGGTTCGAGGTCATTTCTGAAAACTATATCGATTCCGGCGGCCGCCCGCGCTATGTGCTCGAGCAAATTGCCGAGCGTTATCCCGTGGTAATGCACGGCGTGTCGCTTTCGATTGGCAGCACCGATCCGCTCGATTTCAACTACTTGGCCAAGCTCAAGCGCCTGGCTGCCGAAGTGAACGCCCGCTGGATTTCCGACCATCTATGCTGGACCGGCGTCTTGGGCATGAACACGCACGATCTGCTCCCGCTGCCGCTTACCGACCAGGCGCTTGAGCACGTTGCCGCCCGCGTGCGCATCGTGCAAGATTTTCTAGAGCGGCCGCTGGTGCTCGAAAACCCCAGCAGTTATGTGACGTTTACTAGCTCGACCATGACCGAATGGGAGTTTTTGTCGCAATTGGCCGAGGCCACAGATTGCGGGCTGCTGTTGGACGTGAACAACGTGTACGTGTCGAGTGTGAATCACGATTTCGATCCCGTGGCGTACATCAACAACGTGCCGCACCGCCGCATCGTGCAGGTGCATCTTGCCGGCCACACCAATTGCCGCACGCACTTGCTCGATACCCACGATGGCGAAGTGAAAAACCCGGTGTGGGAGCTGTATCGCCTTGCGCACCAGTTGACCGGCGGTACCTCGACCTTGTTGGAATGGGACGCCAAGCTCCCGCCATTTCCCGTGCTGCACGCCGAAGTGCTCAAAGCGCGCGAGCACATGGATGACGATCTGCCGGCGACTGCGATCAATGAAAATTTGATTGACAATGACGAGACGAACCACATCGCCGTCCCGCACCCGGCCACACTCGTCGGCGCCCTGATCGAATAATCTATCATCAATTCCCAGTTCACACTTCCCCCATGTCCCTCGCCTCTTGTCCCTCACAATGATTCCTTCACTCGAACAAGTTCAGCGCTGGATGCAATCGGTCGTCACGCATCCGGGCGGCGTGAAAACCGCGCTCGAGTCGGACGACGCGAATTCGCATTTTTCCGTTCCGCCAAGCGCCGTTGAAGACATAATCGGTCGATCGCAAGCCCAATCGAGCGTCGAGCGCCTGGAGATCTATTCAAAGGCCTATATCGCCCGGCTGATGGAATGCCTGGAAGCCGAGTTTCCCGTCTTTCGCCAGACCGTTGGCGAAGATGTCTTCGCCGAGTTCGGCATTGGGTATTTGCAAGCCTATCCGTCCAATAGCTACACGTTGGGCGCGTTGGGCAGCAAGTTCCCGCAGTTTTTGCAAGAAACTCGGCCGGTCGCGCCATCGAATGACACAAATTCCGACTGGCCCAATTTCCTCATCGATCTGGCGCGGCTCGAACGTACGTTCAGCGAAGTGTTCGATAGTCCCGGCCTGGAAGGAAAACCGCCGCTTGATGCGAGCCATTTGCAGTCGCTTTCGCCCGATGAATGGGAGCGGGCGAAATTGATCGTCGCCCCCTGCGTGCGGCTGCTCAAATTTAGCTTCCCGGTCAACACCTATTACACGGCCGTGAAGCGCGGTGAAACTCCCGGCATTCCAACTTCGCGCACCTCCTGGCTGGCCGTCACGCGGCGCAATTACGTGGTCCGCCGCTATGAGTTAAATGAAGCCCAATTCGCGCTGCTTGAGGCAATTCAACAAGGAGCCGCGGTAGGCGCCGCCATTTCTGCATCTGCAGCACATTATGATAACTCGACCGACAAACTCGCCGCCGACTTGCGCCAGTGGTTCGCCACGTGGACCGCCGCGCCAATGTTCGAAGCAGTCGCGACCGAAGCGAATTATTAGCCCAGCAGGCCTTGAACGGCGAAGAATCACCGATTTGCCGCGCGCAGCGAATCAAACAGATTATTCTTCGCGTCGGTCCACAGAATGGCCTTCGGCATCGGCTTTTCTGGATCGGGCTCATCGACATACTGCTGCAGCTCGGCAATCAGCTTATCGTTGCGCGAAAGGATGATCCAATCCGACGAGTACATGCCGTCGTCGCCATTGCCGTTGCTAATTTCCGCCGAACCTAGATTGAACTCGTCGGCAATTCCGCGAACCACCGGCTCCAAATCGACGTAGCGATTGGTAATGTGTACGGCAATGGCCCCATGCTCGCCGCCATTGTCGGGCGTCGCCATTTGCTTCAAGTAGGTTTCAAACGCTTCCTTGGTGAGCAAATGTGCCGGAATGGCATCGCCGCTGAAAGCATCGAGCAGCAGCACCTGAAAATGCTGCGATTGGCCGTTTTGAATTTCGCGCTCCAATGTCAGCCGGGCATCGCCGAGTTCGATGTCGCATTTTCCACCGCGCTCCTTCGCGTCTTTCAAGTACGTAAAATATTCTCCCGGCTCGGTAATCGCGATGACCGCCGGATTGATTTCGTAGAAACGAATTGAATCGCCTTTTTCCACGTACGCGGCGACCGTGCCAGTGCCCAAGCCCACCGCCCCCAGCTTAAGCGCGCTAGCCGGCCGCTGGCGGAAATAGGCGATCGTCCGCCCCACGCCGCTTTGGGGCGCGTAATAAGTCGTTGGCTTATCGCGCAGCTTTTCGCCCTGATATTGCAAACCATGGGTAATTTGCCCGTGGAAAAGCTTCAAATAATCGTCGTCGGGATCATCGCTATCGATATGTTTTGTGACCGTCAGCGTGCCGAAAAAATTCCTCTCGCGTAAGAGAACGCCCGTCTGATCGCTTGACAATAAAAACTCCGCCAGATCATACACCACCACGCCCAGCGCAAGCGCAATCGGCGTCATCAAAACTGCAAACCAAGCAATTTGGCGTGCCAGCGAAAAACTTTCCCGGCCCAGCGGCCACAGCAGCGCACGCACGATAACGCCCACCGCCAACAAAAATCCGACAAACAGCGACAAATTCCATTCGAAATAAGTTTTGAACACGTCGGGAGCGACGAGCGCCACCATAATACCGCCCAGCGCCCCCCGGCCGCGATCATCAAATAAAATGAGGTCAAGTATTTGGGATGCGGCCGTAGCCGCACGAGCTCGCCGTGGCAAAGCATGCAAACCGCAAACATCGCCACAAAATTCAGCCCGGCAAACTGCAGAAAACTAAGATCGTATTTTCGCCATTTCGATTCATCTTCGCGCGGCTGGCTCGTCACCGGGTCTTTAATCATCTCCGGGGTTACGAAAAAGTTGTGGACTGTGTGCAGCACCTTGCCCGCCGTGCCGAACTCATAAACCCGCAATCGCGATAGCCCATGATCGTGCACGACTGCGACCGCATAAATCGAAAGCACCGTCAGCACTGCAAACGCGCTGGGCACATACCACCGCGAATGATCAAACGCGATGATGAACGTAAGCAAATAGAGCGACAGCGGCACTACCCACAGAAATGGCATGGGGGCCACATCGGCACACACGTGGTTGGTGGTGGCCAGGAGCACCACCGAGGCAAACGCCGGCAGCATCAGCCACAGCAAGCGACGCAGCGGCGACGGGTGCGCATCAGCGGCCGAGTTATTAGCCGAAGTCTCCTCAGCGCTCGCTGAATCTGTAGCTGCGTTCGGTGAATCGTCCGCCGCCACTTCCAGGCCGGCGATTTCGCCTTGACCCACCGGAGCGTTCGACCACTCCGCCGCCCCCGCGCCTCGAAACAGCATCCACAAGCTCACCGCCGCGTAACTGCACAAGGCGGCAAATGCAATGAATCCCCACCACCAAAACGTCGCTTGCTCGTGAATATTCCACCACCGTTCGAAATAAAACGGGTAGCTCACTAACGCCAACAGCGACCCAACGTTCGACAACGCATACAGCCGGTACGGAACTTTGCCCGGATAAGAATGGGCGAACCACGCTTGCAACAGCGGGCCGGTTGACGACAGCACGAAATAGGGAAAACCCACCGTCGCCGCCAACAGCAACAATATGTTCGCCACGGGATGCGAACTATCGGTCGGCTTCCAACTTTCCGTCGGCACCACGTGCAACAGCAGCAGGGCCGCCACAATCAGCACCAAGTGCACAAGCGCCTGCGCTCTCGGCGCAAGCCACCGCTGGCTCAAATGCGCGTAGGCATAGCCGCCAAACAGCATGCTTTGAAAAAACAGCATGCACGTGGTCCACACGGCCGGGCTGCCGCCGAACCAAGGCAAAATGTACTTGCTCACCAGCGGCTGCACCTGGAAGAGCAAAAAGGCGCTAACGAAGATCGTTGCCGCGAAATTGATCGCCAACCAACGATCGCGCACTGCGGTGCTCATAAGCAGCCGATCGCGCTGGCGACCGGCCCTGGGCCGAAGGTGATGGTGGATAAAATAACGCGGCGGGTTATCGTCGAATCGAGAATAGCACACGCCCCGCGCCGCGGCAATTCGCCTTCTGTTGGGCAATCAATGTAGCGCGCTGCGCAGAAGGCCCTTTGTGAAAAAATAGCTGCATGACCTAAAGTACACATCAGTTTTTAACGGCGGGCCATCGGATGCGAACGATTCCTTGAGATCAAGCGGTAAGTTGCGATCGACCGGAAAGCTAGCCGAAGCCCTGGCACATTTGGTCTCCGCGGCAAGGCTGCAAGCATGCGTTAGCATCGCGGAGAGGCGTCGCTGAACCCCCCATGGCATCGTGTTGATCCCCGCTAGCGGATGCCGGATCAACTCGAACTCTTGCCGGACCAAGCAATTATCGCGATCCAGCCTGTCCTACTCGAAATTGCACCAATCTTGGGGCATAAGCCAGACGGCCTCTTCGATTGACTCACCCCTGATCCGCAATTACACTAAA
>CAWGBP010000014.1:0-74905 GCA_963820835.1 Pirellulales bacterium | reverse complement strand
CACCGACTGGGCTGGGAGGCACGTGAAGCCGTCGATAAGGCCCGGGAGTCGATTGCCGCGGCAATCGACGCCCAGCCGCGCGAAATTGTGTTCACTAGCGGCGCGACCGAAAGCAACAATCTAGCGCTGTTTGGCGTCGTTGAGCGAGCGCGGCGAAAATTGAAGTCTGCCGCCCCGCACATTATCAGTGTCGCGACGGAACACAAATCGATTCTTGATCCGCTGGCGCATCTAGGGCATCAGGGTTGCGAAATTACGCTGCTGCCAGTTGAGCAGGTTGGCAGCGCACGCGCCGGACTTATCGGGCCTGAACAGGTGGCCGACGCCATTCGCGACAACACGGCGCTTGTAACGGTAATGCTTGCGAACAACGAAATAGGCGCGATTCAGCCGATTGCCGAAATTGCGGCGGTTTGCCGTCAGCGCGGCATTCCATTTCACTGCGATGCGACGCAAGCCGTCGGAAAACTTTCAGTGAATGTCGATGAAGTGGGCGTCGACCTATTAAGTTTTACCGCTCACAAAATTTATGGTCCCAAGGGTATCGGAGCGTTATTTGTAAGGCGCCGCACACCGATCGTTCACCTCGAGCCGCAAATCTTCGGAGGCGGCCAGGAAAATGGTTTGCGCAGCGGCACCGCCAACGTGCCGGGCATTGTTGGTTTCGCTCGAGCGCTCGAGATATGCATTACCCAGATGCCGCAAGAGCAAGTGCGTCTCGCGGCGCTGCGCAATCGGCTATTTGCGGGACTCACCGAACGATTAGACGACGTCGGTCTCAACGGGCCGGCGCTCGACGTCCCGGGATTGCGTCTGCCGGGCAATTTAAACGTGCATTTTGGCTATGTCGAAGGGGAGGCCCTGCTATTGGATATGCAATCGCAGTTGGCCGTTAGTTCCGGCAGTGCGTGCACTTCAGCCAATCCAGAGCCCAGCCACGTGCTCAGGGCGCTTGGCTTGTCGGAAGATCTGGTGCGCGGAAGTCTGCGATTTGGCCTGGGAAGGTTCAATACCGCCGTAGAAGTTGAGACGGCAATTGAGGTCGTCGCCGATTCTGTTGCCCGCCTGCGAAAGCTCAGCAGCATGGCCAGCGATTAGCACTTGGTGCTCGATCTGAGTGCTCGAAATTGCCGCAACTCTTCCACCACGGCTTGTAAATCTGCGGCAATCGGCGCCTCGAATTCTAATTGTTGGCCGGTAACGGGATGAGCGAGCTTCAACCGCCAGGCGTGCAAGGCCTGACGCGCCAGCAACACAGACTGGTCTGACAGGTCGCGACGAATTTCTCCTCGCGTAATCTCCGAGCGCCCGCCGTATTGTTTGTCGCACAGCACGTGGTTGCCAATGGCCGCCAGATGAACGCGAATTTGATGGGTCCGCCCGGTTTTCGGCTTCACATTTAGTGCTGAAAAACCATCGAAGCGCTGGCCCACTTCGTAATAGGTTTGCGCGGGGCGGCTGGTGACGTGATCGCGGCGAATGGCCATTTTCTCGCGCTGGTACGGGTGATTGCCGATGGGCATATCGATAATATCGCGGTCGCGGTCGGGCGATCCCACGACAATCGCAAAATATTCCTTCTCGACCGTGCGCTGTCCGAATTGCTCGGCCAGCGCGTAGTGTGCGGCGTCGGTTTTTGCCACGACCAGCACGCCGCTGGTGTCGCGATCGAGTCTATGCACAATGCCCGGTCGAGCAGGGCCGCCGGCGCTACTGAGCGTTTGGAAATGAAAAGCCAAGGCGCTGGTTAGCGTGCCCGACCAATGCCCCTTGGCTGGATGTACGACCATGCGAGGTGGCTTGTTGATCGCCGCCAAATGCTCGTCCTCATAGAGAATGTCCAGTGGAATATTCTCTGGGACTGGACCTGTGGCGGGGGGCTCGGGCAATGAGATGATCAATTGCTGCCCGGCTTTCAGCCGCTGACCTGCCTTTGCCGTTTGGCCGCCGATCGAAACGCCTCCGGCATCAACCGCTTTGCGTAAATACGCGCGGCTGAATTGCGAGAACTGGCGTGCCAAGTAAACATCGAGCCGGCATCCTGCATCATCGGGCTCTACGACGCGCTCGATGGGTGGTTCGGCCGGCATTTCACTTCGCTGGCTCAGGCGGCGCCTTTTCGCCCGATTTGTTGCCTTGGGTCGAGGGGCTGGGCGGTGCGGGGGGCGTGGAAGAAGTTGCACCAGTCGACCGGGAGGATGGTTCGCTCAGTGCGGGGCCGCTGGCTGCGGGGCCGCTTGCCGATGGTTCCAGCGCGCTGGGCAATTTCACATCTCCCGGAGAAACCGGTTCTTTGATATCGAACGAGGGTCTCAGCCCTGGCACCCCTGGGCTGGTATCCGCAGCCGGCGGTCGAATATCTTGCGCTGCGAACCAATCGTAAAACGAACGAATAGCAGGCGATTCCAATCGCTTTAAATGTTGCCGCGCCGGTTCGGCGACATCGCTGTCGGGGTAGTCATTCACAATTTGCTGGTATGCGACTTGCGCACGGGCCAAATCGCCCAGCGACTCTTGTGCTCGGCCTTCGCCAAACAGCGCCCAGGCCTTCAACATTGGATCGTGCGTGTTCTTTTGCACTTCGAGAAATGCGTTAAGGGATTTTGAAATATTCTCCCGGCCGGCCAGTTTGTTGTGAAATAGCGTACTTGTGCCGATGTCGAGCAAGTTCTGACCGAGAATCATTTCGGCCAAATTAGCCTGCGGTGTGCCTGGGTAATCCTTCACCGTGGCCTGCAACTCAGCCGCTCCTTCGCTTTGCATGCCCAGTGCAGTAATCAATTGATCCGATGCTGCAATGGCAGCCCGCTGGCTGGCACCGCGAAAATAGACAATTACGGCAACGACGACGACGACCGCCACGAGCCCGGCAACAATTAGCCCAGAATATGGCTTAAGAGTTTCCGAGGTTTCTCCGATCCAGTCAGCCAACTCGTTGGTGTGCAGTTCGTGCCGCTGTTTGGCTTTCATGTCGATATTGTTCCGTGATGCTGAGTTGGCGCAAATCGCGCCGGAGAACCGGAGTATAGGGCGGCTAGCGAAACAGCGTCAAGGCCGGGCGAAATAAGGTGGGCGCGGGGCAACTGTATAGATCGTGTGGCAATTTAGTTCGACCGAGGCGATAGACAATTGATTGACCGACTCGATACACTCGCTTCGCCAATGTTGTAGCCACTGATTTGAATCGCCAGCGGCTCCGCGATTACAACCCGTCCCCCTTTTCTCGGCTCGCTTCTCATGTCGCTCAACGCCTCGCAGCGCGAAGCCGTCGAAACGCTCACTGGTCCGCTGTTGGTACTGGCCGGCGCTGGGACAGGCAAGACGCGAGTGGTCACATACCGCATCGCAAACCTGATTCGCAACCGCACGCGCCCCGAGCGCATTCTGGCAGTTACCTTCACCAACAAAGCCGCGGGCGAAATGCAAGAGCGCGCCGCTGAGATATTGGGAAACCGCACTAAGCAGCGGCCTGAAATCTCGACCTTTCATTCGCTTTGTGTGCGCATTTTGCGGCGGCAGATTCAGCATCTGGGCTATCCACGGCAGTTCACCATTTTCGATCGGGGCGACCAAGAGAGTGCCGCCCGCCAGGTGCTGCGCGAATTGCGCGTGCCGGGGGCACAACTGCGGTCTGGCGATTTGCTCTATTTTATCGGCCGCTGGAAAACCGCGGGCCTACAGCCTGCAGACGCCATTGAGGCGGCGTCGAGCGATAAAGAGCATCTAGCCGCGTCGGGCTACCGGCGTTATCAAGAGGCGCTCAAAACCAGGGGAGCCGTCGATTTCGACGATCTCCTGCTGCTCACGCAAACGCTCTTGGACACCGCGCCCGAAGTGCGCCGCGCCGAAGCCGCTCGATTCGATCACTTACTCATCGACGAATATCAAGATACCAACGCCAGCCAATATCGAATCGTCAAGGCGCTGGCCGCAGGGCACCAAAATTTGTGCGTGGTGGGCGACGACGATCAATCGATCTACGGTTGGCGAGGGGCCGAGGTCGAGCACATTTTACGCTTCCAGCACGACTGGCCCGGGGCAAAAGTGATTCGCCTGGAGGAGAATTATCGCTCGTGCGAAGCCATTCTCGATTTCGCCAATCGGCTGATCGCATTCAACCGCTCGCGCCACGAGAAAATTCTGCGCGCGGCTCGGCCGGGCGGCTTGCGGCCGGCCATTTTACAATGCCAAGACGAAACCGCCGAGGCCGACGAGGTGATAACGGATATTAAACAGCGCTTGGCGAACCCAGGCATCGAGCCGCGCGACATCGCCATTTTGTGCCGCACCAACGAACAGCCGCGGCCGTTCGAAATGGCGCTGCGGCGCGAAAAAATTCCCTACGTGCTCATCGGCGGCCAATCGTTCTACGACCGCCGCGAGGTGAAGGATATTCTGGCCTACCTGCGCGTGATCGATAATCCGGCCGATGAGCCATCGCTATTGCGCATAATCAACACGCCCCCGCGCGGCATTGGGCAAGCGGCGGTTAGCGGCCTATTAGAGCAAGCGGTATCGGCGGGGGAACCCGTGTGGAATGTCATGGCCACCATGCAAACCGGCGGCAGAATTGCTCCCGCGGCAGTCGAAGCCATCGGGCGCTTTCGAGCGCTTGTCGAGGCCCACCGGAAGCGTTTGCCGAATGAGTCGCTATCTTCAATGGCCGGGGCGCTCGTGACGGAAATTCGTTATCAAGATGAGCTGGCGCGTCAATATCCCGACGCCAACGATCAACAATCGCGCTGGGCTTCTGTGCAAGACGTCATCAACGCGCTGGCCGCCTACGAAAAGCACAGCAAGAAACCATCGCTGAGGCAATTCCTTGACGAAATTGCGCTGGGCCAGCGCGACGAGGCTGAAGATAAACAATCGAAGCTTAACCGAAATGCCATCGCGCTTTTGACGCTGCATTCCGCCAAAGGACTCGAATTTCCGCATGTGTACCTGGTGGGCATGGAAGAGGGATTGCTGCCGCACCAAAAATCGGTCGATGCCGAACAGCAGGGGGACCAAAAAGCCATCGAAGAAGAGCGACGCTTGTGCTACGTGGGTGTGACGCGCGCCAAAGACCGTCTGACGATGACGCTGGCGCTTGCGCGCATGAAATGGGGCAAGCCGCGCCCCACTTTTCCCAGCCGGTTTCTATATGAGTTGACGGGGCAAGCGGAAAAGGTAGCGAAACTAAATCAGCAGCCGCACCGAAGCGATGGGCAGCGAAAGCGACGTCGGCGCAAAGCCCGATTGTTTTCCGAATTGCTTTAGATTCATTGCCCAATTTTGATTGGGCAATAACTAATCCGGCAACACCGCACAAAAAGTTTAGGATCGCACGGGGCAGCTTCGGTGACAATGCACTGCCAAGATCCATCCTGCGACTGCAAAGCCGACTATTCGATAGAGTCGCCAATTCATATCGTAGCTTCTCGGCAGAACCTACAATTGTGCTTTTAACGCGGTGGTTCCGGGGGGCGGGTTGATCGCCCGGTTTTTGGCCGAAGAGGAAGTGCATCAGATCGCGGGTGCCGATTAGCCGGGGGCTGGAGAACATTTCACCTGCCGGATAGCCGGCGGCAGTGCCGAGTTGAATCGCAAACGCCGTCACGCGCTGCTCAATTTGCTTCTCCGGGGTCGCGCCGAACTGCGTTTTGTAGCAGCGAATCGCTTCGAGCTTGGCTTGCAAGGTATCGCCAATATCGACCACGAGGCTTCCTGCGCCTGCCGGAATTCCAAACGAGGTGAAGGCTAGCGTGTAGTACAAGTAGGCGCTGATCGTATGCACGGGCAGGTTGTCGAAGTGCTGATCCCACTTCGTCAGCCGCGAATAGAACACGCCGGCGTCGGTGATTTGCATGGCCTGATAATGATCGGGCGAGGCCAGTGGTGTTTTTTCGCCAAAACCGAAAACCAACTTCGGGCGATAGCGACGGAACACTTTCGCCAGCGCGACGCGCGCTTCAAACGAATCGAACAGCCGGCGATTGGGCATCCCCAACTCTAGCCGCACGAGGACGCCCAATTTTTCCGCGGCCGCCTTCGCCTCGGCGGCGCGGGCTTCGGGCCCGGGAGAATTCGGCGTGGGCTCGCCGTCGGTCAGATCGACAATGCCCACCCGATAGCCTTGCTTTGCGAGCTTGGCCAGTGTGCCGCCACAGGCGATTTCAACATCGTCGGGATGCGCACCGACGGCAATTACGTCGAGTTGCTGCTGCTCAGGCATATCGGGTATTAGCTATTTGTTCTTCACAACAGAAAGTAAAAACGTTGGATTCAGTGCGTTGAACCGGATGCGTTCCAATTGATAAGTTCCGCGGGCTACGTTGACCATCAGCACTTGCACGTCGGTGCCGGCGCGGTGCAGCGCTTCATCGACGGCGGCCAAGAGCTCAATGCTCCCCACGTTTGCCACTAGTCGCCCGCCAGGCTTAAGTTGCTTGTAAGCCAGCTCGACAAGCCGCGCGATTTCGCGGCCGCTGCCGCCGACGAAAATGCAATCGGGCTGCGGCAAATTGCCCCATGCTTCGGGCGCTTTTCCCAGTACCGGCACAAGGTTTTTCACTCGAAACCGCTCGGCATTGGAGCGAATCAGGTTGATATCTTCCGGATCCATCTCAATAGCGTAGGCACTTCCTTGCGGCGGCGAGCATGGCCGCTTCGATCGACACCGAGCCACTCCCAGCACCCACATCCCAGACGATGCTCTTGGGGCCGATTGCCATTTCGGCCAGTGCAATGCTGCGCACCTCGGCTGGCGTGAGCAGCCCGCGCTTGGGCCGCGCCTGCAGAAATGTTTCGTCGGGGTTGCCGAATTGCCGCAGACGCTGTGCATCGGTCGGGCGATCGGGAGTTTCCGGCCGCCGCACCAAAATCATCACATTCAGCGGGTCGAACTGCTCCCGGGCAATTTCGCTCAGGGAACCATGCGTGACGCGCTCGTCGGGCGAGCCGAGGTTCTCACACACATAGGCGGAGAAATAATCGATGTGCTGGTCCAATAGAGCCTTGGCAATCTCAGATGGCGGAAATCTGTCGCTTGTGAATAATCCGACCGTATCGGCCACGCGGATTTTCTCGATGATCGATTCGAAGCTATGCGTGGCCAAGTTTGTGAGATAGGCGTCTTCCCAGCTTTCTTTCACGCGGGCGAAGGCCAACTGCATGCTGCTGACGTGCGGCAAGACTTCGAATCGCTCTTTGCCTAGCTTATCGCACAAGTAGCGGGCCACGCCGTAAAACAGCGGATCACCCGAAGCGAGCACCACTACTTTTTTATCGCCGGCGCGATCGACTTGCTGCACGGCCTCATCGAAATTCGCTCCGATGGTGAGCCGTTGTTTGCCAGCCGCTGGTTTGGGCAAGAGCTTCAGGGTACTTTCGGCGCCCAGCACTAAATCGGCGTCGTCGATGAGTCGCCGGGCCTGCGCGGTAATGCCATCCAGGCCGTCGTCGCCAATGCCAATGATGTGGATTTTATTCTCAGCCACGATTTACATTCCTCGCGGCTCGATTCTAAGGGATTGGCGCAAAAACTAAAAGCTGCAAAAAAGCCCCGGCGAATTTGCCGGGGCTTTGGAATTACTGGAACTCAACTGTCGCGGACAGACTTGGCGCCCTGCGACCCTATGCCTGGAACGAACTGCCGCAGCCGCAGCTTTTCACGGCGTTGGGGTTCTCGAAGGTGAAGCCGCGTTTTTCGAGGCCTTCATAGAAATCGACTTTGGTGCCATCGAGGTACAAGGCACTTTTTTTATCGACCACGACCGGCACACCGAAGCAATCGAATTTCGAGTCGGCCGCCGCATCGTACTTCTGGTCGAAACCCAAGGCATATTGGAAGCCGCTGCAGCCGCCGCCGACCACGCCCACGCGGAGCAAGGTTTCAGGACCGAGTTTTTGGTCCTCGATGATTTTCTTTACTTCCTGGGCGGCTCGTTCGGTAAGGATAACTGCCATGATCGTAATAGCTCCGATTAGGGAGAATTTTGGTCCAACTTCAAAGCACTAGATTATACAGCCCGAGGCAAGATAGGAAAATCCCGCCCCGCGGCCTTACAAATAGCGCTATCCCGCATTCAGGCGCGGGCATTTCCCTGCCCGGTCTTGGAGAATCTGCAATCCACAAACTATTTCGGGCCGGCCGACGCATTCTTTTTTTCTTCGATCCGTTTGACCCAATCGCGCATCTGACCCGCCAACACCAACTGCATAGCGCCGCCGGCGATGGCATATATGCCGATCAACCAGCCGATTACCGCAACGCCTTTAACGGTTCCAACCGCGCCCTCCTTGATCGGGAACATAATCATGATCAGCCCAAATAAGATGGAAATAATGCCGGCTAGGATGAAGAGCCATTCGCCTTCGATGACTTTCCGCAAATGCACGGCGAAGGTCATTTCCAGCACTCCCTGCAGGATCGCGCGGAAGCCCACGTAAAGCACCAGCACGGTGGCGACCATCAGCGGCCGAGTGAAGGTAAACAAGCCGATCAGAATTCCGAACACGCCGGCCAACAACACCAGCCACCAATCGTCGAACGTATCGCGGCTGGCCAATGCCCCGATCATGGCAACGGTGCCTTCCACAATGGCGAATATGCCAAACATCAAAAGCAATGTTGTATCCACGACCTCCGGCGGCAGCGCCAGCACTAGGACGCCGAACACCAGGGCCAATAATCCGCGGAGAACGAGGAAACTCGAAATGCGTTTGGCTTTGTCGAACATGAACAAGCTCCCTTGCAGCAATGCATTAGATAGATTGAGTGGCGATGGAATTCGGCCGCGCTTCAGCCGTGCGCTGGTTATGGCCCATTTATATCTAGGCCATCCAGCCAACTGCGCCAACCAAAATTAGCGCTTCGCGGAGAAAAATCCGCAAAAGCGGCATTATTTGCCGATGCAGAACCGGCTAAAGATGCGATCCAGCAAATCGTCGGTGTAGATGGCTCCCACAAGCTTGCCAATTTCCGTGAGGCCATTGCGCAACTCCGCAGCGATAAGCTCCTCCCCCGAACCGGCGGCTGCCAGGTGGATTGCGGCAGGATGTTCTCGCTCGCTAGCCGCACGCCTTCGACGATGCGGGGAGTTGTGCAAATGGAGGCCGCCGTTTCGGAGGTGCGAGCGAGTAGCGCCGCACGAATTGCGGTTCTAAGGTCCGCGAGTCCAGATTTCGTTTTACTACTGGTACGGTTCAGATTTGCAATCGAGGCACTTTTCGTGCCTATTGAGAGAGGCAGCATTGCAATGTATGCGGCTAAATCGCATTTTGTGAGCACGACGATGGTGTTCTCTCGGGTCGTCTGATTTTGATCCCAATCGACTTTTGCGCAAGTTGGCGTCGATACACAGCAGCCGCAAATCGGCCGACGCATGCTGCCCCGCTCCTAATTGCTGTGCAGTGGCATCGATTGGGTCTATATCCGACGACTGGTTGGTTCCGGCGGTATCGAACAGCAGTACCGGAAGGCCAGCGGCCTCGATTCGGGCCGCGAGATAATCTCGCGTGGTGCCGGGATCGGGCGAGACGAGGGCCGCGCGCATCGTCTTCAAGCAAGGCATTGAACAAACTGCTTTTGCCGCATTGGGCGCGCCAATGAGAACAACCTTTGGCAACTGGCCCGCCTCGCCGCGCCGGCCGAGTTGCTGAGCGAGTGCATCGAGATGCTCGGCGGCCGCTGAAAGACGGCGCTGCAACTCATTGGCATTGACAAACCGAACGTCTTCCTCGCCAAAGTCGAGCCCCGCTTCCAAATCGGCCAGCAGATTCAGTAGATCGCTGCGCAGCGTTTGCAGCGGCCACGATAGCCCGCCGGCCAACTGTTCAAGCGCGGTGTCGAGCTCCCGCCGGTCGGCGGCGTCGATTACCCCCAGCACCGCCTCGGCCTGCGTCAGATCGATCCGCCCGGCCAGAAATGCCCGAAGCGTGAATTCGCCTGGTTGGGCCAGCCGAGCGCCGGCCGCGCAGAGACGCTGCAGAACGAGATTCAAGAGCGGCGGAGATCCGAAGGTGTGAAGTTCGGCCAGCGGCTGCATGGTGTAGCTGCGCGCGGTCGGCCAAAGGAAGAGGTCGGAGGGGACAGGGGGAAGGGGCGAGAGACGAGGGGCGAGGGACGCGAGTTGAGACGGCGACGACTGGCTCGCCGCCTGGGGCGGGATCTGCACGTCATCTGAAGGCGCATCTTGCCCAAAATTGAATTCACCGACAAATGCGTGCGGAGATCGCAATTTCCGCAAGTCGAGATTTGCGCCGGACGGCCTGAAGCAGCGCTCGACGATTTGCAGCGTCTCCGGGCCGCTGATTCTCACAATTCCGCGGGCCGCGCCGCCCATTGCCGAAGCAATTGCGGCAATCGTGTCGTCGAGGGAAAACATGGAGAATGCGGATTAAAGAATTCAAAGTGAAGAGTGCAAACCAAAACCAAATCACGCCCTACCGTGCATTTTGCATTCCGCACTTTACAGTTTGCATTCTTGTCACTTCCGCCGCTGTTTTCTTCGCTCGCGCTCGCGCTCGGCGGCGGATCGTCCATTGCCATTGGCAGCCGTTGCGCTAGCCGCTGCCGTCAATTTCGCCCAAAAGCCCGGCTCGGAACTCACGGAGGATTTCTTGGCAATCGTTTTTGGCAATAGTTTCTTTTCGGCAATGCCCCACAGGCTGGAGGTGATGAAGTAGATGCACAAGCCGCTGGGGACTGTGAAGAACATGAAGGCCACGAAAACCATCATATATTTCATCATTTTCTGCTGCATGGCCGTTTGCTCGTCGGTCGCAGGGGGCATGAACATCTGTTGCTGCCAAATCATCAGACACACCGTAAACAGCGGCAGAATGTTCAAATAAGGCCCAAGCGAGCCAAAACCGCGATACGCAGTGATGAACGACGGCATGACCCCCGTCCAATTCCACAGCATGTCGGGGGCAGCCAGATTGGAGCACCAGCGGATGGCAGATCCCAAAAGCGGCGCCTGCCGAAGTTCCACATCGACCATCAGCGCTCGATAGAGTCCCATGAATATCGGCAATTGCAGAAAGACCAACAAGCAGCCCGACATTGGGTTGTAATTGTGCTTTCGCCACAGTTCTTGCATGGCGCGGGTTTTCTCTTCAGCCTTGCCTTTGTACTTTTCGTTGATCCGGTCCATTTCCGGCTTCAGTTGCTGCATTGTTTGCGCGGCTAGGGCCTGTTTGCGCGAGATGGGGAACATGCACGCCCGTACGAGCGCCGTCAACAGTAGGATGGCGATTCCATAGTTGCCGATAATGCTGTAAAAGAAATGGAGCACTTGCGTCATGAGCCGCGCGACCCCGGCCCATATGGGCCAACCGTAATAGACCAACTCGCTCAAATTGTTCCGCTCGTCGCCGTATTGGGAGAGTAGCTGCGGCTGTTTTGGACCGGCGAAAACGGTGTAAGTGTGCTTGAGGGGCGGGCCGCCGGGCTCGAGATTTTTCGGAATAGTCACCAAGCGGCAGGTCACGTCGCCGAGCGTTTTGTAGCGCGCGTCTTGCGGCATCGAGCCGACGAGGATCGCTTTGATTTGCGCCAGCCACGGCTCGCGGTCCTTAAACGGGTCGGGCAGCAGAGCCGCCGCGAAGTATTGCGCGTCGACACCCGCGTACGCCAGCAATCGATCGGGGTCCTCGGATAAATACGCAGGCTGCACTTTGCCGGCCGCAATTGCCATGGGAGTGACTTGGACTGGATCTTGCCCCTGCAGCAGCATCGCGACATCGCGCACGCCGATGCCGCCCCATTCGCGTGATGGCCGGGTCGAATACCACCAGCCTTCGGTTGGCAATCCGGTTGGACCATCGAGTTGATAGGCCACTTTGTGCGCCGCCGTGCCGGTGTTGCGCAGTTCGACTTCCAGCGTTAGCTGATAGCCCGAATTCCCGTCGGCAACTTTGGCCAGGCGATAGCGCTTGACGATCTGTAACCCGAATTTTGCCACGTTGCGCGTGAATTCGACGGTTTCGGAATCGACCTGCTTTCCCTCCCACTGGGCTGACCGCAGCTTGATGCCATCCAATTCCGCGGCTAGGGCTGCGTCGTCGGCGAGCTTCTCGTCGTCGACCTGCCACAGCGTGAGCAAAAACGAAAAGGGGTCGTGACCATCGGCGGCCGCCACCCCCGCGTTTTTGGGCGCATGTTCGGCGGTGGTAAATTCGGGCTGGACGATTTCTAGCGGGCGGCGTGCTAGCGTGGCCGACACTGTTTGTGGCTGGCCATCGCGCACGATGGCAATTTCGATCTTTTGCTCAGGATTTGTAGTGGCGAGGGCATCGTTAAGTTCCGACACATCGGCAATCGAGCGGCCACCAATGCTGGTAATGATGTCGCCCGATTTGAGGCCGGCTTGCGCAGCCGGAGTGCCCTCGCCGACGACGTTGATTTTTGCACCGCCAGGGGCGTTTTCGGCCGCGAGGTGCCCCAAGTAGCCGCTGCGGTCTTCGTAATCACGGTATTTGGCGCTGCTGGTTTCAATGCGCTCGACTGCGGCGCCGGCCGAAGTCAGTGTTATAAGCAGGCGGTAAGGGTTGCTTTCATCGAGATCGGCCGACCCGAGCGTAAACCATTGCGGTTTTGCCTCCGGCTCTTCGGCCACTGCGGCTTCTTCAGCCGCCGGTTTTTCTTTCGGCTTTTCTTCGACCGGTTTCGAGCCAGCATCATCCGCTTTCGCTTCTTCCTTTTTACCCTCGTTACCGTTGTTCTCGTCGGCCTTACCATCGTTGGCTTTCTCACCGACACCCTGTTTCTGGCCAGCTACTTCGCCCGCCTTGCCGGCCGGCGGTTTCTGTGGCGGATGCAGGACGGCCTGCAAATACAAATTGCCGATCAGAATGGCGATCGACAACGCGATGAAGAGGAGAAAGCGTTTTTCCACGAAAACAGTCCTTGGCTAGCCGAATTGGCGCACGTTATCTGGCTTAAGTATAGAAGGCGATACGAATCGCCGACAGGCGGCTTTACGAGCGGATGACCCGCCCCTGACGATAGTTTACCGCCCTTCCAAAAGCCGATCGCCGAGAAAATTGTCGAGATCGGGAATCTCGTGAATTTTTTGCCGCGTTTTCTCGGCCGGATATTCCACGCGGCGGTAGGTGATTTTATCGTCTTCTTGCACGACGTAACATGCCCGCGGATCGCCATCGCGCGGTTGCCCCACCGAGCCGACGTTGATCATTGCCTTTTCCGTGCCGAATTTATATTGATACCCAATCTCTTCTGGGCTCATAAAGTTCATGCCTTCGGTGAACACGCCCGGCACGTGCGTGTGCCCTTGGAAGCAGCAGCGTTGGATCAGCGCGAAACTTTTTTCGAGCTTCTTTGGGCTGCAGATCGTATCTTCCGGGAACACGTATTCATTGAGTGGGTTTCGCGGCGAACCGTGTACATACAGGAAGCCGTTATCGCGATGGCTCCGCGGCAGTTCGCCCAGAAAGTCCCAACGGCGCGGCGTTATCTTGCGGGTTGCCTCGTGCGCTTTCCAACTGCTGCCGGGTCCAGAAGATGGCGCGCTCGGCTCCAGAGTTGAACCCCTCGGGATCGAATAGCGCGCCTTGATCGTGATTGCCCAGCAGGCACATTTGGCACTTCATCGCCAAATCGATGCACTCGCGCGGGTTGGGGCCATAGCCGATAATGTCGCCCAAGCAGAAGATCTCGGTAATCCCCTGGGAACGAATATCGGCCAGAACAGCCTCAAGCGCTTCGAGGTTGCTGTGAATATCGCTGATGAGAGCTCGCTTCACGCGGCACGACCCTATTGGGAGAAGATGCTCGGGCCTTGAAAACTCTGCGCCGTCTCGCGGTGCGATTGGCTAAACGAACTTCATTATATGCCACAGGGCGCAACGCGGGTAAACTGGCAGTCTAAAATGGCTAAATAAACTGGTCAAGCCGCCAACCATTCGCCGCCGTATTTGGTTGTCGATCTGTGCGTTGGAATCGGGCCGAGCATACGAGGAAAAGTTGCGAATATTGGCGATAGAAACCACCGATCAGACGGGGAGCATCGCGGCGCTCGACGACGACCGAGTGCTTGTTGGCCGCGATTTGAATTCAAGTGTGCGCAGCGCCGTTTCGCTCGCTCCCAGCATTGCCGAGGTGCTCGACGAAGCGGCATGGCGAGCTCGGGACGTCGAACTAGTGGCGGTCGCAACCGGGCCGGGGTCGTTCACCGGACTGAGAGTGGGCGTTACGACCGCAAAAATGTTCGCCTATGCCGTCAGCTCGCAAGTGCTTGGCGTTAACACGTTGGAAATCATTGCGCATCAAGCCCCTGTTTCAAAGGGCGAACTCTGGACGATTCTCGATGCGCAGCGCAATCAGCTTTTTGTTGCTCGTTTTTCGCGCGGGCCAGACGGAGATTGGCAATGGCGCGGCGAGACGATGCTTCTTGACGATGACGCGTGGATCGCGCAATTATCGGCAAGTGAAGTCCGCGAATCGACTACGGCGGTTAGTGGCCCGGCGCTGGCGAAGCTTGCCGACAAAGTTCCGGCTTGGGTGACGAAAATCGACCGATCGCGCTGGCAGCCCAAGGCCACCGCCGTCGGGCAGCTTGCCTGGTATAAGCATCAGGCCGGCGTGCGACTGGAAGCAGCCGAGCTTGTGCCTCGTTATTTTCGCCCCAGTGCTGCGGAAGAGAAGCGCGCCTCGCACCTAAAGCCGGCCGGCTAACCTAAATCACCGATTCGAAAGCGAAAGCCAGTGGTGAAGTGAACTCCGAAGTGGTTGTTCGCTCCCACGATAATTGCGTTGGAGCCGGAGTCGCTGAACTCGCCGGTACCGTTGAATCCATCGCTTCAATTGACAACGGTGAGCGTGTCGAAGTTGCCCCCTTCCAAATCGACGATCAATGTGTCGTTGGCGGTGATGGGGCTGGTGTTCGATTGCACTGAATTGAGCGCCACAATGTCGCGACCGTTGCCGCCAGTCAGGCTAAAATCGCTGCCCGAGGTAACGCGGAATATCGAGGCGACGTTGGTACCATTGCCGAGAGTGATCGTCACGGTGCCCGTCTCGGCATGCACGTTCGACATGACCAGCACATCGTTGCCGTCGCCGATGCCGCCCGAGGCCGGGTCGTCCATGTTCACTGTAATTTCGCCGCTAACGGTCGTGTTATAAAAGGTAAGAACATCAGCCCCGCCGCCGAGGTTAATATCGATGGACGTGATGCCGAGGGAGGCTCCGCCGCCGAAGGTGAAGAAATTGCCGATGGTGCTGGTATCTAGATTATCGATTTTCGTTCCGTCGCCCTGCACCTGGACGATTGCGCCGCCGTCTATATTCGTGCCGACCTGATGCACGAGAACTACGTTTTTAGCGCCATCACCGGTTAACGTAAGTGCGCCAGCTAAGTTGGTCGCAGCGACGGTCCCGTTAAGCACGGTTCGCGGTTCTAAGCTTTCGAAACCGAAAGAACGAGACGCAGGCTTGAATTTTCGCATGCTGAATTCTCCTCTCAGAAATCCGAAATGACCCCGTTCCTGCCCCCAAGGCCCTGTTTCACTTTAGTGAACTGAAGATCGTAATGGGAGGCATTGATGCAACATGGCTAAACCCCTTCTGTCAGGGCTTTTGCCAAGCGGCCCGTTTTTCTAGTTGCCGGCGGTTAGCCGATGATGTGTTCGAAATTCAAATCGGTTTGCGTTCCGAAATTGTTGTGCGAACGGATGAGCGTATCGCCGGAACCGTCTCCGCCGTCGAAATTGGCGGCCAACGCGCGGGAATTGACAACGGTCAGTACGTCGTTGTTGCCACCGTCCAAATCAACGTTCATGTTGCCCGCGGCGGAAACTGAGCTTAGGGTCACGGCATCGGTATTGTCGCCCGTATCGACAACGACGTCGCTACCAGCGGAGCCTTTGACGATGGCAATGCTGTCTCTGCCGCTACCGGTGTTAACCGAGAGGAAGTCGCTTGCCGAAACGTTTAGGTGTCGTTGCCCGAAGCATCGCTCCAGAGAATTTCGCCGCTTAGGCTGCCCTTGGAGATGTTGGTGGTGTCGTTGCCGGCCATCAGATCGATTAGGATGTCGGTCACAAGCGTGTTGCTGGTAAATGAGCTGCTGCCGTTGACCTTCGTGGCGACACCGGTCACCTTCCAATTGCCGCTGGAATTTTGGGTGATCTGAATGGAATTGGCTGCCGCGTCGCCAGTAATATTAAGCGTCGTGCCGGAGACGCTGGCCAGCACATTGCCGGCCAGCATGGCGCGGTTTTCTAGAGTTTCAAAACGAAAAGCCCGGGAGCGAGAACGAGTGGCGCGCATGATGTTTTCTCCGTAAAATCGGGGCTAAATGTGATCGCGCGTGGGCTTGCAAAAGGTGCGCCGGGAGAAATAAACGAAAAGACTACCAATGGGGCAGGAGTGTTTCGGCTGCTTGGGAAAAAGTTATCAGACCCAATTGGCTGGCGCAATTCCAAATTGACCGGAATCGAATCAAGTACGACGCGCTACCACCAGGCACGGCTCTCATCCTATCACGCGTTCAAAGCCGGTGATGGTTGGCGAGCCCAAATTGTTATGTGTTTTAACAAGCGTGTCGCCCGAGCCGTTGCCGCCATCGAGGAACGCATCGCTCAGTGAGGTGCTGTTTACAATCGTCAGTAAATCGTTGTTGCCGCCATTAAGCGAAATCGTGATTAGTCCTGCATTCAGGCTGCTGATAGTCATTGTGTCGGTGCCATTGCCCGTTGCCAGGTCGGCCTCGCCGTCGGTGCTGCAGTTGACGATCGAGACACGATTATTCCCGTGCCCCGCGTCGAGGGTAAAACCAGTATCGCCGCGGGCATTGGCAACTGCGATCACGTCGTTGTCTCCGCCGGTGAAAATAAAAAATCCGGATCCCGAGTGCACGCCGTTGACACTGACCACATTGTTTCCATTGCTCAGTTCGAGCATCGATTGTCCGCGAGTGCTGGAATTGGTCATCGTCACAGCGTCGATTTGGTTTCCGCCGTCAAGGCTCAAGTTATCGCAGGCTAGTCGATCGATCACAGCCGAATTGCGTCCGTTTCCCAATTCAATCGTCAAATCGCCGCTGGTGGAACCGGGCGCGAGCGAAACTGCTTCCAGGACGACCGTATCGTTGCCATCCAATGTAATTAGGCTGTATTTGCCGTTGATGTGCAGCTTGTTAACGCTAAGCACGTTGGCCCCGCCATAGCCGTGAAAGTAGGAATCGGCTGCCGCTGAAACATTGTTGACAGTTACCACGTCGGTCCCATCGCTAAGGTCCATCGAGAATTGTTCGGCGGTGCTCTTGGAGTTGGCGACGGTGATCACGTTGCGCGTCGAAGCCGGGCCCACGCCTTGGATATACAACTCCCCAGCGGACGTGCAATTGGTGACCGTCGCCACGTTCTTGCCACTCTGCACGTAAACCAACAAGGCTTCGCCGGCATGCAATCCAGAAAGGATGACCGTATCGTTGCCGGCGTCCATGTCGATGTCGATTGCGCCGCCGGTGGTCGACGAATTCTTCCCCACGACGGTGTTGGAGCCGTATAGGTCTTCCACGATCAGTGAGTCAGACTGAAGGCCGCTAAAGTTGATCACATCGTTGCCATCGGTGGGATTTTCGCCGGTGTCGATTTTGATTTCGGCGTCTGAATGACTGTCTCTGACCGTCGCCACATCGCTCCCATCGCCGGTTTCCACATCGATGGCATCAGCGCCATAGCAATTGGTGACGGTGACCACATCGTTGCCGCCGTTGGTGGTGATTTGCGCGGCAAATGCGGTGACTTTATTCTCCGTCACCACGTCGTTGCGGTCGCCGGTCACAACTTTGCATGGGCCGGTAGTGGTAAGAAACACGTTGTTCAACGAGACGACATTGCTGCCCGCGGTGGCCTGTTCCACATCCAAGGCGGCAACTTGCAGATTGCTGATTTGCGTCGTTTTAGAGCCGCTAACGCCCGGCGTGTATTGGACGTTCAGCTCTCCCAGCAGCGATCCGTTTTGCACCGCCAGCACGTCGTTGCCTGCTGCCAAATCGGCGTTAATGGTGACAACGGTAGAGAACGTTTGCGAATTCGCGCCGTCGATCTTGGTTCCGGCGTTGCCTTTCACGGTCCACACGAAGCTGCTGTTTTCTGAAATTTGAACATTGTTGGCCGCCGCATCGCCGGTAAGCGTAAGCACGCCGCCCGCGTAGGATGTGGTCACGTTGCCGGCCAGCAGGTTGCGATTCTCGAGGGATTCAAAAGTTCTCCGGCGGTCAAACAGCTTGCAAGGGCGTTTCATCGGAGGACCTCCAAAGTATTGGCCGAACACTGGAGATGCAAAAACACGGCCGCTGGACGAGCCAACGGCCGTGTTGATTTCCATTAATGTCTTTAAGGCAGACTTCTGATCAAACTCACACCACGGTGCTAAAGCCCGAGATGTACGGCGCATTCGTGAAGTGGTTGTTCAAGTGCTTATAGCTCAGCACGCCGCCGGAGCCACCATCATCGGCGAACACCTCGTCGGTGGCCGTGCAGTTAGAAACCGTCAGCACGTCATGATTGCCAGGGCCCAGTTCCGCACAAATCTTGTCGGCCACCAGAAAGGCCAGCGTCACCACATCGGTACCATTACCGGTGTCGATGAGTGTCTTGCCGACCACATTGGTCTTGGCAATCGAAACAGCGTCGTTGCCGTTGCCGGTGAAGACGCACAAGCCGACGTCGCGCGTGCATTCGTCTTCCTGGTTGAACTTGCTATTGGCAATGGCCACGGCGTCGGTGCCGTCGAGGCTGCTATTCTCACAGTCCGTTGTGCAGATCGACGCGAAGGAGTCGGTGCACACCGAAGTGAGCGCCACAGCATCGACCTGGTTGCCAGTGTAAATGAGCAGCGTTCCATCTTCGAGGCAGCATCCTGAATTGGATACTTCGTCGGGCGAAATCGTCGGTGCGACTGGCTCTACGGCAGCAGCATATACATTGACCTTCACCAGCGCCACGACGTCGTTGCCATCTTTCACCGATGAGGTGGTTGGCGTGTCAGGCTGCACCGCGGGGGAGCCTGAATCGCAGCAGGGGCAGCATACTTGTCCAGAGGTATCTACCTGCAAAAAGCCGTAAACCGTAGTGGTAACGATGCTTACGGCGTCGTTAGCTAGACCCGTTTCAATGCACAATCCGCTGTCGCTGCCGCCGTCAGTAATTTCCGGTGATAGGCCATCGAACAGCAGCCGCGCGTTGCCGAATCGCGAATTCACGATGGCCACGCTGTCGTTGCCGGAACACGTGTCGATATGCGTCAAGCAATCGATTTGAACATTGACCATTGCAATGGCATCGACACTACTGCCGCCAGTGATTTGCGCACCGCATTCGATATCGAAAAACGCGCAGATCGAGCACCTGGAATCCATCGGGCACATCGCTGACCGGGGTGCCCGCCGCTCGGATCTCGACGACGCAGTCGTTGACCATCGATAGCGCATTGACACCATCTCCTAATTGAACGCTCAGGGCGCCATAAACGGTGCTGTGCGTAATGGCGACTGAATCGATGCCGCCGTAAGTCTGAATTCCGAGATCGTAGCCGAATTGACTCTTGTCGATGGCGATCGCGTTATTCCCACTGCCACCATTGATGGCACACGCTTCGCAGGTTGTAACGCCGGTCATCACCAGTGCGTCGTTCCCGTCGCCCAACATCACACCGAGACTAATCTCGCCGCTGCTGCCGTAGATATTCAAGTTCTTGAGGGTCAAAACGTCGGAACCGCCACATAGATTGATGAAAATTCCATCGACGACTCCGGTAAACGTTTGGGCGGAGTTGCTACCATTCACCTTCGTGCCAGCTCCAGCCACTTTGAAGCTGGTCGACGAAACCTGGGTGACGGTGATGACGTTGGCGCTATTGTCACCCCAAATAATGAGCGCTCCCGTTCCGCTACTGGCGATTACGTTCCCAGCAAGCAGATTTCGATTCTCGAGAGACTCAAACGACTTGGCACGATTTTTAAATTTGTAAATTGCGTCCTTGTTGGATCTTGATTTCATGGCCCGACCTCCAGCTGCTGTACGTGGATTTTTAAGAACGGCACCTCTCTTCTGCTCATTCGAGCAGAGTATATCGGTAGGTTGCCAAATTGAGAAGCTAGCGAAAATAAAAAAAGATTAGCGATTAACTAGCTTTTCAATAGTGTCAAGATGGAACGTCTGGGAAGTCTGCGAATCGGTCCGCTTAGATGCGGTTGCAGCAAACCTTTTCAAACTTACAGATATGGTGACATCAACCGTGCAACTCCATCGCGCAACCGCTCGGGCAGCCTGCGGCTGTCAACGTCGGTGAGCGTAATCTCCTTCGCCTGAATCCGTTTGGCTTCGGCTAGTTGGCCAATCTGTTTGGCCAGCCCGCGGTGGTAAACCTCAACGTTGAATTCAAAATTTAGCCGCAGGCTGCGGGCATCCCAATTCCCTGAGCCGATGAGCGACCAAATGCCGTCGATTACCATCAGTTTGGAATGATCGAACGGTTCAGGAGTGAGCCAAACGCGGCAACCTTTCTCCAATATCTGCCACAGCGTGGCTTGCATGGCCCACTGAACATTGCGCAGATTGCCTTTCACCGGCAGAATAATGTTCACATTTACGCCGCGCATGGCTGCGACGTTTAACGCCGCAATCAGCGCGTCGTCGGGAATGAAATAGGGTGTGACGATTGTAACTTCGTGCTGGGCTACTCCGAGCGCGCCGATCAAGCCCATGCGCATCAGCCCTAAATCTTCGTCGGGGCCATAGCGTATTCCGCGTGCAAGCATTTCGCCGGCTGCTTTAAGCGGCGGATACCAGAGTTCGCCGGCCAGTACTTCTTGGGTCGTAAATGCCCAATCCTCGGCAAACACCTCCTGAAGTTGGGCTACCACCGGCCCGGTCAGCCGAAAATGAATGTCTTGGGTCAGGCCTTCGGGATTCATCGATAGCCAGCTCGCCTCCCGAATATTCATGCCGCCGGTGAATCCCAATTGGCCGTCAACGACCATGATTTTGCGGTGGCTGCGTAAGTTGAAGTAGGCCACATAGCCTGGCATGAGCGAGTGCATGAAAGTTTCCGTGCGCACGCTGGCTGCGCGCAGCACTTTGACAATGGTGGGCCGCGTATAGTGCGACCCGATATCGTCGATAAGCACGCGAACCGTGACGCCGCGGTCGTGGGCCTTTGTCAAGGCTTCGGCAAACATCTGCCCCACACGGTCGTTGTCGAATATGTAGGAGGCCAAGCTAATTGAGCGCTGGGCGCCATTGATCGCGTTGAGCATTGCCGGATATGCCTCATCGCCATTGATCAAAGGCTCGATATTGTTCCCTTCCAAAAGCGGCCGATTGGTTACGTTTCGCATCAGGTCGGCCAATCGCAAGAAGTGCTGCCCCTGCGCCCATCATCGCGGCAACTTTCTCTGGCGGCGCGGCGTGCTCGAGCGCTGCCGGCTCGGATTCGGGTTGACCGGCGCGCATCAAAATAGCGCGGCGATGGATTCGGTTGACGCCAAAAATCCAATACAGGATTGCTCCAAACAGGGGCGTTAGCAGAATTAACCCCACCCAGCCGATTGTCGCGCGGCTATCGCGCTTGTAGAGCACGGCATGCACGGTGGCTACCGTTTCAATCACGAAAATGGCCACGCCCACCAAGTGCGGCCAGAAATCGTGAAGGAACTGGAGCATCGGTGAGTCGAACGACAATTGAGCATGGCCAGCCGGCGCGAGTCGCACGCATTATGTCGTGGCAAGGCAGCGTTTTCGAGAGCAGATATCGGGGGCGGCAAAGTCGAAAAACCGAGCGACTGATTGCGGCTTTAAATGGATCTCGCAGCTGAGTAGATTTGAACCGAATTCGCGTGACCAATTATCTATTATTGTTAGCGTTCGCACGAACATCGACGTCCGTCGACGTCAATCCCATATTTATGGCATGTCGCCAGAAATCTAAGGCGAGAAGCGCGACAATATATCGGATTATTTCGATAATAATTCGCTCGATGTAAGCTCGTGCCGTCAAGAATTCTTTAATTTTTCCGTTGACACTCGGTGCCAATTTGCTTATACCAATTTTTAACGATTTGCGTTAGGCCAAGGCACCGATCATGACGAATTCTTTCGCGGGCCATCGCCCAGGCAGCTTTTTGGCTGATGCCGTGCGATAAGAGTTCGGATTCCGAAAGTTCAACGCGGTTGCCTCGCGAACTAGCGCGCTTGCTTTTCTCATTTTGCTGGCTGTTGTCGCGCGTTTTGCGCAAGTCTTAGGACAGAGGAGTGCCGCCATGTGCCGTTACCGTTTCAATTCGCGGCGCGGATTTACGTTGGTCGAGTTGTTGGTGGTCATTGCCATCATCGCGATTCTCATCGCGCTGTTGCTCCCGGCCGTTCAAGCGGCTCGCGAGGCGGCGAGAAACACCGAGTGCAAAAATCATCTGCGCCAAATCGGGCTGGCGTGGCTGAACCATCAAAGCGCGCTGGGCTATTTTCCCACCGGCGGCTGGTTCTGGAATTGGACCGGTGATCCTGACGCGGGTTATGCGAAGAACCAGCCCGGCGGTTGGGCCTACAATTGCCTTCCGTACTTGGAAGAAAGATCGACGCACGATCTGGGTAAAGGCCTGGCGGGCTCGGCGAAAGCAAACGCCTTGGCGCAGCAAATGAATTCCCCAGTGGCCGGTCTTTTGTGTCCCTCGCGCCGCTCCGAAATAGGCGCCTACCCTTTTCCGCCGGCGTCGACATACACCGTCTACAATGTCACCGGCGCCGGTGGAACATTGCCGCAAACTGTGGCCCGCTCCGATTACAGCGCAAATTGCGGCGATGTCGATAAAGTCGCCTATCAGCTCGACGGCGCCACATTAAATTCCATTTATGGAAACGAGCTGAATGCCGGCAGCGGCTCGGGCAACGACCGCCTGGCCCCAACCACGTTTCCGGCTCCCGGGAATTTCGACTGGCCCACGAACCTGGCGAACACCTTTTCCGGCGTATCGTTCCAGCGCAGCAGTGTTCGTATCAAAGACATTACCGATGGTACAAGTAACACCTATATGGTCGGCGAAAAATTTCTCTACGTCGACGAGTACTCCACCGGGCTCGACCAATCCGACAATGAGTGGGCGTGGGTGGGTTTCGACAACGATATGTACGTGGCTGCTTATCATGCACCGCGGCACGATGCCAATCGCGTTAACGCCACGAACGACCGAGCCGACTACAATCGCTGGGGCGGCGCTCACGTTTCCACGTTCAATATGGTGTTCTGCGATGGTTCGGTGCATTCGATTTCCTACACCATCGACTCGGCCGATCCCGACGGTCCCAGCGGACGCACCACACCCGGCGTACACCAATACTTGGCCAATCGACACGACGGCAATACGGTGACCGGGACGGGGTTTTAAGGATTGACAGCGACTCAGCTCAGCGCTCCGAACTTGTCGCTAAGCGCCGCGTTTGACAGGCCCTGAGTTGTTGGGGCGGGGCGGCCGCACTGGCGATCAGATTCGGCAATCGGGCGCGCTCGTTTTGCGCGCTACGTGCGCGTACACCTAGCCAGCCGATTCTCGCAATCGTAGTCAGGCGCAGGCGAACTACTGGGGCGTAACCGAGGCGGCGCGGGGACCTTTGCCTTTATTTCCGCCTTGAGAGTCAACCGTGAACTCGACCTGCTGGCCGACTTCCAAATTATCGAAACCGCGATCCGCGACCGTCGTGTGATGAAAGAACACGTCGGTTCCATCGCTGGTGGCGATGAATCCAAACCCTTTGTCCTGCACTAATTTCTTGATAGTTCCCGCCGGCATGCGACGCTACTCCCTGGCGCTGGTTTGGGCCCTGCGTTTTCAGTTCAGCGTGCGCCTATTTCGCCAAAACCGATTGCTTGTCAGCCGTGCTTATTCCGCTCCGCGAAGCGAATGCTTGCGCGTAGGGAAGTGAACGATTCGCACTGAAAAGCGCGTGCTTTCGACAAGTGCCGGAGCCACTCGCTCCAGCAAGATTGGCGCCATTTCGGCGGGGCCGACGCGATCACATGCCTCTCACTCGTCTCCCACAGACTGTGTCGGATGGTCCGCCACCATCACGCCTAATCTTTGGCCAATAGCCTATGAAGTTAGGGCAAACTTAGCAAGCGGTGCGTCGGCTTTTTCGCCATTTATTTGCCGGCAACAGTCGTCCGATGAATCTGAGAAGCCGCTTTGCGGCGCAAAAAAAACCGGCCGTGCGGCGGCCAGATGAGCCAACCCGCACGACCGGACAATTCCCGATTTCATCAGCCTCTATCAACTCTCCCACGATGCCTGTGGTACAACTGGTTAGTTGGCATCAGCGGCCGGGGCAGTGGAAGCCGTTCCACCCTCGCCACCGGCCGTCGTTTTCGCTGGCATTTCGACCGGCAAAATGTCGCCGCGGGCCAAAACCATGCCATTATTGGCTTCGTTCACTTCCGGAATCTCGCGATGGCTATCGACCAGCACGTGCAGCATGGGGAGGCCAGGCTGATTGGCTGCTACGGGCAGGCGAATGTCGGCGGCCAAGGTTTGACCGGCTTCAATCGAGGGAATCCGGACACCGGCTTGCGGCAGGTCGGCCGTCGGAGTCGCATCATGGGCGGCAAGCACCAGGACGTTGAAGCCGTGGTCGATCGTCACATTGCTATTGTTGCGGAACCACACGCGGAACGCCGGGCCGAGGTTATTCTCCGGATCGCCGCTGTCGACCATTCGCACGGCCAACAGTTGCAGATCGAGCCCCTGAACTTCGACCACCGGCACATCGTACCAGTAACCGCAGCCGCAGCCGTACAGCGGAGTCCAGCAGGGGTAGTTCCAGCAGTACCACCACGGGCACGAGTGGAAGCAGCACTTGTCGTGGCAGGGGTCGCACTTCTTGTCGAGCTTCTTATCTTGGTTATCCGACAGCAGAATTTTCTTGCCGGCGAAGTTGTCTGATATTTTCTTATTGCCAAGGCTGTTGTTCAGCGCCAGCTTGTTGTCGACTTTGTTGATATTCAGAATATTTTTGTCGCTCTTGTTGTTGCCCGTGTTGTTGCCCACATTGTTCAACACGATAGGTTTTTGGTTGGCCAGAACGCGGTTGCTCGTGTTGTTCTGACTGAAAAAGTTGTTGTTCTGCGTGTTCTGGGAAATCGTGTTGTTGCCGCGGTTGGAATTGGCGGAACTGCCAGAGAACAATTTGCCGCCAATTCCGCCGGCGACGGCGAAGTTACTGGCAGCAAACACAATGGCCAACGATGCCAGTCCCGTTCGTACGCGAGTGATGGAAAGCGTAAACATGGGTATCTCCTTGGTCTGATTTGTTGGAGGTTCGACGGGGCGAAGTGCCTCGTCTGTCCAAGGAGATAAGCGTTGACGGTGGCCCGATGTTACAAATGGGCCAAAAGTGGGCGTTTTTAGCCGAGAAACCGCTATCTCGCGCATGGCGGGCCGCGGAAACCCTGCCAGCTAAGATTCTGGCCAGCGATGGACGCAGCGCAGCATCAGGCCGCTTGTGAGATGCGATCGAAGGTCCGGTTTACTTTTCGGCCAGGTAGCAGATGAGCGAGCGCTCAGGCACGAGTATAGGACCGCGCAGCGGCGGCTCAGGTCCGTCGAGCGCCGGATAGATATCGGCCGGCGGCGCGGCGGCGGTGTCGATAAACTTGCGCCAGCGAAGGGTGCGCACCAAATCGGGAATGACGAATTCGCGCGCCTGTCCGCATGGATTCAACATCAGCATCACGCTGCGTGCCACATCTTGGCCGTTTTCCAGGCGAATGGCTTCAGTCGGTTCGCGCTCGGCGCGCGGCCGCGAAACCGCGCCAAAAACGCACACCAGCGATTGCTCTTCGAGGCCGCGCCAATCGACGGCGCGTCCCATGGCATTGAACCAGCTTACGTCGGGCAGCTCTCCCTGCTTAGTCGGAATGCCGCTTAAGAAGCTTCGCCGCCGCAGGCTGGGGTTGCTGCGCCGCAGCGCGATCAGTCCCTTGACGAATCGCACCAGATCGGCGTTTTTATCCACCAGTGACCAATCGAACCAAGAAATCTGATTGTCTTGGCAATAGGCATTGTTGTTGCCGCGCTGAGTGCGCCGGCATTCATCGCCTGCAAGGAGCATCGGCACGCCTTGGCTTAAGAGCAGCGTGGCCAAAAAATTCTTGATTTGCCGCTGTCGCACCGCTTCGATCGCCAATTTTCGCGTCGGCCCTTCGACGCCGTAATTAGCGCCATAGCCGTTATCGTCGCCGTCGCGATTTCCTTCGCCGTTATCCTCATTATGCTTGTGCGAATAGCTGACCAAATCGTTCAGGGTGAAACCGTCGTGGCTGGTGACGAAATTAATGCTGTGGTACGGTTGCCGTCCGCCGGCCTGGTACAAATCGGCCGAACCGGCCAGCCGCGTGGCCAAATCGCCAATCAGATGGGTATCGCCGCGCCAATAGCGCCGCACGTCGTCGCGATAGCGCCCGTTCCATTCGGCCCAGCGCAGATTAGCGAACGAGCCGACTTGATACGCCCCGGCGGCATCCCACGCTTCGGCAATGACCTTGGTATCCGACAAGAGCGGGTCTTCGGCAATCATTTCCACGACGGGCGGATTAGGAATGATTTCGCCATTGCGGTCGCGGCTTAAGATCGAGGCCAAATCGAAGCGGAAACCATCGATGTGATACGTTTGCACCCAGTGCCGAAGGCACAAGAAGAGCATTTCTCGGACGATGGGATGATTTCCGTTGATCGTGTTGCCGCAACCGGTGAAGTTGCGGTAAAAGCTGCCACCGTTACCGAGCATGTAGTAGACGCGGTTTTCCAGTCCTTTGAAGCTAAGCGTGGGACCTAGTTCATTGCCTTCGGCGGTGTGGTTAAACACGACATCGAGAATGACTTCGATGCCGGCTTCGTGCAGGGCCTTCACCATTTGCTTGAATTCGACCACCTGAGCGCCGGGCTCGCTGCTGGCCGCGTAGCCTTGGTGCGGCGCAAAGAATGCCAGCGGGTCGTATCCCCAATAGTTCGGCCGATCGAGCTTATGGCCCCAGGGGGATTCCATGGGATATTCCAACACCGGCATTAGCTCGACGGCCGTCACCCCGAGCGACTTCAGGTAGGGGATCTTTTCGATTACTCCCAAGTATGTGCCGGGATGATCCGCGCCGCTGGTGCCGTCGCGCGTGAAACCGCGCACGTGCATTTCATAAATGATCGTGTCGGCCAGCGGGCGCTTCAAATGGCGGTCGGTTTCCCAATCGAAATTATCGTCGATCACAACGCACTTCGGCGGCCGCACCAGTCCGTCTTCGCTCGGTAGGAAGTGGCCGGCGAGCGCTTTGGCGTAGGGGTCGATCAATCGCGCCCGGCTATTGAACCGCATGCCGTGCTCAGGATCGTACGGCCCGTCGCACTGGAAGTGATACAACTGGCCGGCGCTAATGCCCGGCACGTAAACGCTCCAAATGTCGCCCCAGCGGTCGGTGTCGCCATCGAATTCGATGACGTCCTCCGGCTCGGGATCGTCGACCCGGTTGTACAGCAATAGCCGCATGGCTGTGGCTGAGCGGCTGAAGACAACGAACTGCACGCCACCATCGTGCAAAATGGCGCCATACGGCAGCGGATGCGTAAACTGCAGCGCAGGATGTGCGTAGGTCGCGGGGCGTAGCAAGGCCGATTCCCTTTCTCGGGGCGAAGTGGGTCGTCGATGCGGACGATCTGTGGGCATGGCTTCCATCCTCGACAAGGCCAGCGCCGGCGAGATTGACGCTGGTGGAAGTTACCGGAAGCCAGTCGTTGTGAACCGACTGCCCAAGTAACATACCACTTGATTGCGGCGCGGCAGCCGCGAGTTTAAAAAACTTCACCTCGAAAGGCAAAAAATCGGTTGGCTCGTCACTGTTGTTTCGTTTTCAGAGAATACCAGATTCCCGCCGGTCGAACAGCATGCGGCGAGTTTGCCGGAGGGGGGAAAAAGTGGACGGTTCCCAGGGTAGCTACGGCAACTGCGGCGGATATTCTCATTTGCCGATTGCGGATTGGAAATCTTTCGCTCATTGAGCGGGCGAACGAATCGACGTAATTCGCGGTCGCCCCTAGCGAGGTGGCACTGGCGCAACTTAAAATCGCGGCTCGCCGCCACCACTTGGGAAGCTGCATGGCTAAGGCCACCTACAAAGACGCCGGAGTCGATCTGGAACTCTATCGCCAGAGCATGGGTCGGCTGCCTCCGCTTTTGCACCGCACCTTTACGCCTCGGGTGATTCCGCTCGACGGCGGATTTGCGGGCTTGTTTCAACTCGATTTCGCGAATCATCTGTTCGCTCGAAAGTATGAAGACCCTGTTTTGGTAAGCTGCACCGATGGCGTGGGCACCAAGCTGAAAGTGGCCCAACTTTGCGGGCGGCATGATACGGTGGGCATCGATCTGGTGGCGATGAGCGTGAACGACGCCTTGTGCTGCGGGGCGGAGCCGCTTTTTTTCCTCGATTACGTGGCCATGTCGCACGACGATCCGCCGCTTTTGGAGCAAATCGTCACAGGCATTAGCAACGGTTGCGTTGAGGCCGATTGCGCGCTTTTGGGGGGCGAAACCGCCATCATGCCCGATCTTGTACCAGCGCGGCGACTACGACCTGGCCGGGTTCTGCGTCGGGGTGGTCGAACGCAAGAAAATCATCGACGGCCGGGCGATTGCCGCGGATGATGTGGTCATCGGCGTGGCCTCCAGCGGGTTGCACTCCAACGGCTACAGCCTGGCGCGAAAGATCGTGTTCGAGATTGCTGGGTTCAAGCCCGAGCGACGTGGTCGATGAACTTGGCGGCCCGGTTGGCGACGTGCTTGCTGAGCCCACGCATATTTATGCCAAGCGGTACGCGAGATTTTGAGCCACTACACGGTCAAAGAAGTTGTGCATGGCATTGCACACATCACTGGCGGCGGGTTGTTAGAGAACCTGGGGCGGATCATTCCGGAAAATCGTCGCGCCATCATTCGACGCGGCTCTTGGCCAGTGCCGCCAGTTTTCACATGGATGCAAAAATTGGGTGAGGTCGATCAGGCCGAAATGGATCAAGTCTTCAATCAAGGCCTCGGCCTAGTGCTGGTCGTCAGTCCGTACTATGCCGAAAGCATTCGAGAGCAGCTTGCTAACTGCGGCTGCGAAAGCTGGCCGATCGGGCAGATTGTCGAAGGGGCCGAGTGGTGCGGTGTGGGAGTAGGGCCGCCCCGGGGCGCAGTGACAAAAAGACAAATCTGCGATGGTGCGATGCAGATTTCTCGGATCATTTGCCGCAGGACGGCGGCATTTTGCCTGGGATTTTTATTTCCGGGCAAAACTCTGCCATTTTGTCCGCGAATGTCGCGTGCGGAAGCCGCGAATTCAGAAAGCTCAGAGGTCGGCGAGAGACAAATGTCGGAGCATTCTGTCAATCGCGACTCGATTTGTGCGTCGGGCCGTCAATCGTAAAGTCATTCGAGATCGCAGCTTGCGAATGGCACACGCCGCGGACAAAACGAGTTGGCCTCGGCGCGTAAATTCAGCCCAGCGCAAGCTGGCCGCCGGGGCGATTGTGGTGAGAACCTTTATCAATTGCCAAAGATCGAACTGCGGAATGCCGCAGTCGCGAATTTATGGTAGTGTACACATGAACATTTGTCAAGGGGCTTTGCCCGATAAATCCGTTTTGCCCGAATAATGGCGCGGCTGCCCGAATAATCAGGGTGCGCTCGGGCTTTGCCTAAAAACTCCGAGTTGCCCAAAAACTCAAGCGGCATTAAGTCGGTGGCGAGAGGAACATTATTCCAAGCGACACAATATCGAGAATGACATACGGCCGAATCCGTCGCTTGACCTTTAGGTTCCAACTCGCCGCCACGGCGCACAACAAGAGCGACAGCAAAACCAAATCAATGCCAAGCCCAATCAGCCCGGAGGCAATAAGGTATCTGTCGTCCATGTGGTTGGAACCAAGGTGCGGACGGTAGATGAACCGTGCCAGCGCCATAAGAAAGCCGCTGACTGACGTTGCCCGCGCGAGCGTATGAAATAGTCGCCCAAGTAGTTCAGAGCCGGACGTAGGCGCTTGCTTTATTTCCATGTCCGCATTGTAGCCGATGGGCGGGGCTATTTCGTGAATGGTGGCGGAGCCCTAGAGATTGTTTTGACGATACTGCCAATGATCCAACAGCCGATCGCGGCGAACATCAAATATAGGTTCGGTAACCGCCCGGCAGTGCTCAGCGGTAAGCCTCGCAAAACAAAAAATGTGGTCGCTGAAGTCGCCAATACGACCAAAGACAGAATTTGAATTATGGTTCCTATCTTTTGAGCCATACCCCGGATTGTAGCCGATGGGCGGGGGACTCGGCGCGCGACTAGAACAACCCGCCACCTGAAGGCTTAGCTTGATCGTCGGGCTGATCGATGCGCAGGAGGCCGCTGCCGTGGGTCAATTGCAAATTGTCGAATGAATCAGCAGTGAGCCTGCGATGGTCCATCCACTAACAAATGGAGAGCGCAATCACTAGAGCGAGCCAGAATAGGTCGCGAAAGGCGAATAGTCTTTTCATGGCTTGCTCCCCGGCTTTGCATAAATAATCGGTTTTGTTCAGAAAATCCGATTTCTGTATAAATATTCGCGCGGCTTAGCGGTCGCGTTTTTTGGCCAGCAACTTTTTGGGTTGCGGTGGCGTTTCCTTTTCACGGCAAGTGGGGCAAAGCCACGTCCCATGAGACGATTCGGTGGCGCGGCCGATCATCTTAGTCTTGCAGCGGCGGCAGGTGAGAGTGAATGTGGCCATGCGGCTTTGCCTAAAAACTCCGAGTTGCCCAAAAACTAAAACTTCTGCCCAAAAACTTGCGCGGCCTATTTAAGCCCCTTCATTCTGGCCCAGTATTGCCATACCTCAAGCCGCAGCTCTGTCGGCGCATTTTCTGGGAATAGATGCTCGATCTTCTGGCCGTTGGCACATTCACACACGATTTTGGTTGGGAAGACCGGATCGTCCAGATAGGCATTGACGATTTTGAATTCCGTCAAGGCTACCGAAATCCGGTAGTAGTCGTCCATGAAACGGACTAGCTCTGCGGCGTTCATGCCCGCATTGTAGCCGATGGGCGGGTTTTAACCTGATGGCGCCGGCTCAGCTTCTTTGACTTCAGGCGCAATTGCGGGTGAGACACGGCTTGGCCGACAAATACGTTTTGCCCGAATAATCGAGAGGCTGCCTGAGTATTCAGTTCGGGTTAGGCCGCCAATTTTTTAACACGTAGAACGTTGTCCACATCCAGGATATCCTTGCGGCAATGAATCGAGGCATC
The DNA here is from genome assembly GCA_963820835.1 of Pirellulales bacterium. GTDB lineage: Bacteria > Planctomycetota > Planctomycetia > Pirellulales > JADZDJ01 > CAVRAW01. Next base: position 43,593 of record CAWGBP010000014.1, on the reverse strand, counting down.
ATTATGCGAAGCATCACTTTTGTGGCCGTGGCACTTCTGGCAAGCGTTGCAGGGAGCGCATCGTGGGCATTGGCCGATCCGCCGGGATTGCTCACAGTGCCGTTCGGCCAGCAGCAGATCAAGGAAAAACAGCAAGAGTGGGCCACGTATCTGGATTGCAAAGTCGCCGACATAAATTCCTTAGATATGAAATTCGTACTCATTCCACCGGGCGAATTCATGATGGGATCGCCCGAAACGGAGGTAGGGCGCGACGATGGCGATAAGGAATTGCTGCACAAAGTGCGGTTGACCCGGCCTTATTATTTGGCGATCTATCCGGTGACTGTTGGGCAGTTTCAAACGTTCTGCAAGGACGCCAATTACCGAAGCGACGCGGAAAAAAATTCCAATCTGGGAGAACGCTGGGGGGCGGACGGGAGAGTTTCAAGGCGGGACCGCGGCGGCACCCCGATGGATTGGGGTTTTGCTGGGCAAACGAGCAATCACCCCGTCGTGAACGTGAGCTGGAACGACGCGATGGCCTTTTGCGATTGGCTGAGCAAGAAAGAAGGGAAAAATTATTGCCTGCCAAGCGAGGCGCAGTGGGAATACGCTTGCCGGGCTGGCACGACGACACGGTTTTATAACGGGGACGACGCGGACAAGCTTGTCGAAATCGCAAACATTGCCGATCAAGCCTTATTGAAGGCGTATCGGAATAGGCGATTGGCAGAAAAGACAAACGACGGATTTGCGTTGACGGCCCCGGTCGGGAGCTTTCGACCGAATGCTTTCGGTTTATACGACATGCTCGGGAATGTTCAGCAGTGGTGTGGTGATTACTATGACCGGCATTATTACAAGGAAGCGCGGGAGGACGATCCGTACGGTCCTGCTATGTCGGACGGAAGAGCAAATCGCGGAGGAGGCTTCTGCTTTCCAGCCGTGGCAAACCGGTGCGCGTATCGTTCCGCTGCTCGACCGACGAATTGCTGGTTATCGCTTGGTTTTAGGCTTGCGCGGGAATCGCAGTAGAGATGAGACTCTGGGCGCGGCGAATCTTCGACATGGGCTTCAGAATGCAATGCCTGCGGAGGTGGGAAAGCGCGGATTTTGCCCCGCAGGGGCAAAACTTCAAAGCCCAGGGTAAGTCCCGGCCGCCGGGATGCCACCCTGGGAACGAAGATCGCGAGAACGTATTCTTTTCCTTTCGGATTTCAACCGCGAAGCGGTTGCACATGTGCCAGCGAGCAAAGGGAAGGGATGGAGCATGGGCCAATCGTTAGTGCAAATCTATTTGCACATCGTATTCTCGACTAAGTATCGACGACCATTTTTCAAGGATGCGGAGCTTCGATCAAAGTGCCACGCGTATTTGGCTGGAATCACGCGGAATTTGGATTGTCCGTCGTTGATCGTCGGTGGCGTTGAAGATCATGTGCATTTGCTGTTTAGGTTCGGAAAGCAAATCAACGTCGCTGACCTATTGCGAGAACTTAAACGCGATTCATCGAAATGGATTAAACAAGAGAAGCCATCGTTGGGCGATTTTTATTGGCAAGATGGCTATGGAGCGTTTTCCGTCAGTCCTGGCCACGTTGAACAACTGACTGAATACATTCGCCATCAGGAAGAACATCATCGCCATGAGAATTTTCAAGATGAGTTCCGGCGATTGTGTGCGAAGTATGACGTACCGATCGATGAACGGTATGTTTGGGATTGAATGATTTCGAATGCCTTCGTCATTTTGTAGAACCCTTGCAGGGTTCCAATAACAAAAATGTACGGAGTAATGCGGGTAGTCGCATTATTTGATCCCAGGGTGCGCTAGCGCGACCCTGGGCTATGGAATGCATCGCCTGCGGCGTTGGGATGATCCAGGCTTGCTCGCAGAGATAAACAACACAGCCCACGGGCAGTCCGGCGGTCAGCGTTAATCGTCTTTTGAACTGTTGTTGACAGAAGAGCGACATTTGGTTTTATAGTGTCAGTGCTCGCGTCGAGGCATTTCAACGGAGTGAAATGATGAAGGTTCTTTTTGTTTGCGCGGTACTGGCGCTCGTCGCAGGCTGCTCGAAGGATCCGGTGACCAAAGAAATCGCCGGGATCGAGGCGATTCCACAGCCCCAATTTGATGATGCGCGGATGGGCGATTTCGCTTATCGCGAATCGTTCAACGAGCAAATAATGGCCTTCCAAAAGAAGCGCAACGCCCGAATCGCGGCTCTGTATAAACAATTCCCGCAAAACGCCGATGTCTGGAAGCTGATGATGGACCGCTGGCTGAGCTTTGCGCATGCGGGCCAACTCAAAGAGCTGGACGGCGAACTCGCTCCCATGTTGCAGGAAACGACCGATTCAGGCCGCCGGGCGGATCTGCTCTATATTCGCGCGGAATCGTGCGCTTGGGTGGGATTGTCGTTTGAGTCTGACAAGGCGGCAGTCGACGATTTTCTTCAGGCAGCGCCTCAGGACGAACGCGGAGCGGAGTTGCTCTTTAATTTTGGCCGCAGTGCTAAAAGACTGGAAGATCAAGTGCCGTCGTTCGAGCGCACCGCTGCGGAACCTTATACCGACACGATGTATGGCACGCTCGCCAAGAGCAATCTGGTGCAAGTGGCCGGAATCGGGAAACCATTCGAGCTCTCGTTTAACGATTTGATCAGCGGCAAACCGATCTCGATCAAGAATCTCAAAGGCAAAATTGTCGTCGTCGATTTCTGGGCCACTTGGTGCGGCGGATGCGTTGCATCGATGTCCGAGAACAACCAGTTATGCGCGGACTACAAGGACCGCGGCGTCGAGTTTGTCGGTGTAACCTTGGATTCGCCCGATGCAAAGTCTGAGTTTAAGGACTGCGTCGCCAAACACAAAATTACCTGGCCGCAGTTTTTTCAGGAAAAAGGTTTGGAGAGCGAGTTTTCGAGCAAGTGGGCCATTCGGGCCGTGCCGGCAGTTTTTGTGATCGATCGCGAGGGAAACTTGGCTACGACCATGGCAGCAGGCAAACTGCAGTCCGTCTTGGACGACATGCTGCGAAAAGAAAGCTCTAGCAACTCCAAATCTCTTTAATGGGCGAGTGCCGGCAGTAGAGGTTTACCGAGGGGCGTTTTCGACCGCTACTTCATGGCCGTTTCGGCGGCAGCGACCGATTGGGAGGGGCCGGCTTTAGTGAGCGCATCGATCAGCGTTTGCTGCGTGTAGCCGCCGCGGAAGACGATGGGGTGATTGGGGTCGCCGGCGGGGAAGATGGCCAACACCGGCACAGCGCCGGCTTTGAGCAGCGTGAGCATGTCGGTGATTTCTTGCGGCAAATCGGTGTAATCGGCCACCAGCGGCACGATTCGATTGCCATCGACCGCTGCCTTTACTCCAGCGGTGTTCAGTACGAATTTCTCCAGCGTTTTGCAATTCGGGCACCAGTCGGCGGTGAAATCGACCATGACCGTTTTATGTTCCCGCGTGAGCTGCTTGAGCAGATCTTTGCTAAAAGGCTGCCACGGTAGGCGGCTCGTGTGATCGTCCTTGTCTGGCAGGGCAGGTTGAGCAAAACCGGCAGCGGTGCTACCTGCGATTGGCGTCGATGTCCCGAAACGCTTGGCGATTTCAGAGTTCAGCGCCTCGTCGTAGCGATTTTCCATCGCCGGAGCGAGCCACGCGAACGCGAACCAGCCGACGGCCACTGAAAAGACCGCGGCTTCGCCCCAAGCGCGTAATCGCTTGCTGGCCGGCTCGGTGAGGGGAACATGGCCAACCCACCAGCAGGCGGCCCACAGGCCAACAAGGAACGCGACTGTCGGCGCCACGTAGGGCAGCTTTAGCCAAGTGAGCACCCAGACCATCGCGCCCAGCATGATAAATCCGCAAATGTGTTTGAATGTATCCATCCATGCGCCCGGTTTGGGAAGAAAGCGGATTAAGCGCGGGCTCGAGCCCAAGATCAAATAAGGGCTTGCCATCCCCACTCCAATCAAGGCGAAGATCGCGAAGGTGGCCAACACGGGCGTGGTGCGATCGAGCGCGAACGCAAACGCCACAGCGACCACGGGCGCGCTGCATGACGCGCCGAGCATGGTGGTGATAGCGCCTTTGGCGACGGCGCCGGCGGCTCCTTCGTGCTGCATGATTTCGCCGGATTTTCCGGAGCCGAGGAAACCGGGAATGGGGATTTCCCACACGCCCAAGAGGCTGATACCCATGACGAACATGACCGCGGCCATGCCGATGGCGTAGCCCTGGATGCCGTTTTGATTGCCGTATTTGAAATCGATGTTGAAAGTTGTCCTCAGTACAACCGCGACCGCGGCCAGGCCGAGAAATACGACAACCACGCCGAGCGTGTACCATAAGTTGAGGACCAGCAGTCGGCGGCGATCGTGATGGCTTTGCTCGACGAAGGACAGAATCTTGAGGCCGATCACCGGGAAAACGCAGGGCATGAGGTTTAGTAGCATGCCCCCGAAAAATGCCCCCGCAATGAGTTCGAGGGCGGTGTAATGCGTTTGCACGTTTTGGGCGACGAGCGCTTCGTCGAAGCCATCGGCCGCGGCCGATGATGTCGATTCGCCGGCGCCGCCGGCCGGTGGCGCTGGTATCGGCACCGGGACAGGCGCTTCCGATTTACCGGGCGAATCGGCGGCTTTCAAATGGGCTACGAATTTGTAATCTTTTGGAGGCATGCACTCTTTGGAGCAAACTTGGGCATAGACGGCGCCGGCGATTTCGAGCTTCGCCAGATCGGTATCGGCGGCGAACTCAATGGGGGCGGCCCAAGTGACTGTGCCCTCGTGCTCTTCGACCTTCAGGTCGGGCCAGATGTCGGCGTATTTGTGGAGGGTGGGGTCTTTCTGGGCCTTGAATTCGCCGGCGAGTTTGAAGGCCTTCGATTCAGTTAGCTTAATGCGGGTTTTGATCGGCCCGCCCGGTTTTTGAGTGATCGAATAAATGTGCCAGTCGGGGGCGATCTCGGCGGTTACGTAGAGCATTGCCGGCTTGCCGGGGGCCGCTACGGTGAAGTAAGCGGAGGCTTTCACCTTGTCGGCTTCTGCGCGCTGCGCAAAGGGTTTTCGCCGCCGATGGGTTCGAGTTGGGCTGCGGCGCGGCCGGCGAGAATCGCTGCCAAAATCGCAGCACAGGCAAAAATCAGCCGTGGAACTCGGGGACTCACTCCAAATACCTCGACATTGTCAAAAAGCGCAGAAATGGCTTGGGGCAGCAACTCTTTCCAAGCCAAGATGTTAATTTAGCAGACCACGGCGAAACAGAGCAATTTGGGGGATGCCGCCGGCTGGCCCAGGCGTTTCTTGGACGCGGAAACCTGCATTGGATCCTATCACCATCGTAAGCAGGACGCAGCCAGCGGAATATACTCCGGCGATCGACAAAAAAGCCTTCATCAATGCCCTCAAGTGCGGCTGGAGTCGGGTTGGGGTTATACAGGTCGCAATGGCGGCAAATGTTCGATTGTGGCCGGACTAAATGGCTTGCGCTCGCCGGATCAATCTGGTTTCAAATATAATGAAGTTGGCCGCCGAGCAGGCGTGGTGAAACGTCGGTAACGGCTTGCCTAGCTTACAGAACCCGATTGTTTTCCCGTCCGTAAGGCAGATAAGATGTACTGATAGGGATGTGCTGCATCACAGACGGCGCTCGGGCCAGGCAATCTCTCGCCGTCCGAGCAATATTAAGCGACCCCGTTTCTTTCTTGCTGAGGATTCGTTCGATGGCAATTTCATGCCGATTTGCTTGGGCTCTGGCGCTTGCTGCCGCGTTTGGCTTTGGATTGGGATTGGCCAACATGAGCCGGGTGGCGCTGGCCGATGAGGCAAAGGCAGGCGATAAGGGAGGAGAAAAATCGGGGGATAAATCGGAAAGCAAGCAGGTCAAGACCGAAGCGGCCACTGAGTCAAGCGAGTCGTCGAGCTCCAAAAGCAGTGATGAGAAGTCCAAATCGTCGTCGAGCGAAACGAAATCGAAATATCGCCCCTATGCTGAAGTGGTGAAAGAAGCCGACGTTGTCCCCGGCCTCATCAAGCTCGATCACAAAGGAGGTACCGTTTACGCGGAGATTTCGCCCAGCCAATTGAACAAAGATTTCATCATTGTCATTTCGATTGCCAAAGGCATTGGGCAGGGTTCGCTGCTTGGCGGCATGAGCCTGAACTTCGGCGACGACTGGATTTGGCAGTTCCGCAAAGTCGACGATTTTATCTACGTGGTTCGCCGCAACGTGCGATTTACCGCGAACAAAGGCAGCCCCGAAGAGAAGGCCGTGGGATTGGGCTTTACCGACAGCATTTTGTTTAGCTTGCCAATTGTGACCATCTCCCCGTCGGGTGCATACGTTGTCGATTTGAACAGCGTGTTCATGACCGACTTACCCATGCTGGCCCACGATCTGCCAGGCTTCAGCTTCTCGCCGCAGCGTTCGACTTGGGCCACGGTGAAAGCATTTCCCGACAACGACGAACTCGAAGTGGCCGCCACCTATGCCTCCAGCGGCACGCGGGAAATGGACAATGTGCCCGACACGCGCGGCGCGACTGTGAATGTGCACTACTCGCTTAGCTATTTGCCCTCGAACGGCTACAAGCCGCGGCTGGCCGACGATCGCGTGGGTTATTTCCTCACGGTCTTAAAGGATTACTCACAAAAAGGAGACGACGAGCAGTTTGTGCGGTACATCAACCGCTGGGATTTGGCGAAGGCCGATTCGAGCTCCGATGTCTCGCCGCCGAAAAAGCCGATTGTGTTCTGGCTCGAGAAGACCATTCCCTATAAGTATCGTGCGCCGATTCGCGAAGGGATTCTGGAGTGGAACAAGGCGCTGGAAAAGGCTGGCTTTGTGAACGCGATTGAAGTGCGCCAACAGCCCGACAACGCCGATTGGGACCCCGAAGATATTAATTACAACACGTTCCGCTGGATTACCACGAATACTAAGTATTCCGCGGCGATGGGCCCCTCGCGCGTGAATCCGACCAACGGACAAATTCTTAATGCACAAATCATCTTCGATTCCGATTTTCTGAGGGCGTGGAAAACCAGTTACGAAACGTTCACGCCGCAGAACATTGGCGCGCTCACGGGGGGCACGATGGAATTGGGCTCCAAGCCGAATTTGTTGCACCCGAACGCGAGCGAATTTGCCTCGGTACACAACGATTGCGAGCTGGCTTCAGCGCGCTCTATGGATTTCGCATTCGGCGGCGCGATTTTGACGGCAAGCGATCCTGAAAAATCGGGGGTTGAACTGGAAAAGCTCGTGCGTCAAGGCTTGAAAGAAGTAACGATGCACGAAGTGGGACACACGCTCGGGCTGCGGCATAACTTCAAGGCCAGTGCCTATTTGTCGCTGGATGACATTCAAAATCCTGAAAAAACAAAGGAGACCGGGCTGACGGCCTCGGTCATGGATTACGCCCCGATCAACATTGCACCCAAGGGGAAAAAGCAGGGGGATTATTATTCCTCGACCATCGGGCCGTACGACATGTGGGCCATTGAATATGGCTATAAGCCGCTGTCGGCCGGTTCGTCCGAGGGAGAGAAAAAGGAACTCGACAAAATTACCTCGCGCAGTGCCGAGCCGGCGTTGCGCTATGCCACCGATGAAGACACGCGCGGCAGCCGCGAGGGATTGAGCATTGATGCCGATCCACTTTCCAACCAGTTCGACTTGGGCAGCGACGTTGTTGAATACGCCAAGCAGCGGGCCGAATTGATTTCCGGGCTGTGGTCGACGGTGCTCGATCGGGTTGTCAAAGAAGGCGAAGGATACCAGCGCGCCCGCCAAACCTTTGGCGTGCTTTTGGCAAATTACGGCCGGGCGATGCACTTTGCGGCCCGCTATGTGGGCGGCACGTATTTGAACCGCAGCCACAAGGGGGACGCGAATGCGGCCGATCCGTTTGTCGTGGTCGATGCCAAGAAACAGCGCGAAGCGCTCGATTTGCTCCAACGGCAAGTGTTCAGCGATAAGCCGTTCGATTTCCCGCCGGAGTTCTACAATCATTTGGCCTCTTCGCGGTGGGACCATTGGGGAATGGAAGTGCCGCTGCGCAGCGATTACCCGATCCATGAGGTGATTGCCATGTGGCAGGACAACATACTCGACCAGTTGATGTCACCCATTACGCTCGATCGGTTGCACGACAGCGAGTTGAAGGTGCCCACCGATCAAGATGCTTTTACGACCGCCGAGTTGCTTAACCGGCTGACAAAGACGATTTTTTCGGAGGTCGATAGCGTCCAGGGGGGCGAATACACCAATCGCAAGCCGGCGATCAGCAGTTTGCGGCGAAATTTGCAGCGCGAGTACCTCGACCGCTTGTCGAGCCTGGCAATGGGCAATTCGGAACTCTATATGCCCGGTGATTCGGCCAGCGGCCTGCGGGTGATCCACGCGCCGGCCGATTGTCAAACCGTGGCATTCGCCGAGCTCAAGTCGCTGCAAGAGCGCATGAATAAGCTCTTGGCGAGCAACGTGAAGCTCGACGATTACACGCGCGACCATTTGACCGAAAGCTCAGCCCGAATTGGCAAAGTGCTCGACGCGCACATGGAATTGACCGCGCCGTAGCTTCGAAGAAATTGCGCCATCATTTGTGGCGCTGCGGTTCGCTTGCCGAACCGCTTTCGCGGCAAGCGCGAATTTTCGCGCATTGAAGCTTGGGCCCTCCCGCGTTATCTTGGCGATTGGTTTTTCGGCACCCAATGTTCTCCGGAGCACTTCGCGATGAAATTGATCATCGCCGTCATTCAACCGACCAAGCTCGAAGCCGTGCGGCAGGCGCTAACGAAAATCGAAGTTACGCGCATGACGGTGTGCGATGCGCAAGGCTACGGCCGCCAGCGCGGCCGCACCGCAATGTACCGCGGTCACGAATACAAAACGCAATTGTTACGGAAAATAGCCTTGGAGATCATCGTGAACGACGATTTTCTGGACCGCACCGTCGAAGCAATTTCTCACGTGGCCCGCACCGGCACCGAAGGTGAAATTGGCGATGGCAAAATTTTTGTATTGCCGGCCGATGAGTGTATTTCAATTGCCGGACCGATGCGCGGGCCGGAAGCGGTGTGATAAGGCAGAAGGCAGACTGCAGAAAGCAGAAAGAGGAATTCGATTTCTGGTTGTGCGCTCCGTTAGCTTTGGGTCACAGCGTCCTTCTGCCTTTTGTTTTTTTGCCTTCTGCCTTTGCTGCCATGCTAATTTTGTTTCTCACCAGCGATCTTGTGTTTCCGTCGCGCGTAAGTGGAATCGCAGCGCAACTGGGCGCACGGCTGGAGACTGTGGCCAATTCGGAGGCGCTGGTGGCAAAGCTGCAAGAGGCTGCGAATGAGAAAAGCCTCGTGCTGATCGATTTGAATTGCCCGGGATTGGATGTGAAGCAACTCGTCCCAATGCTGAGGGCGCTTGCGAATTCGCCGCGGGCGATCGTTGCGTTCGGCCCGCACGTGCAAGAGGAGAAATTAGCTGCTGCCCAAGCGGCCGGCTGCGATCTTGTGCTGCCACGCGGGCAGTTTGCGGCGCGAATGATCGCGCTATTAAAGCAATTCTTGGTATGAAATGAACCGAATTTGCGAGTGAAGCGAGCCTATGGCCAGAGTCGCCGCCCGCTTACTGTCCTTCCGCTACTTGCGGAACGCCGCCTTCGTTGGTTAGCGGGGGCAAACCGTAGCTTTCGGTTTCCTCTTCGACGGCGACCTCGTCCATTTCGGTGGCATCGACCGATTGCCGCAATAAGAAATAAATGTACGTGGCCGCGCTCCAGAAGTAGCTGAACAAGAAACCGACAGCAACGATTTTTACGACGCTTACCCAAAACCCGATCGCCGCTGCGCCCAGCGCATGGTCGAGGTGGGTTCTGGCAGCACACCCGCGGCTCCCTCGACGTAAGCGCGAATTTCTTCCATTCTCCCACCGCCGCTGCCCCAGCTAGCCGCCCAGTAGCTATAGCTGATGACGCCGTTGGCGAAGATGATCACTACGACCCATGCCAACATTCCCAAAATCCCCGCCACCGCCGCATAGAACAGATAATGCACAGGACGCTGATAGGTATACGAATACGAGCGGCTTAAGGCATCGAAGCTGTCGGTTCCTTCGGCGCTGATGGTCGGCCACATCAAAGGCCAGCCGAAGAGCAAGCCCACGAGCAAGATGGCTAAAAAGAATCCGCACGCGAGCACAAGCGGCCACACAATGCCTAGCACCAGCACACCGGCATCGAGCTTCAACAAAATTCCGAGCAGTGCAATTGGAATCACCGCCAACAGCACGCCTAACAGCGGAAACAGCGGGCCGCCGACATATGCGGGCCATTTGAAAACCGCCCAACCTAGCAGAGCTTTACGAAAACTTAGCCGATCTTCGCGCGTAAACCAAAGCGCTGCAATGCGCATGAGCGCACCGCCGAACAGCGACCAAACGATCACTGCCCACAATCCGCACAGCAGCAGATAGGTGAATAGTGCGACCGTGACGTTCCACTTATTCACTTCGAATAATTCGCGAAATGGCGAACTCAAAACATTCCATGGCCATTGAGCGGCGCTGGTGGCTGGATCCAACACGCTGATGCTGACTCCCGGCGGTTCGCTCGGAAGCATGGACCCAGGTTCAAAACTGTGTGTTGTCAATTCTTTAAGAGCCGGTTGGTCGGTCCCCTCAAATACGTATCCAATCACTCGCCAACCGGCGCTTGTGGCCGCTAAACCTAGGGCGGCCAGAATCAGCATTCGCGGGGCGAACGCCAGCCGCACGGCTCGCACTAAACCGAGCCAAGGAAAGAGTTCATTCCAGCGAATTTCGCGAATACATTGTTCGTTGTCGGCCATGCGGATCTCCCCGGTGCGGGTACCGGCAGTCTTCAGTTCTGATTGTCTGGCAAGCCCCTAAAATCTAGCATAAAAGCCAGAAACAACGCATTTGCGGCAAGCCAGGAAAGATAGGTTGATCGGCATTATAAGGCGGAAGTCTCGCTCGGCAACAGCGATTTTGGCGATGCTGGTGGATCGCAAAGAGCACGTCTGGCGGCCAAATGCAACGCTTCAAACGGTCTTGATCGACAACGATTATGAATCGACCGAATCGCCGTCGTCTTCGCTGGGCTCGATTGTGCGTTCGAAGGGAAGCGGGTATTTCTCATCCAGCCAGCGCGAAAAATCGATCTGCTTGCAACGCTCGTCACAGAATGGAAGCGATTGAGACTTGTCCGATTCGAACGACTTGCCGCAGATCGGACAAATGAGCGTGGCCATGGAACGTGCGGCTATTTTTTGCCTGGCGATTTTTTTTCGGCGCTCTTGGAGCTCGACGATTCCGATTTAGTCTCCGATTTCGAATCGGCCTTTTTCTCCGCTTTGCCGCCATCCGATTTTGAGTCGCTGGCAGGCTTATCGGCCTCGGCGCGCTTCTTGTACGAATCGCTGCGGTAATCGGTCTTATAGAATCCCGAACCTTTGAACATGATGGCGGCGCCGGTGCCGATGAGCCGGCGCAGCTTCTTCTTGCCGCACTTGGGGCATTTGCGCAGCGCTTCGGCTGTGATCGATTGAAACTGCTCGAACGCGTGGTTGCAAGCGTCGCAAACGTAGTCGTAAGTAGGCATGCGGAACGGGTCAGGGGTCACAAGAGACGATGCAACGAGTGAGGATTCTAGATTCGACTTGGCTACTCTGCTATCATTCTTTTTTCGAAACGATCACCTGCGCCGGCCGCAGCACGCGGTCGTGCAAGTGGTAGCCCGATTGCACGATGTTGAGCACGGTATTTTCGGGATGTTCGGGGCTCGGTTGCTGCATCATCGCGTTGTGCATGGCCGGATCGAAGGGAAGCCCCTCACCCGTAATAGGCTCGCAATGGTGTTTTTCCAGCACGGAATCGAGCTGCTTGCGGACGATTTTCAGCCCTTCTAAGAGCGCGGTCGCGTCGGCCTTTTTGCCGGCTGCTTCGATCGCCCGCACGATATTGTCGTGAACCGGCAACAGGTCGCGCAGCAAATTGATTTCGGCATATTTGCGCTCGTCTTCCAGTTCGCGGCGGGCGCGTTTGCGATAGTTATCGAGTTCGGCCTGGGCGCGCAGCATTTTGTCGCGGGCTTCGCCGAGCTCGCCGCGCACCAAATCCATTTCCTGATCGGCGGTCATCTCGTCGGTGGCGGCCGCCAAATCGTCGGCCGGGCCGTCGCCGCCGCCGGCTTCATTTCGATTTTTGTTTACGTTGGCCATGTTGTTCCTCCATTTCCTGCGCCGGCTCGTCGGCCGGAACGAAATACGATTTCAATTTCTCCAGGAACGATTTGCGGTGGGCGCTCACATTAGTGCGTTCTTCGGTGGCCAAATCGCGCAGCAGCTTTTCTTGCTGAGCCGTGAGCGACTTGGGCACCTCTAAACTCACCAGCACGAGCAAATCTCCCTTCGCCTTGCCGCGCGGATCGGGCATGCCGCGGCGGCGAAGCTTAAACACTTCGCCCGGCTGGGTTCCGGCGGGAATTTCCAATTCTTCCGGGCCTTCGAGCGTCGGTACTTCGATGGTGGCCCCCAGCGCCGCCTGGGCATAGCTGAGCGGAACCTGGCAAATAAGATCGTGCCCTTCGCGCTCAAACAGCGGATGCTTCTTCAGGCTAATGACGCAGAAGCAATCGCCCGGCGGCCCGCCATTGGGGCTGGGCTCTCCTTCCCCGGTCAAGCGAATACGCATGCCGTGGTCGATTCCCGCAGGTACCTTCACCTCGCGAAACAGGCGCTTGAGTTGATAGCCTGCGCCATTACATTTTGCGCACGGATCTTTAACCAATTGGCCCGCGCCGTGGCAGGCGGGACAGGTTGTTTGCACGCGGAAAATGCCGCTGGACTGCATGATTTGGCCACGGCCGCCGCAATAGCGGCACGTTTCCGGCTTGCTGCCGAGCTTGGCCCCGCTCCCCTTGCACTCGGGGCATGCTTCATGGCGCTCGAATTCGATCGTCTTGCTCGTGCCGCGAGCCGCTTCGAACAGGTCGATTTCGAGTTCGCAGGCGACATCGTCCCCCTTGCGCGGGCGGCGCGACGAGCGCCCGCCGCCGAACAAATCGCCAAAAGCTCCGCCGCCGAAGATTTGCCCAAACGCCTCGAAGATATCGTTCACGTCCGTGAACTGGTGGACGCCGCCTTCCACTCCGGCGTGCCCATAGCGATCGTAGCGGGCGCGTTTTTCGTCATCGGTAAGCACCTCGAACGCCTGAGCCGCCTCTTTAAAATGATCGGCCGCATCGGGATTGTGCGGATTGCGGTCGGGATGATATTTGAGCGCGAGCTTGCGATAGGCGTCGGCAATCTCTTTTTGCTGAGCGTTGCGCCCGACGCCCAACACTTCGTAGTAATCGCGCTTGGTTGCCATTGTGGCCATGGATCGAGTATTAGGCATTGCATTTTGGACAAGGCATGCCTAGTACTGAGCCCGGGCTAACCAGTTGCACTCCCTGGCCGCGCAGAGCGATCGATCCGGTCATGCCTGGCCCAAGTTCCGCGAGATCTTGTTCATAGGCATGAATACCTTCGATTCGCAATTCCACCGGACACTGTTTCTCCTCGCGAGAGGAAGGCATCTCAGCATCTTTCGGATAGGACCCAGACTTATAGCGAAATAGGCATCGGAAGGTATCTCCGACATGAATGGGTTCATCGCCGCAACGGCCGACGACGGAAAATCGCCCCGATTCTCCAGTGACAAAGCCGTCCACAATAAACTCAATGTTGCGATCATTCATAACGAGACTCCGCAACGGGAGAGGAACTCATGAGTTTGTCGCATGCTCAATCGTTGTTCTTTGTTAAATGTATCATTCAATTCGGCACGTAAGCGGGCAATATCCGAGATTATATGCGGCAATTCAAACCCCATGCTAATAAGGCTATCGCGTGCCAAAGCAACTGGAATCACGTGTAAGGTAAAATCCAAGAACGTCGCCGGCAATATTTCCAGAACAACTTCACACTCCACCGCGGCAAAGTGGTTTGGAATTCGTTCGAGCTGTTTCAATTTGGCTCTGTCCGCGACGACGACAACCGCCCTCCCTTTGCGAGCAGCCTCCAAGGCAAATAGAAGTTGCAACCAAAGGATCTGTAGACGTGCATGTCCGGCGGACCGATTGTAACGCGTAAACTTCCTGGCCAATTATCGGTCGTTCCGCGAAACAGGAATTGCTCAGCCGCCATGTCGTCGCTATCAAGCAATTATAGCAGTTTGACTCAATCGAAAACGGGCCGCCTCGCTTGATCGAAGCGGCCCGGCTCAATTGGAAAATACCGAGCGAGCCGGCGGTTCAAATGGTTTACCGAACGACGCCTTCGGGCGCTCGCAGTTTCTTGTCTTCATCTTCCAAATTCGTTACCAGCGCCTCGGTCGTAAGCATTAAGCCGGCAATGCTCGCGGCGTTGGAAATCGCCGTGCGAACGACCTTGAGCGGATCGATAATGCCGGCCTTCACCATATCGACGTATTCGCGGCTGTTGGCATCGTAGCCGGTGTTCGTTGGCTTGGACCGCACTTCGTCGGCCACTACCGAGCCATCGATGCCGCAATTGTCGGCAATTTGACGCATGGGCGCCTCCAGGGCGTGCAGCACGATGTCGATGCCCGTTTTCTCTTCACCTTTCGCGCCGCCGCGAGCTTTTTCGACCGCCTCACGGCAACGGACCAGCGCCACACCACCGCCGGGCAGAATGCCCTCTTCAACCGCCGCACGGGTCGCGTGCAGGGCGTCTTCCACGCGGGCCTTTTTCTGCTTCATTTCGGCTTCGGTGCTGGCGCCAACGGAAATGATCGCCACGCCGCCGGTTAGCTTAGCCAGGCGCTCCTGATATTTTTCGCGATCGTATTCGCTGTCGGTGTTTTCGATTTGATTGCGAATTTGCTGGATGCGATTTTGAATATCGGCCTGCTTACCGGCCCCTTCGACAATCGTGGTGTCGTTTTTATCGACGGTGATCTTCTTGGCACGGCCGAGTTGGTTCAGCTCCAGATTCTCAAGCTTTAAGCCCAAATCTTCGCTGATGAGCGTGCCGCCGGTCACAATGGCAATATCGCCAAGCATGGCTTTGCGGCGATCGCCAAAGCCGGGCGCCTTCACGGCACACACGTTCAGCACGCCGCGGAGGCGATTCACCACGAGCGCCGTGAGTGCTTCGCTCTCGACATCTTCGGCGATGATCAACAGCGGCTTGCCAGACTGGGCGACTTTCTCCAACACCGGCACCAGTTCGCGCAAATTACTGAGCTTTTTTTCGTAAATGAGAATGAGCGCGTCTTCGAGGAAGCAATCCATTTCAGCCGGACGATTGATGAAATACGGCGAGATGTAGCCCTTGTCGAATTGCATGCCGTCGACGAATTTCACGGTGGTTTCCATCGTCTTGCCTTCTTCGACCGTGATCACACCATCTTTGCCGACCTTCTCCAATGCGTCGGCTAGCAGATCGCCGATTTCCTTGTCGCTATTGGCACTGATCGACCCGACTTGAGCGACTTCCGACTTGCCCGAAACTGGCTTGGCCATCGATTTCAAATGTTCCACCGCGGCTTCGGTACCTTTCTCGATGCCGCGCCGCACCGCCATAGGATTGCTGCCGGCAGCAATGACTTTGCAGCCTTCCTTGAAAATGGCGCGGGCTAGAACTGTGGCAGTCGTCGTGCCGTCGCCCGCTACGTCGGAGGTTTTGCTGGCCACTTCGTTCACCAGCTTCGCGCCCATATTCTCGAAGCGATCTTCCAGATCAACTTCCTTGCTCACGGTCACGCCGTCTTTGGTCACCGTCGGGCCGCCGAACGACTTGGCGATGATCACGTTGCGGCCGGTGGGACCCATGGTTACGGCCACGGCGTCGGCCAGCTTTTCCACGCCCTTGAGCATTTTCGCACGGGCCTGATTCTCAAACAGTAATTGCTTTGCAGCCACGGTTAGGTTCCTAATTGATTGTGAGTTCGCTACTTTTTGTTTGATTGGCGCCCGGCGATTTGCCGAGGCTAAATGAATTCAAAACTCAAACTTGATGATCGACCCTAGCCGACCACCTTCGCCAAAATTTCCGTTTCGCGAAGGATCTTCACGTCGTCTCCTTCGATTTCGATATCGGTGCCCGAATACTTGCCGTAAATGACTTCGTCGCCGACTGAGACCGAGAGATTCCCGCGCTGACCGCTTTCGAGCAGTTTGCCGGGGCCGATGGAAACGACTTTGCCGCGCTGCGGCTTTTCCTTGGCCGTATCGGGAAGGACGATACCGCCAGCGGTGCGCTCCTCGGCTTCCACGGGCTTCACGACAACACGATCATCGAGCGGACGAAGTTTGGTTTTAGGCATGTTTGAATTCCTCAATTATGAATGGTTAGTTTTTTTGGGTCTCTTTTCGCCCTTGCGGTCGGCGACGCCAAGCAATTCGCGTTCTTAATGCTGCATTTTGTTTGCAGTCTGCAGTCCTACATCATTCCGCCCATGCCACCCATGCCTCCCATGCCACCGCCCATTCCACCCATGCCGCCCATACCACCCATGCCGTGGTCGTGACCGTGGTCGTGGCCAGCGTGTTCATCTTCTTCCTTGGGAATGTCGGTGACCAAGGCCGATGTGGTCAACAGCAGGGCGGCCACACTGGCGGCGTTTTGCAGCGCAGTTCGAACTACCTTGGCCGGATCGATAATGCCGCGATCCGTCAGGTCGCAGTACTCGTCTTTGTCGGCATCGTAGCCATCGTTTTTGCCTTTCATTTGGCGAACGCGGTTGACGACTACTGCGCCATCGACCCCGGCATTTTCGGCAATCCAGCGCAGCGGCCAGTCGAGCACGTTCTTAACGATCTTGGCCCCCAGCGCCTCGTCTCCTTCCAAGCCGAGCTTATCGAGCGATTTCTCCGCGCGAATCAGCGCCACGCCGCCACCGGGCACAATGCCTTCTTCGAGCGCCGCCTTGGTGGCCGATTGGGCATCTTCCAACAGGTATTTACGTTCCTTCATTTCGGTTTCGGTCGCTGCGCCCACATTGATTTGGGCCACGCCACCGGCCAGCTTCGCCAACCGTTCCTGCAGTTTTTCGCGGTCGTAATCGCTGTCGGTCGTTTCGATTTCGTTGCGAATTTGCTGGACGCGGCCCTCGATGGCTTTTTTATCCCCTCCGCCCCCAACGATTGTCGTATTCTCGCTATCGACGATCACTTTTTTCACTTTGCCCAGGTCGGAAATCTTCACCGAGTCGAGTTGAATTCCAAGATCTTTGAAAATGGCGGTGCCGCCGGTGAGTGCCGCCAAGTCGCCCAGCATCGCCTTGCGCCGATCGCCATAGCCCGGAGCTTTTACGGCACACACACTTAAAATACCGCGGAGCTTGTTCACGACCAGCGTGGCCAGTGCTTCGCCTTCAACGTCCTCGGCAATAATCAACAGCGGCTTATTCGCTTTGCTGATCGCTTCCAACAGCGGAACGAGGTTCTTGGCGTTGGAGATTTTATCTTCGTAAATCAGCACAGCGGCGTTTTCGAGTTCGACAATTTGCTGATCTTGATTGGTGACAAAGTGGGGCGAGAGATAGCCGCGGTCGAATTGCATGCCTTCGACCACATCGACCGTCGTTTCGCTCTGTTTGCCTTCTTCAACCGTGATGACGCCGTCTTTGCCGACCTTCATGAAGGCTTCGGAAAGCACAGCGCCAATCGAAGGATCGTTATTGCCGGCGATTGTGGCAATTTGCTGAATTTCCTTCCGATTTTTCTCGTCGATTGGCGTGGCCATCTTTTTGATGGCTTCGATGACTTTTTCAGTGGCTTTCGAAATGCCGCGCGACAGTGCCATGGGGTCGGCGCCGGCGGCAATCATTCTCAGGCCTTCCTTGTAAATGGCCTCGGCCAGCACGGTGGCCGTGGTCGTGCCGTCGCCGGCGACGTCGTTGGTTTTGCTGGCCGCCTCTTTCACCAGCTTCGCGCCCAGATTTTCGTAGGGGTCGTCGAGTTCGATATCTTCCGCCACGGTAACGCCGTCTTTGGTGATTTTCGGCGAGCCCCAGCCTTTATCGAGGACGGCATTGCGGCCGCGGGGGCCAAGAGTGCTGCGGACTGCTTGAGCCAGCTTACTGACGCCCGCAGCCAGCGGATTGCGTGCTTCGTCGTCGAACACCATTTGTTTTGCCACAGCGAAAATCCTCCGGAGTATTTGTGTAAGTGTCTTGGGTTTCCTTGGTGTCTATGTGCCTAAAGGCCTCTGGTGTTGGCAAAAAGTCGCCGCTAATACACCAAGACACATAGGTACTCAGACACCTGCTTTCAGGTAGGCAGTCGCCGCATTTGGCAGGCGAAAGCCTAAGCGGCCCAACATAAAAGCAAGCGTTGTGCCGACGATGCTGCCGCTTCGGCAAGGCCTTGCGAGCACGGCTGTTACGGGGATTGGTACGTGTTTTGGCATTCCCTCGTCCAACCGCTCGAGCTCCAAGACTGTGCCATTCTGACAGGGAAATGAGGAAATGTCTGTGTTTCGACCTACTGGTGTCCGCGATAATTGCACGTTATTTTTGACGGCTGCATATTTTGCTGAGGTTTCCCAAATCCTCATCAATTCCCAAAATCACAAAGGCTGCGAAAATGAGGACGCTCCGTCGAAATCGGAATCGAAAAACAAGGCAGCTTTTCATGTTCGAGTGCTTGGAGACGCGCACACTGCTGGCCGGCAATGTGCTCGTCGCCGTGAATGCCGGCGAATTGGATATCAGCGGCGATAATGCCAACAACAATATTCAGGTCACTCAGCTCACTTCCGGCGCTGGAAGGTGACGGGAATCGCCACAAAAATTAACGGCGGCAACTCTGCGTTTACAACGAACGTGCCGGTGACCGGCAACATCGCCATTACGCTCAATGGCGGCAGCGATACGCTCATTGTTTCCCACGGAAACGTGCCCGGAGCTCTGCTGATTAATGCCGACGGCACTCTCCCGTCGTCGACCGATGGCAACGACATCGTCCAGATCGCCAACATTACTGCGGGTTTAGATACTGCCAGCACCGGCAATTCGTTGGTCGTTTCCCTAGGCAACGGGAACAACACGGCCATCGTGACGGGCATAACCTCCTCTGGTTCGACCGAAATCGAATCGGCCACAGGCAGCGCTAACATTTCGATGTCGAATGTTACCGTCAACGGTGGTGATAACACATTTAATGGCATATTTCCCGGACAAGGTCCGTCCACCATCGCTCTTTCGAATGTCAAATGGACCGGTGGCGACAACAGTTCCAACGAAATCAATCTTCTGCTCCCCGGCAAAACCGTCATTTCCCTGTCGAATGTCTCCTGGACAGTGGCTACCAATGGAATCAACGGAATCTTCACGCGCGGTCCGCAATCAACCATCTCCTTGGCAAAAGTCGCCATGACAGGCGGCGATCAATCGAAAAACGTCATCAACCCGATTAGCGGCACGTCGACGGTCTCTCTGGCCAACGTCAACATGACGAACGGCAGCAACAACGATGGTAACATCATCGAAACCGGCGACGGCAAAGTCTCGATCGCCATGGTCAACGTCAAGATGCAAGCCGACAGCCAGACCAAAAACCTCATCGAAATGCAAGACGGCTCCACTTCCATCGTCATGTCCAACGTCCAAATGACCTGCGTCGACAACTGCAGCAATCAGGTCGAAACCGGCGACGGCAACACCGCCATCGTCATGTCGCATGTCACAATGTCCTCCCGCGATTCTTCAGAAAATCTCGTGCAAGCCGGCGATGGGGTCGCAATCCTATCGCTCGCTTATCTGACAATGAGCTGCAGGGAAGATGCCGGCAACACCATCCGCACCGGCGACGCCAAATCCGTCGTTTCGCTGGTTAATAGCAGCCTGATCGCTGAGGGGCCAACTGCCGACAATACGATTCTGACTGATGATGGCAACGACACGATATCGCTCTCGCACGTGGATACCGTCGGCAATTTAGCGGTTCTTACGGGCGGGGGCACCGATCTCGTGACGCTCAACGCGGTAAACTGCGGTATCCGCAACCTCTTAGTCGACATTGGTCCGGGCGATCGCGACACTCTTTCACTTGTCAACTGCACCGCCGGCTTTGAATTCCTCGAGGACACTGGCGGAACCACCGGAACGATCGTCGGGGCAGCCAACCACTTCGCCACGGCCCCAGTCGTCACCGACTTCCGCTGGCGCTTCGGCATTTGAATGTTCAGCCGAAGACGAACCGACATTCAGATTTAAATCTTTCTTTTGCATTCGATGATTTACACTCGGAGTATTCCTCAATGCACCGCTCGTCAACTCGCTTCGGCCGTATTTCCCGCTTCGAATCTCTAGAAACCCGCCCCCTGTTAGCCGGCAATGTTACCGCTGTTCTTTCCGGCACCGGCCTATCCGTCACCGGCGACGCCGCTGCCAACAGTATTCAGGTGTCGCGGCTGGCCGACGGCGATTGGCAGGTCAAAGGCATCGCCACAAAAATCAATGGCATCAACAGCCCGGCGGATTTCGCCGGCGTCACCGACATTGGCATCGACCTGGGCGCCGGCAACGACACCATGCAACTCTCTGGCGGCACGCTCCCCCACGTCCTCAATATCAGCGATTCTGCCGGCAACACCACCATTCTGCTGAACAATTTTCATTCGCTCAGCGACATCGATATTTCGTTAACGGGCGGAAACAATTCCATCATCTTCAACAACGTCTCCTCGGAAAACCAAATTAACGTTTATACAGCCGGTAAAAACGACACCATCGTTGCCACAAAAACGAGCGCCGCATCGACCCGGCTCGACGCCAGCGGCACGGGCAACGACACGGTTGTAATGTCCAATTGCTCCGGCGAAGGCGACTTGGAGGCTGTTACGCTCGGCCGGACTAACCAAACGGTCATTACCAATAGTAACGTGCTTGTAGGAATATCGAGTTACTCATTCGATACCGCAGGCACTAACACGGTCACCATCGCCAATTGCAATGTTGGCTATGGCTCAATATTCGTCGACGGAAGCCATGGCACGAACGTCATTGCCGTCCAAAATTGTGTTGGCGATCGAGAACTGAATATTAGCGCCCGGGCGCTAGCTCGAAAAGCAATGCCTTAAGTATCTCCCGCATGCAGTTCGGCACCAATGTTACGGTTGCCGGCGGCGACGGCAACGATACGATCGCCTTATCGAACGTGTCTGCAGGTGGAAATCTTTCCGTAAATGGCGAGAACGGAAACAACGTCATTTCGTTGGTTAATGTTCAGACCCACGGGCCCAACTCGGTCGATACCGTCGAAACCGGTGCAGGCAAAGACATCATCAGCGTCGTCAAATACACTTCCGACAGCAACTTGAACGTTACCTCTGGAGGCGGAACTGATGCGGTCACGCTCACCCAGATCAACATCGGTCCAAATGTCTTTTCTGCTGACGTAGGTCCGGGCAACAAAGATGTGCTGACTATCGTCAGTTTCACCGCAGCCGAAATGGATATTCTCAATTCCGGCGGCACGGGCGCGTTCTTAACCGGCGTGCAAATTCATTCGAGCGACGTCAACATCGGGCCAAACTTCGCACATATTATTGGGTTTTAGGTTCGACGAGACGTGGAGAATAGCAGCGCAACTCTTTTCTTGACCAAACAACCATAGGAATACACTGGAGATTATTTTCATGCCGCGTTCAAAGACCTTGGTGCACAAACATTTTAGCTTCGAGACGCTGGAAAACCGCGCGTTGTTGGCCGGCAATGTTGTCACAAGTTTTTCCGGCGGTCTGCTCACGCTGACCGGTGATGCCGCCGCCAACAACGTTCAATTGACGCAATTGGCCAGCGGCGCTTGGCAGGTGAAGGGGATTGGCACAAAGATCGACGGCACAAATGCCGCGGAAACGTTCACAGGCGTCACCGATATCACGACCGATCTCGCTGCAGGGAACGACATCCTCAAGGTTTCCAACGGCACGTTGTCGGGCGATTTGACTGTTCAATTCTCGGGTGGAGGCAACAAAGCAATCCAGCTTAACAACATCCATGCGGCGGATATTAGTGTTACCACCGGAGCAGGTAACGACTCGATAACTGTCAACAAATGCACGGCCGACTCTGAACTCGAAGTCGAGGCACACAACGGCACGAACACCGTCGTCGTCACCAATAGCCATGGTGGAAATCAATTGGTCGTTGAAGGGGGCGCGCAGACCGACTTTTTAACGGTAACCGGATCCTCCGCCGGATCGGGGCTCGAAGTCGACGATTTTTCCCGCATCGGCGCCATTACCGTGACGAACTGCCAATCTTTAGGCGACATGGGCTTCGATGCTGAAAACAGTACCAATGGCAAAAACGCCCACAACACTATCACTCTGTCGAATCTGACCGCCGGAGCCGATTTCGCCGTCAGTTTCTCCGACGGCACCACCGTGCTCGCAATGAACAAAATCAAGGCCGGGGGCTTCTTGGAAGCAGTCTATGCCGGCACCCCCGTTGGCCAGCACCTAGTTGCGACCGTTTCCAACGCCCAAGCCAGTTCAGACTTTGAAATCGGCGCGTTTCAAAACGGCAATATCGTCGTCAATAACGTCACCGCCGAGTCGGCAGGGGTCAGCGCTGGTGGCGGCACTGGCTCGGTCAGCGTGAACAATCTGACCACACTCGATGGCACGGCCGGAATCAACGCCGGTGGCCCAGTCGTCGTTACGAATTCGCACTTCAACGTCAACGGGACCGCCACCGGCCCGAGCGACATATTTCTAAGCGTGGAAGGTGAAAGGTCGGTGGTGCTTTCCAACATAGTCGTCGTTGGCGGCGCTTCAATTCTTGGCAGCCCGCTGACCGATAGCGTGGCGATCAGCCGTCTGCATACCGATGGACTTTTCGCCGATCTTGAAGGGGGAAAATACGACGTGCTCTCGGTGGCCAATAGCTCGGCGACCGAAGCAGTATTTCAAGATTCCGGCGAAACCGGCGATACCGCAGTGTTAACGCACAACCAATTCACATCGCTGACAGTCACCGGCTTTCAACACGTGATTGGCTAATAGCGAATGAGTTGGGGAATTCAAAAAGTCAGCTCGCCAATCGGCAATAGCTAACTGCTTGATCACTTACCTCACGGCGTGAAATCGTCGCCTGCGCCCACACTGGCGGCGAAGTTGGCTAACAGATCAGCGGCCCGGTCGATGTCATCCAGCGAAATCATCTCGACGGCGCTATGCATGTAGCGGCTGGGAATGCTCACCAATCCCGCCGCGACGCCTGCCCGATTGATCTGAATCGGGTTGGCGTCGGTTCCCGTGGCTCGGCCGCTGGCCGCCAGTTGATAGGGTATTTCGCCCGCCTTCGCCGTCTCGATCAGTTTTTCCACTACCCGCGGGTTCATGTTAGGCCCGCGATAAATCACCGGGCCTTTGCCCAGCGCGACATCCCCCTCCTGCTTTTTGTCGACCGTCGGGCAATCGGTGGCGTGCGTCACGTCGACGGCAATGCCCACGTGCGGATCGATTCCGAAAGCGCTGGTTTGAGCGCCGCGTAGGCCAATTTCTTCCTGCACGGTCGAAACCGCAAACAGCGCGCAGTTCAGTTTCTTTGCACTCGCGCGCCGCAGCGCCTCGATGCAGACCCACAGGCCGGTCTTGTCGTCCATGCCGGGCGAATTGGCGAAATTGTTGCGCATCGGTTGGAAACCAAGTTGCAGCGTGACCGGGTCGCCGATCGAAACCAGCCCTTCCGCCTCGGCCTTGTCTTTGGCGCCAATGTCGAGCCACATATCTTTGAGCTTCACGACTTGCTTGCGTTCTTCCTCGGTCAGCAAGTGAATCGCCTTGCGCGAAATCACGCCCGGCACGGGGCCGCCGGCGGTCCAGACCGTCATCCGCTGGCCAACCAACTGCTGCGGATCCCAACCGCCGATGGTTTGCACGTACAAATAGCCTTCGGCGTCGATGTGTTGCACGAGCATGCCGATCTGGTCGCAGTGCCCGGCGAGCATGACGCGCAGCTTCGCGTCGGGATTTTTCACCGCGATCACGTTGCCGTGCAAATCGGTGGTGACTCGGTCGGCAAACTCGGCCACATAGCGGCGAACCACATCCTGGATCGGCTTCTCATATCCAGAAGGACTGGGCGTCTCGAGGAGTTGTTTCAGAAAGTTGAGTGGTGCGGAGTCCATATTCATTCATTTCACCGTAGAAGTAATCTGGCAAGACAAACGGCCCTGGCGATAGCCCGATCAAATCGGATAAACGTCAAGCATATTCGAACGGGTCGGCGATCACGTGAAACTCGCCACCTAACAAACGTGTCCATTCCTCAACTAGTGGCATTCGGTCGGGCTCAATTTTCACAACCGCAAGAATCTCTTCATTCATCGACCACGAAACGTGTCCAATGATTTTTTCACCAGCAACAACATCCGCTGCATCATCGTGCTCAGGCGTCAATGCGATTGCACCGGTAAATGGATTTGGGAATTGTCGCCGGGGCCTTTTTCTAAACTCCGGTCGAGTCTGCACAAATTCACACCAAGCTTCACGGGTGAACCGAGCGTTTTCTTTCAACGGTCTTATTAGGCCGAGTATCATGCTTCGACTGTTAGAATTTACGGAAGCAATAGCCGGAATCTTTGCGCTTGACGTTTCCACGCCCCGCATTTTAGCATGGCAGATTCTACCCTTTCTATGCCGCTTCTGCCCCTCGCTAACTGCTAGCCGCTAATTGCTAATCGCTGTAATCATGGATCAAACCAAAGTCGCCATCGTCGGAATGGGAACCGTCGGCACCGGCGTGGCGCGGCTGTTGATCGAGCATGGCGAACGGGCGGCGCGGCACACCGGCGCAAAATCGTCCTGGAATCGGTCGTCGTGCGCGATGGCGACAAAACACGCGGCCTCGATTTGCCGTGCGGCGTCCTCACCACCGATCTGAAAAGCATCACGCGCAATCCGGAAATCAAAGTCGTCGCGCACCTGGTCGGCGGCCTGGAGCCTGCGCGCGAAATCATGCTCGAGCTGCTCGATAGCGGCAAAGACGTGGTCACGGCCAACAAGGCCCTGCTGGCCGAACATGGCCCCGAATTGTTCGATCGCGCCCGCGCGCTCGATCTGTGCATTGCCTTCGAAGCAGCGGTGGCCGGCGGCATTCCGATCATCGCCAACATCAGCCAGTGCTTGTCGGCCAACCAGATTCAATCGATCCGCGGCATCTTGAACGGCACCAGCAACTTCATTCTCACGCAAATGGAAGAGCACGGGGCCGACTACGAAACGGCCGTGCACGAGGCTCAAAAACTCGGCTACGCCGAAGCCGACCCAACGCTCGATGTCGATGGAAGCGATGCCACGCAAAAGCTGGCCATCTTGGCTCATTTGGCCTTCGGCGTGCGCGTCAACTGGCGCGACATCCCCCGCCGCGGCATCGACAACCTGGAAACGGCCGATTTACACTATGCCAAAGAGCTTGGCTACCGCATTAAGCTCATTGCCATGGCTCAATTGCAAGCTGGCGCCGTCGATTTGCAAGTCTCGCCGATGCTAGTCAAAATCGGCGCGCCGCTGGCCGAAGTGCGCGGCGCGTTCAACGCCATTCGTGTGGTGGGCGATGCCGTCGGTCCGCTGATGTTTCACGGTCAGGGAGCCGGCCAAATGCCGACTGCCTCGGCCGTCGTTGCCGACATGATCGACATGGTCGTCGGCCGCGCTCCCATCACCTTCCGCAATTTGGAATTGTGGTCCAGCCAAGGCGCTGCCGTGCGGGCGCTCGATCACGGCCAGTCGAGCGGCAAGTTTTACTTGCGGTTCATGGCGGCCGACAAACCTGGCGTGCTGGGCGATATCGCAGGCATTTTGGGAAAGAACAATATTTCGATTGCCTCGGTCATTCAGCATGAGCTTGGCCGCACGCCCGACGGGTTTACGCCGCTGGTGATCATGACTCACACTGCAACGGAAAAAAATGTCGAAGCCGCCACCGAAGCCATTGACCGCATGTCCAGCGTGCGCCCCATTAGCGTAAAATTGCGAGTGCAAGAATGAATTTCTGCTTTCTGCGCCCTGCGCCCTGCATCCTGCCCCCTTGTTCATGAAATACGCCCTGATCATTCCCGACGGAGCGGCCGACGAGCCGCAAGAATCGCACGGCGGCAAAACGCCATTTCAGGCGGCGCACACGCCGGCCATGGATGAAGTGGCGAAAGCCGGCGTCGTTGGGCGCTCCAACAACGTACCCCCGTCGCTCCCGGCCGGGTCCGATGTCGCCTGCCTGAGCCTGTTGGGCTACAACCCGCTTGCGCATTTCACCGGCCGCGCGCCGCTCGAAGCCGCCGCGCAAGGCATCGAGCTTGGGCCGGATGATTGGGCCATTCGCTGCAATTTGGTCACGGTCGAAAACCAAACGATGCGCGATTTCACCGCCGGCCACATTTCCACCGAAGAAGCCAGGCAGCTTTTGACGACCGCACAAGAGCGCATCGGCAGCGATCAGTTGCAATTCTTTCCCGGTGTGAGTTATCGCAATTTGCTCGTGTATCGCGGAGCCAAGAATCCGCGCCATTTTCGGCCGATACGCGGGCCACACCGCCGCACGATCTGACCGGTAAATCGGTGCTGCACGATCACCCGCGCGGCCCGGGGAGCGACTTGCTCAATCGTTTAATGGCCGAAAGTGTCGATCTGTTCGCCGATCATGCGGTAAACAAGGCCCGCCGCGCCGCGGATAAGCTGCCCGCTACGAACATATGGCTTTGGGGCCTTGGTCGCGTCCCAAAATTACAACCGTTCCAACAGATATATCATGTTCACGGAACGATGATTACCGCCGTCGATTTGCTCCGCGGCCTGGCCACACTTGTCGGCTGGCAGCGAATCGAGGTGCCCGGCGCAACCGGTTACATCGATACCGATTACGCCGCGAAGGGGCGCTACGCCATCGAAGCCCTTGCGCACACCGATTTGATTTGCGTCCACGTCGAAGCGACCGATGAAGCCTCGCACATGGGCATTATCGAAGAGAAAGTGAAATCGCTGGAAGAGATTGATCGCCACATTGTCGGGCCGCTTCACGAGGCCTTGAAAAACCAGGGAGATTACCGCATTCTAATATCCCCCGATCATCCTACCCCATTGCGTTTAAAAACCCACAACCACGGCGCGGTGCCATTTACTATGGCCGGGGCAGGCATCCAGCCCGACGCGGCGACGACCTATGACGAAATTGCCGCCGCCAAATCATCGTTGGCGTTCGAAGAAGGCTGGCGGCTGATGGGATATTTTTTGGGCAAAAGCAATTATAGCGTCTGACAAAATGATCGGGGACCGTCCCGATTTTGCGGAGTCCGCGGAGCAAAATGGGACTGTCCCCCTCTCCCAGATCATTTTGTCAGACGCTCTTAGCAATTTACTGCCAAACCGCGAGCGATAATAAAGACGACCGGCCAAAATTTCTGATTCCTGAACCCTGACCCCTGAACCCTGCTTCATGCCCATCGTTGTTCAAAAATTCGGCGGAACCAGCGTTGCCGATAGCCAAAAAATTCTGGCCGCCGCTCGCAAAGCCATTCGCACTCAGCAGCAGGGCAACCAAGTGGTCATGGTCGTCAGCGCCATGGGGCATCAAACGGATCATTTGGTCGATTTAGCCGGGCAGATCACCCAGCGCCCAAACGCTCGCGAAATGGACATGCTCCTCTCGACCGGCGAGCAAGTCAGCGTGGCCCTAATGGCCATGGCCATTCAATCGCTGGGGCACAAAGCCGTGAGCTTGACCGGAGCTCAAATCGGCATTCGCACCGACAGCACTCACACCAAAGCCCGCATTCATTCCATTTCGACCGAGCGTATGCGTGAGCTGCTCGACGAGGGAAACATCGTCATTGCCGCAGGCTTCCAGGGCATCGACGAGAATTTCAATATCACAACGCTGGGCCGCGGAGGCAGCGATACAACCGCCGTCGCCTTAGCAGCCGTGCTACGGGCAGATACCTGCGAAATTTATACCGACGTCGATGGTGTTTACACGACCGATCCTCGACAACTGCCCGAAGCCCGTCGAATGAAACGCATCAGCTACGATGAAATGCTCGAGCTGGCCAGCCTCGGCGCGGGCGTCATGCACGGCCGCTCGATCGAGTTCGCCAAAAAGTTCGGCGTGCCAGTACACGTGCGATCGAGCTTTAGCGACGTGCCGGGCACGATGATTGTCGGCGATCCGGAATCGGCCACACAGCCAGTGTGCGGCGCGGCGCTAGTGAAAGACGAAGCCCGCATCACCATCGAAGGAGTGCCAGACAAACCCGGAATGAGCCATTCCATTTTTTCGCGCATCGCCAAGCGCAATGTTGCGGTCGATATGATCGTGCAAAACGTTAGCGCCGGCGGCAAGGCAGATATTTCGTTCACGGTGCCGCGCGATGATGTGCCGATCACTATGGAAGCCGCCCGCGAAGCTGTGGCCGAGTTGGGCGCCGGCGGTGTATCACACGACGACAACGTAGCGAAGCTTTCGGTCGTCGGTCTCGGCATGGCGCGGCAAACCGGCGTAGCTCAGAAATTCTTCCAGGCACTGGGCGATGCCGGTGTGAACATCGAAACCATCACGACCAGCGAAATCAAAATCAGCGTGCTCGTGGCCCGCGACCAAGCCGCCGCCGCGCTGCGAGCCGCGCATGCGGCATTTGGTCTGGATAAGGACCCGCGCAACGGCAAGCCCGGCGATTCCGGCGCAGCACGCCATCGTCACCAGCGAACTCGAAATCGTTCGCGAACTGCAAGGCATGGAAGATTTGACGATCGACGAAATCTCGCTCGACGAAGCCCAAGCCCGTGTTTCGATTGACGAAATTCCCGATCGCCCCGGTACCGCGGCCACGCTGTTCAAAGAAATCGCCGCCGCCGGCATCTTTGTCGATATGATCGTGCAAAGCTACAGCCGCGCCGGCAAAGCGAACCTTACGTTCACCGTGCCAGAAAAAAACCTGGCCAAAAGCATAGAGATCGCCGAAAAAGTTGCCCGCGATTCCGGGTGCGGCCCGGTGACCAGTTCGCCCAAGATTGACAAGATTTCGGTGCAAGGCATCGGCATGCGCAGCCACAGTGGCGTGGCGCTGGGCTTGTTCCGCTCGCTCTCGGATGCAGGCATCAACGTCGATCTAATGAGCACGAGCGAAGTCCGCGTCAACGTGCTGGTCGATGGCAACGCCGGCCAAACGGCGCTGGCCTGCTTGAAGAAAACCTTCGCCCGCAATTGACCAAAGGCAGAAGGCAGACTGCAGAAGGCAGAAATTGCACACAGCCAGTGTTTTGTTATTCTGCTTTCTGCTTTTTGCCTTCTGCTTTCATTCCCCCAGCACGTCGTTGAGCACTTCTTCCGCCACGTAAATCGGCAACGGCGGATCGGTCGTCACGGCCACCGCGATGGCATCCGACGGCCGGGCGTCGATCTCAATCAGTTCTCCTTCCTTGCGCACACGAATCAGCGCGAAGTACGTGTGCTCTTTCAGTTCGCTGATTACGACATCCTGCAGTTCGCCCCCGAGCTGATCGACAATGTTCACGAGCAAATCGTGCGTCAGCGGCCGCGGCGAATGATGCTGCTTTACGCGCCGGTCGATGCTGGTTGCCTCGAAAATGCCGATGAGAATTGGAAACGTGCGATCGCCTTCGACCTCTTTCAGGTAAATAACCTGCTGGTCGTTAATTTCGCTGATAATGATCCGCGACAATTCCATCTGCACGGGCATGACGAATCCTTTGGCATTCCCCCGTCTTTCGTTGGGAGAGGGGCGGGCTGGAGGGTGCGGAGCGCGCTGAATCTGCTGCCTTGATTATAAAACGCGGCGCAGCAAGCGTTCCAGTAGGGTTTGAACACAGTCGTGAACATCTCCAATATATGCTTCGTAAAAGTATTAGGGTGTAGATTGGTCGTATCTCGCTCAAATACCGCATTCAACCCGTTTCTCTTCCCGAGACGCTTAAAATTGGTCGGTGCTCAAGAATTGGCGATTGCAACAATCCTTCGAATCGACAGCTCTCCGAAATAAGCTCTTGAAGCCAGTCGAACCTCGTGTCAGGCTGAACTGCCGAGCGGAGATTCGAAGTATTCGTTCCGTCGCCGCCGAGTTTGTAAAACTCAAACGAACCGCGGGTGCATTATGAACCTAACCGCCACGGTTCAGATGGGGCAATTGCGGGAGCGCCCGTATTTGGCGTATTCCGTGAGTGTTCTGGCAGTGGCGGCGGCGACTGCGCTGACATTTTATTTGCCCCCACTGCACGAAGCGCCCACCGATTTGTACTTTGCTGCGATTGCTGCGGTCGCCTGGTGGTGCGGAAAAGGGCCGGCAGTATTGGCGACAGTTGTTTCGACGCTCGCTGTCGATTTTTTCATCATCCCGCCGGTCTTCTCTATTTTGTTGGACGTTGCCGACCTGACGCGGTTTCTCATTTTTGGGTTCGTCGCACTTTTAATTTGCTATTTGCAGGACAGGTACCAACACATTGCGCTGCGCTTGCAAGAGGCCAACAGCGTGCTCGACGCTCGCGTACAGCAGCGCACCGCGGAACTTGCCACGGCGAATCAATCGCTGCGGCGGGAGATTGGCGATCGTGAGGCGGCGGCGGCGGCGCTGATCGAATCGGAAGGCAAGCTGCGCGTGGCGCTGGGCCACATGGAATTATCGCTCAAAGAGAAGGAAATACTCATTCGCGAGCTCAATCATCGCGTCAAAAACAATTTGCAGATCATCACCAGTTTGCTCAGCTTGCAAGGCAGCAAAATTCAAGATCGCGCATCGCGCGACGTGTTTAAGGAGTGCCAGCATCGGGTGCGAGCGATTGCGATGGTTCATCAGCGATTGTACGGCGCGCCGAACCTCACCGAGATCGATCTGGCGGCATATTTCAAACAATTGACGCAAGAGCTATTGCGATCGTATTACGGCGGGGCGGGAAACGTCACTTGCACTGTCTCGGTCGATCAAACAACGCTGAACATCGATCAGCTTGTACCCTGTGCACTCGTCGTCAATGAATTGGTTTCCAACGCGCTGAAATACGCGTTCCCCAATGGGAAATCGGGCGAGGTTCGAGTCGAGCTGCATCGCCAGAACGGCCAATTGTGTTTATCCGTTGCCGACGATGGCGTCGGCTTTACGCCGAACGAAGCACCGCGCCAAAGCGGCATTGGGCTGGCGATTGTGCAGGCGCTGTGTGATCAGTTGGGTGGAGAGCTGCAATGGTCGAATCAGCACGGCACGCGTGCGCAAATAGCATTCTCAGAAAAGAACTGAATTCATTTATTTTATATCACGAAAAGGTGTACCCATGTCGGCAACTCAAATTCTAGTGGTCGAAGACGAGCGCTTAGTGGCCACCGCAATTCAAAATGAGCTGGAGCAATTTGGATACGAAGTATCGGGCATTGCCTCCTCCGCGGCCGAGGCGATTGAAAAAGCCCGGCGCCATCGGCCCGATCTGGTGCTCATGGATATCCATTTGAAGGGAAATTCCGATGGCGTTGCGGCGGTGCGCAGCATTCGCAAGCAATTTGGAGTTCCGGTCGTCTACATGTCGGCGTTTTCCGATCCGGATACGGTGGCGCGGGCAAGCGAAACCGAGGCATTTGGCTACTTGATCAAGCCCTATGAAGAGCGCGAGTTGCAGACGACTATCGAAATGGCCGTTGCCAAGCACCGCGCGGAACAAAAACTGGAGGAGACCGAGCGTTGGCTGGCGGCGATTCACAACGGGATCAACGAGTCGATCATCGCCTTGGATCCGACGAAGAAGATCCGATTTATGAATCGGGCCGCGGAAGACATGACCGGTTGGTTGAGCGATGCCGCGGTCGGACAAAGCGTGATGGCGGTTTGCAACCTGGTTTCGGCCGGAGGAGCAATTCCCCTGGATGACCTGCTCGATAAGGTTGCAACGACGGGCGCTCGAACCGATTTGCCCGATACGGCTTGGGCGATTTCGACCTCGGGCGGAGGCGAGCCCATCGAAGGGACGATTTCGCCGATTCGCGATTCGCGAGGAGAGCTATTGGGCGCAGTGTTGACTTTGCGAAACATCAGCGGGCGATTGGAAGTCGATCGCCTCCGCCGCCAGATTGACCAGCGCAAAGAGCGCGCTCAAAAGATGGAAGCCATTAGCCGCTTAGCCGGCGGATTGGCACATCCGTTAACGAATTTGCTCAGCGGCATACTGACCAACACATCGCTTGCGCTGACTGAAGTTCAAGAGCAAAGCGATACGCATCGGCGGCTCGAACAAGTCGAACTTGCCGCGCAGCAAGCCGCTGAGTTGGCACAACGATTGACGATGTTCTCGTCGCTTGCCGGTCGTCCGACGGGACAAATGAAGGAACTCGATTTGGGCCTGTTTCTGCCGAAGTTCTTGCGTGAAATATCGCCGCGTATGAACGCCAATATTGCCCTGGCATACAAGCCCGCGGCCGATTTATGGGACGTCGCCGCCGATGAGCTGCTCTTGGGGCAGGCGCTTTTGGAATTGGCGCTGAACTCTCAAGATGCCATGCCGCGCGGCGGGAGCTGGTGCATCGAAGCCGAAAACGTCACCATTGCAGCTGCCGACGTCGACGAGCACCACGGCAGCCGTGCCGGCGAGTTCGTGCGATTGCGAATTGGCGACAGCGGCAAAGGCATGAAGCCGACGATGCGGGCGCTGTTGTTCGATTCCACGTTTGGCATCAATAGCTTTGGCGCCAAACCCGCCAATCATTTGGTGCAGTTGGGCCTGTCGCTAGTCGCGGCGATTGTCGAGCAATTGCAAGGCTGGATCGAATGTTCGGCGCCTTCGAAGCACGGCTCGCAATTCGATCTGTTCCTGCCACGATTTCGGACGTGACGGCGGGTACATTAGAGCGGCCGATCGACGCGAAACCGGCTAGCGAACCCACACGGCCGCTTCTTTGGCCCAGTACGTAACGATGATGCTCGCGCCGGCGCGGCGAATGGCGGTTAGCATTTCCAGGGCGACAGCTTTTTCATCGATCCAACCCTTGGCGGCGGCCGCTTTAGCCATGCTGAATTCGCCGGAGACGTTGTATGCCGCCAGCGGGACGCCGGGGAACGACGAACGCACCTGACTGATGACATCGAGATATGCCAGGGCCGGCTTGACCATGACAATGTCGGCCCCTTCGCGCAAATCGAGCTCGACTTCGCGCAGCGCTTGGCCTGCCCCGGCGGCGGGATCCATTTGATAGCTGCGGCGATCGCCGAAAGCCGGCGCGCTTTCAGCCGCCTCGCGAAATGGCCCATAGAAGGCGCTTGAGAACTTGGCTGCATAGCTCATGATCGGAACGTGCGCGAGAGAGGCGGCGTCGAGACCGCGGCGAATGGCGGCCACCATGCCATCCATCATGCCGCTGGGAGCGACAACGTCGGCGCCGGCTTTAGCGTGGCTGACGGCTTGCCTGGCGAGTAGTTCAAGCGTGGCATCGTTGTCGACATCCATGCAGCCCGTTTTTTCATTGAGCACGCCACAATGGCCATGATCAGTGTATTCGCAGAAGCAAACGTCGGTGATGACCAGCAAGTTGGGGGCGGCTTGCTTGAGGGCGCCAGCGGCTTGCTGCACAATGCCCGCGTCGCTGTAGGAGTCGGTGCCAATCGCGTCTTTCTTTTCGGGAATGCCGAAGACCAGTACGCCACTCAACCCCAGGTCGGCGATGGTTTTAGCTTCCTCGGCCAGCCGATCCACCGAAAGTTGAAAGTGCCCGGGCATGGAGGCGATTTCTTGTTTCGCGTTGCGGCCCGCGCGGACGAAAATGGGCAAAATGAAATTCGATGGCGCCAGCCGAACTTCGCGCACGAGTTCGCGCACCAGCGGATGATAGCGCAAACGGCGAAGGCGAGTCGTGGGGAAGGCAGGATCGGGCATGAACGGATGACTAGGTGAAGAGGTGAAGAGGTGATCTAGCGCACGTCGGTCGTATGATCGCTTGCTGGAGTTGCCGGTTGCTGGGCGGTGCTTTGAGACAGCGCAGCTTTGGCTTTGGCCACGCCGTCGGCCGCCCACGATTTATTGCCGTACAATTCTACAATGCTTTGCCAGATAGAGCGGGCTTCGGCCGGATCTTTTATTCGCACTTGCTCGGCTCGCCGCAGGCTGGCGTCTAGGACTTTTTTTCTATCCGCGACATCTTTGGCCAATTCACTTTGAAAGCTTTCCAATTTGCGCTGGGCCAATTCCACACACAGTTTGGTATGGTCGGACGATTGTGCCGCGGGGCCGTACAGTTGCACGAGCGCCCGGAGCTTGTCGGCGGCCTGCTGGGGATCGCTCGTTTCATAGCTCACGGCCTCGAGGTAATCGTGCTCGACCGGGGTGAGCTGATCTTCACGACCGGGGAAGCGAGCGCGGATGTGAAAACGCTGCTCCAACCGTTCCAACTCGATTTCATCTTGATAGTGCCTGATATCGCCGGCCCGCGGGTCGTTTGGGAAGCGATCCAGAAAATTGCGTACGTCGTCCTGCTCGCCCATGAGAGCCACGGGATCTTCATCTTGCGCCGCAGCGACAATTCGGCCGTAGAGCTTGTCGGCCGAAGGGGGCTGCATGAAGTACCACAGAACGCCGATGGTCGCAAACAAGAGCATTGCGAGCACAGCAATTTGCAATATGGCCGGGCGCTCGTCGGAGGCGAGATCTTGTTCTGCGCGGCGGCGGCGCTCTTCCTCGAGAGTTACAAAACGATTCTCGATCGTAGTGGCTGGTGCGGCCGGGAGCGGCAACGGTTCCAAGCCTTCTTCGTCGCCCGGCGATTGCGCGGCGCCGGTCTGACTGCGGGCGAAGAGATGGGCGGAACGTACTTCCGAGCGCTGGCAGCGCTTGGCGCGTCGTCGGGGATCGCGGTGCGATCTCGGACAGGATCGGCCCCATTACCACCGGCAGAAAGCAAGGAAGGAACCACCCTTTCGCCACGCCCCTCGTCCGGCGGGAGAGAGCCAGCGGCATCACCGTCTGCGCAATGGCGCTGGGGGAATTGATTCGACAATTTGAGTGGCTTCGAAGGGATCGGCCGGTTCGACCTTATCGCTCACCGTGCGATTCGACGGTGCGGGCTTAATGCCGGTTCCGACTTGCGTCTTATCGGCGGGCCCTTTTACACCTGCTTGGTTTTCGCCGGGACGGTTTGCCATGAGCGACAGGCCATGCTCCATGGCCGCAAGCTGCCGGCTAAGAATCAAGGCGTTTGTGGCGCGCGAATGCGGGTCTTTCGAAAGCAATCGCGTAATCGCCTCCTCGACTTCGGCAGGAACATCGCGGGCGTAGCGCGTGACCGGCGGCGGCGGCTCGAAGCTCTGTTTTTGCAACATTTCCCCCAGCGACCCGCCGCGAAACGGCGGGCGGCCGGCAAGCATGGCGAACATCACGCCCCCCAAGCTATATAAATCGCTCTGCGGCGTAACCCGATCACCGGCGGCCTGCTCGGGCGACATATATTCCGCCGTGCCGACAAGCCCACCTTCCATCGTAATCTGTGTGTTCCCAAACAGCCGCGCAATGCCGAAATCGGTAAGCTTCACGTCGTCGTCTTCGGTGAGCAATATGTTCGCGGGTTTTATATCGCGATGAATCACACCGTGATCGTGCGCGTGGCGCAGGGCCTTGCTGAGTTTCACCGCATCGTGAACCACTTCGCGCCAAGTGAAGCGGCGGCCCGCTTGCAATTCTTCCTCGACGCTGCGGCCTTTGATAAGCTCCATGACATAAAACAAGTAGCCGTCGTGCTCGCCGTAGCCGAGCATGCGCACGATGTTGGGATGCTGGAGCTTTTTGAGCGTCTCAATTTCCATTTCAAAGCGCTCTCGGAAGCCGGCATCGTCGGCCAGGTGCGCATTGAGCACTTTGACGGCGGCGGCTTGACCGGTTTCGGCGTCGGTACCTTCGAATACTGCGCCCATGCCTCCACGGCCGAGGCGTTTGCCGATTTTGTAGGGTCCGAGGCGCTCGAATTGCATGGTGTGCCCGTCGGCGTAAAATGGATTACTCAATTATGCATTGTAACGCGGAAATTGCAGTTTGTGGGCGTTGCTGGTCAAGACCCTGATGAGAATGGCTGTGACTCAATTCATCACATTACCGGCCGAATCGAATCAGGCGCGAGGGATTGCCGAGTATGCGATCGATTTTGTCACCGGGAAGTATGCGGCGGCGGTTGACCAGCGCGTTTGGCAGCGGCTCCAGCGGTTTCATATCGATAGCGTGGCGTGCGGGGTCTCGGCCCTGGCATGCAAGTGCAATGCGCCAATGGTGCTGCGGCAGGAGGCTTTGGAGTATCGATGGGAAGGGGGTCAGATCCCCTCATCCCCGGCCCCAATCTCGCAACGGGAGAGGGGACGATCGGGCGGCGACGGGGTTAAACAACTCCGCGGCGCGACGTGTTTCGGCTCAGCGCTCAGAGTGAAGCCGGAAAAGGCTGTGGTCGCCAACTCTTCGGCAGTGCGTGAGTGGGACTCCAACGGCACAAATTTCGGCTACGATCCGGCGCGCGGGCACACGGCGGGCGAATTTGGCCACAATGATTACTATCCCGTGGCGATTGCGGCTGCGCAGCAGTGCGGGTTGGACGGGACGACGGCGCTGCGCGGCATGCTGGCCATTGACGAAATTCGCGGCCGGCTGGCGGAAGTGTTTTCGCTTAAGTCGTACAAAATCGACCACGTGCTGCACGGAGCGATTGCATCGGCCGCCGTTTATGGCGCAATGTGTGGCGCGACGGTCGACAAAATCGAATCGGCTATCGGCATGGTCGTCGCGCACTACGTGCCGTTTCGGGCGATTCGCCACGGCAAGCAATTGTCGGATTCCAAGGGAGCCTCGGCGGCGATTAGCACCGAGGTAGCCGTTTTGAGCGCCCAGCGCGATGCGCGGCTTCGTGGGACCGGCCGATGTGTTTCGTAATCCGGAAGCAGTTTTTTGTTTGTTCGAGAAGCCCCAGCGAAAGAATTGCAGCCCGTTCGAGCTGGTACTGGGGGCCGGCGGAGACGATTTTGCGATCATGGGCATGCATTTCAAGCTGGGGCTGTATGAACATCAATCGGCCGGCGCCATTCAAGGCTTGATCGATTTGCTGAACCGCCATAGCGCGCTGGTAGAAAGTGCAGACGATATTCGAGCGGTGCGCATTACGATTTACGAGCCGGCGTTTCATATCATTGGCGACCCGGCAAAGCGCGATCCGCACACGCGGCAAAGCGCCGATCATTCGATGGTCTATATCATTGCCACGCTCTTGCGAAAGGCGATTCGAGACGAATCGGGTAGGATGGAAAGACTTGATGCTCTTGCCGGCGGATTACGACGATGCGGCGCTGATCGATCCAACGACGCGGCGATTGATGGAGAAGATTGAGTTTCGCCATGGTGGACCCGAATACGATGCCAAATATCCCGATGGAATTCCGACCACGCTGGAAATCGAGCACTCCAGGCTGGGATCGTTGTCGAGCGGATTAATCATGTATCCGCTGGGGCATGCGCGCAACCAAGACCCGCAATTGTACGACGTGCTTGATTTCAAATTTCAGTCGCTGGCACGCTTGGCGGTCGATGACCCGGCGGCCCTGCGTTTGCGGTTTAGTAATCTGGGGGAGAAGTCGGTGGAGGAGATTTCGAGGTTATGTGATATTTCCATTCGCGGCGTTTGAGACTCTTAACAATGACGCCGTTTGGACTGCTGAACATCAACAAACCTGCCGGCGTCACATCGCGCCGGGTCGTGGACCAAGTCCAAAAGCTAGTGCGGCCGGCAAAGGCCGGGCATGCAGGAACGCTCGATCCGCTGGCCACGGGCGTGCTAATCGTCTGCGTTGGGCCGGCAACTCGCCTCGTCGATTATTTGCATCGGATGCCGAAGCGCTACCGTGCGGAATTCTTGCTCGGGCGCACCAGTCCGACGGAAGATGTGGAGGGAGTTATCACGGAGTTGGTCAGTCCGCCGATTCCGACGCATGACCAAATCGTGGCGGCGGCCCAGCGATTTATTGGTGAGATCAGTCAACGACCGCCAGCGTATTCGGCGCTTAAGGTTGGTGGGCGTCGAGCGTACGATTTGGCCCGCAGCGGCAAAGAAGTTTCTTTGCAAGCGCGGCCGGTGAGTGTCTTTCGCCTTGATGTGCTCGACGTATGATTATCCGCGATTGTGCTTGAATATCGAGTGTTCCGGCGGCACGTACGTTCGATCGCTGGGGCGCGATCTGGCCGAGGCGCTAGGCACCGGTGCGGTGATGTCGGCACTTGAGCGCACGGCAATCGGAGGTTTTCACATCGAAGACGCGATCGATGGGAATCAATTGAAGCGCCACAACCTTAATGTGCATCTGATTCCGCCACTTCGTGCTGTGGAGAATCTTCCGCTAATTAAGCTCAACGAGATTCAATTGAGCCGCATTGCCCGGGGGCAATTCATCGACTGTCCTCAGCCAATTTCAGCTTCCCA
Source organism: Pirellulales bacterium (assembly GCA_963820835.1). Lineage (GTDB taxonomy): Bacteria > Planctomycetota > Planctomycetia > Pirellulales > JADZDJ01 > CAVRAW01. Next base: position 5,156 of record CAWGBP010000014.1, on the reverse strand, counting down.
GAGAGCCGGCGACTTTGCCGCCGTTGACGATCGCGGAAACCTTGCCGCCATTCTGCGGCTTCGGCCTGATGGTCAACTTGGGGCGGCACTGAACTTCAGTTCCCAATCTTAATCGTCGCTTTCTAAGCTGGCGCGCCCGCAAAGTTTCGCTCGCCGGAACAAAAGGGCACTTCGTGGCGTTGCGAGAGATTAACAGCCACTGTTTTGCCCTTGTGCGCACCGCCGGGTGGTAAAATTCCCTGTCGGCTTTAGTCGATCAACGGGCGCTCACAAGGGGCAAACGCTTAGGGAAGATCTGTTGGGCAAGGACGCTAGGTAAAACCGGCTCGGCACACAAGCAGCCGGATTTGTTGTTCGTCTTGCGAGATTTTCCATGCTCGAAAAACGAAATCGAAAGCACGATGTCGCCGCGCTATTATTGTTGGCGGCCGGTATCTTCTTACTGGTCTCGCTGGTGACCTATCATCCAGCCGACCTGGCCGACACACAGTCTCACTTTACCGCCTTTGCCAAGCCGGCCGCACCCACGAAAGTAGCCAACGCCTGCGGTCGTTCAGGCGCCTATGCGGCGGAGGGCTTGTTCCGGCTTTTTGGCTGGGGCGCTTACTTCTTCGTGGTGTCGCTGTTGGCCATCGATGTGTGGATGCTATTGCGGCGACCACTAACCGACCCAGTGCTGCGAGCGATCGGCTGGATCATGTCGCTTCTAGGCGTGACCACCGTTTTGGCACTTGTCGGGCCGGCAATATCACCAGGGCCAATCATCGGGCCGGGTGGATACGCGGGAGCGGCCGGGCGCGCACTATTGGAAATTAACTTCGCGACCGCGGGGGCATATATTCTGACGTTCAGCGTGCTGGTGGGCGGATTGATTCTGTGTTCCGACTATTTGCTGATTCGAATTGCGGCGGTAACTCTGCGCCTGCCCATGCGGTTTGTAGGCGCGGCCGCGCGCAAATGTTGGGAGGCACCATTCGATTCGTTCGACACAGACCAAACGATGTAGATGACGATTTGCCGGGAGATCACTCAGCCGACGGGGCCGAGCCGGCCATTAAGTTTCGCGGCAAACGAATCGATCAAGAAGATCAGAGTCAAACTGAGAACACCACCGAGAGCGCCGCCACTGAGCCAGTCGTAAAAACTCCTGCGGCGGCCAACGCGAATGAAGCCCTGCCGGAGACAGAAAATCTTGACGTAGCCGACGAATCCGTGCCCGCCAAACCTGGTTTAGGTGCGCGGCTGGCCTCGGCCTTGCGCATTCGCAATCTGGGCAAGAACGACGAACACAATTCGCTGCTCCACGAACTAGAGGCGGCCAACCAGCGCGAGGAAGAAATCGAATACGAATTGCCCCCGCTCGATATGCTCTTGCCCAGCGAAACCGTGCATTTGGAGGAGCACGAAAAAGAAGTTCGCCAAAAGGCCAAAATGTTGGAGCAAACTTTCGCCAGCTTCGGCTTCAAAGTGAGGGTGGTCGAAATTGAAACAGGGCCGGTTATCGCGCAGTACGAGGTTGAGCTGGAAGCCGGCCTGCGGCTCTCGAAAATCACGAGCCTGGCCGACGATTTGGCCATTGCCTTGCGCGTACCGAGCGTGCGCATTGTCGCGCCCATTCCAGGGAAAAACACCGTCGGCATCGAAGTGCCTAACAACGACCGTCAGTTGGTGCGCCTGCGCGAAGTGATTGAAGAAACCAATGGCCGCGTCAAAAAAATGCGCATCCCAATTTACCTCGGCAAAGACGTGGCCGGCAACCCGATGGCGGTCGATCTTGGCGACGCTGCCCCACTTGCTCATTGCCGGGCGCACCGGCACCGGCAAAAGCGTGTGCTTAAACACGATTATCACTTCGATTTTAATGACCCGCAGTCCGCACGATGTCCGCATGCTGATGATCGACCCCAAGATGGTCGAGCTCAGTCCCTACAAGCGGTTGCCGCATTTGATGCATCCGGTGGTTACCGATATGAAAAAGGCCGAAGCCATTTTGGCCTGGGCCGTGGAAAAAATGGAGGAGCGTTATGCGCCTGTTGGCTCGCGCAGGCGTGCGCCATATCAGCCTTTACAACCAACTAACCGACGAGCAATTGATCGATCGGCTCAAACCAGAAACACCGGAAGAGCAAGCGGCCATACCTCATCATTTGCCGTACATTGTGATCGTGGCGGACGAGATTGCGGACTTGATGATGACATCGGCCAAAGAAGTCGAGCAGTATATCATCCGACTGGCGCAGAAAAGCCGTGCGGTCGGCATCCACCTGGTGCTGGCCACGCAAAAACCGACAGTCGATGTCATCACCGGGTTGATCAAATCGAACTTGCCGGCGCGCATTTGCTTCCAGGTCGCCAGCCGCACCGACAGCCGCGTTGTGCTCGACGAAATGGGAGCCGACAAGCTCTTAGGCAATGGCGACATGCTGTTTTTGCTCCCAGGCACGAGCACGCTGTTGCGCGGCCAGGGCACCTATTTGAGCGACGACGAAATCAATCGAGTGCTCGACTTTGTGGGTACAAGCGAACCGCAATTCGTGACCGAATTGGTCCAATTGAAACCGGCCGGATCGGGCGACGAGAATGATGCGAATCGCTTCAAGAATCGCGATGAACTCTATGAGCAGGCGATCGACGTTGTGGTGCGCGAAGGGCGCGGCAGCGTATCGCTACTGCAGCGGGCCTTGGGAATTGGCTACGGGCGCGCCGCGCGGCTCGTCGACTACATGGCCGAAGATGGCATCGTTGGCGAGTACAACGGCTCGCAAGCTCGCGAAGTGCTGGTCACAGTTGACCAATGGCTTGAAATGAGCGGGCAAGTGGAAGGAGAGAAGTCGCCGGGCGGTTCGGGGCCAGCTTCACCCGCGCCAAATAATGCGCTAACTGCGGCCGAATCGCCGCGCATCCGCCGCAACCGTATTCTGCCAGAGCCAGACCGCGGCCTGGATGCGCCTTTTGGCACCGACGAAGATGCAGATGATTACCAAGACGAAGAGGACGAGCTTGAGAACCATCTGGGTAACGACGACGTTGGAGCGGACGACGCCTCGGACGATTCTGAATTCATGGGTGAAGCCGAAGATGAAATCGACGACGGAGTCGAGGACGATCCGGCCGAAAGCGTCGATGTCCCGTCGAGCGCCTCCCACACCTTGCACGGACCGCATCGCTTCCGGGCAGAGAGTGCCTAGTTTGCACGCCATTCGTCCATTTGTTCTGCGACACAAATGCAGATTACACTGAATGTGCAATCTCGTGTAAAATCATCGGCCTCTCGAATTTGCGGACCGTCTTGCGTTAGTTCTCATGTCTCTCGACACGCGCTCAAAGCCTGCCTTCGGCCAGCCAGATGAATTGATCGCGAATTTCTGCGAAGCTGCGCGATCGAGAAAGGCCGCGCTGTTCTTCATCATTTTTCTCACGTGTTTAGCCTATTGGCCTGCTCTCGATGGGAAGTTCATCTGGGACGATGAAACTTATATCATCAAGAGCCCGCATATTCTCGCATCGGACGGCCTGTACCGAATTTGGTTCACGACTGAGCCCGAGGAATACTATCCGATTTCCAACAGCAGCTTTTGGTTCGAGTGGCGGCTATTCGGGCTTAATCCGACCGGTTATCACTGCGTTAGCTTGGCACTGCACTGCGCGAGCTTGGTTCTGCTGTTTTTGGTTTTGCAGAATCTTTCAGTGCCGGGGGCACTGTTCGCAGTTTTTCTATTCGCGATTCACCCGGTGAATGTGGAATCGGTTGCCTGGATTTTTCAGCAGCGCGGGCTGCTGGCTCTGTGCTTTTCGCTGTGCTCGATTTTGGCATTTCTCCGAATAAGCTCGAGAAGCTTTGGCTGGTATTACTTAAGCGTCGCTCTCTTTGCTGTTGCAATGCTTAGCAAGGGTTCAGCCGCAATTCTGCCAATCGTCTTGCTCGGAATCTTATGGCGTAAGCAGGGAATAGTTTCTGTTGTGGATTTGATGCGCACAGCGCCGTTCTTTCTGATCGCCGCTGTTTTCACTGTAGTAAACATTTGGTTCCAAGCCCATTCGGCGGAAGGGGCGATTCGACATGCCACGATTGCCCAGCGCGTGGCGGGAGCAGGAGTCGTCGGTTGGTTCTACCTCGCAAAGGCGATCTTGCCCATCAATCTTTCGTTCGTGTATCCGCAAATTCGCGTTGCAACGTCGGAGATTTCCTATTGGATTCCACTTGCCGCCATCGTTATCGTTTCGTTTGCATTGCTTCGTAATCGTGCAAGTTCGTGGAGCAGGCGAGTCTTGGGCGCGTGGGCATATTTTGGCGTGGCGCTTCTGCCGGTGGCGGGATTAGTTGATGCGTATTTCATGAAGTTCTCGTTGGTGGCCGACCATTACGAGCAATTGGCGTTAATTGGCGTCGTGGCGCTGGCTGGATGTGTCTGGCAAATCGCGCAAGCGAGGACCGAAGATCCGCTGGCGGGCCGACGTCGTTGCCGCGGCCGTCGTCGGCGTCTTGAGCCTATTGACGTTCGACCAATGCAAGCTGTATGCCGACGCCTCCACGCTGTATCGAGCGACACTGCAAAGAAATCCCACATGCTGGTTGGCCTACAATAACCTGGGCGACGCCATGCTGAAGGCCGGCAAACTGAACGAAGCGGTCGATCTTTGCCAAAAGGCGCTGGCGATCAAGCCCGATATTCCCGATGCTCACGACAATCTGGCCATTGCGCTTGTGCAACTTGGGCGGCCGCAAGACGCCGTCGCGCATTTCCAAGAAGCGCTGCGAATCAAACCGGGATTCGTCGAAGCCCACAATAATTTCGGAGTTCTTCTGACCAACTTGGGCGATACGCAACAGGCAATCGCAGAGTTAAAGCGCGCGCTGGTGATAAACCCCGAGTTTCAAGAAGCTCATTACAATCTCGGCAACGCGCTATTAAAGATCGGAGCAATGCCCGAAGCCCAGCGCGAATTCGAGGAAGCAATTCGACTCCAGCCCGACGACGCCGCGGCGTATGCAAATCTTGCTGCGATCCTAGCGCAACTAAAGCAATACGAACAAGCCGAGGCGACGGCTGAAAAAGCGCTTTCGCTAGCGCGCTCGCAGCAACAAGCGATGCTCGCCGAGCAAATCGAAGCATGGCTGGCGAGGTTTCGCTCCGAGCATTCACATTGACCGGACA
>CAWGBP010000013.1:0-28215 GCA_963820835.1 Pirellulales bacterium | reverse complement strand
GGCGGCAATCGTAATATTCGTGTTCGTTGGACCATCGCCGAATGTGACCGTGTCGTTGTTGTAGAACACATCGGCCGCAGGCGTCGGGTTTTGCCAATTCAGTTTGTTATTCAAATCCCACGTGCCGTCCACATTGCCCGTCCAAACCAGCGAAGTGGCCCCGCCACCAACCGTAATCAACAGAGAATTGCCCGAGAAACTGGGCGCGTAGGTGGCCGAGCGTACCAAGGGGTCCGACGGTGGATTGATCACGGTGGGCAAAGCCGGCGTTCCCACAAATCCGCCTGCCGCGGTGAGTACGGTGTAGGGCGATCCGGCCCCGCCGCCGCTGGGTGATATGGTCCAATCTGCGGATGAAGTCGGCAACGTCGCGGTGCCCGTGATATTAATCAGATCGTTGTTGCCGGGAGTCGCTCCCAAATCGAGCGTCAAATCGCCTCCATTCATCACCAGGCTCGACATCGTGAGCGTGCCGATATTGCCCGCCCCGTTGCCGGTGCCAGGGCTGATATGCGCGATGTTCGAACCGTTATTCACTGGAACAGTCACATTACCTACCACGCCAGTGCTGGTGCCGTTGCCTGTACCGGCCAATATTGGGCTGGCAGGTGCCGTGGTGTTGTCTAAATTTACACTGCCTGATGTGGACAAAGCCCCTGTCACTGAAAGTACGCCGTTTTGAATCGTTGTGGTTCCAGAGAAAGTGCTCGCGCCGCCTAAGGTTAGTGTGCCGCTGCCAACTTTTGTAACCGCAAGACTGCCGCCATTGTCTTGCAAGATACCATTGAAGGTCGAGTTGGCGTTGTTATTCCCGACCACAAGCGTCCCTGCTCCCGATGAACTTTGCACAATCGCATTGCTTTCGGTTCCGCCCGAAATCAAGCCGTTGATATTCTGGGTGGTGCCTTTCAGATCAAACGTGGCGGCTGCTCCCGACCCACCGAAGATTTTCAAATTTCCATAGCCACTGCCGGATGGCATGATGTTGGAGGTCGAGCCGATCGCCAGCACTTCCGAAGCGCCGTTTTGAGCATTAACGGTCGTGTCGCCTTGATACGTATTCGGCGAAGTTCCATTGAGTGTCAGATTCCCGGAATCGTAACCGTGTGCCCCATCGCCCAAGCTGAATCCACCGGGGCCGGAAATGAGACCGTTAAACGTGGCGCTGGTGCTATTATTCCCGCCAATCAGAGCATCGCTGAGCAGCGTAACAGTGCCGTTAAAGTTGTAGCCGCTATTGCCCCAGCGCAGTGCCAAACTGTCGCCGCTATTCGGTCCGGTACCGCCAATATACAAATCATTGGCGATTGTGGTGTTGGCGGCCGGCCAAATGAAGACCTGCGCGCCTGGGAAGGCATAAATCGGTCCCGTGCCATAAGCTCCCGGATTATCGAATTGCGCGCGGCCGGCGTTGATGTACGTGCCACCCGAATACGTGCTGCTGCCTACCTTCAACTCCACGTAGCCCAAAGTATTGACTGTCACCACACCGCTGCCGTTGTTGTCAATTTGTGAATTGATCGCCAGTCGGTTGTTTCCTTGAGTAAATGAATTATCAATGAGTGTAATTTCACCTGATGTGTTCGCCGCGCCGCCCGCCGTGATGTACGTGCCGCTCGTATTTCCACTTCCGACATTCAAGGTTCGGCTGTCTCCATGCACGTTCATAATGGCGCCGCTCACGCCAAATCGCAGAATCTGATTGTTCGAAATGGTGATCGTCTGATCGCCGCTAGGATTCGAATTGCCGATATTCCAAACCAACGTATTAATGTCGTAGGTGCCGGCAGTCGAACCATTCAACGTGTTCGCAGTTCCGCTGCGCGAATTAATTTTGATATTACTCGCAGCATTTCCGCCCGAGTTCGATAAACCCATATTTGAACCGCCCGACTTCGTGGTGTAGCTCGAGTATGCCACCACGTTATTGCTGCCATCGAGCGCTGCCCAATCCCCCAAATTGGTTCCCAATCCAATCGTGGCCCAGCCGCCCAGAATGCCGTTGACATTGCTCAATCCCGAGCCTGCCACGTTGATATTTCCGCCGCTTTTGGTGAACTGCACCGTCGCGCCTGGATTGCGGGTAACTGCGGCGCTGAAATTCAATGCGCCTGCGCCTGAACCGGTTGCGATCGTGTGATTCCCCGCCGACAGCGTCACCGGTAAGTTGATGGTCTGATTGCTGGCCGAGCTTTCAGTAATATTTCCGCCCGACAACGTGCCGCTAGTGCTCTGAATTGGAGCGGCCAGCGTTATTGCATTATTTCCCAAGGTGAATGAGCCGGCTCCGGAAGCAAACGTAATGCCTTCGAACAAATTTGAGTAAGTGGCGGGATTCGGCGACGGCAAATTCGAGCTTGTGCTCAACATTAAATCGTTGGTCAAGCTGCCGCCGGTGGCGGTGTTGAACAGCAAGAAATCGCCGCTGGCCGGAACCCCTGGGCTCCAGCTCCCCATGTCGCTCCAGAATGTGGTTGAAGCGCCTGTCCAGGTGTCGGTTGCGGCCAGGGCCGTCGATGCGGCCATCAACGCGATCGCAACGCACGCTGCGTCCGCCAGTTTCCGAGTCCACGACGCTTGAATCGCCAACATTGCTAAAGCTCCTCAAATCTAAGAAGAAATCGAAGTTCGCCGGTGAAATGCCGCCTGATCGCTGATTTACAAACTGGCTCGCCGAGATATTGTGTCGCCTTTGGGTCTGTGCTGTTCAATTTTGTCCGCGCCAAAAAATGATCCCTCGGCTTCCTGCCGCCAAAAAAATTCGAGGCGCAATTCAGATGCACGTCGTCGTGACCAGCCTCAAACCGCGTCTGCCGCATCGCGGGAGTCGTGCATTGGAAATATCGCGAATCGAAGGGGGAGAGAATGATCCGCCGTTATCTCCCAATGCACCGACTTCCCGCTCGCTCCAGAACTTTGACCGCCGTAGAAAATCCAGCGATCGTTGTTGCCTTTCCTCCAGCTAAACGACAAGCTAGCCCTGCGCTACAAGCGCAACATGCCATATAAGGGTGAACGAGAAAAAAATGCTTGATGGGTCCGGGCAGGCCAACGATACTGAAGGTCCAATCGGATTGACGTCGCCAAAGCGGGAGATGTTCGCATGCCGCTTCATTCGCGGCTTTTTCGGCTGACAATTGCGCGTTTTTTTGTCGCTGCACATATCATCGCGGCGGCCGCGCTCATCCTGTCGACCTCTGCCCGGGCCGCCGACCGTGGCTGGTCGATCCGATCCTGGCAGCGCGTCGACGGTCTGCCAAACGACACCGTCACCGCCATCGCACAAGCGGCGGATGGCTATCTCTGGATCGCCACCTGGGATGCGGTCGTTCGTTTCGACGGAGCGCACTTCGAAACGTGCGACTTCAGCACTCTTCCTGGCCTCAAAGGCATGACAGTTTGGCGCTTGTTTCCCGCGCGCGATGGCGGCATGTGGATCGGCATGGATCGCGGCCCCGTCGCGCTCATCAAACCGAATGTGCCACCGCGCGTCTACATTGAGAAGCTTCCCTCCGACTATGTCGATTCCATGGTCGAGGACAGCGATGGTGCCCTTTGGGTCGGCTACCGCCACGGCGCTATCTGCCGGATTGCCAATAACAAAGTCACTAGCATCGGCCCCGAGGTCAACCTACCGGCCGCCACAAACACCGCGATTGTGCTCGACGCACAAAACCAACTGTGGATCGCTCGCGACAGACGCCTTGGCCAAATTCGCGCCGGCCAATTCACGACACTTGCAGAACTACCTTCCGACAAGATTTATCTCGCAAAATCGTCCGCCGGCGGCCTCTGGGCGTGTGCAGGACTGCAGGTCTATAAGTGCGCCGATGATGGCACACTCAAATCGTACGGCAAGCTTTCCGTCACGAGCTCCGGCAGCGATGAAGCCATTCCCTTCGAAGATCGCACCGCCACGCTGTGGGTAGGCACCAGCGAAAGTGGCTTGTTTCGCTACAATGGCTCCGAGTTTGAAAACGTCGCAACGCCCCAACCGCGAATGTTCTGCCTGGCAGACGATCGCGAAGGCAACCTCTGGCTGGGCACTTCGACCGGCCTCGATCGCGTTCAGCCTTTGGCCGTGCAGCTAGAAGGGCCTGAAACCGGCCTCCCCTTCGGTACGGTCAATTCCATTTGCGAAGACGGCGCGGGCCGTATTTGGGCCGCCAGCGGCGACGGAAAACTGCTCGCGCGCGAAGCCGATCATTGGAACCCAGCCAAGATCGAACTGCCTGAGGTTCCGCAGTGTGTTGCTGCCGATTTATCCGACGGCATATGGATTGGCGCGCGCACTCGTGGACGGTTGTTCCAATGGCGCGAAGGCCAGCTTCGGCCTCAGAATATTGGCCGCGCCGATTCCACCTGCACCGTGCGCGCTCTACTGGCCACTAAGACGGGCGATCTCTGGATTGGCTCGACCTCTCCTGATCGCCTCCAATGCCTGCGCGACGGTAGAACCATCAATATTCCGCTCCCTGCGGCAGTGGGCTTTCTCGATTCGATCGCCGATGACGGCGCGGGGGGCATTTGGGCCGGCTCCGAAAAAGGAGGCTTGGTGCATATCGATTCGCGCAACCATCTCACCGATGAATCGACGCACGCCCCAGGCCGCTCCATCCGTTGCCTCTATCCATTGCCCGACAGAAGTCTGCTGATCGGCTATCGCTCGGCGGGGCTGGCGCGATTCTCTTCCGGCCAGCTCCATTTCGTTACGATGGCGAATGGCCTTACCGAAGACACCGTATCGCAAATCGTTGCGGACGACGAGGGCTGGCTCTGGATCGGGGGCGACCACGGCATTTCGCGCGTCCGACTGCAAGAACTCAATGACCTGATGGAAGACAAGATCTCCAAAGTGCAATCGTTCCACTATGGCGCCGACCAAGGGTTGCCGCGCCTGCACGCTCGCTGGTCGTCTTCACCCGGTTGCACGCGTACCAGCGACGGCCGGTTGTGGATGCCGATGGAAACGGCGCTTGCCGTAATTGACCCCAAGCGCGTCCGTGAGCAGCCAAATCCCCCGCCGGTGCAAATCCAGCGAGTGCTCGTGGATGACGAGCTTGTGAAATCATCTACCATCTTCGCCGATGCTAAATTTGACGATTCCGCTGCTTCCACGCTTAAACTTCCGCCCGGCTACTCGCGGCTCGAGATCGATTTCACGGCGCTGGCCTTTAGTGCCCCTGAAAGCACGCGATTTCGCTTCCGCCTCGATGGCTTCGAAAAAAACTGGAACGAAGTCACGGAACCGCGCCGCGCGGTTTATCCGCAGTTGGCAGCGGGTGAATATTATTTCCGGGTAATCGCCGGCAATGCCGACGGCATTTGGAACGAGCAAGGGACCGGTTTTGCCGTGCATATTGCGCCATTTGTCTGGGATACGTGGTGGTTCCGCGCGATCGTCGCTGCGCTGGCACTGGCACTCATTCTCGTACTGGCTCGCTATGTCACGCTGCGCCGCCTGCGCCGCCGCCTGCGCGAATTAGAGCAGCGCAGTGCCCTGGACCGCGAACGCGCTCGCATTGCGCGCGACCTCCACGACGATCTCGGCCACGGGCTTACGCAGATCGTTTTGCTCAGCGATCTTACCTCGCAAGACCAACCCCACAGCCCGGAACGCAACGGTCAGCTTGGGCAAATTGCCGTGACCGCCAAGCAGGGCATTAAGTCGCTCGACGAGGCGGTTTGGGCGATCAATCCGCGCAATGATACATTGCCTGATCTAATCGATTATTTGGGCAATTTCGCGATGCAGTCACTGCGCGCCGCGGGCATTCGCTGTCAGCTCGATTTGCCCGACCATCCCCCCTTGCTTCATGTTGCGTCCGAAGTTCGCCACAGCCTGTTTCTCTCGGTCAAAGAAGCGGTCACCAATGTGCTGCGCCACGCGCAAGCCACGAGCGTCGCACTGGCAATCGCACTTCACGAAAGCGATTTAATCATTACCATTGCGGATAACGGTTGCGGATTTGTGCCCGGGGCCAGCCGCGCCGAACAAGATGGCTTGGCCAACATGCGCGATCGCATGGCGAGCATCGGCGGCTTATTCAAAGTAGAAAGCGCTCCCGGGGCGGGCACCAAAATCCAACTGAACCTTGCCTTGTTTGGCGGATCCAATGGCCAGTCTCGGCGGGCGGCTACAGAACACCATGTAGCGCATTGACGAGCATCAAAACCCAAATGCCCATCACTGTTTCCATTGTTGAGGACCACGAACAAACGCGAGGCAGCATCCTCGCGCTGTTGCGTAAATCGGCCGGCATCAAATGCCTTACCGCCTACCCTAATGCCGAGCAAGCCTTGGAGGATGTGCCCGAGCACACTCCCGACGTGCTCTTGGTTGATATTCGCCTGCCGCGGATGTCGGGCATCCAACTAGTGGCTCGCCTCAAAGCGGCCATTCCGGCCTTGCGCATGCTCATGCTCACCACCTATGAGGAGCGCGAGTTGATTTTCGATTCGCTCCGCGCAGGCGCTAGCGGCTATATTCTCAAAAATGCTCTCTCAGCCGAGCTTATCCAGGCGATCGAACAAGTCAGCGTCGGCGGCGCGCCGATGTCGATGCCCATTGCCCGCAAACTCGTTGCCTTTTTCCAGAATCCGTCCCCCAGCGGCTCGCAGATGGAGGACCTTACCCCACGCGAGCACGAAATTCTCACGCTCCTGGCCCGCGGCTACCACTATAAGGAGATTGCCGAAACCGTGGGTGTAAAGTTAGAGACGGTGCGCAGCCACATCAAGCACATTTACGACAAGCTGCACGTCCGCTCCCGCACCGAAGCCACGGTGAAATTCTTGCAGCGGAAATGATGTAGAAGCTCATTTACAGGGTTGAATTGTGCTCCAAAGTTGACCGACCATCCATTGCAAAAACACCCCAAAACACGTTAAACTGTGGGTTCGCGCGTTTTTGAATCATTGAAGCCTTTGGGCGGATTGAAATATTGGAAGGTGGAGCATGAGCCAGCAAGTTTTGGAAATGGTCGAGAAGAGTTCGCTCAAAAGCGAGGTCCCAGAATTTGCCGTCGGCGACACGGTCGATGTTCATACCCGCATTCTGGAAGGCGAGAAGGAACGCATTCAAATCTTTAACGGCGTGGTGATTGCCCGCAGTGGTTCGGGCAGCCGCGAAATGTTCACCGTGCGCCGCATTGTGCAAGGAGAAGGGGTCGAGCGAAAGTTTCCGCTCCATTCGCCGAAGATCGCCAAGATCGAAGTCAAACGCAGCGGCATCGTTCGCCGGGCTAAGCTGTACTTCCTGCGCGATCGAGTAGGCAAGGCCGTACGCCTGCGGCAGAAGCGCGGCGAAAAGGGCCAGGTGCTTGTGCCTGGCGAAGAGAATGCCGCCGCCGAGCCGGCCACCGTGTAACTTCGTGGCTGGCCAGTTTCCATTTCTAGTAGATTGATTCACGGGCTCTTTCATGCGCTTGCCGGCAGCGATCGCTGGATGGTGGCGAAAGCGACGCGAGCCCAAGCCGCTGGGTTATCTTGGCGAACGGGCGGCTGAAAGGTTTCTCAAACGGCTGGGTTACAAGATCGTCGGGCGGCAAATCCAACTTGGTGCAGGCGAGTTGGATATAGTCGCCGTCGATGGGCGGATCATAGTTTTCGTGGAAGTCAAAACCCGTCGCGGCGATCACTACGGCCAGCCCAGTGAAGCCGTTGATCTCCACAAGCAACGTCGGATGACGCGCGGCGCGCTGCAATTTCTCAAACGGCATCAACTGCTGGAAAACTCTTGCCGATTCGATGTGGTGGCGGTTACCTGGCCCGAGGGGCAGAAGCAACCGACCATTGAGCACATCAAAAACGCTTTCGAGGCTGTCGGAGTTGAGGGGCTGTATAGTTGAGTCCCACCATTGTTTTCAGTTTAATCCGTTCCCGTGTCTAGCAATGAACGGGTGAAGGGTGAGTGGGTGAAGGGGTGATAATACGCGGCGCTACTTGAGCGCGGTCATTTGCATTGCAGTCAGTTCGTCGATTCCTTTGCGCGCGAGTGCCAACAGGGTGTGCAACTCCTCTTCACTGAACGTGGCTTCTTCGCCGGTGCCTTGCACTTCGATAAACCTCCCTTCGCCGGTCATTACTACATTCATATCGACGCTGGCTTCGACATCTTCGGAATAATCGAGATCGAGCATCGGCATTCCCTCGACGATGCCCACGCTGATCGCGGCGACATTGGTTCGCACCGGGAGGCGATCGGGATCGAACGAACTGCCAATGGTCGCAAGCGCATCGGCAAGCGCGATGTAAGCGCCCGTGATGCTGGCAGTGCGGGTGCCGCCGTCGGCTTCGAGTACGTCGCAATCGATCATGATCGAGCGCTCTCCCAGGGCATCTAAATCGACAATGGCCCGCATGCTGCGGCCGATGAGACGTTGGATTTCGGTGGTGCGGCCGTCGGTTTTGCCGTCGCGCTCGCGTTTTTTTCGCGGGCTGGTGCTGCCGGGGATCATGTTGTATTCGGCGGTGAGCCAGCCGCGCCCCTTGCCGGCCATCCAGTCGGGCACTTTCGGATCGACCGAGGCAGTACACAGCACGGTCGTGCCGCCGGCCTGGATGAGCACACTGCCGGGGGCTGTGCGCGTGAAGTGCCGGGTGATTTTCACCGGGCGAAGTTGGTCGACTTTTCGTCCATCGCTACGCATAAAGATTCACCACGGGAGACACAGAAGGCACAGAGCAAACACAATCGAATTTTATAAGGAAACCAGGAAGTTATGAAACCAGGAACGGAAAACATTGATTACAATTGACATCTCTTCCCCTGGCTTCAATTGTTCCTGGTTTCCTTGTGAGTTTTTCTCCCGTGACTTTCGTCGCTTTGTGGTTTATTTGTTCAGCAACCAGGCCAGGATTCCTTTTTGTACGTGCATGCGGTTGGCGGCTTCTTGCACGACGACGCTGTTGGGACCGTCAATTACCTCGTCGGTCACTTCTTCGCCGCGGTGGGCCGGTAAGCAGTGCATGAAGTAAGCCTCGGGAGCGTTCTTCATTAAGGCTGCGTTTACCTGATAGCCGGTGAAGGCCTGGCGGCGCTTGGCGGCTTCGGATTCCTGACCCATGCTGGCCCAGACGTCGGTATAAACGGCGACGGCGCCTTTCACAGCGGCCACCGGATCGGTGGTGGTCGTGAGTTCGAGGCCGGGGATTTCTTTCTTGAACCGCGCCAGATCGTCGGCGGTGAAGCTGTACGATTTCGGCGAAGCCACGGCGATGCGCATGCCCAGGCGGCCGCAGGTTTCGACTAGGCTGCGGGCAACGTTGTTGGCATCGCCCACGTAGGCGAGCGTGAGGCCATTGAGCCGGCCGACTAATTCGCGCAGCGTGTAAAGATCGGCCAGCGCCTGGCAGGGATGGGCATAGTCGGTCAGGCCGTTGATCACGGGGCAAGTGCTGTGTTCGGCCAGTTCGGCGACGACTGCATGCTTGTTGGCGCGGACGACGATGCCATCGACATATTGACTCAGTACGCGGGCGAAATCGGGCGTGCTTTCGCGATGGCCAAAGCCGGTGTCGCTGCCTAGGAACAAACTGCCGCCGCCAAGCTGGACCATGCCGGCTTCGAAACTTACGCGGGTGCGGAGCGAGGGCTTTTCGAAGACCATGCCGATGACACGGCCGGGAAGGATCGATTCGCGAATGCCTTGCGAATATTTGGCCTTCAGGTCGCTGGTGATGGCGAAAATGCGTTCGATTTCGGCGGTGGAGAGGTCGGTGACGTGGATGAGGTGGCGCATGCGGCAGAGAGTGGTCAGGGTTCAGGGTTCAGATTAGGACTAGTTGTTTGTTTTTTCAGAACGTCGGCGAGGATGTCGCAGCCGGCGTGGACTTGTTGTTCGGTGATGTTCATGGCCGGCAGCAGGCGCAGCACGGTGCCGTGCGTGCAATTGATGAGCAACTTCCGCTCGAGGCAGGCTTGGACAATGGGCGCGCCGTCGATTGTTAGCTCGGCACCGATCATCACGCCGAGCACGCGGACTTCGCGAATCAGCTTCGACTCGCGCTGCATAGCTTCGAGGCGCTGGCGGAAGATTTCGCCGATTTTTCCGGCGTGCTCGAGCAGGTTTTCTTTCTCAACCGCTTCGATGTAGGCAATGCCTGCGCGGGCGGCGATGGGGTTGCCGCCGAAGGTGGCCGCGTGCATGCCTGGGCGGAGACTGGGAGCGATTTCGGGTTTGGTCAGCAGTGCGCCGCCGGCGATACCGCCGCACAATGCTTTGGCCAGCGTCATGACGTCGGGGGTGACGCCGAAGTGCTGGTAGGCGAACCACTGGCCTGTGCGGCCGCAGCCGGATTGCACTTCGTCGAAGACGAGGAGCAGTTTGTTTTCGTCGCACAGTTGCCGCAGGCCGGCGAGGAATTCTTTCGAGGGAATGTTGACGCCCCCTTCGCCCTGGACCGGCTCGATCATGATGGCGGCGGTTTCGCGGTCGATGAGTTTTTTCACCGCATCTAAATCGCCAAATGGCGCGTACACAAAACCGGGCAAAAGCGGTCCCAAGCCTTCGTGATATTTCGGCTGAGCGGTGGCGGAAGTGGAACCGAGCGTGCGACCGTGGAAGCCGCCGGTGAAGGTGATGATTTTGTATCGTTCCTTGGGCGTGTGCAGGCGGGCGAGCTTGATGGCAGCTTCGTTGGCCTCGGTGCCGGAGTTGCAGAAGAAGGCCTGGCCGCCGAAGCTTCGGTCGGAGAGTGCCTGCGCCCATTGGCCTTGCCAGGGGGTGTACCAGGTGTTGGGCACATGGATGAGCGTGGCGACTTGTTCTTGAACGGCTTTGACGACGGAGGGCGGACAGTGGCCGAGCAAGTTGCAGCCCCAGCCAGGGAAGAAATCGAGGTAGCGATTTCCTTCGGCATCCCACACGTAGGAACCTTCGCCGCGCACGAGCGACACAGGAAAGCGCCCGTAGTTAGGCACGACGTATTTTTTGAACAGGGCGATGGTGTCGGCGGAGGTCATGGGCCAGAGAGTTCGGGGGTCAGCGGTCACGGTTCAGGGTTCAGAAGGTGAGCGGGTGAGGAGGTGAGCAGGTGAAGATGCTAGTCAGTGGGGAATGCGGAATGGGGAGTGGGGAATGCGGAATGCCGCGGTGGCGTCGCCTACGCGGGATTGCGGTTACTGTGGCGGTTTTTCAAAAAGGGAGAAATCGGTGGAAACGGAGATAAACGGAGGATACGGTGGAAAACGGTGGAAAACGGTGAAAACGGCTGGCTGGGGGCAGCGATTCCGGGGTGCGGCGGATTAACGATGGGCGCAGGACAAAGCCGACGCGCCGGTTCGCTGCGGGATATGACCTGTAAGTGAACATTAGTACACATTATGCGGTTCAATGTACCTCATCTGCCGTGGGAATGCAATTTGGTTTTTGGCCAGTCTTTTTTGTTTTATTGAGGTGGAACTACCGCCTTGCGCTCGGTTGCCGTTAGGGCAACCATGCTCAGTTTGCTGGGTCGGGAATCAGGGGATGACAATAACGGTCGAATAAAGTTCGCAAGTTTCGCAGCGTGCGAAAATGCATTTTGCGTTGGGCGGTGGTAGCACACAAGGGCAGGGCAATCGCATCTAAATCCGGCTTAAGTATTGCGGTGGGGTGGTGGAAATCAAATCGAGCACTGGAGTGCTCGGGATTTCCTTAGTTTGCACGGAGGGGAGCCCATGCCGTGCGCGTTGCAGTTTGCGATTATTACACACTTTGAAACTCTTACCGATCCGCGGGTCAAACGCACCCAAGTTCACAAGCTGCTCGACATCCTGGTCATCGCTCTGTCGCGACGATCTGCGGCGCGAACGCTTGGACCGACGTCGAACGATTTGGCTTGGCCAAACAGCGTTGGTTTGCCAAATTCTTGGAACTGCCCGGCGGGATCCCTTCGCACGATACGTTTGGCCGGGTGTTCGCGCTGCTCGATACAGCCGAGTTCGACGGCTGCCTCCGCAGTTGGCTTCGTTCACTTCGGACGGCGATGAAGGGTCAGGGCATCGCTATCGACGGCAAGACGCTGCGCCGTTCGTTCGACAAGGCCACCGGCCAAGCTGCTCTGCATTCGGTCAGCGCGTGGGCGGTCGGATTGCGTCTATCGCTGGGACAAATGGCGGTCGATGACAAGTCGAACGAAATCACGGCCGTACCGAAATTGCTGGAACTGTTGGAGATCACCGGCGCGGTGGTGACACTCGACGCCCTGCACTGCCAAACCGGAACGGCCGCTGCGATTCGAGCCAAGCAGGCCGACTTTGTGTTGAACGTCAAAGCCAATCAGCCCAAGTTGCTTGAGCGTCTCCAGCAGGCTTTTGAAAACTATGTCAATCAGGACTTCAAGAGTCCAGGACTGCGGGTCCACAAGACCACCGAACGCAGCCACGGGCGTGAAGAGCGACGCGAATATTACGTGGCGCCGGCACCTGCGGACTTGATCGCCGCAGGCCAGTGGGCCGGCCTGCAAACCATCGTGATGGTTTATCGTCATCGCGAAGTGGCCGGAAAGGAAACCGATGAAGTGCATTACTATATCAGCAGCCTGCCGCCCAAGGTGCAGCAACTGGCAAAAGCCATTCGCGGCCACTGGGGGATCGAGAACTCGTTGCATTGGGTGCTCGATGTAGTTTTTGCAGAGGACGAGAGTCGGGTTCGCAAAGGCAATGGCCCGGAAACCACCGCGATGTTGCGGCGACTTGCCCTTTCCGTCCTGGAGCAGGACACTTCCCTAAAAAGCAGCATCCGCGGCAAACGCCTGCAAGCAGGCTGGAATAATGACCTCTTGGCGAAGATTCTCACCGGCTCTTCCGCCAATTAAGATGCGATTGCCCTGCACACAAGGGGCCGTCGCTGGTCCCATTGCTGCCTTCCGCCTCTACGACACATAGCGATCACCGATTTGGCACCTGTAGGTCAGCTTCGTCACTCTCATTCAGCCGTTCATACTTACCAGCATCTGTGTTCCAACCATATTTACTGCAATCGATCAGATACCAACGATACGCCCGACAAATCAATAATTGCCGAAGATAATCACGCGTAGATTCGGTTGTTACGCTAATTTTTCTATCAGGATCCGGAGGAGCGAGAAGCGAACTTCTCTCGACGATGATCGTATCGCCATCGGGGAGTATCGAAGCCAACGCCATACCCGCCGCGTAGACTTCCAGCCCGTCCGCGCTTTTTAAGGCCGTAAGCAATGAGGTGGACCCCAAAAACTGGACAGTTTTTGGTCTTGTATAAGAGATAACCTACTTTGACTGGCGGCCCGCGAGACCCCTTCCAAGGTCTCGCGCGGCCGCGGAAGCTGTTGACGTGTTACGCTGCTAACCCACGATCCCCGTAACCCGGCGCTAGCCCGGAATTTTTCGCCGCCCAAAACTTTTATCGGCCGCGGTCGACCCTCCTGGTACACTTCCAGCGGCGTGCGATAGTCCAACGCCTGATGGATCCGCCGCTGGCAGTAGAAACGGAAGTAACGCGCCAGCGAGGCCTCCGCTTCCCAGCCATCACGGTAGTCTTTCAGGTACACCTCCTCGTACTTCACACTCCGCCATAACCGTTCCACGAACACGTTGTCCAAGGCCCGGCCGCGGCCATCCATGCTGATCGCCACCCCGGCCGACTCCAACCGCGTCGTAAACGCCGCCGCCGTGAACTGGGCTCCTTGATCGCTATTAAAAATCTCCGGCTTGCCACGCCCGAGCGCTTCTCCAACGCCTCCAGGCAAAACGTTCGCCGGAGAGCGTGTTCGACAGCCGCCAGGCCAGCACGTAGCGGCTGTACCAATCCAGCACCGCCACCAAATACAAAAATCCATGCCGCAGCGGAATGTACGTGATGTCGGTGCTCCACACCTGGTCGGGGCGCAACACCTCGAGATTCCGCAGCAAATACGGGTAAATCTTGTGTCCGGCACCCGGCTGCGTCAGTCGCCGCTGGGGATAAATCGCCTCCAGGCCCATGAGTCGCATCAGCCGTTGCACCCGCTTGCGGTTGACGGAGAGCACTGCGGCCAGCTTTCGGCTGCCGTAAAACGGCGTTTCCAAATACTGCTCGTCGATCCGCCGCATCAACGCCAAGTTCTCGGCCGTCTCGCCAGCCGGCTGATAATACCAGCTGCTGCGCGATAGCTCTGCCAGCCGGCACTGCTGCACAATGCTCAAACCGCGATGGTCCGTCTCGATCCATTGCCGCTTTCCTTTAAGCGAGCTGGGCAGATTTTTTTTTAAGCCACTCGTTCTCCACCTTCAGCCGACCGATCTGCTCGTACAGTTCCGGCTCGTTGGCCCCCGATTCTTCTCGGCTCTGGGAGCGGCCATCTTCAAACAGCCTCGGCCGCCTGCTCCAAAAGCTGCTGCTTCCAGGCCGCCACCTGGCTGGCGTGCACTTCGTACTCCGAAGCCAATTGCGCCGTCGTTTTGTCCCCGCGGAGTGCCGCCAAGGCCACCTTGGCCTTAAAAGCCCCGCCGAATACCCGTCGCTTCCTGCTCATGCTGGACACTCCTGATCCCGGTGTCTTCCATCATGGAATTTACACCTTATCATGCTGTCCAGTTTTTGGGGTCCACCTCACAATGCCTTCGCCGTCGATTTTGCATCTTTGGGATTTCCAGTGTCATACCCTTTTTTTGCGAGCGAATCGAGCAACCAATAGACAGGAGCTTTTTCTTTATTTGCACCCCACCAAGCGATTGCATCCTTTTGACCCTTCTTTATTTCTGCCAAGCTCCAGTCGCTTGATTGCTTGTGCGGAATGTTAAGTGGCCCGGCATAAAGTTGAAGGCCCCAAAGCAGTGCGGATAGCGACGACCGATCAGCCTCCTTGTTCGGATCGGCTTGTGTAATGAATCGCAAAATGAACGGCACCGCGCGTCGAGAATCGGGGGATTGGAGGAAAGATTCCCACGTCTGTGCAAGAGCGCCTCGTAGTTGTGGATTCCCGTCTTTGCTATACAGATTCAAAAGTTCCATCAATTTGCTCCCCCAGTAATCTGTATAGTTTTTATCTCGCCATTGGCTCTTATGCTCGTTGAGCCAGCTAAGCAACTCTGCCGCATTGTGTCCCGGCGCTTTGGGATCGATCAGTATTTGAACCGCGAAGGCAGCGTTATCCACAACCGTTTCATCACTCTGATATTTCGTGAGACAAGATTCGATTGCCGGTATATCGTTAAAGTCCGCTGAAAGGTTTATCATCGTCAACGCTTTCTCAATTATTCCCTTATCTTCACTGTTGAGGACTGCCAATAAGCGGCGATGAATAGCAGGCACCCGTGCTATTTCATTCGAAAAGAATACTCCGGCACACGGGACTTTTCGTTCTCCGATACTAATAACGCGTACACGTCTTCAAATGAGATGCTGAACTGCATGGAATCAGGCCGACTTCGGTCAGCCTCCCCGTCGCTGTTTTTAATCCTGACTACTGCTACATAGGTAAAACAGAAAAGAAACATCGCACCCGCGAGAAGCGGATGCACAAGTCGGCGAATGTTAAATGACATAATTGTTCTCTACTTGCATTGCGCGAACCAACTAAATTTCAGGATAGCCACCCAAAGACACTCACAAGAAATGGGTTGGTTGGGAAGGTCGGAGGTTCGGGCTGGCGGAGTAAACTACGTTCCATCGGCGCTTCGGTGGGTTCGTTCCGTTGCATTTGCAGCAGACGAGTTGGTTGCTGCGAGCCTTATTCTTCGCGCATCATTTCGGTGCCGACGCCTTTGTTGGTGTAGATTTCCAAGAGCAACGAGTGGCGCAGGCGGCCGTCGATGATGTGGATTTTGCGGACGCCTTTGCCGAGCGTTTCGAGGCAGCCTTCGATTTTGGGGATCATGCCGCTTTCGATCGCGCCATTGGCGATGAGCTTGCGGGCCTGGCTTTCGGTGAGTGAGTTCAGCAAGGTTTTGGGGTCGTCTTTTTTGCGGCGCACGCCGTTGACGTCGCTTAGGAAAATGAGCTTTTCGGCCCCGAGCGTGGTGGCCACGGCGGTGGCTGCGGTATCGGCATTGACGTTGAGCTTTTCGCCGCCGGGGCCTAAGCACATCGAAGGGATGACGGGGACCTGGCCTGCATAGCAAAGATTTTCGATGGTGGTGCGATCGACTTTGGTGACGGCGCCGACGTGGCCGAGATCGATTTCGGCAGCCCCCTCACCCCGGCCCTCTCCCGCGAGGGGAGAGGGAGAAGGAGAAGGATTTTTCAGCGTGATTTTCTCGCCGAAGAGGACGTTGGTGGTGCGAAAATTGAGCGGCATGGCGCGGCCGCCGAAATCTTCGATGCGCTTGGCGATGTTTTCGCAGGTTTCGTAGGCGAGCACGTCTTCGACGATTTTCAGCGTGGCGTCGTCGGTGTAGCGACGCCCCTGGATGAAACGCGGTACGAGGCCTGCGGCATCCATGGCGCGGCTGATGGCTGCCCCACCTCCGTGGACGACGACGGGGCGCATGCCGACGGTTTCCATGAAGACGATATCGACCAGCAGATGGCGCAAGGCCGATTCGTCTTCCATGATGCTGCCGCCGAGTTTGATGACGGTGACTTTATCGCGGAAGCGGCGAATCCAGCCGAGGGCTTCAATGAGCACGTCGGCTTTTTCGATGGCGTCTTGATGGTGCGGGGCGAGGGACACGTGCGGGTGGGGCTCCTCCGATTGGTGCGGAACTCTGGCGAGGGCAGTTACTTAAGTGGAAACAGGCCATTTTAAGAGAGGGGTTTTGGGCGTCAACGGGATGGGTGGGATGGGATTCGCACTAATCCGGAGTGGCTTTAACCGAGATTGACCTAATCAAGGCTACATTGTTGAAAATCACTATTATGTCTTGTGATTTTCCATCAGCCAATTCCGCGAGTGGCTGAAGCTTGATTGCGATGCACTTACCATCAGCAGAGAAGCATTGAATAAACAACGCTGATTTTCTTGACGGATGACCGCTTTTGTTGGAGACAGTGAATTTAATACCATCCTGTTGGCGCAGCAGGTCCTCTTGGAACTCCGGACCGCGGACGCTTGGATCGTCTGTTGTTGTTAATTCATGCGGAACGAAGTACGGTTTGAATTCGTAACTGCGAACTAATCCCATACCAATATCGACACCGTGAACCATTTGGTCGCATAGCTCATTAAATTGCTTGCGCTGCTTTTCGTTCAGCACGGTATCTAACTCATTAATAAACTTCTTTTTGAGAGCGTCGTTTTTCAGGTCGGCGCACGTGTACTTGTTCAGGATTGTAGTGACTTGCATTTCCTGTTTGGAATCCAAGCCGAGCTGGTCATACGGCTCAGGCAATTCGCCTCTGCACAGAGAGATTAAAGCGAAGAAGAGCAGGATGGCACATGCATCTCGCTTCATGATTTGCCCCATATCCGAGAAGAAAAATAAGGTGCGTACCAAAATAGCCGCCCCGCTAACGTGATTACAAGGCGGGGGCAATAAAATCCCCGGCGCTGACAGACGCGGATGCGGTTTGATTTTACATTAAGTCGCCGTTTGATTGTCGCAATCTGGTTGGTTTCTGATCGTGCGCCAGTATTCTTCGCGCACATCATCGTCGATATGGACCGGGGAAGACCCACCGTACAGTCGATCTGTGCC
Source organism: Pirellulales bacterium (assembly GCA_963820835.1). GTDB lineage: Bacteria > Planctomycetota > Planctomycetia > Pirellulales > JADZDJ01 > CAVRAW01. Next base: position 10,634 of record CAWGBP010000013.1, on the reverse strand, counting down.
ATCCTGTCGAAGTCCAGAAATCCAATACTGTTCGCCGGTTTCCTCATCAAACTAATTCGCCTTGAAGCCGTTGCCCTTAAGACTTTTGAATGTTTTGCCTTGATAAAAAATAGTACGGCCCGTTTTAGAAAACGTAACGCGACCGATACGCGCCGCCCCATTAATGCCGCCGGCCTTGCATTCGATGTACATGATTCTGGTCTTCATGCCAGCAATCTGATCGTGCAAATCTTCAAACGGCCTCCCGTCACATTGGCCGCCATTATACTGGGCGGCGCACGATGCGGCAGAGTCACTGGCATCGCCTAGCCTGTAGAGGAATATCGCGCCGAGAGTGTGAGGCGACGCTGCGAAGAGTCCGTTTAACTCCGAGCCGATGGCGGGGCGTACGCTAGGAAATCGGTATACCCTTTGGCCCCGGTGGGGGAGGACCAGTCGGACAGCGGCGCTGGTTCGGCCAGCGGCCAGCCGTTCTTGAACCGATCGACGAGATCCGGGTTGCTGATGAAGGGTCGCCCGAAGGAGATCAGGTCGGCGTTTCCCTCGGCGATTGCTTGCTCTGCTGTTTCCCTGGTGTAGCCGCAGTTGCCCATAAGCGGGCCGTGGAACACCTTGCGGAATTCGGCCAGGGTCATCGGCTCGCCGAGGTTGTGGTAGCCGAACGCCAGCCCGTCTACGACGTGCAGGTACGCCAGCCCGAAACGGTCGAGTTCTCGGGCGACGAAGGTGAACTGCTCCCGGTAATCCGGCGACCCCATATCGTTGAAAGCCCCGTTGGGGGCCAAATGCACGCCGACGCGCTGGGCGGGCCAGACGGACGTGACGGCTTCGACCACTTCCTTCAGGAAGCGGTAACGGTTCTCGACGTTGCCGCCGTACTGGTCCGTGCGGTGATTCGTTTTCGACTGGAGAAACTCGTCGATCAAGTAGCCGTTGGCTGCGTGAAGTTCCACGCCGTCGAACTCGGCTTGCTTCGCTCGTTCGGCGGCTTGCCGGTAGTCGTCCACGACCCGTGGAATCTCGGACGTTTCCAGCGCCCGTGGAACTTCGTGCGGCTGTTTGCCAATGGGTGTGTGGATTTCCGGCTCGTTGCTCTTGATGGCCGAGGGAGCGACGGCGGGCCGGCCGCCGTGGAAGGTGCTGTGGGAGGCCCGTCCCGTGTGCCAAAGCTGGACGAAGATGTGCCCGCCCTTTTCGTGCACGGCGTTTGTGGTGTGCTTCCAGCCGTCGGTCATCTCGTTCGTGTAGATGCCCGGCGACTCGCTCCAGCCGTTGGCCTCCTCGGAAATGGTGACGCCTTCCGTGACAATCAGGCCCGCCGAACTTCGCTGGGCGTAGTACTCGGCCATCAGGTGGTTTGGCAGGCGAGCAACTCCTGCCCTACCGCGGGTCATAGGAGCCAAGACGATTCGATTCGATAGCGTTAGATCGTGGAGGCGAAAGGGCTCGAAGAGGATACTCGTCATGCCTGGCTCCTATCTGGATGGTTGCGCTGAAAATAACGCAAACGAAGCAAAATCTTCAATGGCCGGTCTCTCTGGAAAGGTCATTGGGCGCGAGCGGATTGTGTTTCGGGGTAGAAAATTCCATAGAAAGCCGCGCGGAAATGCCAGAAGACTACGAACCAGAGAGCCGTTACTACGAGACCCGGCACAATGCCGCCTGGATCCATCAGCGCATGGAAAAGCAAAATGTTGACGATCACCGGTCCAATGATGGTCAACGCCAACGGAACGGTTCGTGGAAAGAGAAATAACACGCCTGCGATGAGTTGCAGCCCGAAGACAAACACCAGGTAGTGTGAGGTAAACATGACCGTGAAATACTGTTGGGCCAGTTCGGACGGCGGCGGAGGCTGCGGAATGAAATGCAAAAAGCCGTTCAAACCAAAGACAATGAAAACTAGCGCAAGCAAATATCGCGAGATGATCGCAAGAATCTTCATAAAGTTCTCCTTCTTGACCTGAGTTCTGTTGGTAATGATGCAGGCGCGTCCGCGAATCACTTCGCTGGCGAAATCGTATCGGCGGACCGTATTGAAGTCAATTGTATTGATATCAATATAATTGGGTGGTATCATTGAGGTGTGGATTGGGGCAATTTCTCCCGAGATTTTGGTGACTTTTATGAAGCAAGACACTTCGAAACCCGTGCATGCCTGGCTGGTGATGATGAAGGCGAAGCAAGCCATTACGCGGTATGCGCTGGCAAACCTCGAGGAAACCGGCTTGGGGCTTTCGGATTTCGCCGTTTTGGAGGCCCTGCTTCACAAGGGACCGCTGCCGGTGAACGTGATCGGTCCGAAAGTCAATCTGACGCCCGGATCGATCAGCGTGGCGGTCGACCGGCTGGTTGCCAAAGGTTTCGTGAGCCGCGCCGAGTGCTCCCACGACCGCCGGATCCGCATTGTGGCTTTGACCGCGCGGAAAGACGGTCATCACGCCCATTTTTCGCGCGCACGTCGAGACGATGGAGAAAGTGTTTGCTGGACTTTCGCGTCATGAACTGCGACAACTCCAGCAGCAACTAAAGCGCGTTGGGAAACAAGCCGAATCGCTCTTCGATCGAACCGTTGCAAAAGGCCGCACTAGTAAATAGGTGCGTCTGAGCCGCATAGGGAGTATCATGCGCAGCGGAGCGATGATCCTCATACTCTCAACGCAAAGAGGGTTCTGCAAAGAAATGTTGAACCCCAGGAGGTTGCGGCTATGGCGTGCGAACATTTAGTCGGGCTTAAGCCCGTGTCGGCACGATCATCGGGATGTGAAGAGTGCCTGAAGATGGGCTCGCAGTGGGTACATCTGCGTCTTTGTTTATCTTGCGGTCATGTCGGATGTTGCGACAGCTCTCCGGGGCATCACGCCACGAAACATTTTCAGAAGACGGGTCATCCGATCATGGCATCGCTGGAACCGGGCGAACGTTGGGCATGGTGCTATGTCGACGAAGTAGAATTGGAAGTGCCTGAAGAAGCTGTACCATTCTTGCGGGATTAGGGGGGCTGAGCTTAGGCACGGCGGGAATTTTCTCATCCAGGGCAGGATTTACGTTTGACACGGTTGCGCGGGGCGATATGCTATTTGCAACTCTATTGCAGGAGAGCTCATAGAGCGCGAAGCCATCTCGGTTCCGAATTCGGCCGATGCGGCTTCGCGCTAGCAGCATTTCAGACTCATGCTTCGACGCTTTGCCCTCTGCGCGACGCTTTTGTGCTACGGCGTAATTTCGCTGTTTGGCCAGGGGCTGCATGAATGGATCGAGCATGCAGGGGATGACGACGGAGCGACTCTTGCCTCCGCGGCTGCACCAGTTTCGGCCGGCCTGCATTTTTCCGGCGAGCGGCCGGGGCACGGCGAGCACGATTCGGAGCATTGTCCGATTTGTCAGCTTCAATCGATGGGGCAGTTGTTTGTGGCCACCGGCCCGGCGCGTAGTTTTGCTAGGCCAATGCGAACTGCTTTCGCCCCCTGCGCCGGATTCGATCGATTGCCCGGCGCTCTTTTCTGTGGCTCAACCGCGCACACCCCCCGCGTGCATCTAACAGGTTGATGTTCGAATCGTGATCCGTGAACTCGGCGTGCGCTTGCGCGCCTGGTTCTCGACAGATGTGCGTTATGGATTTACTTCACGTCGGGAGGACGACGGTATGGTTGCGCGTCGCGGTTTTACGCTCATCGAGCTACTGGTGGTGATTGCAATCATTGCAATTTTGATCGCCATGTTATTGCCGGCGGTGCAATATGCGCGAGGCGGCTCGCCGCACCAGTTGCCAAAGCAATATGCGCAAGTGGGCTTAGCCATGCGGCAATATTGCGACACGCACCATGGATTGTTTCCCGCAACAACGCACACGAGCGACATCGATCCAACGACCGGCTTGTATGACCACGCATGGATTTACACGATCGCGCCTTTCATGGAGGACGTTGATGCCATTCGGATTTGCCCGGACGACAAGTTTGGGCCCGATCGGTACAAGCTGAAGATGACGAGCTACGTGATGAACGCGTACCTGACCCCAGAGTACGTCACGGATTTCATCAACTTCAACAAACTGAAGGAAAAATCGAAGACGATCATCATGTTTGAAATTTCGGACGCAAAGGATCCGACGGCGGTTGGCGTCGACCCCTACGACATGGATCACATCCATTCGTTCTTATGGTTCGAGCCGGCCAACATCGTCCATCATCGAGTGATGCAGACAATTGAATCCGACATTTCAACCGATCGTCATAGTGGCGGCACGAACTTTTTGTACGGCGATGGGCGGGTGGAACTTATTCCGGCATTCGCGCATCAACGATTGGGCGAATCAGCCGTTTGAGTTTCCCAAGCCGCCGGGCCCGTAAGCGATTATGTCGATACTTAATTTCATTTTTTATAACTCGGAGAGTGCAATCATGAATGTTCGAAAGATTTGTTGGTCAATTTTGGTGGGCATTTTCGTCTGTTCCATTGCCAGCGCCGCTCGCACCAGAGTGCCAGTGGGCAGGATGGTGATTTATCGGCCCGCGCCAATGGCGGCAAAATTGTGATGGGAATTTGGGATGACGACAGCAATACCGACCTTGGTTATCTGACGCCGCAGGTTTTGGGCGTCGATTTGGGACCATCCGGCAGCACGTTCATTGCCGCTGAACCGGGAATGAATGCGAGGGCCAATCCGTCGCCGGGAACCGAATTGCCGGCCGGCAATTTGTATAGCGATGGGTTGGTATTCGATCTGCCTGGTGGAACCGTTGCCGCGAACTTTTTTTATTGGAACGGCACTGATACGACACCGGGGGGCGACCCGAATTTTGTTCCCGTCGCCGCCGGAACGTCGCTCAGTATGACGGTCGTGCGCATGGGACAACCAACGACGGCCATGACAGTGGATGGTTCGACCAATCCTGAGACGGGGTTGCATTGGGGCCAGAAGATCGATGGCAATATTTTGCATCAGCATCCTTCTACCTCGTTGCAAGCTGGGGCCGGAACGCCAGCGGAAGGCATTTATTTGTTGGCTTTGCAGTTTCGCCTGACCGACAATACGACTTCGATCGATCCATCCGATCCGGTGTTTCTTCTGTTCGATGCCGATGACGGCAATCCGGCAAATAATCCATCGCCGGAACCAAGCTCTTTCGACAGCGCCATGACGACGGCGATTAGTTGGACTGCGGATAATTATTCGTCGTTTCAAGTGGTGCCGGAGCCGGCGACGTTTTGGCTGTTGATGCTGGGCGGGGTCGGAATAGTTTGTGTTTGGCGGCCGGACGGCGGCTGTCGGCGGTGACTTGAAAAGGCCGCGAAGCGATTGAAGAGGTTTGGCCGGTGAGTGTTTGGCAAGAGTCAGATGCTCACCGGCATTTTTGCGCTGGTATGTTGGTGGTTGGGAATTGTTTGGGCGATGGCCGAATTGGATCGAGACTGAATTGGCAAAATTATGACTGCGATTGCGCTTTCGATCGTTACATTTTTCTCCACGGCGCTAGGCGGGTTGTTTGCGCTGCGGTGGCGCAGTCGATTGTATTTGGTGATGGGCTTCTCGGGAGGATTGCTCATCGCCGCCGCCTTGCTCGATTTAGCGCCCGACGCGCTGCAGATCGTTGCCGAGTCGAACGAATCGTCTGCGGCAAGAGTGTTCCAAGCGATGTGCCTTGGATTTCTGGCGTATTACAGCTTGGAGTTTTTCATTCACCGCGGTGCGGCGGCGCACGAACGGCGGCAGGGGCCATCGACGTTCGGCTCGCTGGCGGCTTTGGGGCTAACGGTACACAGTTTTCTCGATGGCTTTGCGATTGGCAGCGCGTTCCAGGCCAATTCGAAGTTAGGCGCACTCGTGGCTGTGGCAGTGATCGCGCACGATTTTGGCGATGGCGTATCAACGGTCGGGGTAGTGCTGGGATCATGGGGGCGTTTCGCGATTCGATTGTGTGGCTAATTGCCGACGCTGTTGCGCCGGTGGTCGGTTGCGTGGCGGCAAATTCGATCTCGATTTCGCAAGGTGTGATTGCCGATTTACTCGGCTTCTTTGCCGGCTCATTTCTATTCATTGGCGCTGGGCATTTGCTGCCGGAGGCGGAGGAGGAGGGAAACGCGGTGGCGCTATATATTGCGGTAGTGGCGGGATTTGCTTGCATTTTCACGATCAGCCGCTTCGTTTAAAATGGTATGGGATGCGTGCAAATGAGTTGCAATAATGAGTTGGTGACTGTTTTCATTGAGCGCTCGGACCTCGAATGCGATTTCCTGCATGTCGCTGAAACGACTGGCAATTCGACTGACGCTGCTTTCGTACAGCGTAATTTCGCTGGCAGGGCAAGGTCTGCACTTGCTGGTGGAGCATGGCGGCAACGATGAGCAGACTGTCGCGATTGGTGCGTGCAGTCGGTCGCAGCCGGCGCGAATTTCTGTGCTGACCAGCATGGGACCGGCGAGCACGACTCTGAACACTGCCCGATTTGCCAGCTTCAATCGATGGGGCAGTTATTTGCCGCCGCGCCGCCAGTTGAGATCGAACTGGGCGTGTGCGAACTTCTTTTGCCGCCTGCGCCGGAATCGATTGATTGCCCGGCGCTCTTCTCACCGACTTTGCCGCGCGCACCTCCCAGCGCGTAGGGGTCAGAGCTGTTTGGACACCATGCCCACGCCGAACCGTGGGCATGGCACCCGACGATTTTGGCCCAGTGTGTAAGTGGATATCGCTATCTTTGCGCTCTGCGCGTGCGCGCCGAGTGCTTCATTTGATTGGGAGGAAGTCATGAATTTGCGGCGCGGATTTACGCTAGTCGAGTTGCTGGTGGTCATTGCCATTATTGGCGTGCTGGTGGCGCTATTGCTGCCGGCGGTGCAAGCGGCGCGGGAGAGTGCGCGGCGGACGCCGTGCAAAAACAATCTCAAGCAAATTGGGTTGGCACTGCAGAACTATCATAGCGCGAAGAAGGTGTTTCCGGCCGGCTATGTATCGCAGCCGGGGGCGTGATGGGGACGGCCAATACGGATACGGGAGATGCCGGTCCGGGTTGGACTTGTTTGTGTTTGCTGATGCCGTATATCGAGGAAAAAATCCGCCCAGCAAGCGTTCAATTTGAACGTGCCGTGCTGGGACCCGACCAACGCGGTGGCCGCGACGACGAATGTGGCGACGTATCGCTGCCCCTCGGTGAGCGACGGGACGGCGACTTACGCAGTGAAGGACCAAAGCGGAAATACGTTGGCCCAGCTCGCGAGGGCAAACTACGTGGCCAATGCCGGGCAGTACGACGTGTGGGAAATTACGCAGGACGATGCGCCGGCGAAAATAGCCAACGGCGTGTTCTTCCGCAACAGCCGCATTCACATTAAAGACATTACCGACGGCACGAGCCGAACAATTTTCTTTGGCGAGCAGACGCCGATCCACAGCGATTCAACCTGGGTTGGTATTGTGCCGGGGGCGAAACGTGCCCGACGCCTGCATTTGCCTTTGCAGGGTGCGACGCGGCGGCTCCGCAAATTAACGTGCACAGTGGGCCGGGTTTAAACGAGACTCCGCCGGTGATTCATCCGCCGAACAACTATGTCGGCTATGTGGACGAAATGTATTCGGAGCACGTCGGCGGGTGCAACATTTTGATGGGAGATGGGAGCGTGCGAACCGCGTCGGAAGAGATCAACGAGTTGGTGTGGCTGGCGATGTCGACGCGCAACGGAGGGGAGACCTACAACGATGGGACGAACTAAGAGACGTTCGCGGCGCGTATTGTGCGGCCTATTGTGCTTGGCCGTGCTGTGTGTTGCTGGCTGCGGCGGGCCGCCGCAAATTCCCAAGGAGAGCCGCAGGCTGATTGAATCGCTGCGGACGGCGGTTTCATCGCAGACGCACCGATTGGCTGGATGCCAACGAGAAATTGATCGACAAACAATTCTCGCAAGGCAAGCTTAGCGATGAGCAGCATGCGGCGTTTACGGCCATTATCGCCAAAGCGGGCCGGCAAATGGTCGGACGCGGAAATCGAGACGGTGCGGCTGGAAAAGCGCAAATGGCGAACTAATAACAACATGGGTTGTCTGCTTAGGGGAGTAGGAGAGTGAATCAGATCGTGATATGTTGAATGCCGAAGCGAGGCCATTGGCGCCCTTCGTCTTCGCTTCGGGTTGGTGTGGGCTTGGTGCGACCGCATTGCCGTCTATTGCCGACTTTGCCATGAACGATCTGAAAATCTTTAGCGGCCGGGCGAACCCGAACCTGGCCAACAAGATTTGCGATTACCTGGGCCTGTCGCCGGGCAAGATCAGTATTGGCAATTTTCCCGACGGGGAGATTTCTTGCAAAATCGATGAAGATGTGCGCGGGCGCGATGTGTTTATCATCCAGCCGACTTGCCCGCCGGTTAACGAAAACATCATGGAGCTGTTGATCATGATCGACAGCTTTCTGCGGGCGAGCGCTTACCGCATAACGGCGGTGCTGCCCTACTTTGGTTATGCGCGGCAAGACCGCAAAGATGCCGGACGCGTGCCGATTACGGCGAAGCTTACGGCGAATATTATTGCTCGGGCAGGGACGGACCGGGTGCTGGCGATGGATTTGCACGCGGCGCAGTTGCAGGGTTTTTTCGACGTGCCGGTCGATCACTTGTATGCAGTGCCCGTGCTGAATGAATATTTCCATCGGCAGAATTTCCAAAAGGACGAATTGGTGGTCGTGCAGCGCCGACGAAGGTGGCATTAAGAAGAGCGCTGGGCACGCGACCCGGCTGGAATCGCCCTTGGCGGTGGTCGATAAGCGGTGCATCAGCGCCGAATCGACCAAGCAGGAAAACATCATTGGGGCGTCGGTCAAAGACAAAATCGTGCTGATGTTCGACGACATGATCAGCACGGCCAACTCGATTTGCGGCGCGGCCAAGGTGCTGAAGGACTTTGGCGCGAAGCAAATTCACGTGGCGGCGACGCACGGGGTGCTGGTGGGGCCGGCCATCGAGCGGCTAACGACTGCGCGAGTCGACAGCGTGGTGATTACCGACACCATTCCGCTGAAGGCCAACCAGATGCTGCCAAAAATCCACGTGCTTTCTGTAGCACAATTGCTTGGGCAGGCGATTAACGCATTCACCGCAACGAGTCGGTGAGCATGCTGTTTGTTTGAGGGGTGGAGGGACGCAGGGCGATGGATCGAGGGGTTTCCCGCTGTCGGCTATGTAGGATGGAGCCGTGTAATCTGAATTTTGCTGCTGATACCCCCCGTAGAAATGCGTGGTAAGGTCCATTTTTTGCCCCCCGCAGCCCGAAATTCGAGTATCATGGATTCTGGTGCCAAAACTCCGGTCACGGAACAGCGTGGAGGCTATTACGATGAGCCATTTTTCCCTAATCGGCGTATTGGGGCGGCGGACAGATTCTAGATGGAGTTTCAAAACACGCCTCGGAAAAGGGGACAGGCACATTTTGCTCGGCCGCACTCGCAAAATTGAGCCAGTCCCCGGCGGTTTTGAAACCACTTCTTGTTGTGTTTGCCTGCACCAATGTGGCGCTGGCCCTGATGGTTGGCGGCACTGGCGATCGTGTTGGTGCCTTCTAATTCGCGCACCCCAAATGCAGGTTCCCATTCCGGTCACTGTGCCAGGGCAGGTGGCCGGTGCGACGGGTCCGGGGGGCATGGGTGCTGTCCCTGGTGTTCCGGGGGCGACGCCGCTAATGTCTCGGCGAGTGCCGACTGCGAGCTACTTCGCCACGTTCTCGGTGCTGGCCGACGGAGATTACAAGAACGCGCTTGAGGCATATCAGGTCGATTTGCGCAATGGCATCAAGACGCTGCAAAGCCTGTGGCTCGATTCGATTTGTTACTACACGATGGTGGGCGAGAGCTACTATCGGCTGGGAAATTATAAAGAGGCGCTGGCGTCGTTCAATAATGCGCTGAATCTCTACGTGCAATATTCCGACTGGATGCTGCGGGTGCAGTTTCCGCCGGTGGTGGCATCGAAGGGGCAATCGCGGGGCACGCCTGGCCGAGGGCGCGCGCAACAACTGGGGAATTTCGAATTCCCGACGTCCATAGCTTGTGGGGTCGCAGCCGGGGGTGATTCAAAGCGGCCAGCCTTATCAACAGCAGCAGTACATCTCGATCGATGCGAAAGAAATTGTGCGCTGCACGTGCTGGTCGATGATGCGGCGGCGGCAGTTGTTGGGGCCGCTGGCGGCTTATGACCCGTTCAGCGATGCACTGGTGGGCAGACATGACCAGCCGCCGGCAGGGGCCGCCGAACCACTGGACGGAAGCCTGGCTCGATTTGCAGCAAGGGTTCGCTTATGCGGCGGCGGGAAAAACCGGGCAGGCCATGGCGATGCTCAACCGATCGCTGTTGGTGCAGGGGCAGTTGGATCATCCGATGTCGAGCTTGGCGAGGCTGGAGTTGGGGCACTTGGCGCTTGAAACGGGCGATATGAAAGCGGCCGCTGCGCACTTTGAAGAAGCGACCTATTCGGCCGTCGATTATCCGGATGCAGCGGTGCTGGAAGAGGCTTTTGGCGGTTGGTTCCTCACGCAGTTGATGGATGGGACGCTGGATAAGTTTGAAAACGTGCTCTCGACTGCGGCGACGTTTTCCAGCCGCGGCCACACACGCGAGCTGCAGGCGTCGCTGGGGCTTTCGCTAGCGGAA
>CAWGBP010000012.1:0-29146 GCA_963820835.1 Pirellulales bacterium | reverse complement strand
TATGCCCTGGTCGATGCCATTGACGACGTGGCCGACCGGATGTCGGACCGGCCCAGGTGCGCGAGCACTTGATCGAAATGCTCGCCGAGAAGCAAAGCAGCGTGGGGGCGGAAGTGATGGCAGTCGAGTTGTTCAACGCTCCGACGCCGACGCCGACGGTGGTCGGCGGTCCCGATACGGCGAATTCGCCGGGTGCTGGGGGCCCGAATTCGGCCGGCATGCAGCAAGGGCCGGTACTGCGCCGCGCCGCCATCGGGGCGCATGGCAGCGATGATGGCGGCCGAAGCGCAAGCACAAGCCCGCGCAATGCAGGCCGATCAGCCCGTGCCGCTAAGCCAATCGCAAAAATTGAAATTGATTCATTTGATTGCCGTTTCGGGATCGGTGGAGCGGATTGACGACTTGGCCGATTACGTGCTCGATGCGACCACACCGCCGACATTGCTATTGGCCGCGGGAGAAGCCATTCGCACGCTGGGGTTGCCGCAAGATCCGCGGCCGGAGCAAGATCCGAAGCTGCCGCCGCCAGCGATCACGGCTGCGAAATTGCGCGAGCGGCTGGTGCGAATTGAACCTTCGCAATGGCGGCCGGACGAGCGGCCGCGCGTCGAAGCGCTGGTAAAGTGGCTGGCCGAGCGCGATGCACGAGGGCTGGAGGGAAGCACCTATCGCTTGGGCAATTTCGAAGTGCAGCCAGGCGATTGGCTGTTGATGCGAAATCCGTCGCCCTACAACTTATTCACCGACTTGTCGCCGGGGCTGTTTACGCATGTCGGCGTTGTGACGCTCGAAACCGGCAGCGATGGTAAGCGGCGGATGGTGGTCGTCGATTTACCGGAGCGCGGCACGTCGATGCCGGCCACCACGGTCGAAACATTTTTGAAGCGGACGCTAAATTACGTGTTCCTGCGCGATCCCGATGCCGCGGCAGCGAAGAAGATTGGGGATGCCGCGGCGGCCACGATCGGCGATCCGACTGAATTCGATTTGAACTTCCGCACCGATCGGGTGGCGGCGCTCAAAGGCAAGCCGCTGCATGGGCAGACAATTCACACTTACTGCGCCGGATTACTGTTGTTGTGTAGCCAGGATACGGGCTTGCCGCGCGAGGCATTTTTCCCAATTACCGAAACGACCGCCGGCGGATACACCCGCGAGAATCTCGATAAGCTCGGTCTATCGTTGGGCGACGGTTTCGTATCCCCTACCGGCGCATTGTTTTCCACGCGGCTCAAAATCGTCGGCCGCAACGAACCGATGTACGAGGCCCAGCGCGAAGTCGAAGAAAACATCTACGATTACTTCTCGCAGAAACTCGAGCAAACAGCACTCCACCAATCGCCCGATGCTGCCCAAGCCATGCGGTTGAAAGTGGCCGAAGCTTCGAAGTCGAATCCACTATTGGCCAAGGCTCTGGCGGCCTCGGCGGGGGTGAGCGAACAAATGGACCTGGTTTCGGCAGCCAAGGCGGCCGCGGTGGTCGAGACGCTCGATGAAATCGCCTATGGTGCAAGCGGGCAGTTTTTGGCCGCGCGGCAGGCGATCATGGAAGGTGGCGATCCGAATAATGCCGATGTTCGGCAGGCAACCGCCGAACAGCGCAGCACAATCGACAAATTTCGCATGCGGCACGCCAATTTGGCCGCGCAGTGGGATCAAAACCAGCTTGGGCCGCGCGGGCTGCGCATCGAACTGGTGCGCTACTATACTGACCTCGGCCGCCGGCAGCTTGATGAGCGATTCTTTCAAGATCAGCCGCAGGTTACGAATTCGGCGGCTGTGCGATAGTGGGTTCGATCGGCGCGATTACTCGACGCCTCTTGCCTTTGCTAGGTAACGCCTCACCGGGCTAGAATTGTGCGCAGATCGCGCAGTGCTGAACCCTGAACCCTGAACCCTGCTTCGCAATGCAACTTCTTCACGTTGGCGCGGCCGTTTTGAATCAAACGCCGTTGGCGTGGGACGCCAACAAGGCGAACATTCTGGCCGCTATTGCCGAGGCGCGCGTGCGCGGCGTGAGCGTGCTCTGCCTGCCGGAACTTTGCATTAGCGGCTATGGCTGCGAAGACGCGTTTTTATCGCCGGCGGTGCAGCGGATGGCATGGCGCGTGCTCACGGAAATATTGCCGGAAACGCGCGGAATGATCGTATCGCTGGGGCTGCCGCTGTTGTATCAGAATGCCCTTTATGACGTGGCCTGTTTGGCCGTCGATGGCCGCATCGCCGGTTTCACGGCGAAGCGCTATTTAGCGGGCGACGGCATTCACTACGAGCCCCGCTGGTTCAAACCCTGGCCGCTGGGACGCCGTACGCAAATCGAAATTGAGGGCCACGATTATCCGCTGGGCGATATTTATTTCGATTGCGGCGGCATGCGGATCGGTTTCGAAATCTGTGAAGATGCGTGGGTGGCCAATCGCCCCGGCGCAGAGCTATCGCAGCATGGGATCGACATCATTCTGAACCCCAGCGCCAGCCATTTTGCGTTCGGCAAGATGGCAGTTCGCGAACGATTTGTGCTCGAAGGATCGCGAGCTTTCGGCGTGCATTACGTGTACGCGAATTTGGTAGGGAACGAAGCGGGACGCGCCATTTACGATGGCGGCGCGTTAATCGCTTCGGCTGGAAAAATGGTGGCGACCGGACCACGTTTTTCGTTCGCCAACTCGGGTGTAACTTCCGCGCTGGTGGATATCGATGCCGCGCGGCTCAGCCGAGCGCGCTCGGGAGTTTTACGCCCGAATTGCAAGCGCACGAGCAGAATTGCGTTCGCGTGCCGTTTGAATTTGCGCACTGCGAGCCGACTGCCGCGCGCCCAGACCGAGCCCAGTGGGAGACGAGCGCCTGCGTCAAAGAGGAGGAATTTGCCCGAGCGATTTCCCTGGCCCTCTTCGATTACATGCGCAAGAGCCGCTTGCGAGGTTTTGTCGTTTCCATTAGCGGCGGGGCCGATTCGGCGGCTGTATCGTGCCTGGTGGCGATGATGGTCGATTTCGGTGTGGCGGAACTCGGCCGCGAGCGTTTTTTGGCGAAGCTCGCCTATTTTCCGGAAATTCAAACGGCGCAGAGCAATCGCGAGACGGTGCGGCAATTGCTTGCATGCGTGTATCAATCAACCTGCCATAGCGGGCCAGTAACTCTGAATGCGGCGCGCGGAGTGGCCGAAGCGATCGGGGCGGAATTCTTCCAGTTCGATGTGGATAAAATCGTGAACGATTATGTCGGCATGGTGTCGCAGGCGATTGGGCGACCGCTTTCCTGGGAAAGGGACGATTTGGCGCTGCAGAACATTCAAGCCCGGGCGCGCTCGCCCGGCGTGTGGATGTTGGCCAATTTGCGCGGGGCGCTGTTGGCTTCGACGAGCAACCGCTCTGAAGCGGCCGTCGGTTATGCGACCATGGATGGCGATACTTCCGGCGGCATTAGCCCCATCGCCGGCATCGATAAAGCCTTTTTGCGCCGCTGGCTCCGCTGGCTGGAGTCGGTCGGGCCGGCTGGCTTGGCGCCCATTGCCGCCTTGCATGCGGTGAACGTGCAAGATCCAACCGCCGAGTTGCGACCGCCCGCCGCCGGCCAAACCGACGAAGCCGACCTGATGCCCTACGAATTGCTCGATTGGGTCGAGCGCGCCGCCATTCGCGACAAGCGCAGTCCCATGGAAGTTTATCAGCTTGTGCAGGTCGAATTCCGCCAGTACACCGCCGAACAGTTGCTGGCGTGGATTGAGCGTTTCTTTCGCCTCTGGAGCCGCAATCAATGGAAACGCGAGCGCTACGCCCCTTCGTTCCACGTGGACGACGAGAATCTCGATCCCAAAACTTGGTGCCGCTTCCCGATTCTTTCCGGCGGCTACGAGCGCGAATTAGCTGAGCTGCGGGAATATGTGATGCGCGGCAAAAAACTTTGAGCAATGAACATTGAGCAGCGGGCACGTTCGTTGTTCAATGTTCATTGTTCCATGCTCACCGCTCTCATTCTTCCTCCCGGAGACTCTCAATGTTCCTCTTTGCCGAAAGCTCGTGGGATGCCATGTGGCACGATATGTTGTTTCCCGATATTCCGCTGGCGGCCAAAATACTGCGGCCGATCATCGTGTATCTGTTTTTGATTATCGGCATGCGGCTGGCGGGCAAGCGGCAATTGGCCCAGCTTAACCCGTTCGACTTGATCGTTCTGCTCACCCTTTCTAACACGGTGCAAAACGCCATCATCGGTAACGACAACTCGGTGACGGGCGGCTTGGTAGGCGCAGCTACGCTCATGGCCGTGAACTACATTGTGGTGCGATTCATGTACAGCCACCAAAAAATGGAGCGCATTATCGAGGGCAAGCCCGTGCAGTTGATGACCAAGGGAGTGATCCATCGGGGACGATTGCACCACGAATTGATTACGCGCAGAACTGGAAGCGGCGGCCCGGCGACAAGGGTTCAGTTCGCTGGCCGATGTAGACCAGGCGATTTTGGACCCCGGCGGCACCATTTCGTTTTGCGGCCGCACGCCCCCCGCCGACGAAATGCGGCATCGCGAGGTGATCAAGCGGCTGGAGCAAGTGATGCAGGAAGTGAAAGCGCTGACCAACAATACAAAATCTTGAACACTATGCGGCACTTAATCTTTCTTATCGTGCTTTCGATAATCATCGTCGCCGGCGGTTATGGTGCAGTGAAATGTTTGCATTTCTATAAGGCGAGCGGTGCCGGCAGCTCGACGCCGGCGGCAATGTCGTCGGACGAGTGCGATTATTGCGGCCTGCCGGACGGCTTTCAAAACACGACGAAATTCACCGCGGATTATACGGATGTGGCAGATAGCGGTAAACCGAGCGCCGCTGGAGCAAACGATCTAACGGCCATCGATGTGCTGATTGAGCCCGGCGAGACCATGGTTAAGAGGGCGCTGGAAATTAACACCAAGCTGCGCAGCGATAATCCCGATTGCTTCGCGCTCGATGCGCATCACGTGCCGCACATTACGCTGCTGCAGCGTTATGTGCGCACGGCCGATTTGGACAAAGTTTCTGCTGCGGTCAATAAAATCGTTGCGGCGGAAAATCCGACTGCCTGGAAATTAAAGGCGACCGGTTTGTTCTCGGTACCGTCGGAGGGCCAATCGCTAACGTGGATTTCCGTCGAGCCGAGCGACGAACTGCGCCAATTACAGCAGAAACTGATTGACGCAGTCGCGCCTTTCGCGGTCGACAGCGGCACCGGCGTGGCATTCGTCCCGCGCCAGACGGCAAACCGATCGTGCAATCAACCGTCGATTTCGTGAACGACTATGTGGCCAAGTACAGCGGGAAAAACTTTAATCCGCATGTGACGGTGGGAATTGGGCACGATGAATTTGTCAAGCGACTGCGGGAAGAGCCGTTTGCGCCGTTCACGTTTGGAGTGGCGCGAATCAGCATTTATCACGTGGGCGAATTCGGCACCGCGCAGGAAAAATTGTGGCCGAAGGAGAATAAGCGAGTGAAGAGGTGAACGAGTGATCGACGAGTGCAGGATATGGTCCGATGGCCGAGGGTGAAATGGCCAGGTGCGCAAAAAAAAGGCCCCCGGAAAGGCCGGGTCCCAGGGGGGCAAAGGACTCCATCCGTTTCCGGGAGCGATTGGACGCTTCGGTAGGCAGTTGTGGCACGCAAGCTCATGGGGATTGGAGCGGCTCGCGCGGTGGGAAAGAATTTGCACTCCTTGCAAAAGTTCGCGCCGTCAGTGACGCACGTTCCGTTCGACAAGCGATTGGTATTTCGAAGCGCACGGCTCGCTTCCCTGCTGCCGTAGTCGCTTCGCTGGTCCGCAGGATCAATGGAAGCCTTAAGAGCCGCCCTCAACCCCCGATGCAGACCAATCCACTAGTGGACTAGCGAAATTCTGATGACTTGTGCGACGGCTTTTCGCGGTTCAATCGGCACTGCGCCGCGGCAACTGGGCCGTCGTGAGGCGGGAGAATATGGCAACGCACAAACTGGGTCAAGCCCGGTTTCCGCAGCACATGGATTCACGTTTTAACGGAATTAGCGGTGATGATTCTGCCGCGCCATGCTAGCGTGGGTGCGTGCGGCAGCGATCGGATTTATGAGGAATCCAGGAGATTAGGAAACCAGGAACGGCAATTGAATTCCTTCCTTATTCCTTTGCGGAGTTCCTGGCTTCCTTAATTTTCTGCTCGTCCGCTGAACGCTGAATGTTGATCGCTAATTGCTAGTTGCTACTCGCATCACCACCGCGGCTCTTCGCTTCCGACCAGCGGCACGAAACGGCAGCCGGACAGCTCGCGCTGGTCGGGTTGGCCGGCTACTTTGCGAATGGCCTGGAGCGATTGCCCTTCGCTCGTGCCCAAGGGAATGACCAGAATGCCCCCTTCGCGCAGCTGGTCGAATAGCGTCTGCGGCAAGCGCTGGGCGGCGGCCGTGACGATAATGCGGTCGTACGGCGCGAATTTCTGGCAGCCGTACGTGCCATCGTCCACGCGCAACGTGAAATTTTGATAGCCCAGCGAATCGAGCACTTCGCCGGCTCGCTGCGATAGTTTCTCGTGCCGTTCGATGCTGATCACGCTGCCGGCCAATTCGCATAACAATGCCGTTTGATATCCACTGCCGGTGCCGATTTCCAGCACTGTTTCTTCGCCGGTCAATTCGAGCGCCTCGGTCATGAGCGCCACAATGTAGGGCTGGCTGATGGTTTGGCCGCAGTCGATCGTGAGCGCTCGGTCGGCATACGCTTCGTACTCTTCTCCTTCCACTACAAATTGCTCGCGGGGCACTTTATCCATCGCCGTCAGCACGCGCTCGCTGCGAATGCCGCGCTGCGCAATTGCTCGGCAATCATTTTGTGTCGAGCAACGGCAAAGCGATCATCTGGAAATGACATGGCGCCTGGAAACCCAATTAAACCGCCGAGTTAACTATGTAGGTAAATGAAAGAGGCCAGTGACTTGTGGGCTGGATTTGGTAGGAAGTTTAAGCGTTATACGAACGTTCCTACGACCCAACACACAGGAGCACTGGCCATGGCGAAGTTTATCATGGTTGCTTGCGATTTGCACGACAAAGCGATGTTGTTGAAGACTGCCACAGGACGCGGAGCTTCTCAGACCGTCTCGGTGCGCAACACACGCGCTGGACGAGAGAAGATGATTGCCAATCTGCTGGCGCAATCCAAGGCGGCCAGCGCCAAGGTGATTTTTGCCTATGAAGCCTCGGGAGAAGGTTTTGGACTGCATGATGAGCTCACCGGAGCCGGCATCCAGTGCCACGTGCTGGCGCCCACGAAGATGGCACGTTCCACCGGGCATAAGAAGAACAAGAACGACGCGAATGACGCCGATCAGATTTTGCAATTGCTGCGGGGCCATGTGCTGGCCGGCAATCCACTGCCTGCTGTTTGGATTCCGGATCCACAAACGCGCGACGATCGAGAGCTTGTGCGGGCGCGGCTGGATGGGGCGGAGAAGGCCGCTGGCTTGAAGACTCAAATCCGAGGTCTGCTGAAACGCAACCGGCTGGCGCGCCCCGACGATGTGTCGAAAGGCTGGAGCAGGAGCTTTCGGGCCTGGCTGCGAGGATTGTGCCGCGAGAGCAAACTGGGAAGGGGGATTCGACAGACACTGGCCAGCCAACTGAGGCAACTGAGCTTCCTGGAGAGAGAGATCGAACGACTGGATTGTGCCTTGATGGAGCTGGCCGAGCAGCCGCGGTACCAACCAGCGGTGGCCAAGCTGTGCCAGTTGGACGGAGTGGCGCTGGTGACTGCGTTGGTCTTCTTGACGGAACTGGGGAATATTGCCAGGTTTTCCAATCGCAGGCAGATTAGTGCCTATCTGGGCCTGGTTCCCCAGTGCCACGAAAGCGGCTCGGCCCATGATCGCAAGGGACACATTACCCGGCAAGGTCCTTCGCGCGTGCGGCGGGTGTTGTGCCAGGCGACTTGGGCGCGGGTTCGCCGGACAGGTTCGGACCAGGATGCCTACCAGCGGATTGTGAAGAAAAACCCCAAACACAAGAAGATCGCGGTGGTGGCCGCCATGCGGCGACTGGCAGTGCGCATGTGGCATCAGGCGCTGGCGGCGCGGTCTGACATCCAGCGGGCTGGTCCGCTCCAACGGGACTGCGGCATGGTGCGGGGCTGCGCCACGCCGCCGCTGCAACTGGCGTAAGCGAATCACGAGCTTTGGAGACGACGGAATCATCACAGCCAGGAATCATTGAAACAGGAGTTTGAATAGTTGGTGCTCGACCAAGGGAACGCGACTGGTTGCGGCTTGGGTTTACCACCCGTCGCCGAGTTTAGTCCGTTCCCATTTTGCGAATCGTTAACTGGTCTCCATGCCCTTTCATGGACGATCGAATAGCAGAATGCACGACATCAACTCCTACCGAACCAACAACCGTCATTGACAATCGCCTACATAGCAGCCGCGGAAGCGCGGAGAGGAACGGCTAAACCCGAAAATTGCGCGCTTAGATGAGCAAGCAACTTCGACCTTACGAAATTATTGGCGTGACCGCGGCACGCTGGGTGCGCGATTACGTTATTGAATTCCAATTCAACGATGGATTCAGCCGGGAGCTTGATCTGCAATCGCAACTTTGGGGTCCTGTTTTCACCCCTCTGGCAGATTTAGATACATTCAAAAATTTTCGCGTGGAGGATAACACGATTCGCTGGAGCAACGGCGCAGATTTTTGCCCGGATGTGCTGCGTTATTGGTGCGAAGTCGGTGAAATTCGCAGCCAGGGGGAAACGGATCGGCACTTCGAAGAGTCGGCAGTTGCTAGGGAGACATAGAGCCAGTTGTGAAGGACCGACTTGGGCTAAGCAATGATGTCTTTGATGACCGTGCCGCTGGTGATAGTCAGTCGTTCGTCGCGGCCGTTGTGTTGGAAGGTGAGGCGCTCGTGGTCGAGACCCAACAGCGCGAGAATCGTGGCGTGGATATCGTGGATGTGGGCTTTGTTTTCGACGGCGTACAAGCCGACTTCGTCGGTCGCGCCGTAGACGGTGCCGGGCTTGACGCCGCCGCCGGCCATCCACATGGTGAAGCCGTACGGGTTGTGGTCGCGGCCGGTGCCGCTTTCGCTCATCGGAGTGCGGCCGAACTCGCCCCCCCAAACCACGAGCGTGCTATCGAGCAGGCCGCGGCGTTTGAGATCTTTGAGCAGCGCCGGCGATGGGCTGGTCGGTTTCTTTGCAATATTGGCTGTGATTGCCTTCGACATCGCTGTGGGCGTCCCACTTGCTGCCCGAGCCCATGTAGAGCTGCACGAAGCGAACGCCGCGTTCGACCAGGCGACGGGCCATGAGGCAGTTGCGTGCCGTTGGCGGCGGTTTCGGGCTGGTCGATGCCATACAGCGCGAGCGTTTCGGCGGTTTCCTGGGAGAGATCGGTGGCTTCGGGGGCGGCGGTTTGCATGCGGTAAGCGAGTTCGTAGGAGGCGATGCGGGCTTCGAGAGAATTGTCGTCGGTGCGGCCTTGCAAATGATGTCGATTGAGCTGTTGGATGAAATCGATCTCGCGGCGCTGGCGATCGGCAGGCATGCCGTCGGAGGGTGCACATGCAGGATCGGCGTTTTGCCGTCGCGGAACTTGGTGCCTTGGTATGTCGCGGGCATGAAGCCGGTGCTCCATTGCCGGCTGCCGCCGGGGGGCTCGTTGCGAGTAGTCGGTCAGGACGACAAAGCCGGGAAGGTTGTCGGTGACGGCGCCCAATCCGTACAGAGACCAGGAACCCAAGCATGGGCGGCCCATCAGAATGCTGCCGGTGTTCATTTCGCACACGCTGCCGACGTGCGTGAGACCGTCGGCCCAGCAGGAATGGATCACGGCCATGTCGTCGACGCAGGTGGCGATTTCCGGATACCAATCGCTGACCCAAATGCCAGACTGGCCATATTGCTTGAACTTTCGCTGGCTGGGCAAGAGCGGCGTGTAGGCGGTTTTGCCCATCGCCGTTTCGGGCTTGCGGGAAACTGTCGGGGAGCGGTTTGCCGGCGAGCTTGGTGAAGTTCGGGCTTGGGGTCGAACAGATCGAGGTGGCTGGGACCGCCGTCGATAAAGCACCAGATAACCGATTTGGCTTTGGCAGGGAACATTGGCGGCTTGGGCGCCAACGGATTGGTGGATCCGCCGATGAGATTCGGTGCGAGCGCGATCGGCTGCGCGGAAGATTCTGTGCGCGGCCGTCGCGCGCTCAGCAGCGACCAAAGGGCGAGCGAGCCGAAGCCGGCGCCGGCGCGAACGCAGAAAATCGCGGCGGGAAGAGGCGGGTTCGAAATGGGGAGAGGGGAAGGCGGAAGTGGGAAGGCGGAAGGCGGACATGGCAATTAGTCGATGTAGAGGAATTCGTTCGAGCAGAGCATGGCGTGGCAGAAATCGACCACTGCGGCGGCTTTGGCGCGGTCGATTTTGGCGGGGAGCGGGGCGGGCAAATTCTGATCGTCTAAAGTGGATTTTTCTGCGGCGATGGTTTCGGCTTGCTTGTCGATGAATTTCTCAGCCGACGCGACTTCGTCGTTCTGGGCCGGACGGCCGAATGCTTCCGCGTAGGCTTCGCGCACAAGCTTGGCTTCGTCGCCGCCGCACTGGGCCAGCAGTTTGCCGCTCCAGTGGCGGGCGGCGTCGGCAGATTGTTCACCGTTGAGCATTTCGAGCGCTTGAGGCGCGGTGGTGGTGGTCGTGCGGCGCGGGCAACTGTTTTGCATATCGGGCTGGTCGAATGCTTCCAACAGCGGCAGCCGCATGTTGCGCTTGGCGAAAACATAGATCGAGCGGCGATTGCGATCTTCGAGCTTTTCGTCGGGATCCCAACTGTAGCGCGACGAGTTCGAGCATCGGCCGGAAGTTCCGGCAGGGCGCTGGGGCCGTACATGCGGAAGTTAAGCTCGCCTGCGATTTGCAGCATGGAGTCGCGCAGCGCTTCGCCTTCAAGGCGCTGGCGGCGGGCGTGCCAGAGCAAATTGTTGGCGTCATCGACGGCCAGGGCGGCAGCGTGCGCGGGGTTAGCGGGATCGATCATGGACGATTGGCAATAGGCGGCCGACAGGACCATGAGGCGCTGGATCGGTTTCAGATGCCAGCCGTTGGCGACCAATTCGGCGGCGAGCCAATCGAGCAACTCCGGATGCGACGGATTGCCCCCCATGGCGCCAAAATCGTTGGGTGTGGCGACAATGCCTTGGCCGAAGTGGTACTGCCAAAGCCGATTGACAATGACGCGGGCTGTGAGTGGATGATCGGGTCGCGTGAGCCAGTTGGCCAGCGCCGAGCGGCGGCCGGTGGAATTGCGCTCGCCGGCGGGAGATTTGATTTCAGGATCGCTCGCGCCCAGGAACACGGGGAAACCGGCGGCGACTTCTTTAGCGGGCTTATGGATAATTGCCGCCGTTCGAGAACGCACGTCGGAGGGGCCTTTGACGTCGCCGTCGAAAACAGCCATCGCGGTTGGCAACGGCTCGGGTTTGATGTGATCGAACTTGGCGAGTTCGTCCATTTGCTCGTCGTATTTCTTGCGCTCGTCGGGCGGGCAGCGACGATAGGCGCGGGCAACGCGCGATTCGATCCATTCTTCGGTTTCGGCCACGAGCTGCTTTTGCATAGCAGGTGCGCTCGTCGGCCGGCGTATTGATGGCTTTAAGCGTATCAGGATCGTAGGCGGCGATGGCGTCTTGGCGGGCGGCTTTGCGCTCGTCGGCGAGCTCGTTGTCAATAGCGTCGCGAAGCGTCTTAGTGGCCTCTTCCCATTGCGACATGCGCTTGTCGTACTCGACTTTTTGCTGCGGTGTGGCGACAGCGACCGATTCGGAGGGCAAAATGGCCGCGAAGCAAGCTTGCAGACGGTAGTAGTCGGTTTGCTTGATGTCGTCGAACTTGTGGTCGTGGCAGCGGGCGCAGCCGATCGTGAGCCCCAGAAATGCCAGGCCGGTGTTCTCGGTAATGTCGTCAAGAATTTCCTGCCGTTGCTTGAACGATGTTCGAGGCGTTCGATTCTTCAGAATAGAGATGCAGGAACCCGGTGGCGATGATGGCTTGCGGGTTGTTGGGCTCCAATTCATCGCCGGCGAGTTGCTGGCGAACGAAGCGATCGTAAGGCAGATCGTAGTTGAAGGCGCGAATCACGTAGTCGCGGTAACGATACGCATCGGGGCGAAGGCTGTCTTTCTTGAAGCCTTCGGTTTCGCTATAGCGAACCACATCGAGCCAATGTTCGGCCCAGCGCTCGCCATAGCGCGGCGACGCGAGGAGGCGATCGACAACTTTGGCATAGGCGTTGGGAGAATGGTCGGCAAGGAAATCGATTTGCTCTTGCGGCGTGGGTGGCAGGCCCGTGAGATCGAAGGTTACGCGGCGCAGAAGCGTGAGCTTGTCGGCTGGTTTACTAGGCGAGAGTTTGGCGGCTTCGAGTTTTTGCCCGATGAAGGCATCGACCGGGTTTTGCGCCCAAGTGCGCAGCTTTTTTAATTGCGGTATTTCGGGGCGAGCCAGCGGGAGGAAGGGCCAATCACCCGTTTTGAAACCAGATTTTGCGCCAGCGGCAGGTGACTGGATTAATTTGCGGTCGGAAGCGGCGGATTTGGTCTGCGTGGCGGTGGGAGAGCTGTCGGCGTTTGCGCAGCGCCTGCCGACGAGCGCAGAACAACAGATCGCGAAACTAGCGACCGACAGGAGTGCGAAACGTCCCCAGTGCCGGCCTGCAATGAGCGAAGCCGGCCCCCATTTGGGCTTCATGTGCTTGGTGCTCTGGATCAGACTTGCGTCGTGGCCAGAAATGAAGAATGAAACGCAGGTGTGTGTGTGTGTGGCAGGACCTAACTAGTAGGCTTAACCCATTTTCGCAAATTTCAGGAGGTGAAGCAAGCTTGTTTGATGCATGCCGAAGTAATGCCGAGGCCGAATTTCTCGGGACCATTGTGCGGTAGGAAAGCCTGACCGACGGCCGGGAATTGCGGTTGGAAGGGGGCTCTTGTACGCTGAACACGCGGCAAATGGCATAAAATTGCAAGTCGCGGCCAAGGCGTTGGACTCCGTGCGGCATCGGTTGGCACATGCGGGCTGAGTGCTAGCTGCGGGCCGTGAAACGAATCTCGCGACGATTTAACTAGTTCCCGCGGTCATGCGTTCGCGGCTTTTGGGGCATTGGAATTCAAAATTCTAGGGGGATTTAAATCAATATGGCAAATTATGCACACCCTGAAGTACTGGTCACGACTGAATGGGTTGCCAACCATGCGAACGATCCGCAGGTGCGCATCGTGGAATCGGATGAAGACGTGCTCTTGTACACGCAGGGGCACATTCCCGGTGCGGTGAAAATTGACTGGCACACCGATTTGCAAGATGCGATTGTGCGCGATTACATCGGCCGCGATCGGTTCGCCGAATTGTGCGCCTCGAAAGGAATCGGCAACGACACGACCGTAGTGTTCTACGGCGATAAAAATAATTGGTGGGCTTGCTATGCGTTCTGGGTCTTTAAGCTGTACGGCCACGAGAAATGCTTGGTAATGGACGGCGGCCGCAAGCGATGGGAACTGGATGGCCGAGCGTGGTCGCGCGACCCAGAACCGAATTATCCGAAAGCGCATTACACTGCGAAAGAACCTGACCCATCGATACGAGCATTTCGCGAGGAAGTGCTGAAGCACATTCGCGCCGGCAAGCCATTGGTTGATGTGCGATCGCCAGGAGAATATTCGGGAGAACTCTTGAGCATGCCCGATTATCCGCAGGAAGGCGCGCTGCGCGGCGGGCATATTCCTGGGGCCGCTAGCATTCCGTGGTCGAAGGCGGTGAATGAAGATGGAACATTCAAAGCGGCCAAGGAACTTGAGAACTTATATTGCAAGGATAATCGTCTGTCGCGGCGCGGGCGGGTGATCGCATATTGCCGCATTGGCGAGCGCTCGAGCCACACATGGTTTGTGCTGAAATATTTGCTGGGATTTGGCAACGTGAAGAATTACGACGGTTCTTGGACGGAGTGGGGCAACATGGTCGGCATGCCAATCGCGAAGGGGACGGAGCCGGGGAGCGTAACCGACGCGGATAAGCCGGAAGTCGCCGCTGCTGCACAGTAAGGTTTGGACGGTAATGCGCTCGAACGGGTGAAGAGGTGAGCAGGTGAAGCTCGACGAAATTGTCGCGGAGTTTGCCGAGTTGGAGCCGCGTGAACGGTTGGAGTTGCTGCTCGAGTTCGCCGAGAACTTACCGCGGCTACCGGAACGATATGTGGCTGAGCGCGATGCAGGATTGCACCGGATTGCGGAATGCCAGACGCCGACTTTCATTTGGGTCGAAGTAATCGACGGGCGCGTGCAAATTTATGCGGACTGCGCCCCGAAGCGCCGACGGTAAAGGGGTTCGTCGGCATTCTAGTCGAGCTATTCAACGGCTCCACGGCGCAAGAGGTGATGGATACGCCCGACAATTTATTGAAACGCCTGGGATTGTTGGAGGCGCTGGGCATGGTGCGCATGCGGGGCTTGTCGGCAATACAGCACTACATTCGGCAGCAGGTACGCAAGGCGGCGGGGATGTGAGTTGCGGCAAGATGCCGGGACTGAAGATCGAAATGTAGCCCAGGACGTCGCTACGCTTGGGCTGGGGTAATTGAGGTCGCCCTTTCGGATCGCTTGTTAAGCAATTTCATCCAGCAAGCGCTCGAGCGCCACATCCATCTTTTCGTCGGTCATGTAGGTGCCGTCGGCGATAGCGGCCTTAATCGAATTGACGCGCTCCCAGCGAATGTCGGGAATGTCGCCGAGCTTGCCGGCCATTTGTGCGGCGGGCGATAGATGCAACTCGTCGGTGGTGTCGATATGCGACGGCACGGCGGGCGTGGCCGGCTGCTGCAGCCGATTGATGTGCGGGGCGTTAATTCCCTGAGCGCCGTGCAGTTGGGTCGTTCCGTAAATGGGCATCGTCATGATCATTCTCCCTGGGAACGTTGGCCATCGATCTTGTGAATCGAGTATTCGACGGAGAATTCCATCGAGCGGCGTTTGTTTCCCGTTGTAATGAAACCGGCGATTGGGCCGGCGGGCGGCGACGCTAGTTCCTAAGGGCGCAAGTTCCTGAATTCGATACAGCCCAAGCCAAATGGCTTCACACAGAAAAGAGTCGGGCCGGATGAACCTCATGAAATTACTTGGCGCTTTCGGATACCGCGTAGACGTCCCTGAAGTGTACTTCGCTACTTAACTCGTCGGCCGCAGTCCGTGTCGAGCAGTACGACTTCGCTTTCGATGAGAATCGCACTGCATACATCGGGTCAGCGGCATCGGGGCATTCAACGAAAACTCAAACCAACTTTCTGCGCCTATTGCCCGGATTGCGCCGGACAAGGAAGGCTGTAACAGTGTTTTCGGGCGTACTGTAAAGGTTGCCGGAGGTTGTCGATTATTCGCCACCTAAGTTGTTTCGGCTCGGCTTGTGTGTGGTGCTTTGGCCACAAGAAGCGAAGCGGATTCTTCGATGGCGACGGTTTCGAGTTGCTCCAGTTGTTTTACACCGCACGACCGCTCGACTGAAACTAACTCGACTAAATGCAAACCCCGGACCAATCGGCCCGGCGTCGGAATCGGGCAGCCGCATGCTGGCTGCGGCCATACGACCGCTCTGATTGTGCAGTTAAGCAAGCTCCAAGTTTTATGCCTTGGTGGTCGCAACTCTGCACAAACGGCGCGGATTATAGGGCCGCGATGGCAAGCGGGACAAGGCCGGTTAAGTGCTGATTGGTCCGAGCTTTGTGGCGGGAGATACCGCCATAATCAGGCTGGATGCACCAGCTGCTTGGCGCGATCAACCGGCGGCAGAACTTAAGAAAATCTTGTCGAAACTTAGGGGAATTTGTGCGGTTATATCTTCTGGCGGAGGCGATTTTTTTGTTGCCTCGCCAAGTTCGAGTGTCCGCGGGCGAAGCTTTTACACCGCTTGCCGGGCGCAGATTTACAAGCCGCGGTGCTGGCGCAGATATCAATCAGTGGAAGCTGTTTGTGGTTGACGTGCCTTAGAGGCGGAAATTTCGTGAAAACCAATTGAGAGCGCAACGATGAGAATAAATTCGCTTTTGAGCCTGGTGGCGGGAATCGCCCTGTTATCGTCGGCCTCGATGGCGCTGGCGCAAGACGATAAGAAGTCGGACAAGGGCTCGCCAGAAGAGCGTCACGCAGCGCTTTTCGATAAGCTCGATGCCAACCACGACGGCTATATTACCGCCGACGAAGCGCCGCCGGAGCATCAAAAACTATTCAATCGTTTGTTGCGCATTGCCGACAAGGACCACGACGGCAAATTGAGCCGCGACGAGTTTCTAGCCGGGCTCGACGAAGATCATCCGATTCGGGCGGCCGAGAAAAGCGGCGATAAATCGGCGGCCGATCAATCCGGACCACCAGGCGGCCCAAATCGAATGGGACCGCCCGGAGGCGCGTTTGGCTTTGGCGGCCCCGATGGCCGGCCCGGCGAGCGGATGATGATGGGGGCGATCGTCTTTCGCGCGCTCGATACTAATGGCGATGGCAAGCTCGATGAGAAAGAAATCGCCGCGGCGGGCGAATCGCTTAAGAAGCTGGCCAAAAACGGAGAGATTACACGCGACGATCTAACCGATCAGATGCGCGGCATGATGGGCGGGGCTGCAGCGGGCGCCGGAGCGCCAGGAGGCGGCGCTTTGGCCGGCTTGGCACAACTTAGTCCTGAGGAAGCGGCAAAACGCTTCGTCAAACGGTTCGACAAGAACGGCGACGGCAAGGTGCAAAAAGATGAACTCCCGCCGCGGCTGCAAGACCGCTTCGACGAATTGGACACCAATCACGACGGCGCGCTGGATGAATCGGAGCTAAAGCCTGGCCTACCGGAGTTAATTCGCCGGTATGCAGCCCAGCGCGATGGGGCCAAAGGAAACGCCGAGAAGCGCGACTCGTCGGCCGGCGATAAGAAATCAGACGAGAGCAACAAATAATGAAGCGCGGTGATTCGCCGCGTTAAGAAACACCCAATACTCTACGTACTCCCGCGACGCGCCTCAGTTCTTCTACTTGGGGCGCGTACCCCAACGCCCGGCAGAACGATACAGAAGTCCCACCTGTATCTGCCGGGCGTTCTTTTTTGCAATTGCTGCATTGGGCCGCCGGCTGAAGCAGTTTGATGTGCCCATTCGCCCAGGCTATGCCTTACCCATATTCTTCATAGCAGTCGGAAGTTGTCGTGTGGGAGATGGCGAGTCGATAGCCGGCGAGCAGGTCGGTGAGTCGACGCCAACCACGCCAGAGTGTTTTCACTCCGGGAAAGCCATCTCGTTTTCTGCCGAGGAAGCCTCCCAGGCGGGCGCATTGGCGGACCGCCGTGATCAGATTAGGCGGTTGTCCGGGAAGTGGCGCGCGAGGATTCCACGGCCAAGTGCAGCACGCGCCATTGGTCCGTAGTAAAGATGCTGGTGCAGCAGGCCGAGGGCTGGCGGCGTGCTTCGTAGGCCATCCACAACACATGCCAGGCGATGATCGACAGCGTGGCCAACAGTCGCTCGGCGCGCTGGCGTGTGGCCAGTTGATGCCGCTCGATGCCCAAACCGCTTTTAAGTACGTAATGAAACCGCTCGATTCGCCAGCGGTACAGATACCACGTTAACACCCGCCGGGCCTCGTCGATGGTTTCGATTCTCACGGTGGTGGCCAGCAGCCAGCAAAGCGGCGTCACGCCCTCTGGCGGTTGCTCTTCCCGGGCCTGCAAAAACCAGAGGATCACGGGCTGAGCGGGCGCGGTGCCGCGGTGGTTGACCGGCCGGCAAATCGTCAAGCGTTTCCAGCGCAAGGTGAGATCGGCCTGTCTCGCGGGACGATCATCCGCCCGCGGCACCTCGATCATCCGCTGGCAGCGCGGCGGACTTTGGGCGACCGCCTCTCCCAGATGCTGGGCTGAATCTTCTGCACGCCGCCGACGATCTCGCACCCGCACGAGCAAGCCCAGACGATCCGATCTCGGTGCGGCGAATAAGTCGAACAGGTCCGACTCACGATCGCCGATCAACATGACCTGGAGATGCGGCAAGTGCCGCTGCACCGACGCCAAACCTTCCAGCCAACGCTGGCTTTCCTTCTCCGCGGTGGCACGCTGATTGCGCGTCCGCCGTTTGCCCAATTCCTCCAGCGGCCGCGTCCAGGTGAATTGATCCAATAGCCCCAACGGCGATCCCGCGGCGGAAAGACACAGCACATGATGCACCAACAAGCCCCGGGCGTGCTTGCAAGCAAGGTATCCCAGACCTTCGGTCGCAGCATGGGCTGACAGGTCCATCTCCATCGTGTCTTGTACCGCCAAAACTAGCGCGTGCTCGCTGGCGCGCTGGATCGTGCGCTGTCGGTGCGGCTGCAAAATGGCCTCCGGCGAAACCCCTTCGTGATCCCAAAACCGATAGGCGGCTTTCGTTTCCGCCACATTGCCGCAGGCTTGAGGGATACTGGCCTCCGGCCGCTCATCCAATCGCTCCGCCAGCCGCACCAGCCGCCGGCTCAATCGAATATCTCCCAACTCCGCTCCCATCAACTCCTGTGCTACCCAACTGCTCATCGCCACTTCCTCCCCCACCCCTGCTGATGACATCATAGCAATGCATCGTGTGGGTAAGGCATAGTTCGCCCAGGAGAGCAGCGGTGATAGGCTGGAATCGAAGCTCTTCGGCGGAAATTTCACAATGTCTTTTGGCAGGCTTGCGAGTCAGATTGGCAGGATAAGGATCGTCGTATTGATGGAAAGCGGGCTTTATCGCGGTAGAAGTGAACAAATGCGGCCGAAAACCGCGAACCTCGGAACCAGCCACCGGGTCTAGCGTAATGAATGGTACAGTGTTTGCTTGTTGGGATCGCCGGAAGGAGTGAGAGGCCATGTCAAGCCGACGCCGAAAAAACCGCGAGAAGAAACGAAGTAACCAGGCGACCGCACTCGAGGAATTCGTGTTGGCGGTCGATACCCCGGAGTTTGAGGCTTTTGAGATCAAGATGGATGAGCAACTCGAGGCACTCGTGGCGCGCTGGCAGCATACCGCCGCTCCGGCGGCCGCGCGAAGCACATGGCGCTTCGTCGCCTTTCCAACGGCGCGGCAAAGCTAAGGCAGCAATTACCTGTCTGAGCACGCTCATTGGCGGCGTAAGTCGGTATACTGATGATCGTATGCTAAGTTGCCTCGGCCGGCTGCTACAATGTGGCCACCAATTATTGGCCGAATCTCGTGTTACCTTTCGGTAACTCGATCATTACGCACGCCCGATGAAACTCCTCTTCCTCATCTTTCGCAACCTTCGCCGCAGTTTTCTGCGCACGACGCTGACTGCTCTGGGGACCGTTGTACTTGTGCTGGTGGTGACCATGGCTTGGGCGTTTTTAGCTTTTATCGACCATGTGACCGCCGATAAGACCAAGAACTTCAAAGCCATTGTGACCGAGCGCTGGCAAATTCCCAGTCAAATGCCCATCTCCTACGCCAATACCATGGCCGACGGCGCGGCGCGGCAGCCGGGGGACATCAAGCCCACCGATTCCATGGCGTGGCAGTTTTATGGCGGCACGCTCGATCCCAAGAATATGACGCGCGAAAACCTGGTTTTCGCCATCGCCATGGATCCCAAAAAGATCGCCACCATGATGGACGATCTTGAAGACCTCACTGGCCCGCAGAAAGCCGAGCTGGAGCGGCTCATCGACGAGACGATCAAGAATCCCCACGCGCTGGTGATCGGCGAAGATCGCCTCAAAGCCATCAACAAGCGCGTCGGCGAGCGCATTAAGCTCTATGGATTGAACTTTAAAGACCTCGACTTGGAGTTCGACATTGTCGGCGTGTTTCCGCTGCCGCGATATAACCAGTCGGCGGCGTTCAACGAAGAGTATTTGAAGGCGGCGCTCGAAGATTATCAGCGCAAGCATAACGGGCAGGCGCATCCGCTGGCGCAAAAGTCGCTCAACCTCGTCTGGCTGCGTGTGCCCGATCAGGCCTCGTTCAACAAGCTTTCCGATCAGATTATGAACAGCCCGCTCTATTCGCTGCCGGCGGTCAAGGTCGAAAGCCAATCGAACGCGGTGGCGCGCTTCATGGAAGCCTATCGCGATATTTTTTGGGGCGTGCGCTGGATCCTGACGCCGGCCGTCCTGTTTACGTTGGTGCTGGTGCTGGCTAATGCCATTAGTATTGGGGTTCGCGAGCGCGGCACCGAAATGGCAATTTTGAAAGTGCTCGGCTTCCGCCCTGGCCACATTCTCCTGCTCGTGCTTGGTGAAGCGCTGGCGATCGGCGCGCTGGCCGGTTTGATTAGTTCCGGCGCGACTTACTTTGTCATTAATGGATTGTTCGGCGGCATAAAAATTCCCATCGCGTTTTTTCCAGCGTTCTTAATTCCCGAACAGGCGCTGCTATGGGGATTTTGCATCGGTGCCGGCACGGCGCTTGTCGGCAGCATCCTCCCTGCGTGGACCGCCTGCTCGGTGAAAGTTTCCGAAGTTTTTGCGAAAGTCGACTAATGAAATTTCTAGCCTCTAGCCCCTAGTCTCTAGTCCCTAGCCGCTCATCACTGCTGCCCATGCTCGCTTACGCGTTGCCAACTTTGTCGCCCACGCTTTACGCCCTGCTTGCTGGCGGCATTTTGGCGCTCGTCATATTGTCGATTTTCGGCCGCGTGCCCATCCAATACAGCCTGCGAAATTTGCGCGTGCGCTGGCGGACCACCGTCCTCACCTCATTGGCCTTCATGCTCGTGATCGGCCTGATGATTGTCATGCTCGCGTTCGTCAACGGCATGAGCCGGCTCACGCAGCAAAGCGGTCAGCCCGGTAATGTGATCGTGCTTTCCGATGGCGCCATCGACGAGCTTTTCAGCAATTTGCAATCCACCGAAACCGGCGATGTCGAGCGCCAGCCGGGCGTGCTGCGCGACGAGCGCAATCACTTGCTCTGCAGCCGCGAAACTTATTTGGTCGCCATTCAAGATACGGGGACGATAAAAGACAACCGTCCCGCACGGCGTTTTGTGCAAGTGCGAGCGATTGAAGACCCGCTAATGGCTGCCCGTGTGCACAGCATTAGCTTATACTCCGAGGGGAAATGGTTTTCCGAGGCGGGTGTCGAAAAAATTCCCGGCACCGACGACGAAGCGATTCAGGCCGTGCTGGGGGAAGGCATCGCGCGGGAAATGGGGCACGATCGCGGTCAGGAAACGATAAAGGTGGGAGATATTTTCGAGCTCGGCGGCCGCAAATGGGTTGCCGTGGGCATTACCAAAACAGAAGGGTCGACGTTTGGTTCCGAAGTGTGGGCCAAGTGGAACTTGGTATCGCATTTGTTCGGCAAAGAGCGCTATACGTCGATCGTGCTGCGCACCGCCGGACCGGCCGAAGCCAAAGCATTGGCCGACGAACTGACGACCAATTTCAAAAAAGCCGCTGTGCAAGCGGTGCCCGAGACTGAATACTTTGCGCGCCTCGACGATACAAGCAAACAATTCTTGGGCGCCATTATTTTTGTGACCGCCATCATGTCGATCGGCGGCATGTTTGGCGTCATGAACACCATGTTCGCGGCGGTAAGCGCTCGCAAGCGCGACATCGGCGTATTGCGCATTGTGGGGTTTGCTCGCTGGCAAGTGCTAGCCGTGTTCTTGGCCGAATCGCTTTTGATTGCGCTCCTGGGGGGCGCGCTGGGCTGCATTTTAGCCAGCTTCACCGATGGCTGGACCGCCAATAGCATCGTCAGCGGCGGGCAAGGCGCAGGGAAATTTGTGGCGCTAAAGCTCGTTGTCGGCATCGATGCCCTGGCGACCGGCATGGTAGTGGCGCTTTTTATGGGCGCGTTGGGCGGGTTCTTTCCCGCGCTTTCGGCCATGCGTCAGCGGCCGCTGGAATCGCTGCGGTAGCTGTGCCAGCGCGATTCTCGAGAACTTTTTCCCTGTTCGCTCTCGTCCATTTTCTCAGGCAGTTATGCCGATATAAGCGAAGTAACTATTTCGCGAATCCCAAAGGGCAGCTAGCATGGACGCTTCCTCCCAGGCCGGTTTTCGCAGCCCACTGTCGCCGGCCCGCAATATTCTTTCGATCTCAAAGCGGACGGCGATGAATCGTTTCATTCCCAAAAGCATTTTATGTCTGCGGGAATATAGCTGGCGAAAATTCTGGGGTGATTTGGTGGCCGGCATCACCGTGGGATTGGTGGCGCTGCCGCTGGCGATGGCGTTTGCCATTTCCTCAGGCGTGCCGCCACAAGCAGGTTTGTATACCGCTGTCGTTGCGGGCTTTTTGATATCGGCCTTGGGTGGCTCGACGACGCAAATCGGCGGCCCGACGGGCGCGTTCGTCGTCGTGGTGCATGGCATTGTCGATAAATACGGCCTGGCCGGCTTGTTTAACTGCACGCTCATTGCGGGCGTGATGCTCGTGGGCCTGGGGCTTACCGGTCTGGGAAGGACGGTGCGGTTCATCCCGCGGCCGGTCATCGTTGGGTTCACCAACGGTATCGCAATCTTGATTGCCAGCACGCAAATTAAAGATTTCTTTGGACTCTCGATCGATAGAGTTCCCGGCGATTTTGTGGGGCGAATGGAAACGCTTTTTGCCCATTTCAATACACTTTCCTGGTACGCCACGTCGCTGGCGTGTTCGGGAATCGTGGTCATTCTCTGTTGCCGAAAGTTTCTCAAGCGCGTGCCGGCGTACATTGTGGTGCTTGTTTTAGGCACTGCCGTGGTTGCATTTAGCGGAATGACGGTTGAAACCATCGGCACTCGTTTCGGCGGAATTCCCCAAGGCTTGCCTTCGTTTTCGCTGCCGAAATTTCAGCCTGAGATGATCGTGCCCCTTTTTTCTCCGGCGATGACCGTGGCCCTGTTGGGGGCCATTGAATCGCTGATGTCTGCGGTCGTGGCCGATCGGATGAGCGGGGATCGACATAACTCAAACGTTGAGTTGGTAGCCCAGGGCATTGCCAATATCACCGTGCCGCTATTTGGCGGCATTCCCGCCACCGGTGCGATTGCTCGCACGGCTACGAATATTCGCTCGGGGGCGAAAACGCCTGTGGCGGGCATGATTCACGCACTCGTGCTTTTGTCCGTGCTGGTTTTCGCCGCACCGCTTGCGCAATACGTTCCGCTGGCGATTCTGGCGGCAATTCTGCTGGTGGTTTCGTACTACATGGGCGAATGGAAGGAAATTCCAAAGCTGCTTAAGCTGACTTGGGCTGATATTAGCGTATGGGCCATTACGTTTGGGCTGACCGTGTTTGCCGATCTCACTGTGGCCGTCGAGGTAGGAATTGTGCTGGCTGCGCTCTTGTACATTCGCAAAGTAACCAACACCACTACCGTTAGTCACGTGACGAAGGAATATATCGAAGAGGGATGGCTGCACATTCTACAAGACAAGCCCATTCCCGATTACGTGGCAGTGTTCCGCATTCACGGCCCCTTCTTGTTCGGCGCCAACGAGAAGATTTTGCAAATTGCCGATTGCATGGATGAGTTGCCCCCCATCGTCATTTTGCGCTGCGCAACATGACGGCGATCGACGCCACCGGCTTGCAGGCGCTAGAAGATTTGGCCGAAAAACTTCGCACTTGCGGCCACAACCTTATTTTATGTGGCGCACCGCCGCAGCCGGCGCAACTCATGCAACAGGCTGAATTCGAGCGGCACGTAGGGCGCGAAAACATCTGCCCGAATTTCCACGCCGCCATCGAGCGGGCCATTGTTATTTTTTTCAGCACGCTTTCGGTGCGAGCTTCGGCGTAGCACGCTTCGTCGAACACTGAAGCCGGCGCGATGCGGGACGGTTCATTGCCGCGCAGGCGGTTTTTCCACCGGCAGTGGTTGGCTTGGCTTGGAGCCGGAAAACAGCCCGCCGACGCCAATGCGCCCGCCGCCCATGAATACCAAGGCCAGGGCCCCAAACAGATAAAGTGCTTGCAACTCTAAAGCATACCCGCCGCTGTTGGCGTCGATCTTAGAGAGCAAATCCTGATGCTTGATCACGATGGCCACGATCATGTCGATGGCAATGATCAACCCTCCGAGGCGCGTGAATAGGCCGGCGATAACGAGAATGGGCGCGGCGACTTCTCCCACATAGACGCCGTAGGCAACCCAAGTGGGAATTCCCCTGGCGGTTAGGTCGGGCATCATCCAAGCCACGCCGTTTTGCACTTTGGAGATGCCATGAAACAGCATCAATCCGCCGATCGTAAGCCGCAAAATGAGTTTGCCGATATCGTTCCCCCAGCAGCTCTTGGCCGTATCCATCTACATCACCGCCTTTCTGGAGATGTTCGCATTAAATCGCCGCCCCGCGCGAATATGGGTTGCTCGTCGATTCGCGCGGGAACCTCTTGCCACTTTTAGCATGCTCACGCTGGCGCGAGAGCATGCCACCCTAACACACCAAACATGCTTGCGCTGCCGTGATTGTCTTCACGTACAAGCGCCAAAATGGCAAGTTTGAATCACGCCACTGCCCATTTGACAGCACAATGCTAACCATTGCCACATCAACTTTTCATGAAACCGACGGCAAAAACAGAGCGCGGCGCGCTAAAATTGGCCTTTCCCCGCGGTGAATTCCGTGTACTATAAAGAGTTAAGTGGTCCCTCCCCTCGACCAAGCCGCGGCGGAGATAGTGGCGGTTTGGGGTTTCGCGAAGGCGGCTCTTGTCTGGCCGATCGCGGTTTCGGCGACCCTTAGGGCTAAAGCGGCCCAGCGGCGTTTCGCCGATCCACGATAATTGTCGAGCGTTTTTGTTGGCCCCGGTTTTGCACTCCGAGGTTCACCGAATCGTAAGCGCTCGATTTGCCCCGTGTACTAGAATGTTCGTTTGAGGTTGTCACTATGGAATTGCAGAATCTGCGGAACATCGGCATTTCGGCTCACATCGACTCGGGCAAAACCACGCTGAGCGAGCGCATTTTGTTCTACGCCGGACGCATTCACCGCATTCAAGAGGTGAAAGGCGAAGGGGGCGCAACCATGGATTACATGGATCTCGAGCGCAAGCGCGGAATCACCATCACCAGCGCCGCCACCACAGTTCATTGGGACGATGCGGCAGGGGCCGATCACCAAATCAATCTCATCGATACGCCAGGGCACGTCGATTTCACCGTCGAGGTGGAACGCAGCCTGCGCGTATTGGATGGCGCCATCCTCGTGCTCTGCGCCGTGGGTGGCGTCCAAAGTCAATCGATGACCGTCGACCGCCAAATGAAGCGCTATCATGTGCCGCGGTTGGCGTTCATCAACAAGATGGACCGCACGGGCTCCAATCCGCATCGCGTGGTGCAGCAAGTGAAAGAAAAGCTGGAATGCGATGCAATTCTGATGCAGCTTCCCATTGGCAAGGAAGATGAATTCGCTGGAGTGATCGATCTGATCACCATGCAGGCCGTCTATTTCGACGGCAACAATGGCGAAAAGGTGCGCCGCGAAGCCATTCCTGCCGAGCTGCTCGAAGAGGCCAAGAAGTATCGCCATGCCATGCTGGAAAGCTTGTCGATGTATAGCGACGAGCTCATGGAATTGCTTTTGGGCGAAGCCGATGTGCCCGAGGACTTAATTCATGCCGTGGTGAAAGACGCCGTGCAAAATCAGGATGCCACGCCGGTGTTCATAGGCTCGGCCTATAAAAACAAAGGCGTGCAGCCATTGTTGGATGCCATTGTGCGCTATTTGCCTTCGCCGCTGCAAAAGAAAGTGGTCGCCAAAAACTGGGAAAAGCCCGACGAAAAGTTCCCGCTCGAAGTGGATCCGGGGAAGCCGTTCGTGGGCATGGCGTTCAAATTGGTCGACGATCCGTACGGCCAGCTAACCTTCCTGCGCATTTACCAAGGCACGGTGAAAAAGGGAGACCAAATGGTCAACCAGCGCACCAGCCAGCGGCAGCGCTTCAGCCGCATTGTGCGCATGCATGCCGACAAGCGCGAGGAAATGGATAGCGCCAGCGCCGGCGATATTGTGGCCATCATTGGGCTCGATGCGGCCAGCGGCGATACGTATGCCGCCGACCATAAATTCTGCACGCTGGAAAGCATGTTCATCGCCGAGCCGGTAATCAAGATGGCGATCAACGTTACCAGCCGCGATTCGGGCGACAAGCTTGCCAAAGCGCTACAGCGCTTCAGCCGCGAAGATCCGACCTTCCGCGTCACTAGCGACGAAGAAACCGGTGATACGCTCATCGCGGGTATGGGTGAGCTGCACTTAGAAATTTACGTCGAGCGCATCCGCCGCGAATACAAAGTCGAAGTGGAAGTGGGCGCGCCCAAAGTCAGCTATCGCGAAGCGCCGATGCAGGCCGCCGAGTTCAACTACAAGCACAAAAAGCAAACCGGCGGATCGGGCCAATATGCCCACATTGTCGGCAAGTTTGAGCCCTTGCCGGAAGACGCCCCGGAAGTATTCGAATTCGAAAATGAAGTTATTCAGGGACGCATTCCCAAGGAATACATTCCGTCGGTGGAGAAGGGCTTCCGGGCCGTGTTGAATAAAGGCCCGATTGCCGGTTTCCCGATTGTGGGAATCAAAGCCATTCTGACCGACGGCTCGTATCACGAAGTCGATAGCTCCGATATGGCTTTTCAAATTTGCGCCCAGAATTGTTTCCGCGAAACATTCTTGAAAACCAAACCGGTGTTGTTGGAGCCGGTGATGAAGGTCGAAATTGAAGTGCCCACCACGTTCCAAGGCCCGGTGGTCGGCAATCTGACCAGCCGCCGCGGCATGATCATGTCGTCGGAAGTGCATGGCAACACCGCCGTGATCGAAGGGGAAGTGCCGCTGGCCGAAACCTTCGGTTACTCGACCGACTTGCGCAGCATGACGCAAGGGCAAGGCACCTTCAGCATGGAATTCGCCAAATACCGCCGCGTGCCCTCGAGCATCCAGCAAGAGATTATCGAAGATAAGAAGAAGCAATTGGTGGGAGCGAAGTAAGTCAAATACCCTCTCCCTCGGGAGAGGCAGGGTGAGGGTGCCGGTCGTTGCACACTCGCTCGGCCCGCCCGCCAGTTGCAGCAGCCAGTCCAACTCCGGTTTTAGGCCGGGGTTTTTTTATGCGCACTTAGCAGGCTTGCGTTTGCCATTTCGCCGCGCGACAATGCTTTGTCGCTGAGCGACTTCTTTGCAACTGCGTTTCGCGGAAAACATTCGGGCGACTTTCTCTCTCTTGTGAGGCCCAGCCATGTCAATGCGCCAACCATCG
Organism: Pirellulales bacterium; assembly: GCA_963820835.1. Taxonomy (GTDB): domain Bacteria; phylum Planctomycetota; class Planctomycetia; order Pirellulales; family JADZDJ01; genus CAVRAW01. Next base: position 1,920 of record CAWGBP010000012.1, on the reverse strand, counting down.
TGCCGAAGATTGGCCTTTTGTTCGCGATCGGATTTATTCAACTGGCTTGCGCCGGCGAGTCCTGGGCCGAATCTCCGGGCGATTCTCCGAAACCGGCGGCGCAATCAGATAACGGTTCTACGAATTCATCAGCAGCAGCCGACCAGAATCAGCCGACCTCATGGCCGGAAGGGTCTGTTGTCAAAGGCCGCGTCGTTGATCACGAAGGCAATCCCGTTGCTGGCGCTGAAGTGCTGTTGTTGGGAAAAGAACGAATTGCTGTCGATCCTAAACGAACGCTCAATCCGTTTCGGCCGCTTTGGTACCTTGTGGACGCAAAGCAAGGAAAGCCGTCGTCGACCAAGACAAATCTTAAAGGCGAATTTGAACTGGAACGCAAAGAAGGCACGGCCAATCGAATCGCAGTAGTAGCCAACGACCCACTGCTTTGGGAAGTCAAACGCGCCGATCTGCCTCCGGAAGGAAACTTAGAAATCAAGCTGCCGCAATCGGGCGGCATCGCGATCCACTTCGATTTGCCGGGAAAGCCGGCAAAACAATACTTTGGTCTTGAGCTACGTGCTTTTGACGACATCGGCTGGAACATCGACATGCTCCATTACAACGACATGCAGTATTCCGTGACGAACCCAGGCGATACTGTCATTGAGCATTTGCCGCCTGGCACCTACGCCATTCGTCGCGACGAGCAGACGCCAATGGCCGGAATCACAGTGTTGATGACGATGTGCGATCAAAGGATAGTCAAAGTCGATGCGAAGCAGCGGCCCGCCGTGTCATTCGATCGAAAAGTCGGCCGACCTCTCACGGGCCAGGTTCACGGCTTGGAAAACGTGGAACTTGCCTACGCCTATGTGCAAATTCATTATTTCTGCCTCGACGAGGTTCCTGGACCAAATGGAAAACCGATTCGGGAAGCAACTGGGTTTGACGTCATTCCGATCACCGCACAGGGCGATTTTCACTCCGATTCCATCCCGCCTGGAAAATATTGGGCGGATCTCAGTGCCGTTCGGGCCGATGGTTTCAGCCAATCCACTCGCCCTCCTGATTTTGTCGGTCATGTGAACTTCGAGGTTCCTGAATCCGGAGAAATGCCCCTCGTCGAAATCACCGCCAAAGCGCCCAGCAAGAAAAGCATCGCACCGCGACCAATAGAGCGAGTCTTGCACGTGCTCGACGAAAAAGGACAGCCGCTAGCGAAATTCGAGGTGATGGTGCATAGCCCCAGCGGCGGCGGGCAAGCCTGGACCAAGAGCGCGGCGAGGTCTGATTCAGTTGATGGACCAGTTGCCGCCGGTGTTCGACGTGATCGTGCGCACCGACGGCTATGCGTCGGTCATCAAGCGCTTCGCTGGCGATGAGCGCGACAAACTAGCCCATGGCGAAGCGACGATCACTATTCCTCCCGGCGAACAGGCCATGCTTCGGTTCCATTTGCCCGAGGGTCTGGCATGGCCCCCAAACGCTTTGCCCGATGTTTATTTTGCAAACTGTGAAGGTGAAGCGCTCGGTCCGCAATCCCGACAATCGTAAAAGCTACGAAACTTTGGGAAATAAAAGTGCGCTCGATTACAACATGCTCAACGTTCGTCATCGAGCCTCGGGAGATTTTTCGTTCCAGCTAACATCCGACATGCCCCCGATCTACGTGGCCATTCACGTTCCCGGCTTTTTGCAATCGTTCGAAGCCGGTCCGTTTACGGCGAAAGATGTGAAACAGGGAGTGCTAACGATCGACGTTCCCAAGCCGGCATCGCTCAAAATTAGCTTCGACCCCGGAGCTTCATCGGCCGAAGACAGGCCCTTCAAAACAGCGGGCTTTGTGTTAGGGCTGAAGATCGGCGATAGCAGCAGTTTTATCAGCTTGGCCCGGCAGTCCGACTCTTTGGAATTGCAGCCGCTAACTTTCATCGACCT
>CAWGBP010000011.1:0-34120 GCA_963820835.1 Pirellulales bacterium | reverse complement strand
GGCCATCTGAAACAAATAAGCAACTGCGTTTTCGACTCGCGCGAACTTTCGGCGATGATTCACCGCCCGCAGGAAAGTTGCTTGCACCACGTCGGAAGCGCGATCATCCGAGCGGAGCACAATGGTCAAATACCGATGCAGCCGATCGGCGCATGCATCATACAGCTCGGCAAAGGCCGATTCCTCGCCGCGCGCCAATCGCTCACCGAGTGATCGCATGTTTCTGGCCATCAATGGCTTCTATTATAAAGACCCCGAGCGCGCGGTGATTTATTCAAAAATCTTCTGCCTATTTCGATTTCCCAGCAGCCTGCCGCTTGGGTGAAACGACTGGCCAAGTTGCCTCTTGAAAGTAGCCACTCGTTTTGCTACTTTAAAACGCGTAATGTGTACTAATGTATATGTATCGGCTCTAAGTGCTTTCCGCGAAGAATACAAAAAAGAAACGCCAACCGCTTGACACGGATTTCGTGACCAGCACTTGGACCAACCGCCGCCACTCCCATGAAAACCGCAAAATGCATTTTACCTCGGCATTTCTTGGGGCGATCGAGTTCCAACCGATCTTTCGCCAAAACAGGCGGGGAAAGTGGTGGGAAAATGTTTGGCCCAAAAACACCGTTTTTCCCAGGAGTTCTGTGTTTACACTTTCCCCGCGCAATCGAACGATTCACTCACGCAAACAAATTGCGCAGCTTCGCCCGCCGCCCATTCGACGTTTTCGAAATCTCGCCGCTCGCAATCGACCGCTCGTCATTGATCGCTTATCGTTTATCATTCATCATTACTGTTCTGTCCTCTAACTCCTGACCCCCTGTATCCTTCCTCATGTCCGATCCCTACTTTCAATCCCGTTTCGCCGACCGCATCGGCGGCGCCAACTACGGCAAAGGCACCGAGATCTACAAGTTCGAGAAAATCAAGCGCGCCAAGCGCAAGGCCCTGGCCGATCATCCCGAGCGCAAGCTGATCGACTTCGGCATCGGCGAAAACGACGAGATGGCCCCCGAGAGCGTCCGCGCCGCCATGGCCCGCGAAATCAACCGGCCCGAAAACCGCGGCTACGCCGACAACGGCATCGCCGCCTTCAAGGAAGCGGTCGCCCGCTTCATGCAGCGCAACTTCGGCGTGCAGCTCGATCCGGCCACCGAAATCAACCACTGCATCGGCTCGAAAACGGCCCTGGCCATGCTGCCGGCCGCCTTCATCAACCCGGGCGACGTCACGCTGATGACCGTCCCCGGCTATCCCGTCGCCGGCACGCACACCAAGTACTACGGCGGCACGGTCCATCGCCTGCCGCTGCTGGCCGAAAACGATTTCTCTCCCCGATCTGGACTCCATTCCGGCCGACGTGCTGCGCGCACCAAGCTGCTCGTCCTCTGCTACCCCAACAGCCCGACCGGCAAGACCGCCCCGCCCGAGTTCTACAAGCGCGTCATCGACTTCGCCCAGAAGAACAACATCGTGGTCATCCAGGACGCCGCCCACGGCATGCTCAGCTACGATCGCCCGCCGTAGAGCTTCCTGAGCGTGCCCGGCGCGAAGGACGTCGGCGTCGAAATCCATTCCATGTCGAAGGGCTTTCGACATGATCGGCTGGCGGCTCGGCTGGGTCTGCGGCCACGAACGAATCGTCCGGGCCTTCGCCGACGTGAAAGACAACAGCGACTCGGGCCAGTTCATCGCCATCCAAAAAGCCGCGGCCGCGGCCTCGACGACGTGTCGATTCCCGCGCAGGTGCGCGCCAAATACGAGCGCCGCCTCAAGAAGCTGGTCGACACGCTCGGGCGCTGCGGCTTCAACTGCAAAATGCCCGGCGGCACCTACTTCCTCTACACGCAGTCGCCCAAGGGCTTGGCCGGCGGGCACGCGACTTCGAAAACGCCGAAGCCGCCAGCCAGTATCTGATCAACGAGCATTCGATCTGCACCGTCCCCTGGGACGACGCCGGCCCCTTCCTCCGCTTCTCCGTCACCTACGAAGCCGCCGACGAAACAGCCGAAGACGCCCTCATGGCCGAAACCGAACAGCGACTGAAGAAATCCAGCCGGTGTTCTGAATTGGCTCGGAGCCAGAAGTAAACAAGCAGATTTTAACGCAGCATGAAATCAGGATTTTTAAAATGAGGCTTTTCGTTTCGTACTTAGTTCCTATCCTGCATCCTTTAAACCGCTCTGCTCCCATCCGCGTCCATCCGTGTTCTTTGCGTTCCCTAATCTCCCGCGTCATCCGGCGGCGCAAAGCCGCGGCGCATCGTGTTCTCGGTGATCGTGCGCGGGATGACGAACTGCAGCAGATAATCGGGCCCGCCGGCCTTGCTGCCGATGCCCGACATCTTGAAGCCGCCGAACGGCTGCCGGCCGACCAGCGCGCCGGTGATCGGCCGATTGAGATACAGGTTGCCGACCATGAAGTTCGCGGCGGCGCGATCCAAATGCGCCGGGCTGCGCGAGTAGATGCCGCCGGTCAGGGCGTAGTCGGTGCCGTTGGCGATCGCAATGGCCTCGGTCAAATCGGCCGCGCGAATCACCGCCAGCACCGGACCGAAGATTTCTTCCTGCGCCAGCCGGCTGTCGGGCGTCACGTCGGCGAAGATGTGCGGCCCGACGAAATAGCCCTGCTCCGCCAGCGAGCCGACGTCGACCGCCAGCACTTCGCGGGCCTCGCGGCGGCCCAGTTCGATGTACTCGCTGGATGCGGCGCACGCTTTCGGCATCGATCACCGGGCCGACGCTCGTGGCCGGATCATCGGCCGGACCGACCTTCAGGCTGCGCGTCGCTTCGACCAGCCGCGCGAGGAACGTGTCGTAGACCGATCGAGCACGATCGCCCGCGAGCAGGCCGAGCACTTTTGCCCCTGATAGCCGAACGCGCTTTTTCACGACGCCCAGCACCGCTTCGTCCAGATCGGCGTCGTCGTCGACGATGATCGCGTTCTTGCCGCCCATCTCGGCGATCACGTGCTTCACGTAGCCGATGCCCGTGGCGGAGACCTCGGCCGCGCGGCGATTGATCGCCAGGCCCACGGCGCGCGAGCCGGTGAAGGCGATCAGCGCCACGTCGGGATGCTCGACCAGCGCCGCCCGACGACTTCGCCCTTGCCCGGCAGATAATTGCACGACGCCGGGCGGCAATTCGACCTCGCGAAAGATCTCCATCAGCTTGGCGGCGACCACGCTCGATTGCTCGGACGGCTTCATCACCACCGTGTTGCCGGTCGCCAGCGCGGCGGTGGTCATGCCGGTGAGAATCGCCAGCGGAAAATTCCACGGTGCGATGACGGCCGCCACGCCGCGCGGCAGGTACTCGAAGCGATTCTCCTCGCCCGGCACGTCGACTTCTCGCCTGCGCTCCAGCGCGATCGCGCCGCGGGCGTAGTACTCGCAAAAGTCGATCGCCTCGCACACGTCGGCGTCGGCTTCGCGCCACCCCTTGCCGCATTCGTACACTTCCCAGGCGGCCAGCTCGAACCGCCGGCGGCGCATGACCGCGGCGGCCTCGAGCAGATACTCGGCCCGGCGCCGTGCGGCGGCCAAGCTCCACTCGGGCAGTGCCTGCTTCGCGGCGGCGACCGCCGCTGCGCATGTTGCGGCTCGGCAGCGGCCACGTTGCCGACCGACTGCGCAAGGTCGGACGGATTGCGCGAGACGATTTCCGATCGCGTTTCGACCGCTTCGCCATCGATCACCAGCGGATACGAACGGCCGAACTGCGCGCGCACTCCGGCCAGGGCCTCGCGCATGGCCTGGCGATTTTCCTCCTGCGCGAAATCGGCCGGCGGCTCGTTGCGAAACGCAGGTAAGTCGGCCATCGGAGCAGCCGTGGAACTTTGAATTGTCGATTCGGGCTTCGGATGGCTGATACCAAGCTGGTCCATTTTCCCATCTCCTTCAATTGTTTCTTCGCCACGCAGTGCTTCGGGATGTTCCAGCGGATTCATCAATAGCACCTCCGGCGAAACGTGCTCGGCAAAGCTGGCCCGCAGAAACGAATCGTTCGACGTGTTTTCCAACAGCCGCCGCACCAGGTAGGCCATGCCGGGAATCAACTCGCCGTAGGGCATGTAGATTCGCAGCCGATAGCCGGCATCGACCATCGCCTGCTTCTCCGCGTCGGCCATGCCGTACAGCATTTGCAGTTCGAAGGCGTCGCGCGGCAGTCCAGGAATTGTGCCACGGCGATGCCGTGCGCCAGCGAGCGAATGTTGTGGCTGCCCAGCGCCGGCCGCAGATCCTCTTGATTGAGCATCACAAACCGCGTCAGCCGCTCGAAGTTGGCGTCCGTTTGCCATTTCTGCTGAAACACGGGCACCGGCCAGCCGGTGGCGCGGGCATCGACCGTCTCGTAATCCCAGTAGGCCCCTTTCACCAGCCGCACCCAAACCGGCGTGCCGCGGCGGCGGGCCCAATCGCGCAAGTGCAACAGATCGGCCGCCGAGTCGCGCAGATAGCACTGGATGACGATGCCGACGTCGGCCAACTCGCGAAACTCATCTTCCATCAGCACGCTCTGAAAGCATGCAGCGTCAGAGTTCCTTGATGCGGTACGACTCCATGTCGACGTGGACATGAGCGCGATGGCGCGGCGGCCCGCAAAATAGGCCGCAAGCGCGCGGCCACGCGCTGCGTGCTGCCGTCGCGGATCGATCGGGTCGAACTGGCTGTCGAGCGCCGAAAGCTTGACCGAGACATTCACCCGCGGCAGGGACCCGTGCTGATCGCGGTCGATCTGCGGCACCTCCGGCCAGGCGTTGACGGTCGGGCCGAGGTGCTCGATCAGGTCGAGGTACGCCCGCTGCCAGCGGTCGGCCTCGAGCTCGCTGGTGACCGCTTCGCCGAGCACGTCGAGCGTGAAAGCCCGCTTTTGCCGGCGTTCGCGCAATGCCGCCGCCAGCACCTCCCTCGCATCGGTGCCGGCGATGAATCGCCGGGCGTGCGTCATTGCGTTGCGGCGGGCCAGGGCTGCCAAACCGCGACGTCCCAGCGCCATGGGGCGTCGCCACCGCCAGCCCAAACCGCGCGGCCGAGGGCAGCCGATCTCGCACGTCGTCCAAGTATTCTTCCAGGTGCCGCGTGACCGCCTCGGGCGTCGGAGCATCGGCAGCACGTCGATGAAGCGAAACATCTGCACCTTGACCGCTTCGTCGTGCATCGCCCAGGCCATGATCCGATCGTCCCACCAGCGGCGATCCCAGGGGCTGGGGCCACTGGTGGTCAAATGCTCGAACAGATAGCGCCCAATCTCCTGCGTGCCGCGTTCGATGGCTGCCAGATCGCGCGAAGAAAAGTCATCGGTAATATGAAGTGACGCGGTGGCCATACTTCCGAACCCCTCACCCTGGCCCTCTCCCACAAGGAAAGAGAGAGGGGCGACTTAGAGTCTTCGGCGATTAAGCATATGTGGATGCCTAGAACATTCTACGTTTTGCGGGAAAATGGTCGTTAGGCGCGATGGAACCAGCAATTTCGCCGAGAAATTCAAAAAAGCGGCCTTCCAAGAGATGTCGCTAAACAGGCTCCGTAGCGGGTTATAATTACACGGCCCAAATCTTTCGAACAATGTGACGACCAACAATCGATGGCCGGAATTACCGATAACGCAACCGATTCAAAGCTCAATGCACTTCCGCAAGCAAGCACGAGCGCCGCGGTCATTTCCTATGAAGAGCGGCTCAATCAAGATCGGGGGTGGGCTTTGAGCGAAGGAAGTCTGTTTTTCGAAGGCAAAGGGAAAGTCCAGGAAGCCCTGCGACGGATCACCAAACGGCTCGATGAATTGGAAATACCGTACGCGGTGGCCGGGGGAATGGCTTTATTCCAGCATGGCTACCGGCGATTCACTGAAGATGTCGATTTGATCGTAACACCGCAAGGACTGCAGCAAATACACGACGCGCTGGAAGGCCTAGGTTACGTCCGTCTGTTTCGCGGAAGCAAAGCTCTCCGCGATACAGATGCTGGTGTGAAAATAGATTTCCTTATCGCGGGACAGTTCCCAGGAGATGGCAAACCGAAACCTGTTAGCTTTCCCGATCCAAGTAATATGTTTGTGGAACTCGGCCGTATGCGCGTGATACGCCTACCCGCACTCATGGAACTCAAGCTGGCCTCAGGCATGACTGGCATGGGGCGACGAAAGGATCTAGGCGACGCTCAGGAACTAATCAAGTTCTTCAAATTGTCGGACGATTTTGCTGAGCAATTGCATCCGTATGTCCGCGAAACTTTCCACGAATTATGGAAAGAAGCGGAAGAAGGCCGCGGGAATGAAGGCGAGTACTAAGCTGCCGCTTACTCCACTACCCACGTATCGCCCGAGTTGAACAGCGCTTCTAGATTTCCAGGGCGTTTTGCGCGAGCTTCGGCAATTTGCGAGTTCAACCGCTCTTCGTATCGCGGGCGATCCACAGCCCGGAACACGCCGATGGGCTCGGGGAATTCTGGGTTCCGCATGCGGCTGAGCAAATAGGCCAAGCTCGGCTCCTGCATTTTTTCGTCGTGGAACAACAAATCGTCTTCCTTAACGCCTTTGCCCAATTCCACGACTTCCAATTGCATGCCGTTCAAACGAATGCCTTTATCGCGGTTCTTCCCGAAGATCAGCGGCTTGCCGTGCTCGAGTTCAATGACCGTGTCGGCCTTCGTGTCGCGATTAGTGGCCCATTCGAACGCCCCGTCGTTGAACACGTTGCAATTTTGATAGACCTCGACGAACGACGTTCCTTTATGTTCGGCGGCACGCTTGAGGACGGCGGCCAAATGCTTTATGTGCACATCGATCGAGCGAGCGACAAACGTCGCCTCGCAACCGAGCGCCAACGATAGCGGGTGGATCGGGTTATCAACCGAGCCAACCGGCGTGCTTTTGGTCACTTTGCCAAGCGGCGACGTTGGCGAATATTGACCTTTGGTCAGGCCGTAAATCTGATTGTTGAACAGGACAATGTTCAAATCCAGATTGCGGCGAATGGCGTGCATCAAATGGTTGCCGCCGATCGAAAGCCCGTCGCCATCGCCGGTTATGACCCACACCGAAAGATCGGGGCGAGATGCCTTTAAACCGCTGGCCACCGCCGGCGCGCGGCCATGAATTGAGTGCATGCCGTACGTGTTCACGTAGTACGGGAACCGGCTGGAGCAGCCAATGCCAGAAATGAACACGGTCTTTTCCGGCGGGATGCCCAGAGTGGGCAGCACCTTCTTCATTTGGGCCAGAATCGAATAATCGCCGCAGCCTGGACACCAGCGAACATCTTGATCGCTAGTAAAATCTTGGGACGTGAGAACAGGTAAAGAAGCAGTAGACATTGAAGGGTTCAGGTTGAGTGTTAGGGGTTCAGGAGGCTGAATGAGGAATTGCGAAAGATTATTTCAGCATCGTTTCAATCTTGTGGACCAATTCCGATACCGTAAACGGCTTGCCTTGCACTTTGTTGTAGCCGACCGCATCGACAAGGAACTGACCGCGAATCAGCAACCGCAATTGACCGAAATTCAATTCGGGAATCAGCACCTTTTCGAATCGCTTCATCACATCCCCCAGATTTCCGGGGAACGGGTTCAAATGCCGCAGGTGAGCATGCGATACCGAGCCGCCGCGAGCTTGCACTTGTTGTACGGCCGTGGCGCACGAGCCATACGTACCACCCCAACTCAGCACGAGCAGTTTTCCCGTGCCCATTCCGTCAACTTCCAACGGCGGAATATCGCGCACAATCCCGGCGACCTTGGCGGCGCGAATATTGACCATGTGCTGATGATTTTCCGGGTCGTAGTTCACATTGCCGGTAATATCTTGCTTTTCCAGGCCGCCCACGCGGTGCATAAGGCCCGGAGTGCCCGGCAACGCCCAAGGACGCGCCAGCCGATCGTTGCGTGCATAGGGCATGAAGGGCTGACCGTTTATCCCAGGACCCGGGTGTTCAACTTCAATCGCCGATAGCTTTGTCACATCGGGAATCCGCCACGGCTCCGAGCCATTGGCCAAATAGCCGTCGCTGAGCACGAACACGGGCGTCATGTATCGAACAGCGATTTGCCACGCTTCCTGCACCACATCGAAACAATCGCCCGGGCTGCGCGCCGCCAATACCGGCACCGGGCATTCGCCGTTGCGGCCGCACATGGCCTGGAGCAAGTCGGCCTGCTCGGTTTTGGTCGGTAAGCCCGTGCTCGGCCCGCCGCGTTGCACGTTGATAATGAGCACCGGTAATTCAGTCATCACGGCCAGCCCGATCGCCTCTTGTTTCAAAGCGATCCCAGGGCCGCTCGAAGTGGTTACTCCCATGGCCCCGCCAAATGCCGCTCCAATCGCCGACGTCATCGCAGCGATTTCGTCCTCGGCCTGGAACGTTCGCACGCCGAAGTTCTTGTAGCGGGTTAGCTCATGCAAAATGTCGCTGGCCGGCGTGATCGGATAAGAACCCAGGAACAAATCGCAATTGCTGCGCTGGGCGGCGGTAACCAGTCCCCATGCCAAAGCCTGGTTGCCGGTAATGCTGCGATACGTGCCAGGCGGCAATTTCGCCTTTGGCACCGAGTAATGGGCGGTAAACGCCTCAGTCGTTTCGCCATAGTTGTACCCCGCCATGAGCGCTTTGCGGTTGGCCTCCGCAATGTCGGGCATTTTGCCGAATTTATCGTCGATGTATCGCAGCGTTGGGTCGAGCGGCCGGTCGTAAAGCCAGAATACCAAGCCCATGGCAAAGAAATTCTTGCAACGGTCGGCTTCCTTTTGGCTCAGACCCAAGTCTTCTACGGCTGCCTTGGTAAGCTTCGTCATTTCGACCGGGAAGACTCGATAGCTCTGCAGGCTGCCATCTGCCAGGGGATCCCGTTCGTATCCGGCCTGTTGGAGCCCTTTAGGCTCGAATGAATCCTTGTTGACGATGAGAATACCGCCGCGCGTAAGGTCGCACAGGTTGGTCACCAGCGCCGCGGGGTTCATGGCGACCAAGGCATCGACCTGATCGCCAGGCGTAAAGATTTCGTGATTGGCGAAGTGAATTTGGAACCCGCTCACACCCGCCTTCGTGCCGCGCGGAGCACGAATTTCGGCGGGAAAGTCGGGGAACGTTGCAACGTCGTTGCCGACTAGCGCCGAAGTATTGGTCAATTGCAAACCGGCCAACTGCATTCCATCCCCCGAATCGCCGCACAGCCGCACCGTTGCAGCCTCGAGCGACTGGGTCGGTTTCTGGGTTTTTGGCAAAGCGGCAACGGGAACTGGCGGTTGAAGCGTGGATGACATGGGGCGATTATGGCTAATGGTTTAGGTGGCTAATGGCTAATGCGTAGCAAGGCAACATGGCGCGACTATTGGGTAGATTCAAACCGGCCGCAGGCAACAGCGGAGTCGCGAAGCGCGAACCGACTGTGGCGGCATCGGAATACGTGCCGAAAATGGCGAGAAACGGCAAGGCTTTGGGCTGCCTTGCCGGACCGTAGGTGTTTAACTTCCACCGTAACCCCCGAGTAAACTGACGGCCGAAGGTGGGTGTCGCGGGTACGCTCGTCGCGGCTGGGACCGTCGCTTACCTGTCTTATTGTACGTTCTGCACCGACAAATACGAATGTACCATGCTGAGGGGCGGGTTGAAAACCGCGAAATCCGGTGAAATTCTCGGCAATTTTTGCGGCTATTCCATCTGTACCAAGGCCTGATCGATCAACTCGGGCAGCTTGGCCAGACGCTGGCAATCGTCTGCCAGGCGGGGGTGAACGAATACCCGCACGCGCTTCACATAATCGTCGAACTGCTCAGTCGCGAGCGATTTGACAATGGGGGAAACCTCGGCCAGCGGCCGATGCCGCTGTTCTTTGGGGAAAAATATTTCCACGCGGAACTCGGTCTCCCGCTTGATAGGGGGCGCGTCGAAGAGCACCTCGTGCGGAGCAATGCGCCGCCCCAGTGCGGTGCTCGCCAGGGCGGCAAATTGCTCGCTGAACGCAGCCAGCCATCCGTATGGCTGTCGTGCCAAGCGTTCATAAATGGATCGTTCTTGAAAAAAACTGAATTGTGCCAGCCGCTTATACAACCGCCGGGTAGGTCCGAATAGTCCGTCAAGCAGCTCACCCGCTGGACCTTCGCCAGCGGCCTGCCGCAAACCGTCGATAAGTTGCGCGTCGGGCAATCGGAAAAGTGCATCTAAGTCGAGCGCGGCGTGCAGCAGATAAAAAGCACGTTGAAACATGGCCGTCGCCGACCGCACGGCATGGTGCCAGTAAACTTCGCTGAACATGATGTAGCGCGAAAAGATGAGCATCTCAGCGGCGGTCTTCCCTTTATCGGTCACCGCCAATCCGTCGCCCGCCGCGTTCAAGCATAGGCTTCCGATGAGCCGCTGCTCGTCGAAATGCCGGCCATAAGGAACGCCGCAGTGCAAGCTGTCGCGCTGCAGGTAATCCATTTTGTCCACGTCGACCGGACCGGAAAGCAAGCTCGCCAAAATGCGGGCGCGCACATCGCGCGGCTTTTCAGAGACCAGCGCCACCACCTCGCGCGGGTTAATCTGCCACTGTTCGCGCAATACATCGGCCACTTCGCCTTCCAGCAGAAAACTGTTGGCGAAAAGTTCGTGGCGTGGCACACTGGGAAGCCGCAAATCTTCAATCGGATGGCAAAAAGGCCAGTGCCCCAGATCGTGCAATAATGCCGCAACGATAAACAGTTCGGCATCAGTCGGTGAAATGGCTGCAGTGAACCGATCGTCGTACGACAACTGCTTCAGATATAGTAGCGCAAGGCGATATACGCCGAGTGAATGCTCAAACCGGGTATGACGCGCCGCCGGATACACCAGCGACACGAGCCCGACTTGGCTGACATTAGATAACCGGCGAAATTCGGGCGTATCCACCAGATCGCGAACGCGTGGAGTGAGCGGCACGTCCAGTTCCGGCGGAATCCGCACGAGCGCCCGGCGAGCATCGAGGCCGGCAATTTCAGGGATATCGCAAAGCGAAGGCAAACTGAGTTCAGGGGACAGAGTTCAGAGGTCAGGTGTCAGAAAATCGAAGCCGATAAGATGATTTGATCGATGAGAGCTTTTCACAGCGGCGGCAGCCCCATCGTCAGGCGCAACAGCACACAAACGAGCACATATAAGCTGTAATGGAAAAACCCTGTACCAAAGTCGAAATCGTAACACGCCAGCGCCGTAAGCGAACCAACCACGAGTGGCGGTATTCCTAGGAAAAGCCAAGTGACCATATTAATCTCGCCCGGAATTCGCAAGTGAAGAATCCAAATCGCCCCCCATAGTGCGGCATACACGGCCGAACAGATCGCAGTGCGCACCAAGAGTGATTGCCCTGTATACGGCTCCAGTTCTTGATTTCGCAGGAACGAATAGCCACCGGCCGCTAGCGGCGGCGCAAGCACAATTGCTCCCGCGGCCAAAACGAACAGAGGCGGGCTATGGTTGGTGCTTTTGCCCACCACAAACGCGATGGCCAGTGACATAATTGCCGCCCCAACGATCGCTACCACCATCACCGGCTGCACTTTGGTTTCGACTCGGGCCACCGGCTTGAGAACAGCCCTTCCTTTGGTGTCTTTGCCCCCAGCGGCAAACTCCTCGGGAACGTGGATTTTGACCTCGTCCTCGATCTTAGGAACGTTAAGCAGGTGCTTGCATTTAGGGCACGGGCCTTGCTTGCCGGCGAATTTTTCGCTGACTTGAAACCGACCTCGGCACGCCGGACAAACAACTACGATGGCCATACGGGGTTTAATGAGAATGCGAGGAGCGATTGGCTAGCTGGCAATCCTTTAGTGTTGGCTTTGGCTTAGCCGTAAGTCAAGGAGACATAAGTGGTCGCTTTCTCGCGGTGAACTGGCACTAAGCCGTTGGTGCGATGGGGCTTTCGACTTTCTCCAAGCGAACGATGAACCCTACCCCAAACCCCTTGACATAGTTTATGCGTATAAACATTATATGTTGATGAATCAACGGCTAAAAACCGATCCAAGTCGAGTCGCTAAGAACGGCAAAAATGCCCGAGAGATCGACGTCAACGGCTTAGCCGGCAGAAACTCGAATGGGCACGCGGCTGGTGGACGGAACGCTGAATCCGCACGGGGGCGCGCAGGCGATTCGACGAATGACAGCTCGCGCGCACTCACCTCACTACTGATGGCGCTGGCTCGCGATATGTTCAGCGTCGATGATGCCGTCTCCGATCTACCGCTGCGTCAGCTTCGCGTTTGCGCACTGCTGTGCGACAGCCCGCTATCGATGACGGTGCTGGGCCGTAAGTCGGGAGTGACACTCAGCGCGATGACCCAGATCGCCGACCGGCTCGAGCGCGCGGGACTTGTCAAGCGAACGTTCGCCGGGACCGATCGCCGAATGCGATGCTTGCAACTAACGCCGCGGGGACAGCGAATCATGCGGCGCGCGAAAACGCACGCATCGAGCGCGCCGCGACGGTCCTTGAACACTTAAGCGTCGGCCAACGGGGGCAAGTCGTTGCGGCACTTGAATTGCTAGTAGAAGCGTGCCTGCGCTCGAAGAGCGAAAACTCCGACAACGCCACGTGAACACACGCCGGTCTATCTATTAAGCACAAGACACAGCATTCCACCCGATCTGCACAACTATGAAACGCTTATTTTTTTCGCTCGTATTCCTGGGCTTGATTGCCGGGGGCGCGTGGCTCATTTACGCCAAGTACTACCCGAGCGCCCCTGTGAACAATTTTCGAACCGCCACGGTCAAACGCGGCGATTTGTCGATTACCATTCTCGCCACCGGCACTTTGGAGCCGGAAGAAGTAGTCGACGTCGGCGCGCAAGTGGTCGGGCCGATTTTGAAATTGGGAGATGACCCGCGGGGCAAAACGGATCCGGCCTTCAAAGGAAAATCGATCGATTACGGCTCGCCAGTCGAGGATGGAACCGTCTTGGCCCAAATCGATCCGGCTGTCTATGAAGCGAATTTGTCGCAAGCCAAAGCGACATTGCAGCGGGGCCAGGCCGATTTAGGCGAGCTCAAAGCCCATCGCGACCAGGCGTTGGCCGAGTGGAATCGAGCTCAGAAGCTACGGTCGATGTCGCTGAACAATATCACGGCGCCTACCGGCGATAAGCTTGGCACGGGGATGATGCCGATTAAGGCAATTTCCGACAGCGATTACGACTTGGCCAAGGCAAATTATGATGTGGCGCAAGCGAACCTCGATGTCGGCCAGGCGACGGTCACCCAAGACGAAGCCGTATTGAAGCTGTCAAATATTAACCTCGGTTACACAACGATCAAATCGCCGGTCAAAGGCACCATTATCGACCGCCGAGTGAATGTCGGCCAAACGGTCGTTTCCAGTTTCAACGCGCCCAGCCTGTTTCTAATCGCCAAAGATTTGCGGCAAATGCAGGTTTGGGCCTCGGTCAACGAAGCCGACATCGGCCGCTTGCAAGTGGGCATGCCCGTGAGGTTCACGGTGGACGCCTACCCCAACGACGTGTTTCACGGCTCGATCTTGCAAATTCGCTACAACGCACAGATGACGCAAAACGTCGTCACATACACCGTCGTTGTTCAGACCGACAACTCCGAAATGAAGCTGCTGCCGTATCTCACGGCCAATGTGAATTTTGAAGTCGATAAGCGGACTGATGTGCTGCTGGTGCCCAACGCCGCGCTCCGCTGGGAACCGAAGCCGCAAGAAATTCTGCCAGCCGCGCGCGAGGCATTGGAAGCACGCGCCTCCGCGGATGAAGACGAACAGGTGAAAACGGAATCCTCTAATGAGCCGAGTCCGAAGAGCACTGAAAAAACCAAAGCCGATAAAAGCACGACGCCGACTTCGGCGAATCCCGCCGGTGCCGCCAGCAGCGGACAATCCGCAAGCGCCACCGATCAAGGGCAAACTGCCAAAGCGCACGAGCACACGGAACACAAAGAGCACGGCACGCTCTGGGTAAGAGATGGTGATTACGTGCGTCCGATTGAAGTCCGCGTGGGCCAAACCGATTCTACATTGACCGAGGTTAGCGGCGCCGATCTGGCCGACGGCATGGATGTCGTCATCGGCGAGGTACGCGATCGCGTCGCCGCTGATGCCACCACGAATCCGTTTGCACCCCAGTTCTTCCGCGGCAGGCGAGGCCAAAAAAGCCAAGAGGGCGGCGCGAAGGGTCAAAAAGGCGGCTAACGGCCCCCACCAATAATTGCAGTTCCGAATCGAGCGTTAGGTATGGAATTCATTCAAGTCGAAAACCTGTACAAAACCTATCATCTCGGCGAGATCGACGTGCCCGTGCTCAAGGGCGTGTCGTTCACCATTCGCCGCGGCGAAATGGTTGCGCTCATGGGTGCCTCTGGCTCTGGCAAAACGACCTTGATGAATATTCTCGGCTGCCTCGATCGGCCGAGTTCGGGCAAATACTACCTCGATGGTGACGACCTGAGCGAACTTTCGCCAAACCAGCGGGCTCTGGTGCGCACCGCAAAGTTGGGATTCGTGTTTCAGAGTTTCAATCTGCTGCCGCGCACCACCGCGATGAACAATGTGCTGATGCCGCTGGATTATTCGCCGCAGCGCCCCTCTTCGCACGATGCTCACCACCAGGCGCTCGAGCTGTTGGATCGCGTGGGCCTAAGCGACCGTTTGGATCACGAGCCGTCGCAAATGTCGGGAGGCCAGCAGCAGCGCGTGGCCATCGCCCGCTCGCTTGTTAATCAACCGGCATTGCTATTGGCCGATGAGCCCACTGGAAATCTTGATTCGCACACCAGCGTCGAAATTCTGCAGATGTTCCAGCAGTTGAACACGGTCGGCATCACAGTAATCTTAGTGACCCACGATCCCAAGGTCGCCTCGTTCGCCCATCGCACCATTCGCATCGCCGATGGTTTGATCGAAAGCGACGGAGTCTCGGAGCCGTATCCAGGCGTCGTTCCTACGCCGCATATTTTGCACGCGACGCTAGAGTCGAACGGCCATTCGTCCGATGGCAACGGCTCTTCAGGTCCTCCCGGTTCTAATGGACACTCCGGCAACGGTTCAGCCGCCCAATTGCGCACGCCCGTTGGGGCAACGGCGGACCCTGCAAATTTGCCTGCGGATTCAGGCGCGCCAAGTGCCGTCGCTTTAGCCGGTCGCACCCGTTCGCAGAGCGTCGAGCCCTTACCAGCAACGGGCACTGCAGCGGTTGCAGCGCCGGCGCCCGAGCAATCCGCCAAAGTCACAAAGCAGGCGCCTGACCCCGATCAATCGAAAATTAATGTCAAGCACCACCACGGTCCTTTGCATACCGCTTGGGCGATGCTTCCCGCTACTTTGCGAACCGCCCTTGGCGCATTGCGGCGAAACAAGATGCGCTCAGCGCTAACGGCGCTAGGCATCATCATCGGCGTCGGCGCGGTGATCGCCATGATGGAAATCGGACAAGGCTCCAAATCGGCCATCGAGGCCTCGATTTCAAGCATGGGAGCCAACATGCTCGTCGTGCAATCGGGCGCCGCCTCCAGCGGCGGCGTTAGCTTTGGCGCAGGCAGTGTCCTCACGCTCACGCCGCGCGACGCCGACGAAATGGCGCGCCAGTGCCCCTCGGTCGAGGCCGTTGCTCCCATCGTGCGCGTATGCGCCCAGGCGATTTTTGGAAATCGTAACTGGGTGCCAATGAATATTTATGGCACCACGCCCGAGTATTTGGATGTGCGCGATTGGAAAGATATGGACGAAGGCGAAATGTTTACCGACCGCGACGTGCTCAACAGCAACAAAGTATGCGTGGTCGGCGAAACCATTGTGCGCGAATTGTTCCAAGGGCAATCGCCGATCAACCAAACCATTCGCATTCAGAACGTTGGGTTGCGCGTCGTAGGAGTTCTCAGCCCCAAAGGCGCCAACACCTTCGGCATGGATCAAGACGATATCGTCATCGCCCCCTGGAGCACCATCAAATTCCGCGTCGCAGGCAATAGCGCCGGCAATGTCAATCAGAGCGCCGCCAACGCCACCACCAGCGCTGGCACTTCGGCTGGCACGACCACCGTGAACACCCTGAGCAACTTGTACCCGGGCGCAGATTCGTTGTATCCGGCTCCTTCGGCCACGCAGGCGGCCGATACGCCGCAACCGGTGCGGTTCACGAGCGTCGATCAAATTCTGGTAAAAGCCCAAACGGCCGAGGATATTCCCGGCGCTATCAAGGAAATTACTGAGCTATTGCGCGAGCGCCATCACTTGCGCTCCGAGGAAGAAGACGATTTTAACATCCGCGACATGACCGAAATTACCAAGACCATGACGAAAACATCCGACCTGATGAGCGTGCTGCTCTTAGTCGTCGCCATGATTTCGCTCGTGGTCGGCGGTGTGGGCATTATGAATATCATGCTCGTGTCGGTTACCGAGCGCACCCGCGAAATCGGCTTGCGCATGGCCGTGGGAGCGCGATCGCACCACATTCTCCGCCAGTTCCTCATCGAAGCCGTCGTGTTATGCCTCTTTGGCGGGGCGCTGGGCGTGTTGATGGGCCGCGGCGCCTCGATGATGGTCAAGTACTTCATGCACTGGCCGACGCAAATTTCGGTACCCGCCATTGTTGCGGCGTTTGTCGTATCGGTGACCGTGGGCGTCGTGTTTGGCTTCTATCCCGCCTGGAAAGCCTCGCGGCTGGATCCGATCGAAGCGCTGCGCTACGAGTAATTTCAAAGGCTCCTCTTCGACAGCACCGCTAGCAAATCGGCTCGCAATGGGGGAGACGCGCTTGCGACCGGGCGGTACTCTACGCGACCTTTTCCTGAGAGCCGGCAATTCGTGCTGGCTTTTTCTCTCATCGAGTGCGGAACATGAAGTTTCGAATGTTCGTAGCGATAGTTGCGCTGTACGCCGGCGTCGCGCAAATTGCGCGTGCCGCTGGTTCCTATTCCTACAATCCCACCTCCGCGCCGTCCGATCAGTTTCGGCTGGTCGATCCGGTCCCCTCGCTGCCGGCCGTCCAGGCGCAGGCCATCGCGCCAGCGCAAGATTTACCCCCCGAATCAAACTTCTCGCCGATCAATCCGACGAATTCGCCGGCCCTTACGAGCCAAGGACGCGCCATCGCGGAAGCGCCCGCCACGTCAAACGCCATTCAATCGTCCTCTCAGCCGCCCCCGGAAGAATGCTTGAACGAATCGACTCTCTATACGCGGGTCGATTACTTTCATTGGAACGAAACCTCTGGCGGGCAAGATTTCGTCAGCGAGGGGGGTCCGATGGTTACGCTGGGCTATCAATTTCGCCACCGTGCGCAGCGCTGGCGTGCCGAGGTGTTTGGCGCCGAAACCGATGCCGGCTATCAATTGGCCTTTCCTGGCGACCCCGACGATTTCGTCACCTCGTACCGCAGCTACTTGGGCACGCGCGAAGAATACGAATTGATCTACGATCCGCAAATATTCCCAAGTCTCAGCATCTTCGGCGGATTGGGTTCGCGATTTTGGATTCGCAACATTCCCAACACGCTTTCCAAAAACGACTATGCCATCGGCGGCTACGAGGAAAAATGGTGGACGCTCTACCCCTACATTGGGCTCGAAACGCGCCGCACCATGGATAAAGACGCCGAATTCTTTTTCATGGGTCGCATTGGCCTCACCGCTTACACGCTCGAAACCGCCACAGTCACCGACCTGTGGCTCAATCCCACCGCCGGCGCAACCGGGCAGCTCGAGGGAGGCATTCGCGGCCAGGCGATATTCCTTTCGGCATTTTTCGAAGGGATGGGCTGGGGCGAATCGGCTCAAAAACTCTCCGGCGGCTTCTATTGGTCGCAACCCAAATCGCAGTTTTACACGATTGGGCTCAAGACGGGATATGCGTTTTGAGTTTAGGTGTCTAAGTGGCTGGTGATCTGTCTGATTCCTCTTTGATTGCGCTGAATGCTCCGCGTTGATGAATTGCGGCCAATCAATTTTCCTTGAGCTGCCCCTCCAGCCAATCGCCCACCTTTTCGGCCCACAGCTCGCCGTGTTTCTGCAGGCCTTGCGCGTTGAAGTGGACGCCATTTCGATATTCAGCGCCTAAAGTGTCGGTATCAGATCCGGCAAACGAAATGCCTTTGTCCCAGAGCGTCTTTTGCGCGGCGCGAAATTCTTCGTTCGTGGGATCTTGTTCGCTGTGATAGGTAGCTTGCGCAGTGAACCAGGGCACGTTCGTTCCGGCTTTCTCGCGCGTGGCATTAATGAGCAAAGTCATATAGCGCACGTAGTCGTCCCCCGAAATTTGCCGATCGGCATTTTTGCTTCCCTGCGCTTGGCCGGCATCCGATTCGCCTTGATGCCACAAGATCGCGCGGCAGCCGCTGCCCTCCAGTTTGTCGATTCGGTCGCAAAGCGCCGCAAAGTGATCTCCCAATGCTTCCCATTGTCCAGGGCCGATTTCCTTTAGTCCTCGGCCCGTCGTGGTTAAGCGATTGACTGGCATCCCCTTGGGAAGCCACTCGCGCACGCTGGTAGAACCAACCGCAATCGGTACCACGCCAATCGGCACATGGAACCGCGCGGCCATCGCGTCGCCAAAGGCGGGCATGAAGCTGCCGCCGCCTCCGCCAGCGCCGCGCTGCGGATCGTCGGCCACATGCCACAGCGTGCCGTCGAACGAGGCCACCATGCCCGATTTTGGTTGCTGCCGCTCGCTGCCATAATTCGCGGCGTTCGATTGCCCAGCGACGATGAACACTTCGCCAATGCCGACATGATCGACATTTATTTCAATTCCGGGCTTACCTGGGAAACGGCTGACGAGTTCAAGCTGATACCAGCCGCCTGCCGGTACCACAAGATCGGCTTGAAAGTTTTGGGGAGCAGTTGAGCTGATCTTCAGCGGTCGCCAATCATCGGCAAGCGATGTGTCATCGAACGCTTTCCCTATAAGACGGTATTCGAGCTGCGTGCCTTCGGGATACTGCCCGGTCAAATGAATTTTTCCCTCGGTGCGCGACTGCCGCTGAAAAACTTGCCAATCTTGCGGCTCGGATAATGATAATCCTCCACTCCACTGTTTTTGCTCGGCGCTTTTGTCAGTTCGTTCCCCAACTGATTTCACCGTTGGCCGTGGCGTGGTTGTCTCGGCATGCAACATTACCGTCGCCGATTCCAAGCCATCGGAGAGAGCTTTCAAATGAATATCTCCGGCTGACTTCGTCGTTTGCATGATGGCCATGCACAGACCGCCGAATGCACTGCGCTCTCTTGCCTTGTCGGGTTCTTGGCAACTCGGATTGCCGTTGCCGACGCCGATGATCTTGCCCGGGCCGTCGAGTTCGAATTTCACGAGATTCTCGGCGGTCGGCACAGTGCGGCCGCGCGAGTCGACGATTTTCACATTGATGACCGAGACATCTTCGCCGTCGGATTTGATAGATGCTCGATCCGGCGACATCACAATTCTCGCAGGCTTTCCGGTCGTCTCCACCTTCTCCTGAGCAATTTCCTTTCCACCGCGGTAACCCTTGGCCAACAGTGTGCCCGGCGCGTATTGCACTTTCCATTCCAGGTGCGAATTGCGAACCATCTTTTGCCGGCCAAGACTTTCGCCATTCAAAAACAGCTCCACTTCGTCGCAATTTGAATGCACCCACACATTGATTTCCTGCCCCTCTTTCCCCTCCCAATTCCAGTGCGGCAAAATGTGCAGCACCGGTTTGTCGGTCCACCAAGCCTGGTAGTAATAAAAGTTGTCTTTGGGGAAGCCGCACGTATCGAGAATGCCGAACTGCGAACTGATGCACGGCCACTTATACGGCGTCGGCTCGCCGCGGTAGTCGAAGCCGGTCCACACAAACGACCCGGCTAAAAATGGGCGATTGAAATAGAAGTTCCACCACTTCTCGGCGGTGCTCGTGCCGTCTTTGTCGTAGGCGCTCATGAAGCCGTGCTCGGGCTCGACCGCGTAAATGCCGCGTGTGCAGCGCGTGCTGCCGTCCTCGCTTCCCGTACAAGGTTTGTCGGGAAAGGTCTTGTGAAAATCGTCGGCGCTTAAACCCAATTTTCCGCCGCCGCCCCCTTTGGCCCGCGTGGGATAGTTGAATCCTTGCACGTCGATCACCTTCGAAAAACCTTCTCCCCACGAGCCGTTCATCGCCGCGGTGCAATGCCGCGACGGATCGACCTCGTAGGCGCGATCTTGCATCACCTGGCAGATTTTCACGCCGATGTCGTTGTCCCCCTGAATGTTGTCGCGAAATTCCTCATTGCCGATCGACCACAAGATAACACACGGGTGATTGCGATCGCGTTCGATCAACGAACTCAACTGATTGAGCGCCTCCGGCTCGGTCCCTGAACGTCGGCTTTCGTCCATCACTAGCATGCCCAGGCGGTCGCAGGCATCGAGCAGCTCGGGCGTGGGCGGGTTGTGCGACGTGCGAATGGCGTTGGAGCCCATTTCCTGCAGCTTTTCGATACGGTAAACCTGCAGCCGGTCTGGAATCGCTGTTCCCACGCCGGCATGATCTTGATGATCGCAAGTGCCTTTGATTTCGACCCGCTTGCCGTTTAACAGAAAGCCGTTGTCGGCGGTAAATTCGATCGTGCGCACGCCGAATGGCGTTTCATAGACATCGACCGGCGCGGGCCCGATGCTCACCGTCGAACGCAGGTTGTACAAATGGGGCGATTCGAGCGACCACAGTTTCGCATCCTTGAGGGCGATTTTTTGGTCGATGGTTTTCTCCGCGCCGGGATCAATTGCGATATCGCCTGTTTTGGCGATGCCGCACGATTGCAACGGCGTATCGAACACTTCGGAAACGAGCGACACCGTCGCGCGCTTGTCGCTCTCGTTGCGCAATGTCGTGCGTACGGAAACTGTCGCGTCTTTACCCTTCACATCGGTCGTTAAATAGGTGCCCCAATGCGCCACGTGCACCGGCCCGGTTTTCACGAGCCAGACGTGGCGATAAATCCCGGCCCCTTCGTAGAACCAGCCTTCGTAGCGCGAAGCGTCAACGCGGACCACCAGCGTATTGCGGCCCCCGAAATTGGCGTACTTCGAAATGTCGTAAAAAAAACTCGTGTAGCCGCTCACGTGGCGGCCCAGAAAGTGCCCATTGATCCACACTAGGCTGTTGCGATAGACGCCGTCGAACTCGAGCCACAAGCTTTTGCCGTGATCGCTTTCGGGCAAATCGAATGTTTTGCGATACCAGCCGATGTTGGTCCCCTTGGCCGGATCGATATCTTTGAAACCGTGATTGGCGTCGGCCTTCTCGCTGAACGGCAGTTCGACCGCCCAATCGTGCGGCAAGTCGAGTGCGCGCCACGAAGAATCGTCGAATTTGGGCTGCACGAATTCGAGTTTCTCGCCCAAGTGCGGATCGGCGGATTTTGCTTGCTCTTTGAGGAGCTTGTCTTGAACCTTCAGATCGGCCTTGCGAACTTTGGCCAGATCTTTCGCTTCGGGGTAATCGAGCGAAGTGCCCACGTCCGACGAATCACCGTCGCGGAATCGCCAGCCGAAATCCATGAGCAACCGCTCGCGCGGCCCGGCGGCCGGCTCATTTGATTTATTGAGCGGCTGCGCGGTGGAATTGGCCGGGGCGGCAATTGTCGGCGGGCTTGCTGCCAGCAATAGAGCAGATAGTGCAAACGCAATTCGAAAGCGCATCGATTCCCCCTAGCTGAACTTTCTCGGCCACGACACGGTCAAAACGCAGTGTAATCTGCTCACAATCTGCTGGGCAAATCGCCTATTTATGCGATTGCCGGGTTGGGATTGTAAAAAAACTTTCAAACCACGCTTGACATATTCCGATATGGGAATATATTAATCTCATGCCTCGAATGCCGACGACTTTTGATCCATTTAATGCCGTCGCTGAGCCGCGGCGGCGGCAAATGCTCGATGTTTTGGCCAAAGGCGAGCGGCCGGTGACCGATCTGGTGCAAACGCTTGGTTGGCCGCAACCGCAAGTCTCCAAACACTTGGGAGTATTGCGGCAGGTGGGCTTAGTGAGCGTGCGGCGCGACGGGCGCCAACGGCTTTACAAAATAAACGGGCAAAAACTCCAACCCATTCACGACTGGGTGAAAACCTACGAACGATTCTGGAAACATCAGTTGTTAAGCATCAAACAACACGCCGAGGAAAAGGCAAAAAAACAATCCGGTTCGAAATCGACAACTTCGAATCTCACTTCATTGGAGTCCCCTAAACACGAGGAGAAATGATTATGTCTAGCATGCTTACATCGAATAGCGCGACCAAAAAACCATCGTCGGTCGAGTTGACCCTGCACATTGAGCAGGAAATCGATATCAATGCGCCGATTGCGACCGTATGGGATTCGGTGCTGGAAATGTGCGGCCCTGGCCTTTCGAACATGGAAGGCATGTCGATGAGTCTTAAACTCGAACCGTGGCCCGGCGGCCGCTGGTTTCGCGATTTGGGAAACAACACGGGACACTTGTGGGGACACGTGCAAGTGATCAAGCCGCCGAAGCTCTTGGAAATTTACGGACCGATGATGATGTCGTACGCGGCGATTTCGCACGTGCAATACCGGCTGACTGAACAGGGACGCAGCACGCGCCTGACACTTACTCACCGAGCGATGGGTGATATTTTGCAGGATCATCGGGAAGGAATGCCTAAGGGCTGGGCGAAGATTGTGGATATGATTAAACAGCATGCTGAGAAATGAGCAATTAGCGGTTAGCTTTTAGCAGTCAGCTTTCAGCCGGAAATGCAAGTGGTCGGCTGATTGCTGACCGCTACTGAAAGTGGCTGTCCTCGATTTTTGATAATAGGGGCAGGCTTGTGAGCCCGGGGACGCGCTTCATCCAGGCGCTGGTTTGCCAATTGTCGGGCTTAAGTTGCTCGGGCACGATCGCCGGCAGCGCGAACAGGAATCGTTCGGCCAGCGCGTTGACGAATGGTTCGTAAATGCCGCGCAGTTCGGCGAGCTTGCTTTGAATGGTGATCGAATCGTGCAGTTCGTAGCCGGCCTCGCGGAGATCGGCCTCCAGCTTGGTGAGCTTTTCGCGCGGCAAGCGATCGGCTTTGGGCACGACGGGCGGCGCTTTGAAGACGAGTCCCAGATCGACGGCTGCATGGCGCGAAATGGCGAACGTCAATTGCGCTTGAAACGGGTTGTGATCTTTGACTGCGGCGATGGTGATCGCGCAGGTGTCCAAGATGGCGGTCAGGGCTGCCAGCCACGATTGGTTCTCGTGCTGCGACCGATAGTAGGAGAGTACGGGGAACGACAAATGGCTTTCCAACAGCTCGGCCGACCAGCGTTCCCACTCGCCAAGGAATGGATCGAGCGAGGAAACGACCGACGAGCGCCCCGCACGAATGAGTAATTGCGCGGCGCTGGGGGGCGAGCCTGCACGGGCGTCGAGTAAGGCGATCATCGTCTCGCGCTTGGAAAAGGTCTGATAGAAAGTCGGCAAGTAACCAATGATCAGCGCGAGGAAACCGAAGCCCATGCCTGCTTCGGCGACGGCCATTACGCGGCCAAAGACGGTCGAAGGGGTAACGTCGCCGTAGCCGAGTGTGAAGAACGTGCCGCCGCTCCAATAGAAGTAGGTGGAAAATGCCGGCGTGCTGTCGGGGGAATGAACTGCAGTGCCCAGCGAATAGTGCAGAAGCGCGAAGCCGAAGATGAGTGCGATGACCCAGGTGGCTAACAGGCCCAAGACCGACAACGGCCCGAAGACGCTCAAAAACGCTTCGCGCCATTTGTGGCGCGGGATCAAGAGGCCGACGGTACGCCAGACGCGCCAGGTGCTCAGGTAATAGAACCGGGCGAAGCGGAAGCGGTGTGTGACGCGGCGCGGGAGGATCGTGGTCTCGAAGCTATCGTAGAGCACGAGCAAGATGAGAACGGCGCTTGCTAATCCGGCGACGATTCGCATATGTCAGGGTTCGGGGTTCAGGGGGGCAGGAGTGAGCAGGTGAGCGGGTGAAGAGGTGAGCGGGTGAACGGGTGAAGGGTTAATGCGAAGTGGGGAGTGCGGAATTCGGAGTGCGGAGTGGGGAGACGGAGAAAAATGACTAATGACTAAATGACGAAATGAAATCTGAGGTCGGAAGTCGGAAGGTGGTTGGAGGTTCGTGATTACAAGACTTATACCACGGCGCAGGTGCGAAGTGCGCGGGCGCTCGGAAATTCTCGGTGTTTCTTGAGCACGTTTTTTTTGCGCGAGTGAATGAGTGAAAAGCGCAGGGGAAGTGTGCGCTAGAAAAGCTCGGGAAAAACGATGGTTTTGGGCCAAACACTTTCCCCTCATTTACCCACGTTGTTTGCAAAGTGAGAGGCGGGGGTGCTACGAACATCGTGTTTTGTCGGATGAATTGTATTTTGTGTGGGATTTTTTTGCTTCGCGAAAAGGGGGAAGTCGGGGTCAACAAGTTGGTGTCAAGGGACTTTGGGCACAATTTTTCACCACGAAGGCACTGAGACACGGAGCAGCGGGTACAAAGGCAGAATGCAGATACCGGAGATTGCAGAGTGCAGGTTGCAGATTTTAAATGTCGGCGTATGGAGGTGCCTGGGGGAAAAGAAAAAATCGTGCGCCTCGGCGCGGTTCAGGCATGCTCTTCGCGACAACGGGTCGCTAGGAGCACGCCGCCAACTTTGGGAAGTTGGCCGGCCGCCAGGCGATCGATCTAAAAAGAAAATGGGTGGGTCCCGGCGGCCGTTTGCCGGCCGAGGCGCACGACGGAAACACTAGAGCGCTTTAATAGTGTACAAATTATCAGATACGGCTAGAAAAGGCAAGAGGGAAATTGGCCGCGCGTGGGGTTAGAGGGTAGGGAGCAGAGGGTAGAGAATGCGGCAGTAGGACGGAGAGGCGGCGACTTGTGTGCAGCCGAGCGGAGAACGACGGAACCGCTGATGAACACTGATGAACGCTAATAAGGTGGCTAGTTTTAACTGTCTGCCGCGCAATCGGGTAGAATCGGGGCATGGAACCAGCACAGAAGAAAATGGGACGGTCGCTCTGCAAGGGGCCGTTTTATTTGCTCGGCCCGATCATCCTTGGTGCAATAATCGCCGGCTTTGCAGCGTGGGCGCTACGTCCGGTGTTCGGTGTTTTGTCTTGGTATTGGTTCGCGCTGCTATTTGTGGCATGCGTTGTTATTGCCGGTCTGATTTTTGGCGGATTGGATTCTTTGGCCCAACGATCAAGGATGCTAACGAAGGACGATCAAAAATGACCAATAGCCTGCGATAGAGTTTGATTTTTTGGGTGGGATTTTCTTGGGGCAGACGCAGGCATTCCGCTAAGAGCGTGTTTGTAAATTAGGTTTTGAGCCGTGCCAGACGGCGTGACATGAGGTTAATCATAGTGATGTGGAGCATGGCTTCGCTGGAGCGTACGGTTCGTTCGTAATCCTTGCTGTTGCGGCGGCAGCGTGAAAGCCAGGCAAACGTCCGTTCGACGATCCAGCGTTTGGGCAACACCACGAATCCTCGAATCCCAACCGGCCGCAGCACGGTTTGCAAGACCCAGCCAAAGGTGGCTTTCACCCATTCGGGCAATCCACTGCGGGCGTAGGCTGCATCGGCGAAAATGACCTTCAGTCGGCCAAAGCCCTGCCGCATTTGGTCCAGCAGCATTCGCGCACCATCTTGGTCTTGCACATCGGCGCGATGCACGACCAGCGCCAAGATCAGCCCCAGCGTATCGACCGCCACATGTCGTTTGCGGCCGGTGACTTTTTTGCCGGCATCGTACCCGCGAATTCCGCCGACTTCCGTGGTTTTTACACTCTGGCTGTCGACAATCGCAGCACTGGGTTTTGCCTTTCTTCCCTCGGCGCGACGGACTCGCCCGCGGAGCGTGTCGTGAATCTCCTGCCACAGGTTCCACAGTTGCCATTGCCAGAACAAATGGTAAACCGTTCGCCAGTTGGGAAAGTCGCGCGGCAACTGACGCCACTGACAGCCCGTGCGATTCACATACAAAATGGCATTGATCACCTGCCGACGGCAGACTTGGCGAGGCCGTCCCACGCGGCTCGTCGGGGGCAACAAAGGTCGGATCAATTGCCATTGCTCGTCGGTCAAATCGCTGGGATACTTTCGCCCGTCCATGGGTGCGGCTCCATCCGTGTTCTAGAAACACAACAAGGGGATGGAGCCGTACCTTTTTCATCAATCTCATGCAAGTTCTCAATTTACAAACACGCTCTAAGTCAGACTTCAGTCGCTTTCAAGTTAGCCGCGATTTTTTCCGTCTCCATGTAAATAGCCCAAAAGCGCCCAGGATCATTAGCGCGCTCGATGCCGGCTCGGGAACGGCTAATACTCCCGATGCTCCCTGGAGCAATGGGCTCGTGTAGGTTTGCAATAAATCGCCTTGATTGTCCAAGCGATACACCTGGCTGCCTGCGCTGACGAAATAGTTATTCAATAGCGCGTTGTAAGTAACATCCCACGACCGCGTGAGCGACGGATCGAAATTGTCTAAATCGGCAAGCATTCCCAGATAATTGCCAGTCGTGGCGTTGTACTCTTGCAGCTTCGTGTCGCCACGATTGGCAAATACTAAAACATTATTGAAGCCTGCCGTCATATTCCATGAATCGTTCAAATGCGTTGAATCGGTAAAAAACGTGCCTCCTGTGGGCGGCGTATGCGTCAGGTCGAATTTCCGCACCCGATCCTGGAAAATTTCGGAATAGTACAGCGTGCTATCGGAAATGGTCATGGCGCGAATATTGTACGAGGTGGACGCGCTGAACGTGGAAATTTGTGCGCCGGTTGCGCCGTTGAATTGATAAATGACGCGCGATTCGTCGCCGGCTGCATAGAGGTTGCCGTTATAGAATTGAATCTGACCCGGGCCGTCGCCGGGAATGCTGGCTGTGAAATCTTGGGAAACCAGCACGCTGGAACCGATTTGCGGCACCAGTTTCACCACCGTTTCGTGGCCGGCGCCGAAGGAGGCAAACACGTGGCCTTGCGTATCCATGGCCAAATTGCGCGGGTCGTCGCCTGCGTTGTATTGGGCAAATAAACTGGCTGCGCCGGTGATGACATCGAATTTCACGACCGAGTTGTTGCCGGTGCTATTGACCAGCAAGTAGGGATCGTCGGCGCGCGCAGATTGCGTGCTGAGGATGGGGTTTTGCGCGACAATCAAAACAATCGAAGTTGCCAGAATTGCAGCGCATGCGGCGAAACGGCGCACAAAGTAATGAGCTAATTGAGATTGATTCATTAGCGGTTCCCCAAAAGAAGATGAAGATAAAGAACAAGTTGCTTCACCAAACTAACCCTCTGCCAATGCGAATGCAAGAAACGATTGATACCGCCCGTCGGCACGATGATCAAAGCGGATCGCGCACAATTTTTTGAGCGGATGTGGATTTTTCAATCGCGGCTGGAAATCAAGAGGCGAATTGGCCGCGCGTGCGGGAACATTTAACCGCAAAGGACGCAGAGGGACGGAGAGGAAACGCAGAAGACAATTGGGCAGGACAGAGGGGAGAAACCACAGATGAACGCCGATTGACGCAGATGATTGAGTGGGGAAAGGGGAATGGGGAAAACGGCGGTACGAGCGTCGAGGCGCGCGAGGACATCGGTCTCAAAAGGGGCGGATTTCGTAAGTTGAACGTGCGGCAGTGGCATTGGTGCCGCTCGAGTGTGCAACCGTTGTTCCGCGGCGGGGAGAAAGTGGCGGGGGAGTCCTATCGGCCTCGAACATAGACCAAAATACCGCTTTTTGTATCAGCTCGCCAGTACTGGGGATTTTTCAAAGCCGCTTCGCCTCTCTGATTAGGCATAAGAGCAAAGACTTCGGATTCGATTTCATAGAGCGCGTTCACACATTCTTCCGCACGATCTTCTAGTTCTCTGTACCCTTGTTCCACAGTGGGATTCAAGTGGTGAAAATCGTTCCGATCCTCTCCACGAATTTTGCGGAAGGCAGCGTACGCAGTGGCTGTAATAATGCCTTTATGCTGAAGCTTGTTTATAAGGGCCTTATGATCGTCGCTCTTTGAAACATTGTTTGACTCCGCCAAAAACTGCGCGATTCCTTCTGCAACAGCCTGACAAACCATAATGCAACTATAAAAATGCCCCGCAACGAAGGCATTGAGACATTCATCAGATGCTACCGCAAAATATGCATCAGGAATGAATTGATGAAGTTTTACGCGAAGGCGCCTTTCTGCATAAGTTGGCAGATCGTTTTCAAAAAGCCGCCGCAAATTTGTCTCGATCTGTTTGCATTCGTCTTCCATCGCATGCTCCATCCTTAATAATCCGCGTTTGAGACCAAGCTATCATGCCAATTCACGAACATATCACCAACACATTCTAGAAACGTGTGGATTTTGTCCATGCTGTCAATAAACTGATCGAGACTGAATGAATCCGGCATGTATTGCGTACTTCCGGTACCATCTTTTCGTCGGGAAAAACGAAAGTCTTCTCCACCCGGATCTGCTTCATGCAGTTCCATGAGGACTGTTTCGACATGATCGAGCTGATCCAAAGGCCCCGCAGGGTGATCGGTAAGGATTTTCCGAACAATCTCCCATAGTCCTTTGAGACTGTGGTGAAATGCTTGTTTTTCCGTCACCGACGTCACCTGACATTTGATCGCATAGTGAATAATAAATTTCAGTTGAAGTTCGATGCAGTGCCGATACAGATACGCCAGTCCGATGAACATTCGGCCATTCGATTGTGCGCAGCAGTCGGATTGCAGTCGTTCAGCAACCGCTGTCGCAGTTTCGTAGAAACCTTTGATGTAATTGTTGTCGCGCCAGAACCAATGCCGAACAGGCCTGAGATCAATGTCGATATTGCCATCCAAACCAAATAGTTTGTCACCCGGCTTCGGAAATTCAATTGTCATAAACACCTCCAGCACAATGATCAAACCCACCGGAGCGGTGTTCGCGCATCATACGAATATCTCAGTCATTTTTTGGGGAGGGAAATTAAACGGGGAGGGTCTAATTATCGGCGGTTTCTTTGGTCGGTCGCGCGGACGAAGTGTGCAGGAAGGAAAAGGGGAATTCTACTTCCAGCAGAATGTCCCTTTGAGTCGGGGCGAGCCGCAGAGAAACTTCTCCCAGCGCAACTTGTTATTTTTAAGGCGCTTTTTCGGGCGATTGCTGGGCTTTTGCGTGGATAGGAAGTTTGACTTGGTTTGTGGAAAGTTCGAAGGGAAAAACTTCCTGCGGCACGGAAACCGTCAGCGTCGCTTCGCCTGGGACAATGCCTGCGGGGATTTGCAGATGCGTGTTATAGAATTCCCAGAAGCAGCAGCGCTCGGTAAGCAACTCGTACGTGCGTACCGGCGGGGCTGCATCGGCGACGGGCCAGTCGATGCGAACTTCGGGAACAATTCGCCGTGGCAACGCGTCGATGCTCAACCGGGAGACCGCTCCCGGGCAACTGCCGGGGTTTAAAAAGCAAATGCTCAAACGGTCGGGAGCAGTGCCTAACTCGATTTCTTTGTATCTCAGAACGACGGGTTTCAAAGGTCCGCCAAAATGGACCAGCGGGGCGTTTTCCGGCGAGGATCCCCAAAACGTGCCGAACCAGCCGGCATACATGGGCGTTTTGCCATCAAGGCTCAACTCCAGACCATAGCTATCAGTTGGCTCTTCGCCGTAATTCCAGCGATTTAAGCGAAAATTCGTTTGCCGGTTGCCCCCCAGCGGTTGGAATTCGTCGACTGCATATTCGCAGCCGCGATCCGTTTTATTGTGGCCTTGCCACTTGCGGATATTTGATTGTGTAATCGGCGGACCATCGTCGGTCAGGTCGCCATTGCCGTTTTTGTCGATGTACAAGACGTCTGCGTCTTCCACCATCCACACTTTTGATTCCGCATTTGTGCCAAGCACGAGCAAGCAATAGCGCGGGGTGGACGTGTACTTGGGCTCGTTGACTATTTTTCGTTCGACGCCAGCGAGCACGCTTTTAGTCGGAGGGGCGCTGGGGATTTCGTCGTCGGCCGAGGCGGCTGCGAGAGAAAACAAGAGCGCCGAGATAATGGCGAATTTCCAAGTCATTTTTAGCCTCTTGGAAGGAGGGACGATAACCGCCACCTTTTCGAGCCGGCAGCCTGCGAGCAATGGATGAGCAACCGACGCTCGCGCTCGCTCGGCAGCCACTGGTCGAGTATCGCACGGGGAGTGTCGAATGGGGAGTGGGGAGTGGGAAGTGGGGAGTGGGGAAAGTAGTGGCGCAGAGGGGGTCAGGAACATGTTTTTGGTCAGGGGTTTTTCAAAATGGATGGTCAAACGGTCAAAAAATGTTCCAGACCCCGGACTTTGCTGACGGCACACGGAGTGTGCCTGCTACGTTACTATCGCGGCACTTTAGACGTGCAGGCCGGCGAGCCAGCCGGTGCTGAAGGCGGCCTGGAAGTTGTAGCCGCCGATGGGGCCGTCTAAATCGAGCACTTCGCCGGCGAAATACAAGCCCGGGACAAGCTTGCTTTCAAGCGTGCTGGAATTGATTTCATCGAGCTGCACGCCGCCGGCGGTGACTTCCGCCTTGGCGAAGCCGCGCGTGCCAGAGACAGGGACGAGAAATTGCTTGAGCGCGCGGATCAACAGTGCGCGATTGGCGCTGCTTAGCTCGCCGGCTTTTTTGTCGGCTGGCAAGCCGGCTTCGCGCAGCAAAACTTCGGCTAACCGGCGCGGCAAGAGTTCCGGCACGAGCGAAAGAAGTTGCTTCTTGCCTGCGGCGGCGGCTTGTTGGCGAAGCTGCGAATCTAAATCGGCGGATTTGATGTCGGGCAGAAAATCGCACTCCAATTGCAACGCTTGCGGTTTAGGATGCCCGCTGACGTGGCGGCTGAGATCGAGCACCACCGGCCCGGACAAGCCAAAATGGGTGAACAAGAGCGAACCGCGGCGCGTGTCGAGAATCTGGGGTTTGGCCGGTTTAGCAGAGGCACCCTCACCCCTGCCCTCTCCCGAAGGTAGAGGGAGACTACCTTGCAGCAGGCGAATTGCCACATCGGGAATTGTGATGCCCGAAAGTTCGCGCACCCACGGCGCGGATGTGGTGATGGGCACGAGCGCCGGGCGCGGCGGAACGATCGTGTGACCCAACGCGGCGGCCCAACGATAACCGTCGCCGGTGGTGCCGCTGGCGGGATACGATTGCCCACCTGTGGTGATGATGACGCAGCCGGCGGTGATCGTGCGTTTGGAGGTTGCCAGGCGAAAACGGTGCTGGACAGCGATTGAGTTTTCGGCTCTTAAATTTTCGATTCGCTCGAGTTCGACCAGCGATTCGTCGAGGGCCAGCTCGCAGCCGCTGCGGTACAAGCGATCGAGAAAAGCCTGCAGCACGTCGGCGGCCTTATTGCTGACGGGGAAAATCTTGCCGGTTTCCTCGACTTTTGTCGGCACTCCTTCCGCTTCGACCAGGGCGACCAAATCTTGCGGGCCCAGTGCCGCCAGGGCTGAGTGCAGAAAACGCCCAGGCGGACCGTAAGCGGCCACAATGCCGCGGCCGTCGGTGTTTTGCGTGAGATTGCAGCGCGTGCCGCCGGACATCAGAATTTTGATGCCGGGCTTGCGATTGCGTTCCAGCAGCAGGGTTTTTCGCCCGCGCGAGGACGCGCGTTCCGCCGCCACCAATCCGGCAGCGCCGGCGCCGATGACCACCAGGGGCCAATGGGAGGTTGCGTAGTCGGAAATTGGAACCTCAAAAAAGCGAAGAGAAATTGATGCTGCAAGTGGGCCGGTTGATTGCGACGGTCGTCAGAGCGGAAGAGCAATCACACCATGTTAACGGAGCAGAGAAGGGGTCAGGAACATGTTTTTGGTTAGGAGTTTTTCAAAATGAATGGTCGAGCGGCCAAAGAATGTTCCAGACCCCGGACTTTGGCCGCTATAATTGTGCAGTGCGCCCGTCAACTGCTGCGAAATCTCGGCTCCCCGATGCGGCCCAAAATCTCGTCGATTCAATTGGCAGTACTTGAATTGGCATTTTTTGTCCATGGCGCCACGGTACGCGCAGAGAACATCAATGATTTCCGGGCCAGGGCCGAATCACTCCGCCCGACCGCGACGCGGCCGGTTTCAATTTCTGAAAACGAAAGCGATACGCGCAAACAGTGGGACGCGGTCGTCAAGAAATATATGTCGATCCCGGCGGCGGAGACGACTGCGCACCCGAGCGCGGACGACTTTCCCGGCTCCGTTGCAGCCAATGCACCGCGTGTGGATCGCGTGATCGATGTTCCCCTTAACGTGCCACGCTGGCACAGCACGGGCATCTATGCGGCGCCGGGGGAGCACCTGACCATAACGGTCGACGACGCCGATGTGAGCCGCGGATTGGCAGTCATCATTGGGGCGCACACGGACGATGTTCTCGGCGACGCGAAATGGACACGCTTTCCGCGCATCAGCCGGCGAATTGAAATCGTTGCGAAGTCAACCATCGTGGCCAATGCGTTTGGGGGAACCGTGCTCGTCGACGTGCCCAGAAATAAGGCGCTGGGAGGGCATCGCGTGGCCACCGATGGAGGATATGGCTGGCTGGGGGAAGACCTTTCCGCAGTGAAAGAGGTGGCGCACATACGCATCCGCGGAGGAGTGGACGCTCCGATGTTTGAACTTGGCAAGACGACACCGCAACAATGGGCACGGATGCGCAAATCGCCGGCGCCATGGGGCGAGATCGGCTCGCAGCGCATCATATTCCATTTGCCGGCTAGCGCCCTGGCAACGTTAGAGGATCCCACCCAATTGATCGAGTTTTGGAGCAAGGTCGTCGATATGGAGGCGGAGCTGGCGGGTTGGCCCGAGCAGCCCGCGCCGCCCGAGCGCGTGGTGGTGGATCGGCAGATCAGTGCGGGCTTCATGCATTCGGGTTATCCAGTGATGGCACACATTTCGGTCACAAAAAAGTTCCTGGATTTGGATTCACTTCGGAACGATGGAGACTGGGGATTGTTTCACGAGTTGGGACACAACCATGAGGTGCATGCCGCCACGTTTGGCGGGGATTTCGTCGAAGTGAATGTTAATCTGTTCAGCATGTACCTGATGCAAACCCTGGTTGGACGTGAGATGACGGCGCATCCGTCGCTCAAAAACGTCGATCAACTCATGCAGGCCAGGCTGGAGCCAAATGCGGCCGGCGGTCCCTGGCAGAACCTATCGATCTACGTCAAGACGATTCAAGCGTTTGGTTGGCCGGCGATTCATGAAACTTTGGCCACTTATGCAACACGCGACGGGGCCGAGGGGATAAAGACGCGGCAGGATAAGATCGATCAATGGGTGCTTCGTTACAGCCAGCACTGCCACCGGAACCTGGCACCGTACTACAGCGCGTTCGGACTCGCGCCGAGCAAGGCGATTGCGGAAAAGCTCGCCGACCTGAAGCCCTGGTTTCCCGACGGATTTCCAGCCGATCGGGTCGGCAATGTTGACAGCGCCCAGGGGCAGTCTGCTGGCGGAAAATCGGGCGGTTAGATTCTCTATCTTACGGGCCCGCCGCGTCGGCGTCGGCGAACGCGGCAGGTTGTGGAGAGAAGCAGACGGCGAACGAATTGGGCGGGTTGAACTGCTGGAATGGCGGACGGTGATAGTAAATGACAAAGAAAGACGCCCGTATTCCGTCCCCTTTTTTAAGCGGCTTTGTTGTAGGAGAAGTAATTGTCCCACTTGTAGTCGAGGATTTCCAGCGATTTATCGAGCGACATGACGCTGTAGCGGCCATCGGCGCCGGGGTGGGCGAGGCCTAATCGCACGAGTTTCGCCAGTGCGTCGTCGACTTCGAAATCGATCGGGCGGCCGAGCGTAGCGGCCAGGAAGCGTTCGATTTGGCGATCGAGTTCGCCGGCTGTGAGATGACGGGCATCGCCTTGGCGCCACAAAAAGAAATAGGCCAGCGCCGCTTCGCGATTTTCTTGCTCTTCGGCCTCGTCTAAGAGTCGCGTGAGCACGCCGGCGTTGTTATCGAGGTTTTGATAGTACAAACTTTCGGTCAGGTTCAACTGATATTTTTGCTTGGTTTGCAGATAGCCATAGAACGACCGCATGCCATAGCCAACGGTGACGCCGAGCACCGTGAGAACGCCAAACACGCCTGCGGCGGCGGCTAGCAGTGCGCCTTTGATGGCTTTATACGCCGACACCGCCAGGCCCGACACGGTGGGCATGATGAT
>CAWGBP010000010.1:0-29927 GCA_963820835.1 Pirellulales bacterium | reverse complement strand
ACTGAATTAGCCCGTTCGAAATAGTCGCCCAAGCCTCGGGCGCGTTTCCCTCGGTTTCTCATCCCCGAACATTGTGGCTCGGCGCGCGCGAAGGAGCCGAGCAAATGGAACTCGTGTTCCAAGCCGTTGAGCGCCTGCTCGAGCCAATAGGCTTTGTCCGCGAATACCGCCGCTTCGCACAGCATTTCACGCGGGGCCGCGTGCGCGGAAACAGTTCCGCCACCTTGAATGAATTATCCGCCCAATTCAAGAAGCACGCCGATTTCGACGCCGGCACCATAACCGTCGATTCCGTCACCGTCTTCGCCAGCACCCTCGGCCGTAACGGCCCTACCTACGAAGCCCTAGCCCACGCCGAGTTCCGGTCCACAGAGCCCACCAACCCCATAGTCTGATCGGACCTGCTGCAAGCTAACTTAGCATCGTACGGTCTCTTGAGAATTTTGTATCCGATCTGGCTATTTTGTTCTTCGGTGGAAACATCCGTAAATTGCGCCCTAGAACATTGTCCTGGTTCAGCGTGAATTGCAATTTTCGTGGTCGGGAGTTAGCGAGTGGTAAGGATTTATTGTGGAACTGGTTTTGCCCGCCGCGTATATCGAAAATCAGGAAATTCCATGTTACTGGTGCCTGAGGTGGCAGTGTCGCTAACACTTGCGAATCATATGAAGTGAATCGAGGTGTGGAGTGCAATTAAATACTAAAAAAGAACAACTCTCTTAAAAACAAAATCCTTGTGTATGGGGTCAGTCGCAGTTTTATTCACTCTGCCGCAAACGCGCTTAGCAACCAAAAGCGGCTTAGCAACATTATCACTTTGATGATCCAGTCGCACAAAAGGGAGAACTAAGTCGACAAGACAGGCGCCGGAATTCAGCATGCGTCATCCGACTTTTTCATCGTGCAATAAAGGCGATTGACCGAGTTGTCATGCACTTCGATTTGTACCGTCGTATGGTTAATGCCGAAGTCGCCGCAGAGGACTGTGCCAACTGAGCCAACGATCTCCTGGCCGTCGCGAATCGTTTGATCCGATACTTGGATATGACAACTGCAGGCGATGGCACCGGGACCTACGGTCCAGACATGCAGATCGTGTACAGCCATTACCCCGGAAACTGATATGATCGCTTTTGCCACGGCATTCATATCGAGGCCGGCGGGTGTGCCTTCCAACAAAACGAAAACGCTTTCCTTCAAAACGCCCCAAGAACTATAGAGAATTAGCGCCGCGATAACGAAGGAGATTAGTGGATCGGCGAGATAGAATCCGCTCGAAATAACCACGATTCCAGCGATGACAACACCGGCGGCCGAAGCGGCATCGCCGATCATGTGAATATAGGCGCTGCGCACATTCAGATCGTGTTTGGCTGAGGCATGCAACCAAGCACCGATAAGAACATTGATCGCTATCCCAATCAGAGCCACAACAATCATCACCGCGCCATGGACGATTTCGGGATGCCGTAACCGGCTAAATGCCTCCCAAACAATTGCCAGTGCAATCACCACCAGGGCCACGGCATTCACCAAGGCCGCCAAAATGCTTACGCGATGATATCCATACGTCATGCCGGCATGGGCCGGCTTGTGGGAAATCCAGAGCGCATACCACGACAAGCCCAAGGCGGCCGCATCTGCCAGGTTGTGCCCCGCATCGGATAATAGAGCCAAGCTGCTTGCCAAATACCCGGCGACAGCTTCGCACGCGACCAGGATCAACGTTAATACGACAGCAGCGCCCATTTTGGTCTGGGAGCCTTGGGTGCTGTGCTGGTGATCGTGGGAATGGATTTGGTTCATTGGAAATTGGATATGTAATTGTAGGTCCAAAACACCTCTAACCTAGGGGCCAATGCTGTAGCTCATGGCCCCCCGAGCTGACTAACGAACTTAACGGCAGAATCAAAAATCAGCTTGCAAACCCGATGCGAGAATTGCTCCGTAGCTTAGCCAAGCTATGGTAAGCCTCAATTCGAGAGCCGATTGTTCAGTTCATTGATTGCGTGAATCGGCCCGGGAGATCATGCTAGGATTTACCTCTCAAAAATCGTCGCTTCCATATCGTTATTTTCGAAGCGTTTTCGATGCCCGATGCTAAATCCAAACGGTCTTGGGATGGTTCTGCGTCGCGCAGGGCCGCGGCCAAACTTAAAACTCAACCATTGCCGTCTTCCGTAGAGACACGGAATTGGATTTGGAACTTAGCTGCCGCTGCCGCGCTGGCTTTCGTATTGTGGCTTCTCTATTTCCGATCATTCCACCTGCCGTTCATTTTGGATGATCAGTTCAATATCGAAAAGAACCCTTCGATCACGCATTTGTGGCCGCCGATTGGAAACGCCGAAACCCCCGGTCCCTTGAATCCGCCGCTCCAGCTTTCCACTTCCGGACGGCCGCTGGTGAATTTGTCGCTTGCGCTCAATTATCATATTGGCCACCTCGATGAATTTGGATATCACGTTTTCAACGTGGTGTTGCATTGGCTATCGGCATTGCTGCTGTGGGCCATCGTGCGGCGCACGTTGGCGCTCGATTACTTCCAAGGTCGATTTGCGCAGCGGTGATCTGCTAGCCTTCGTTTCGGCTTTGTTGTGGGCGATCCATCCCTTGCAAACTGAGGCGGTCGTTTACGTTACACAAAGAACTGAAGTGATGGTCGGTTTTTTCTATCTCACCACGCTCTATGGCAGCTTGCGCTATTGGGCCGCGGAACACAGATCGGCGCGCTTTGCATGGCTTCTGCTCGCGACCGTGGCATGCGCGGCGGGGATGGCGTGCAAAGAGACTATGCTAGCCGCTCCTGTGCTGGTCTTGCTTTTTGAGCGGACGTTTAGCGCTGGAAGCTTTGCCAGGGCCGTTCGAAATTCATGGGCGCTTTACGTGGGACTTTTCGCCACCTGGGGATTGCTCGTTGCGCTCAATATTAGCGGGCCCCGATCCGAGTCGGCAGGATTCGATTTGGGAATACCGCTTCTAGATTATTGGTGCACGCAGGCGAAGGTTTTGTTTATGTATCTAAAGCTGGTGTTCTGGCCTTGGCCGCTAGTGATTCACTATGAAATGCGATACATAAGCTTTTCAGACGCTTGGCCCTGGGTCATTGGGGCATTGGGTTTGATGATCGCCACAGGGGTAATGCTATGGAGACGCAGTTGCGTCGGATTTGCAGGCGCGTGGACATTTGCGATTCTGTTGCCCACGTTGGTCGTGCCTATCAGCACTGAAATCGCGGCCGAACGCCGGATGTACCTGCCGCTGGCTGCCATTGTGCCATTGGTTGTGGCAGGATTTTATTTAAGTGCAAATTCCATCGAGCGCCGACGGTGCGCCGAGGGCAATTCAAGCGATAGAAAACAATGGTCAACGCTTTCGCTTATTGGCCTTGCGGGGGTGATCGTCGTTATTTTTGAGATCGTAGGCATACGCCGGTTGAGCGATTATCGAGACCAAGTCACACTTTGGCAGACCACCGTTGAGAATGAGCCGGACGATTCCCTTGCGCATAATAACTTGGGTAGCTCGTATTATCATGCCCATCGCATTCCCGATGCAATTAGCGAGTATCGTCGAACCATCGAGTTGAATCCGCAATTTGCCGACGCTTACGACAATTTAGGCAGCGCGCTGTACCGCAGCGGTGCCTGCAAGACGCGATCGACGAATTCAAGCATGCGATTCAATTAAAGCCCAACTTTGCCGAAGCGCATTACGATCTTGGCACCGCTTGCATGGACCTGGGCGCAATGCAGGATGCAATTCTCCAATTCGAGCAAGCACTCAATATCCGGCCGGCCTATGCGGAGGCCCACAACAATTTGGGCAATGCTTACCTACAAATCGGCCGAGTTCAAGATGCGTTGGAGCAAGACGCCATCGCTGTGAAATTGAATCCAGAGAGCTCCGAGGCCCACAACAATTTTGGCAATGCACTTGCGCAAATGAATCGCTGGTCTGAGGCGACTGAGCAGTATCAAGAGGCCATTCGATTAAATCCTGATTCGTCTGAACCGCATTACAATTTTGGAAATGCGCTGTTCAAGAACGGCAGGCTCGAGGAAGCGTGCGAGCAATACGAAGATGCGCTCCGCTGGAAGCCCGATTCATGGCAAACCCACTTTAATTTGGGAGTCGCTCAATATCAGACCGGCCGCATGAACGAGGCGGCAAAAAGCTACGAACGCGCGGCGCAATTGAAACCCGATAATTTGCAAATTTGGTTCAATTTGGCCAATGCCTACGCGCAACTTGGCCAATCGGATGAGGCGCTTCGGGCAGCGGAAAAATCGCTGCAGCTTGCCACACAGCAACGGCAGACTGCCGTGATGCCGCAAATCCAGCACTGGATCGAAGCCCACAAAACTGCGGACAATGCTGGGCATTAGACCACCCGGTCGATCGTCGCGATTGCTGTCATGCACGCGATCCGGCGCTCGATCGCATGTTTCAGCGCAACACCAAATTGTCGTTTTTGAATTTCGATTAGGTACTAATTCGAATTTCGGATGGTGTCGCAATGAACTCGGCGAAATGCGGCGGTTCAATTGCCGAGGCGGTATTGAGTGACTTCGCAGCAGGCGATTTGAATAGCATGTACATGGCGTGTAGTACCAACAGCGACATCAGCATGGCGCTAATAACCCCACCGATCACAACGGTCGCCAAAGGCCGCTGCACTTCCGCTCCCATGCCCGTGCTAAACGCCATCGGTAAGAAGCCCAAGCTGGCGACCAGCGTGGTCATCAGCACCGGACGCAAGCGAGTGATTGCAGCGTCTTCCACTGCACGCTCCAGCGGCAGTCCCTGGTGGCGCAATTGCCTGATATAGCTGACCAGGATCATGGCGTTCAGCACCGCCACGCCGGAAACGGCAATGAAGCCGATGCCTGCGGAGATTGAAAACGGCATGTCGCGTACCCACAGGGCGAACACGCCGCCGACCCAGGCAAACGGAACTCCCGTGAATACCCGCAACGAATCGACGATATTTTGATAGGTGATGTAGAGCAAGGCAAAGATCAGCGCCAAGGCGACGGGCACAACAATCAACAGCCGCGTGCGGCCGCGTTGTAAATGCTCGAACTGTCCACCAAATTCGTAAAAGTAGCCGCCTTGGGGCAGTTTGAATTGTTCTTTGAGCTTCTGCTGGGCTTCAGCTACGAAGCTACCGATGTCGCGACCGCGAACATTTGCTGAGACCGCGATGCGTCGCTGGCCCCATTCACGGGTAATGGTCGATGGCCCTTGGGCGATGCGAATCTCTGCCAAATGGGAAAGCGGCAGTCGTTCGCCCGATGCCGTGGGGATGACAATCGAGCCGACGCCGTCGAGGCCAGCTCGCATTTCATCGGGCAAGCGAATGACCAGCGGGAAACGCAACTGTCCGTCAATGACTTCGCCGACGGGCTTGGAACCCAGCGATTCAATCACGTCCATCACAACCTTAGCAGGCACTCCATGCCGGGCGAGTTCGTCCTGATTGAGTTTGATTTCCAGCATTGGTTGCCCGGTAATTTGCTCGCTGGCAACGTCGGCACTGCCGGGAATTTGACTTAGAATTCCCGCGATCTCTTCACCTTTGGCAGTCAGTACATCGAGATCATCGCCATAGAGTTTGACGGCCACGTCAGCGCGAATGCCGGTGACGATTTCATTCATGCGCATTTCGATGGGCTGCAAGAACTCCATTCGCTGGCCGGGCATTTCACGCAAGCAGTTGACAATCAGATCAGTCAAGCCCGCCTGCGTGTCGGCTTGCTTCCACTGAGAGCGGGGTTTCAAGGTAATAAAAATATCGACTTGCTCGATGCCCATGGGATCGGTGGCGATTTCAGCCGTGCCGATGCGGCACCAGACGTGTTGCACCTCATCAGGGAATTCTTTGAGGACGATTTTTTCGATCTGTGTGTCGTAATTAATCGACTCTTCGAGGGTCGTGCCGGTCGGCCGCACCGTTTCAATGGCGATGGCCCCTTCCGAAAGCCGGGGCACGAACTCGGAGCCGAGATTGGGAGCAATCATGGAAAACACGACAAGGCAAATACTCACAGCGATACCCACCACAATGCCCTTGTGCCGCATCACGGCGTGCAATACCGGCACATAAAACCATTTCACGATTCGCATCAACAGCGGTTCGCGCTCTTCCATGTGCTTTGGCAGCGCAAGGCTCGCGAGTACTGGCATGAGGGTGAGCGACAAAATCATCGAACCGATGAGGGCGAAAATGACCGTCAACGCCATGGGGCGAAATAGTTTGCCTTCAACTCCTTCCAGGGTGAGGATCGGCAGATAGACGATCATAATGATGAGTTCGCCGAACATGGTCGGTTTGCGAACCTCGATGGCGGCCTCGCGCACCACGTCGATTTTTTTCCGGCGTTTGTTTTCTTCCTCGGAAAGGTGCCGCACGCAGTTTTCGACCATCACGACCGAGCTATCGACAATCATGCCAAAGTCGATTGCGCCCAAGCTCAGTAAACTGGCGGAGATTCCGAACCGCAACATTCCGCAAAAGGCAAACAGCATCGAAAGCGGAATCGCCAGAGCAACGATCACCGCAGCGCGGAGGTTTCCCAGGAATGCGAACAATACTCCGATCACGAGCAATCCGCCTTCAAATAGATTGTTCTTCACCGTGCCGATGACCTTATCGACGAGTTCGGTCCGGTCGTAAACAGGCGTCACAGTGACGTTGGCCGGCAACGTCGCTTTGATTTCGTCGAGTCGCTCCTTCATTGCCGTAGTCACTTCATGCGTATTCTCACCCATGAGCATAAAGCCCAAACCCATGACGACTTCGCCTTTGCCATCGGCGGTAACGGCGCCGCGGCGAATTTCGGAGCCAATCATGACTTCGGCCACGTCACCCACTCGCACTGGCACGCCATCTTTGGCGGCAATTTCGATCGCTTTGATTTGATCGGTGTTGTTTGTCCGTCCAAGGCCATGGACCAAGAGCGCCTGTGTTCCTTCCCGCACCATGCCGCCGCCGACATTCTGGTTGTTATCCTCGACGGCCTGAATGACTTGGTCGAAGGTGAGGCCGTATTTGATTAGCAGGAGGGGATTGATCCGTACTTGGTACTGCTTTTCGTAGCCGCCCCAACTGTTGATTTCAGCGACTCCTTTCACCGTGCGCATCTTGGGTTTGATGGCCCAATCGTGAATCGTGCGGGCTTCCGTGTTGTCCTTAGAATTCGCCCGGACAACGTAGTGAAATACTTCGCCCAAGCCGGTCGCTACCGGGCCCATTTTGGGCCGTTCAATACCGGCGGCAAGCTCCACGGTCGCCAGCCGCTCACTGATTAGCTGTCGGGCGAAATAAATGTCAGTGCCATCCTTGAATGTCACGACGACTTGAGATAATCCAAATTTGGAAATCGACCGCATTTGTTCCAACCCCGGCAAGCCGCCGAGGGCTTGTTCGATCGAGAACGTAATCCGCTGCTCGACCTCTTCCGGTCCAAGCGCTGGTGCAACCGTGTTGATTTCAACCTGCACCGGCGTTGTGTCGGGAAATGCGTCAATGTCCAAATAGCGCAGCGACAATCCGCCTACTAACAGTAGCGCGCCGGTGCAGAGCAGCACGACCGCGCGATGCTTCAGCGAAAAATCGATGATCCAATTCAGCACGATGGTTCTCCCTTTGATCCGGGGTGAATTTCGGCGGTTAGTCGTCGCTGGCCATGTTGCCTTTGAGCAACTGCGCTTCCAAGATAGCGCTGTTTTTCGTAGCGACGATTTCGCCGGGCAGCAAGCCGACAACGATCTCGGTCAAGTCGCCGTTCTTAGCACCCAGCCGGACTTGCCGGACGTGGAAGAATTTGGGAGCGCCTTCAGCAAGGTAGTTTTTGTCTCGCACAAACACCACGTGGCAATCGCCATCGCTGTGGATTGATTCACTCGGGACGACAATGGCCCGCTGTTCCTCACGCAGGACAATCCGGCCCATGCCGAAGGTGTTTGCTCGCAATGTGCCATCCGAGTTGGGCAGGTCCACCCGCACTTTGACCGTGCGCGTTTTGTCGTCGGCAGCCGTGCTGATCCAGGCAATGGAGCCTTTGATGTCGGGTCGATCTTTGTCGTCGGTTGGTCGAAACAGCACCGGCTGCCCGATGGCTAATCGCCGCGCATCATCCTGACGGACGTCCAAAAAGAGCCACATGTTGCGCAGGTCAGTCACGATGAACATCGACGCGCTGGCATCGACGGTTTCGCCGGCCACGACTTTCGATTCCACCACCACGCCGTCTAGCGGCGAACGCAGCGGAAGCAAAT
This sequence comes from Pirellulales bacterium, assembly GCA_963820835.1. Taxonomy (GTDB): domain Bacteria; phylum Planctomycetota; class Planctomycetia; order Pirellulales; family JADZDJ01; genus CAVRAW01. The sequence continues at coordinate 21,644 of CAWGBP010000010.1, read as the reverse complement.
TGGAGGTGGTAGAGTCCTTATCGAATTTCGTCGTGAGCGATGCGGGCAGATCCAGGAATTGAATTTCCTTTGCAATCTGCTGAGTGGTTAACTGTGTGAACTGATCGGCTTTTACAGGCAAGCCGAGATTTACGAGTGCTTGCTGCGCAGAGAGGAGCTTAATTTCGGCTTCTTGCAGGCTGGCTTCGGCTTCGCGGAAAGATTTACCGGCAATGGCCCCATTGCTCGCCAGCGGTTGAAGCCGATCGACCGTCGTCTGCGTGACACGCTGCTGGGCAATTGCTTGCAACAGTTCCGCCTTGGCGCGGCCAACTTCCGCCGATTCGACGAGCGCCAGGATTTCTCCCCTTTGAACTTTTTGGCCAACATACTTTTCAACCTGCCACACGGTGCCTGCTGCGCGGCTGGCCAAATGCGCCGTGTGCGTTTCGTCGTAAACGATTTCACCATTGGCCGACACAGCGTCGATGATCGGTTGTTGATCGACAACCGCGGTATCGATGCCGACTTTATCGACTGCTTCCGCCGAAGCAAATTGCAGCCGCTTCTCGTACATCTTGCATTGGCTGTTATTCTCCTCTGGCGGCAACATCGCCAATGCCCGGCTGGCTCGTTGCATGTCCTCATCGTTAACGCTTGGTATTTCCTTGAGCTGCGCAACATCGGGGTGGTGCAACGGGCACTGTGCTACGCCATGTATCGGGCACCAGCCATAGTCGGGAAGTTTTGGGACCAAGTCTTTGTTGCATTCAATGCACAGCGACTCGGGAACATTGTGCTCCTCACACCAATCCGATTTTTCATCGGCGGCCTTTCCCATCAGCGCCGAGAATTTTGGCAGTGTCCAATCAGTGCTGTGTCCCCAGGCGGCCACACCGATTAGCCCGGTTAGGACCGCGAATGTGGGCGCCGCACGGCGAAGCCATGAATGGGGCCGTGGCGCGCGCGATTCGTCGGGTGCAAACGCGCCCCCGCGTCCAGCGAGGAAATCGGAAGGCGGTGCAACCGGCTTCTCTACTTCATTTGACAGGGGCAATTTGGGATTAGGATCATCTGCTTGAGACGCCATGGCCATCCTCCATTACGAGATATCCGCGCTGGATAAATAAATTCTGACTGGACTTCGAAACGACGACGACGCACGACAGCGCGTGCGAATACCAGCTAAGAAGGCTGGCGGGAAGAAAGAGAATCAGACGAGCCAAACACGATTCAATAAATTCAATCGCAATGGCGGCGCGAGGCAATTGCGACCGTTATCGACACTAAACACGCGCATCGAATGCCTTATGGCCAAACTCGTCTGATCGGTCGTCGCTAAATTCACCTGTGTCCAATCGGCAGCATAGTCAAACCGTACTTTTGCCCCCCGCAAATAGGTGCATACGCCTTTGCATTGCGGTTTGCAGTGGCATGGGGCGCCCGGCGAACAAGTCTTGCGGCAATGGTCGCAATCGTGGCAACAGTCGCCATCGATGATCGACGACATCGTATTACCAACTAGCTCGTCGGCGATGCCATGCCGGCAGCAACCGAAGATGCTTTGCGCGACGAGCGTCACGGTCAAGAAATTGGCAAATAGTGCTTGCATAATTTGCGCAGAATGTCGCACCTCATCTTTACGAGTATCGGAGCGACGGTCAAGCAAACTTGTGGGAATAACGGATATTCCGCAGTCACGATGATGCCAGCCACATTCCTGGAAAACGATTGACCATTCGGAAATCGACTTCAAGTCGCGACGACCGGTTCTAGGGTTGACGTGCTGGCGCGTACGGTTTGCTCAGTCGTAGCGCCCTTAGTGGCGTGAAGTTTCAACCATCGCGCGCGGCGGACCCAGTAGAAGCGCACCGGCAAAAATAAATCAACCACTTCGTCGGAAATCAAGAGCCCGCCGAGCACTGGCAGCGCCATCGGAGCCAGAATTTCGCCACCGACGCCCGTGGCGAACACCATCGGGAAAATGGCAATGATCGCGACACCTTCGGTCAGCAGTTTCGGCCGCAGCCGATGCACAGCCCCTTCAATAACTGCCTGGCGAAGTTCCTCGAGCGATTTGATGTTTTCCAGCCCGCCGCGCTTTTCGATTGCCTCGCGCAAGTAGACCAGCATGATGATGCCCGTCTCCGTGGCCATGCCGAAGCAAGCAATGAAGCCAACCCAAACCGCAACGCTAAAATCCATTGGCGGCGCGCTCCAGCCGCCCACGATTTTCGGAAACAGATACATAAAGAATGCCCCACCGGCCAAGGCCTCCGGAACGGCCAGCATCATCAGCCCCGCATCGGCCAAATCGTTGTAGGTGAGATACAAGATCACAAAAATCAGCACGACGACTGCGGGAAATACAAACCGCAAGGTGCGGGCGGCGCGCACCTGGTGCTCGAATTCGCCGCTCCATTCCAAGTGGACACCCTCGGGGAGCGAAACTTTCTGGGCCACCACGCGCTGGGCTTCATCGACAAAACCGACCATATCGCGACCGCGCACATTGAGAGTCACGTAATTCAGCAGCCGGCCGTTTTCGCTTTTGATCATAGCCGGCCCTTCGACAATCCGGACGTCGGCCACGGTGCTCAGCGGAATAAACGGCTTCCCTTTGCTCGCATGCGCCGAACTAGCGACGTGCGTGGTGGAAGTTGTGGTGAATTTGGCCGAATCGCCATTCGTTTCTGGGCCGCCGGATGATGGCTGCACACTCGTCTCTGCTGAGGCGTTCATACTCGCGCCCGGACTGATTAAAAGGCTGCGAATGCTATCTTCATCGTTGCGATCGGCGCGCGCGTAGCGAATACGCACGGGAAACCGGTCGCGTTTCTCGACGGTATAAGTGATCGCGCGGCCGGCCAGCGCTACTTCGATCACGTCTTGGACATCTTCAACCGATATGCCATAGCGGGCCGCTTCTTCGCGATGGATGTCAATTTGCACGTATCCCTTGCCCATGATGGGGGCGGCGACCACGTCGCGCGCTCCGCTGACCGGTTGCAGCGCTTTCTCGACCTGTTTGCATACTTTATCGATCGTTTCCAAATCGGGGCCGAACACTTTGACGCCGATATCGGTGCGCACGCCGGTCGAAAGCATGTCGATGCGGTTGATGATCGGCTGCGTGAAAATGTTGCTCCATCCGGGCACTTGGAGCACGCGGAGGTTCATTTCGTCGTCGACCAGATCGCCTTTGGGGCCGGAGGTGCGCGGCCAGAAGAAAACACTATTGCGAAATGGCGTTTCAAGTTCGGCGCAGCGTCACAAAGGGCGCGAGGTCGGCTTGATCGATCGGTTTGTCGAGTTGCGCGGCAATGGCGGCGGCGGCAAATCGCTCGGTTTCGCTGCCGCGTTTCGCGACGGCAAGGAGCGACGAGTTTTTAGCGGCCTTGGCAATTTCCTCCAAGGCATACCAAGTGAACGTTTCAGTGCCGCGATCGAACAGTTCCCAATTGATTTTAGCGACGCTTTCGCGCCACAATTGTATTCGCTCGTCGGTTACGGACTTGAGGAGGTCGCCGGCCAATGTTTGTCGGTTTGCGCCGAAAAACTCCGCCATGCCGCTCCATAGCTCGGCCAGCGAGGATTGCTTCAATTCCAAACTGTCGACGACATCGGCGATTGCGCCCGATTTTGCCAGTTCTTGGGCGACATCTTGGCATAACTGCGTAATATCTTCCTGCGACGGGTTTTCGGCGAGCCACGACGAATATTTTGGAATGAGTTTTTCCATTAGTTTATCGATTTCAGCTTTTTCGTCGACATTCGGCGGCCATTTCAGCTTGCCTGCGGCTTCCATCTGGTTCCCCAGATGTTGCACGGCGTAACGAACCAATTCAGGTCCCATGTCGCGCTGGGTATCGCTGTACAATCGCAAAGCCAGCGAGCGCATGGTCTCGTCGAATCTCTCCAGCGCTTTTTGGCTGGCGGTGTTGGCCAATTCCTTGCGATCGGCGTCCGGCGCGATTTGCACGAAACCGTCGGCTTCCAGTCGCTCTAGCACGCGAAGGGTTTGCTCTGCCGCGTCGCCATAGCGCAGTACGCGTTTGGGCCACAGTTCCTTGGGCCGGAAATTGACGAACGTTTCGACCATGTCGAGCGGGGCCGGATCGGTGGGCGTATCGGCCCGACCCGCTTTGCCGATCACGCTTTCCACTTCCGGGAAGCCGCGCAGCAGTGCATCGCGGGCTTTCAAATCGTCGGCGGCCTGCGTCACACTGGCCCGCGGGACGGTGACCGGCATATCGAGCGTGGTCCCTTCATCGAGCGCCGGCATGAATGAGACGCCAATTTTCGGAAAGTGATACGCCCAGAGGCCAATGAACACGAGACTGACTAGCGCGGTCCCTTGCCACAACAGTCCGCGCGTGAAAATAACCGTGATGCTCGTCACCAGTGCGAACGTCAGCAGAAACACCATTTTCCAGGCTTCGGCCGAGGCACCTTGGCCAAACACCGCTTGCAGTGGAAACATGCCTGCCGCTAGCACCAACAGCACGGCGAACATCCACATCACCAAATTCCGCCGCGGCAAGGCCCAGGTGAGCAGCGGCTTGTAGATATTGATGAAGCTGCGGACGATAGGGTTATCTTCCTCGCTGCGCAGCCGCCCTTTGATGAAGGTAGGGATGAGCGCCGGCACCAGTGTTACGGAAATGAGCGCCACGCCGATCATGGCGAAGCTTTTGGTGAACGCCAGCGGATGAAATAGCTTCCCCTCGCGCCCGCTGAGCATGAACACGGGAATGAACGAGAGAAGCATGATCATCACCGAGAAGAAGATCGGCCGCCCGACGGTCCGACAGGGGGCGATGACCAACTCGCGAATGTCGCCGGTAACTTTTCGATCGCCGAAATGCTGCTTGAGATGGTGCGTGGCGTTTTCGGTCATGACGATGGCCTGATCGACCAGAATGCCGATCGAAATCGTAACCCCGGCCAACGACATAATATTCGCTTGAATGTCGACGATACCGGTGTGACGCAAAATCCACATGAGCAGAAACGAAAATAGCACGGCCAGCGGCAGCGTGACGCAAATTACGAATACGCTTCTGAAGTGCATGAGGATGAGCAAAATGGCCAGCGATGCGATGATCATCTCATGCGTCATCACTTCGGTTAACGTGCCAATGGCGCCATGAATCAACCGCGTGCGGTCGTAGGCGGCCACAATGTGCACGCCTGCCGGCAAGCCCGGCTGCAATTCCTGGATTTTTTCTTTGACGCGCTCTGTCACAGTCAACGGGTTTTCGCCCTGCCGCATGAGCACCGCGCCGCCTGTGACTTCGCTGCCACCTTTTTCGAACACGCTACGGCGGAATTGCGTGCCCAATTGCACCGAGGCGATGTTGCGCACGTAAATGGGCGTGCCTTTGATTTCTTTAATTACCGTGTTTTCGATGTCCTGCTTGTCCTTGATCCAGCCGACACCGCGAACGATGTATTCGGCATTGTTTTTTTGCACTACGCCGCCGCCAGACGGCATGTTGCTTTTGCCGACCGCTGCATAGAGTTCGCCTAAGGTAATTTCATAGGCGCGCAAATCTTCCGGCCGTACGTCGATTTGATATTCCAACGGCGTGCCGCCGACAATGGCCACGTCGGCCACACCAGCCGCGGCATTCAATTGCGGCGCGATATAAAACTTGTTGAGCGCCCAAAGTCGGCCGGAGTCGATCGGATTGCTCGGGCTATCTTCGACGGTGTACCAATAAATTTGCCCCAGCGCAGTCGCATCGGGGGCCAAGTACGGCACCACTCCTGGCGGCAGAAAAGTATTTGCTTGGGCGAGTTTTTCGGTAACTCGCTCGCGGGCAAAATAGAAATCGATATTGTCGTCGAAGATGATGGTGATCATCGAGAAGTTGAATTCCGACGACGAGCGAATGGCCTTCACTCCGGCTAAGCCTTGCAGCTTGTTCGACAAGGGATAAGTGACCTGATCTTCGATTTCGCGCGGGCTGCGCCCATCCAATCGGCGAACACGATCACCTGGTTTTCGCTCAGGTCGGGAACGGCATCGACCGGCGTGTTCAACGTGGCGTACACGCCTGCCACCGTGAGCGCCGCCGCGGCGATCAGCACCAGGAAGCGATTGCGAATCGAAAGTTCAATAATGCGCTCGATCATGAGTAACTAGCCGAGTGAAGAAATTATTTTTTAGCGAGGGCGTAAATCATTGGGGAAAGTGTGCGCGAAGAACTCTCGGGAAAAACGATGGTTTTGGGCCAAACATTTGCCCCGCATTTACCCCTGTATTTTTTGTGGACCGTTTCGGTAAAGCGGAATGAATCGGGAAATTGCGGCTGGAAATGCATTTTTCGTGTTTGGAGATGCGATGCGGCGCGGGGAAAGTCGAGGTGCGGTAGTTGGTGTCAAGGGGCGGGGAAGCAAACGACTGAGTGACGATATGACTGAATGACTAATTGAATGCGGAATTGCAGAATTGGAATGTGGGCGCATAGTGGCACCTGGGAAAAAGAAAAATCGTGCGCCCCAGGTCGGCAGGGAAGGCTCGCGCGCTGGCAAGCCTGCCGCGCAACCTGTTGACGAGGTTGTTCGGCCGCCGGGCGATCGATAAAAAAACAGGGCGCTCCCAAGGGCCGATTGCCGGTTGGGGCGCACGAAGCTATTTTCGGACGCGTCTGAATAGTGTACATATTATCACGTATACAGCGAAAGGTAAAGGGAGTTTTTGGCCAGTCGCAAAAAAGTTCCTTCGGTGCTTATTTCGGCTGGCTGGTGCTGGCTTTCAATTTCGCCAATTTCTCCAGCGTGGCCTTCGAATCTTTCGTCGCTTCGTCTTTGCAGCCATCGCAGCAGAGCATTACGGGTTGGCCGTCGATCATCACCTTCACCGGCGGCCCCATCGAGCCCAAGACGTTGCCGGTAATAGGACAGGTTTTCTGTGCAACGACCAGCGCGCGATCTTCGGGCGAAAGCTTTGCGAGGGTCTCGTTTCCAGCCGCCTCGGCATCTTGGGGCGTACTCGGCCGCACATTGGAATTGCCGGCGCTGGCCACGTTTTCACCACTATTGCCAAAGTAAATCGAACCGGCCGCGGGATTCAGCCGCGTTTCGGCATCGACCAGAAACGAACCGCTGGTTACCACGCGATCGCCATGATTAAGGCCCTTGAGCACTGGATAAAAAACCGCGCCGTCGCCAGCGGCCATGCGCGCACCCAGTTCAACCTCCACGCCTTCATACACGCCGGGCGAAGCTTCTCGGTAAACGATCTTCTGCTGACCGGTATCGATTACCGAACCTTCGGGCACAGCCATCGTTTTGCCTTTGGCCAGCATCTCCTTGCCCTCTGGATCAGATACGGCCTCGGCCAGCGCCGGCACTCCGCTGGGCGCGATATTCAACGTGACGTCGGCCGTTCCGCCGGGGCGCAATTTATGGCCGGGGTTTTCCAACTCGAACCGCACCGCCACGGTGCGCGATTCTCGATCGACGTGCGGATAAATAAACGACAACTTGCCGTGAAACACTTCATTCGGATACGAGCGAACGGTCGCGGCGACATCGAGGCCTGGCACATCGGGCGCAACTGCGCCATGCTCGTAGCCGGTCGGCAATAGCCGCAGATCGTCTTCGTAAATTTGCGCTTGAATCCAAACGGTGGAAAGATCGGCCACGTCGTAGAGCGTCGTCCCTTCTTGCACGTACTGTCCTTCCACGACGTTCTTGGAAATCACATGCCCCGCGATTGGCGAACGAATGCGCACGTGGGTGTCGGCCTTGCCGGCGGCGAGCGCTTCGTCGATTTGCTGATCGTCGACCCCGAGCAGCTTGAGCCGCACGCACGCGCTATCCAGCAAATCTTGGTTGCCGCGGCGTTTGGCATCGATCAGGTTCTGCATCGTCACTAGCAACTCTGGGCTGTAGAGCAGTGCCAAATCTTGACCGGCTGCCACCATCTGCCCAGTTTCATTGGCGTAGAGCTTGTCGATGCGCCCAGCGACGCGGGCGGAGACCTTTTTCTGACCGCGTTCGTCGAATTCGATATAGCCGACTGCGCGAATTTGTTTGACCAGCGGCACATAGTCGACCGGCCAAGTTTGCACGCCGGCCAAAACAACGCGATAGGGGGAAAGTTGCACGCGATTGACAATGCCGGCAGGCAACGCCTCGGCCAATTGCGCCGATCCCTTCTTCCGTCTCGCCAGCGGCATGAAGCAGATCGGGCAAACCTCTTTGTTGTTATCGCGCACCACGGTTGGATGCATCGGGCAATAGTATTCGACGTCGGAGCCGACGGCTTCTGCCGCGCCTGTCGGGCGAGTCCATTTATCGTAATAGGCGGCCAACTTATCCCAGTTCAGAATGATTGCGCCGATCACCACCAGGATGGCGATAAAGCGCAACCGCGCCAGGTTCACTAAAACGATGAAGTCGAACCACCACCATGCTTTTTTCCAGCCGTGCAAGTCGGGCGGGGCGTGCAAGCCCCCCTCGTCATCGAACGTTGCAGCTCGATCGACTGATTGATTCTTCGATTGCGCTTTGTCTTGCTGGTCCATGGTATTTGGGTTCGCTTTCTCGGTTTTTAGAAACTCAGGCACTTAGGCACACAGTCACCTAAGTTCAAAGGTGCAGCCGCGACACGAGCCAGACTTAAAGAGGTCGCTAACCCGCCAGCCCGGCGCGGCTGCCCACTTTTATCTTGGCTAGCCTTTATCGGTGGGCTGTTTCTTGGAGTCGTCTTTCTTGTTGGCCTTTACCAGCGCCGCGACAGAGGCCAATGTTTTATCGGGGTTCGCCTGCGCTTTGCTCACGCAGCCATTGCAGCACAAAAAGACAGGCTGATCTTTAACAGTGATTTTGATCGGAGTTCCCATTGCACCGAGGCGGTTCTTCGTTTGGATCGCACAGAACTTTTGCGCCTCGGCCAGTTTGCGGTCTTCCGGTTTGAGCTTGGCTAGATTCGCCGCAATGGTGGCCTCTTGCTTCTGGTCGGCCGGGCTCACTGGCCAGGCTAGTCGTAGTTTGTGGCGTCGATGGTTGCTCGGCCACGCTCCCAACGGTATTCAGCATAAAGGCGGATGCGATCAAACTGCCAATAAAAGCTTTCATGGAAACCTCGCTTTGCAAAGCATAAAAATGACTGTGGAAATTGGCTGAAACGAATGGACAGTTGCGGAGAGTTGGGCAATTCCGGCAAACGTATTTGGCACAACCGCGCGAACTTCGGTACAGGCGCGGAAGCAAAGACGTTCGACGAGCGCGGCAAAAGAAAGTGCCGCGCGAAAGAATCAGATCACCCAGTGATGCAACACGACGACAAGATTGTCAGGCGGAGGGCCAGTATCTCTCTCGACGACCCGCTCGACGGCCGGATGAGCAAGAGCCAATGGCGTGTCAGTCGGCACTGGCGTGAAGTGGGTCGCAGATTGATCGGGATTGCTTGTCGGCGAAGTCTTCACGGCCGTGGTCGTCAAGTACGCTACGACTGGGCGACAATGATCGCTGCTTTGAAAACCAGTGCTGTTGGGCCGCGCTTTGTCTTTAGCCATTGAGCTGCAACTGCCCGATTTTCCTTTGCAGCAGCATGCTTTAGATTTGCAGCAGGGACAATGGCATGTGCAGGCTGTTGTTTTTGCGCCGCCGCCGACATCGCAACAGTGGCAATCTGGCTCGAAGTGCCCGGTGGGACTCATACAACCGGAAATCGACTGGCCGCTGACCATGGCCAGCGGCACCATCGCCCAAATCACCGCGCTTTGAAAGCGGCGGCGGACCGAGCGAAGTATCGATTTTCCAATCATAGTTAAGCTCGTCGTGCAACGAATTCTCGGTAAATTCTACGGAATGTTAAGTGATGTGCCAAGGTCACAAGGATCTGAATGCGCCGCCGGCTCTGTTCTGTTAATCGACGTAAGATGCGGCTCTCATTGCGGTTGCTTGAGTTCTTCCGCTTATGACGCCGGTTGAATCGAGTGTGCCGATTATTACAACAAACTTATGGTGCTACGCTGAGCATCATTGCGCTGCAATCTACGCAACTCGAAGGCAATTGGATTGTGAAGCCAATGGACAATTTCGGATCGGACAGCGGTAGGGGCTTTCGGGCATTTGTTCACTGGGGTTACTCGATGGGACGATCATAATCGATAGCGCCGCCACGGTCGGTGCTGATCCACGCTAACCCGCCGGCCCTGAAATTCCGCCATGACTTGCACGGAGGCGTCATGTCGCTTTTGCGTACGGTGGGAATCTGCGCCTGCATTTGCGTATTGGCCGCTGGATGCGAATCGGCGCCTGAATCGCTAGCGCGCTCTTCTTGGCCGGCGCTCGGCGGAATCGATGCCTCAGCCGGCAGTGTATTCAGCACCGCCAAGTAGTAACGTAGCGCCAGCCATCGCCAACCGAGGCTCGCTCTGCCAGCCGATTGCACCCGTTTCGTTCCAACAGCGAGCCGATGCGCCGTCGGCCGAGTTGCCGGCGCAGGAGGTTCAGGCGGAGTTATCGCTGCCGGAGTTTGTTGCCCAGGTGCAGGCCCGCAACCCATCTTTGCAAGCGATGTTGGCCGCCGCGCAGGCAGCGGCCGAGAAATATCCGCAGGCTGTGGCTTTAGATGATCCGATGTTCAACTCCAACGTAGCACCGGCGTCGCTCGGATCAAATCAGGTCGAAGGCGCATATACACTAGAATTGTCTCAAAAAATCCCGTGGTTTGGGAAACGAGCGGCACGCGGTCGATCGGCAAAAGCCGACGCCAATGCGGCATATGCCGATGCCCAAGAAACGAGATTGCGCTTGATCGAAACCGCCGAGGAGGCTTTCTTCGATTACTATCTCATCGCCCGCCAACAAGACCTGATTCATTGGGATGCCGACGTGCTGCGGCAATTCCGCGACACAGCACAATCGAAATACCGGGCCAATCAAGTCACACAGCAAGACATGCTGCAAGCCGACGTGGAGCTTGCCCAACTCGAGCGCCGACAGCTTGAGCTTGAGCGCATGCATACTGTGGTTGAGTCACGCATAAATACCTTACTTAATCAACCTCCCACCGACCCATTGCCGTCGCCCCCGAGCCAACTATCGCCGGCGCAATCGCTACCGGACCCCAACCAGCTTCGACAGATCGCAGCCGTTCAACGCCCCGAATTATCGTCTTTGTGCGCCCAAATCGCCGCCCGTCAAGCCGACCTGACGTTGGCTCAGAAACAGTATTACCCAGACGCCGAAGTCATGGGTCACTACGACACCTATTGGCAGCCAGCCAGCACGCAAGGCGACCTTCGTGGGCAGGTGGCTGTTCGGCTTAATGTGCCAATATATTGGGGTCGCTTGAATGCGGCTGTTCGCGAGGCCGCCGATCGGGTTGCTGAGAAACGAGCGGAATACGATCAGAAGCTTCTGGATATTCAAAATGAAGTTGAGCAAGCCTATGCCGAGCTTTACGAAAGCGAACAGGCATTGCAACTCTACCCTGATAAACTAATTCCGATTGCCGAACAAAACGTCTCCGCGGCGCGGTCTGATTACGATGTCGGCAAAGCAAGTTTTCTTGACCTAGCCGTCGCCCAGCGCCAGTTGATCGACGTCCGAGAAAAGCAGCAAGAGACATTGGCGGAATATCATGAGCGGGTCGCAGCACTGGAACGGGCAATCGGCGGCCAGTTGCCAAGTTCGCCGTCAATGGAGCCGATTCCATTGCCCGCCGCGGAATGAATTCTCGAAGATCCCCGCGTCTCTGGATTTTTATCCCCGCCGCGCAATTCGTTATCGCGGACAGAGTTGGCGAAAAAAAAGCCACCGCTGGCGAGCGATGGCGAGAGAGGCGCCGGTCGGAGTCGAACCGACGATGGCGGATTTGCAATCCGCTGCCTTAGCCTCTTGGCGACGGCGCCCTAGAAACGATTCGGAACCGGCACGATTTACCGCCGGCGGCGAAAACCGTTTGTGCGTGATAGCTTGCTTTGCCGCAAGCAATCCAGTCTATGCCGATGTTCGCCTCAACACGCTGCAATTAGGTAACTTAGGAAAACCTTGCCGAACGGTCAAGTCTTGATCGTTGTAGCGTGTCTCCCCAAGAAATCGACGATTCGACGCCGCAACTTGAATCAGACCAGAGGTCCCTGCGACCCGGTTTGCCGAATGCTGTCGTCGATCTGCGTCCTCCGGGCGGTTCAACTTACGATGGCTAAATGTTGGCTAGTGCAAAACACGATGCTCTTGATGGAGTGCGTCGCCAGCCGTCGGCTAAGATCAACCTGCAGGAAAGGATTCCCCTATGGCTTTTTCGCTCTGGTTAAAGCAACCGTCCGTTGTGCGGCAAATCGCCGTATGGGGAGTGGAAGTGGCGCGTCGTTCGCATGCCCGCGTTGCCGTGCGGCTGAGCGAGGCCATTTACGCCATGAATCTGGCGGAAGCACGGGGCTACATTCGAGCGCGCTCGGCGCCAGTCGTCGAAGAAGAAATCGCGTTTCTAAAACAGCAGACCAATTGCGAGCCGGCCCTTGCTGAGGCGGTACATCGGCGAGCTTTCGAAGAACTGATTCGCTTGGGAATCGGCGATCTTTTGAAAGCGGCGCGTCGTCCACTCCCGGCGCGGAAAGCCGCTTAATCGATCGTGATTCTGCATGAAGCCTGCGAAACTGCCGTCGCGCGGCCGGGTTTAACGATACGGTATGATAGTGAGGATTTGTAGTCTTCCATTCATTCCGGAATTGACACCATGCACGCGCTATTGATCTTCTTGTTGGCAGCGGTTGGCGCGGGGACCGAGCAAATTAAACCCGGCGATTCTATTCGCACTATATCGGTGCAAGACCGCGAGCGTTCGTACCTAATACACACTCCGCCGAAGTACGACGGGAAAACGCCTACTCCGTTGGTAATTGCTCTGCACGGAGCGTGGACCAACGGCCGGCTGATGGAACTATACAGCGGGCTGGATAAAACGGCCGACGATAAGAATTTCATTGTGGTGTATCCCAACGGCACCGGCCCGAATGATGTGACATTGTTTTGGAATTCGGGGCGGCGATTCAATCGGCCTGGAGTTGCACCAATCGACGACGTGGCGTTCATCGGCAAAGTGCTCGATGATTTGGAAACGGCTGCGAACATCGACGCGAAGAGAGTGTTTGCGACAGGCATCTCGAACGGTGGCATGATGTGCCATCGATTGGCGGCAGAAATGTCGGACCGCATCGCCGCAATTGCGCCGGTATCGGGCACGCTGTGCTTGGACGATATCAAACCCAAGCGGCCGGTATCGGTGATCGAATTCCATGGAACCGATGATCGGCTGGTGCCGTACGATGGCCGGAAAAACCTGACAACCGAATTATTGGGAAGTAAATCGGTGGAAGAAACGACCAATGTTTGGGCGAAGATCGACGGTTGCCCAGAAAAGCCAAAAGTCGAGGCGCTGCCCCACAAAACTGATGATGAAATAAAGGTATGGCGAAAGTCATACGGGCCGGGGAAGGATGGGAGTGAGGTGGTACTGGTGGAGATCGACGGGGGTGGGCATACGTGGCCGGGAGCGGCGTCGCCGCCGGCGGTGGGGCAATTCCTAGGCAATACGACGCACGACATTTCGGCCAATGAGATGCTATGGGATTTCTTCCAGCGGCATCCCATGCAATGAATGGTGCTTTTGGCAATTCCGGCGTGCAGCCGTTGCTCCTTCTAAATCGGGCCGACCAAACTGGCGGCTTGGTTAGGGCAAAATCATAATTATTCTTGTGCAGTATGCTGGAAGAATTCTGGAGTATGTAAACGTTTAGTGCATACTCATGAGCTGCGTTGGTCGCCCACTCTAAGTAAACGCTCGTAATGGAAAACGCTGCAATCATCAAGATCGGCAGCGTGATCGCGATGTCGAGATCGAAAAAGCCGCCACATCAGGTTAAATCGGCAAAGGAAGCTCCAGGTGCCGAGCAATCGAGTTTGGAAACCGTCGTTGGGGGTTGGCTATTACTGATTGGCCTTGTGCTGATTGTGTATTGGCCGGCTTTGAGTGGCAGTTTCTTGTGGGACGATGATCGCCACGTGCCGCGGGAAGCACTGCGATCGCTACATGGATTGTCGCGTATTTGGTTCGATCTAGGCGCGACTCAGCAATACTATCCGCTCTTGCACAGTTGGTTTTGGCTCCAGTGGCATTTATTCGGCGATAACACGCTGGGCTACCACCTGGTGAATTTGCTGATGCATGCGCTGGATGCTTGCCTCGTGTGGATGATCGTACGCAAGCTGAGAATTCCCGGGACATTTTTGGCGGCCGCCATCTTTGCCGTACATCCGGTGCAGGCGGAATCGGTGGCGTGGATCTCAGAACAGAAAAACACGTTGTCGGCCCTGTTTTATCTGAGTGCAATTCTCGTTTATCTGCGATTTGACAAATCGCGCGACACGTCGTCATATGCCCTGTCGCTGGCGCTATTCGTATTAGGGCTATTGTGCAAGACGATCACCGCGACACTCCCGGCGGCGCTATTGGTAATTTTTTGGTGGAAGCGTGGAAAACTGTCTTGGAAAAACGATGTGTTGCCGCTGGCGCCGTTGTTCGTTGTTGGCGCGGCGGCTGGCCTATTCACCGCTTGGGTGGAGCGCACACTGATCGGCGCGGAAGGGGTGAATTTCGAATTCACTTTCCTGGAGCGAATCTTATTGGCCGGGCAGGTTCCCTGGTTCTATTTGAGCAAGCTGGCATGGCCCGCGAATTTAATATTTGTCTATCCGCGTTGGACGTTAAACACGGGTGTCTGGTGGCAGTGCATATTTTTCGCAGCAACAGTTGGAGCGACATTTTTGCTGTGGAAGTTGCGACGGCGATGGCGCGGGCCGTTGGCCGGTTGGCTATTCTTCCTAGGCACATTGTTTCCGGTACTGGGCTTTCTGAACGTGTATCCGTTTATCTTTTCCTACGTCGCCGATCATTTTCAGTACTTGGCGAGTCTGGGAATTATCGTTCCATTCGCGGCGGGGCTAACTCTGGCCGCAAAACATTGGCTGCAGCCAATTCAGCGATTACCGCACTCGAATGCCAGATTGCGAAGTCTAACTGAAGTGCCTTGGCTCGCTCCTGCGCTAGCTGTTTTGTTGGTTTGCGCGCTGGGCGGCATCGCACGAGCACAAGCCAAAATGTACAGCGACTCGATCGCGCTGTATCGAAGCACCATCGAACGAAACCCCGATTGCTGGCTGGCGGCCAACAACCTCGGCACTGAGTGGCTGAAAGCGGGAAAGCAGCAAGAGGCGATCGAGTGTTTTCGAACCGCTATAAAAATTCGATCAAATTATTACGCAGCCTACGATAATCTGGGCGCTGCACTCGTATCGATTGGTCAAATTGAGGCAGCGATTCCAGAATTCGAGCGCGCTTTGGAGATCAAGCCTACCTATGAACGTGCGCACCACAATCTTGGGCTGGCTTACGAGCAGCTCGGAGATTTGGAGGCGTCGCTTGGTGAGTTTGAGAAGACGTATGCGCAGGATGACGCGCTCTTGCGGTCGCATTTCAATGCGGCCAATGTGCTGGTGAAATTGAATCGGCCGCAAGAAGCGGTCGAGCAATATCGGCAGGCGCTTGAGTTGGAGCCGCGCTTCGCGGCAGCGCATTTTAACTTGGCCAATACGCTGGCGGGCTTGGGAAAGACGGCAGAAGCGATCGGCGAATATCGGTTGGCCATCGACAATGATGCGAGTTATCGCGATGCCCATTACAATTTGGCCAATACGCTTTTGCAAAGCGGCCAGCCGGCCGAAGCGGTGGAGCATTATTTGGCCGTGCTGCGTTTAGACCCTCAGTATGCCGCGGCCGATGCCAACTTGGCAGTGGCCTACGGGCAACTGGGGCGCGCAGCGGAAGCGATGACCGCGGCCCAGCAGGGAATCGAAATCGCGCAGGCCAACGGCGACGAAGCCCTGGCGACAGGTATTACAAACTGGCTCAAAGCGCTTCGTGCGAAGCAATCGCCCAGCAACTGATCTGAATATTGATTTTCTAAGACACCTAGCCCCAACGTGTCGCCCATCAACCTAGCCCATCGCTCCCTAAATCGTGGCACAGCAGCTTCCAGCTCGTCCGGTCTAATAGGCTGGGGTGCGGCACTGTTGTTGATCGTTGCTACAGCGGCAGTTTATTGGCCCGCAATGCGCGGCGAGTTCATATTGGACGACGATGTGTACCTGACAAACTCTCCGATTATCAAAGCTAGTGATGGACTATACCGCTTCTGGTTCACGCTCAATACGCTCGATTATTATCCTGTTTCAAATTCATCGCTGTGGTTGGAGTGGCGATTGTGGGGCATGAACCCGACGGGCTACCACGTTACTAACCTAGTGTTGCACATTGCCTCAGCACTCTTGCTTTGGGCGATATTGCGCAAGCTGGCAACCCCGGGGGCATTTCTAGCTGCGCTGTTATTTGCCGTGCATCCGGTGAATGTCGAATCGGTGGCTTGGATTGCTCAACGTAAGAACACCATGGCGCTGTTGTTCTTCCTGCTGTCGATCTGGTGGTATTTGCGCAACGAACAATTGCGAAGCACGTTGACGGAGAGGGGAGAAGTAAGCCTGGCGGAATTGCCTTTCTGGAACAAAATCTTTCGGACGTCCTATCGATATTGGCTAAGTTTGCTGGCATTTGTACTGGCGATGCTCAGTAAGGGGTCGGTAGCAATACTGCCCGTGATCTTATTGGGCATGGTGTGGTGGCGCCGGCGGCGAATTACGCGACGCGATCTGGTCAGGAGCCTGCCGTTTTTCTTCGTGGCGATTGGCTTGACCTGCTTGCACATTTGGTGTCAGACACGCGGCGGAGAAGTTGTCATCCGAGAGGTCGGCATGGTGGATCGGCTCGTGGGTGCTGGTGCCGCGCCATGGTTCTATTTGTCGAAGGCACTGCTGCCGATCAACCTGTTATTTATCTATCCCCAATGGTCCATTGAAACAAGCGACTGGCGGTGGTGGTTGCCGCTGGCCGCCGCCGCAGCCACGACGGTTTGGCTGGTGTGGAAATGTTTCTCAGCACGGGCAAACACATGGCGATCGCTATGGGCAGCGTGGGGATTTTTTTGTGTTGCGCTTGTGCCGGTGTTGGGATTTGTCGATGTGGGATACTTAAGGTTTTCGCTCGTGGCCGACCACTATCAGTACATTGCAATCATTGGAATCGTGACGCTAGCTGCCGCGAGCTGGAGCATTTGGCAGCGGAAGCTGCATGGGGCAACTCGCAGTTTGGCTACTGCATTGGCCACTTTATTCGTCGGTTGCCTCATGCTTCTGACGTGGAATCAATGTGAACTTTATGGCAGCCCGATTCGCTTATACGAGGCTACGTTGGCCAAGAATCCGACGTCCTGGATGGCACACTACAATCTTGGAGCAGCGTTTTTTCGATCGGGTCAGCCGACCGCAGCAATTGAACAGTTTCGAGAAGCAGTGCAGTTCAATGCAAACTATCCGGAAGCACATAATAATTGGGGGAATGCGCTGTTAGCGTTGGGAGAACCAGAAGCGGCGGCGGCTCAGTTTGAAGAAGCGTTGCGATTGAGGTCCGATTTTCCGGAAGCCTATTACAACCTCGGCAACGCAAAGATGCGCGCGGCAAGCTGCGTGAAGCTGTCGACAATTATCGCAGAGCGACGAAACTCGATCCGCAAATGCTCCAATGCCACACGAATCTTGGGCTGGCTTACGAGCAGCTCGGAGATTTGGAGGCGTCGCTTGGTGAGTTTGAGAAGACGTATGCGCAGGATGACGCGCTCTTGCGGTCGCATTTCAATGCGGCCAATGTGCTGGTGAAATTGAATCGGCCGCAAGAAGCGGTCGAGCAATATCGGCAGGCGCTTGAGTTGGAGCCGTGCTTCGCGGCAGCGCATTTTAACCTGGCCAATACGCTGGCGGGCTTGGGGAAGACGGCAGAAGCGATCGGCGAATATCGGTTGGCCATCGACAATGATGCGAGTTATCGCGATGCCCATTACAATTTGGCCAATACGCTTTTGCAAAGCGGCCAGCCGGCCGAAGCGGTGGAGCATTATTTGGCCGTGCTGCGTTTAGACCCTCAGTATGCCGCGGCCGATGCCAACTTGGCAGTGGCCTACGGGCAACTGGGGCGCGCAGCGGAAGCGATGACCGCGGCCCAGCAGGGAATCGAAATCGCGCAGGCCAACGGCGACGAAGCCCTGGCAAAAAGTATTGCCGACTGGCTGGCGGCCTTTCGCGCTAAAGGCGGTCGCTGATGGTCAACCGACCGGTGTTGAAAAAGAAATCGCAATCACCTTCTTGCGTTTTGCTCGCGTTTTACCGCATTTAGTGGACTTTCGATTAGCGGGGCGCTATAATCGCAAACGCAGGGAATTGGCATTGTTCGACGGGCTTTAGAGGGAACTGGGAGGCATTATGTTCGCTCTATCTTGGGTACGAATGGGCGCGGTGACGCTCGTTTGTTCAGCGGCAACTGGTTGGATCTGTTTAGGGAAAGCGAGTTTCTTATTTGGCGCCGAGGCGGCAGCATCTTCTACGAATTCGCTGGCTACAGCAGCGGCGACAAACGCATCGCCCGGCAGCGCTACGGTATCGTCTGGCGCATTGAGCGGAGTGGGGGCCATCGTGGGGCAAATGCTCGATTCTGGTTGGAAGCTCTCGCCGGAGAATTACGACGCGTGCCAGGACTTGTTCTCCAAGGCAAGTGCGGCTGCGCCCCGCGATGGACGCATTCCCCTAGCCATGGCGCTGGTCGCGCTCAAGCAATATAAACACGATGACGCCAATCGATATTTGGATCAGGTGCTAACCACAAATTCAGGCGCGGGGAACAATCCACAAAATATCAGCGCGCGCGAAATCCAGATATGGCTGAGTGAATCGAAAAAAGACACGGCCGTGGCGCAATCGGGCATGCACGATTTGGCGGCGGCTATTACCAACGGCAGCTCCACGAATTCGGCTAGTTCGGCGGCCGATTCGACTGCCGCCAATCAAATGAGTGCGCCCTCCGACGATGCGAAAAATGCGGCGCGGTGGCTGGGGGGCGCGGTGGGCTACTTCACCGGACCGGCTGCGGCGGAAATGCAGCCGTTGGGAGTGGGCCCGCTCGATACGGATATGAAGAGCGTGCTGACGGGCTCGTTGGCCGCTGTGTACCAGGAAGGCAAAGACGCGGCTGCGAAACAGTATGCACAATTGCAAAAAGATCAGGTGGCGGAACGGGCTGATATGAAAGCCAAGAATGCCGCCAAGCGGGCGGATGAAATCAAGAAAACGCAAGCGGAGTCGGCGGCAATTGGGGACAAGCTCAAGAAACTCGACGACAATTCGACGACCGCGAATGACACCAAAGGAAAAAAGGGGGCCACGACGAGTGCGGACAACGATCGGCCGCGGTTACTGGAGCATGCCCAGCAGCTAAAAGCCCAGTTGGAAGCCGCGATGGCGCAAGCGCCGCAATGAAGGCGAGATTATGAAGCTGCGCAACGAACTGACCAGCGTCGATCAGCAACTGCAGCAATCGGGGGGCAGTTCGATGCCGGAATCAAAGGATGCGCAAAAGAAGAAACTGCAGGAGGCGCAAGTGGCGCTCGATGCGAAGGTGAAGCAGTTGGAGAAAGAATCGGACGATGTGACAGCCACCCCCTTGGATGCGAAGGTCGACTCGCTGGCGACTTACGCGCCTGTCGATTTGGAAGTTGAAAAACAGCGGATCTTGGATTCGTACGCGGGCAAGTAGATTCGCTCAATTCTAAAAGGTGCGCGTCAATTCTGCGGCGGGATCATTACTGAAGAAGTGCCGTGCGGAGCAGGCGGCGTCGGAAGTTCTTCAGTGCCAGTAATCGATGTGGGGCTGGTTGGACCGAACCCGGGCAAGCCGACGTACGGCTGGCGGGAAGCCGGCGACCAGTTAGCCGTCTCGGCCGCTACAGGTTCTTGGCCTTGGGCGATGAACCGCGTGAAGCAAGCGTGTTTGCTGAAATTCGGCAAAGGAAGAAATCATCGGATACTCGCCCGAATTGGCAGTCGCATCGAAATTATCGAAACCGCGGCTCTTAGATTGTTCGGCATGGCACGGTTGCCTTCGTCGGACGCGGGAACCGTTTCGAATTGGAGGCGAAGCGCTTTGCCGGGAGCCACGGCCAAATAATGTTGCCATTGATCGGCGGTGCGGAAGCGATTCAGTGCACCGTACAGTTTCGCGGCCGAGGCAAGTAATTTGCGGAGACCGAGCCGGCAGCGGCAGCGCCTGGATAGGCCGATGGGGGGTTATGCGGCTGGGTCGATTCGCACTGAGGTTCGTGATAGCACGTAGGGACGGCGACGTCGAGATTCACAAACGGCGCGGCACACGTGCACTTGCCCATTGCCCCACTCGACATGCACAAATGGCGCAGTGACCGACCCCGGGCCGATTGCCACTTGCCCGCGTGCCGGTGCGGCAATCAGCAAAAGCGCCAATATGGTTGCGGCCGCAAATGCAATTGAGAGTCGAAGCATGGCACACCTCCTTGCCCAGATAATTCTCTAGTCAATCGGTGCAGAGTCAACCACCAATATGACAGCGAAATATTAACGGAAATTAGCAGCCGAATTGACCAAGGACGATACCGAACACTTGGGTATCGAGCAAAAGTTGATTTCCGAGCACTCCGGGGTGCGAGCTGAGGATGATGGATTGTTGGCTTTCGCTTTCGGCCGGGTGCGCCGTGCGAGCCTTTCACCAGCGTGGCGTCGAGCGGAATGCTGCGCGTGGCCGGGTCGAAGAACAGCTCGACCGGGTCGTAGCCGGGCTTGCGGTGGATATCGACGGTGCGGGCGAAGGCGGGCGCGTTGGCGTCGTCGAGCCACCAGTAATACGCCTGCCAACTATTGGGCGTGGAGATCAGAATCACATCGCCGGCGCGGTCGTGATCGAGGTCGTAGCGGCGCGTTGGTCGCCGGCTAGCACTTCGGCGATGCCTCGGCGCCGGTGAATAAGCTTCGCACTTCGTCGATTGCTTTTCGTCGCCGGGTTGGACGAAGACGTGCGAGAACTGATGATCGACCAATGCCCAGGCGCGGCTGGCGGCGAAATCGAAATGTTCGCCGTCGGCTTCTTCGCGCACTTCGAGCAGGCCGGCCTCGCGCAGCATGCGGTTGGGATAGGTCACGTGATCGACCGGCGCGATGGCGTATTCGCTGGCGACAGAGCCAGAGCGGCTGTCCGCGGTACGCCTCGGGAAACCGGCGGCGAGCTTGCCAATCTGCTCGTCGAGTTCGCCAACGGCTGTTGCGCCTGCGGGCTATCGGGCCGATTTTTTGCGCGGCGTAATCGAGGTGCGGCAGATAGATGTAGAAGAAGTTGGGGCGCTACTGCTCGGGCCGCGATAATTGCCGAATCGACGATCCAGGCCGTGCGTTTGATGTTCGCCAGCGGTCCCCAAAAATGCTTGAGCGGAAAATGGCCGAGCTTATCGCGCAGTTCGCCGTACAGCTCCGTCGGCCGCGTGTAGCACCAGAGCGATTCGCTGCCGTCGGGATTGTGAATCGGCGCCGGCGTGCAGATGAAATCGGCCTCGCGCCTTTGCTGTGCAGCGGAAACCAAACGGCCGAGTCGTGAGTTTTCGGTCGTGCTGGTCGAGCATGTCCCAAATTTGCGGCTGCTCGATGCAATCGTTCCAGGCCGTCCACATTTCGACTTT
>CAWGBP010000009.1:0-44876 GCA_963820835.1 Pirellulales bacterium | reverse complement strand
AATTGGGCCGTTCTTAAGCCCCGGCGAGCCAGCGCCGTCGGACGATCGCCAATGGGCATCCGGCCGGCGGCCGCATCAAGCTGAAGATCGAGACAGCTTCGGGAGTAAGTGTGCCCACGAGCTTGAGAATTCGCGGCTGTCAGTACGCTGCTTTGTGCCGCGATGAAACTGCTGGTCAGCAGCCGCTGTGGCGTGTCCCGCTCTGGCTGATGAGGATCATGCCACTATCGGAGAACTTGACGGACGGACGCAATGGTTGCCCGGGAGAACGTCCTGACCTCCGCGGCGGTGATTGTGAGAATCAATGCAACGAGCCAGACCATCGTGGTCAAGGATCACCGCGCCGGTCAGGGCACCATCAACTCATTCGCCAAACTCTGCCCACGGACCGCGTGTAAAAACCGCGTGGCGATCAACAGCGCGTAATTGGTGGCGTGCAGTGCATCGTCTGGCTGCGTTTGCGGGTGTACATACTTGATCGCGCGTTGCTGGTCGTCATACTCGGCGGTTACGCAGGCGAATTCGTTCAAGTAACTATCCGTGTCCTGCCGGCAGGGGAATAGCAGTTGTTTTCGCTTGATACGCCCAAACAAAACTCCGATCGAAGCAGATCGATTGACAGTCCACCTCCACAGTACGCCATCGGCCGTTGGCTCATGCTCCCCGGCCGAGTAGTAGATGGCGAAGATTCCAGACCGGGGTTTTACCTTCGCAAACAAGAGCCGGTTGTAGACGTGGCCATTACCATTTCCATCCGCGGCGATCGCCGACACACGGTAATAATTGCAGCAGCGAGCAAAATCTTCCAAAACGTAATTTGGATCTTCGCGGGCTTGGAGCGCGAAGATCTGACGGATCTGGAACACATTCTCGGTTCGCATGCTTCCCAACACGAGCACTGAGCGAGAATTGACTCCGCCCCCCCAGTCGATGCCGGCAAACAGTGGAACGTTATCGCCGAGCGCTTGGTGGTTGCCGTGCTGCAACATCGGCTCGGTGCCGCAGCATTCCTCCAGCTCGGCCCGTGTGACGACGTGGTCGCCCAACGTGGTGGACAGCCCCAGCACCTCGTTGCGAAACCGCACCGGGTCGTAGCTCCGCTGACGCTCCAGAATCTCTTCAAACTTGAATCTGAGCCAGGGGACCATCGGGTGGGAAATCGCGAAGCCCTGTCCCCAGGTGGAATCAGGATTGTGCGGCACCCAGAATCCCTGGGTGACATCCAGGTCCATTTCACATTTGGGGCAGATGAGTCCGGTCGCGCCCGAAGCACCGCTCGTCGATGGTTACACCCACGCCACACTGTCTGCAGCTGATGGTCCAATGGTTGGCCGTCGACTGAGTGAACATCCCTTCCAGATGATTGTCGACCAATTTCGGGGTGCCGGCAAAAATCGTTCGAGGAAAGGTCGCATGGGACAGTGTTTCCAGCAATACGGGCACGTACCCGGCTGCCACGTCCTGGACTTCGTCGACCAGCAGCATGTTGGCCGAAAGTCCCCGACACGCGTCCGCCGAATGGAACGCAGCCCGCAGGTGCAAGCGCGCCCCGCTGGAAAATTCGATGTCATTGACCCGCAGCCGACATCCACGGCCCAGCAGTGCGCGGCGGATGATCGGGCTGTCCTTCAGCATCGGCCGCAACCGCTCATGGCTGAATGTCAGCCCCTGCTCGAATCGCGGCGCAACGAACAAGATCCTGGCTGCCGGGTTCGTGAGGGCCTCGTAGATGATCGTATTGGCCAAGAAGGTTGATTTTTCAACCTGTCGAGACGCGAATCACGAGTTTGCCCTGATCCACGGCGTAGATCGCCGGCAAGTACGGTCGATCCTGAAACGAAATCGGCCGGCCGTCGAGCCTGACAAACGATTCGCAAAACTTAAGTTTTTTGATTGCCACCATTGAGCTCTCGCAAAACCGTCTTGAGTTGTTCGTCAGTCAATAAAGGCTCCAGGCTGTTGAGCATGGCCGGGTTCTCGCGCAGGGTCGCGATCACGTCTTCGTTGATCTGGACAGTCTGTGCGGCGTCGCGCCCCTGCGCTGGAAATGCTCGAGCAACTCATGGTACACGCCAAGCATCGAGTTCGACACGGGCGGCTTGATCCATCCAATGGCCAGCAGACCAGGCAGTTGACTGAGTCCCGCCAAGCACTGCTTCTCATCTAGAATCTGGCCGGCATTGCGGGATCGCGGCCGCTCGCTTTGGGTGTCTTCGTTTTTTGCGTCGGGCGGCACGCCTGAGCCGGAGGGGTCGTCAGGGTTGGGGGCGCGGCAGGGGTCAAGTCATTCATGTGGGGGCTCCTTCCATGGAGGTTCAGACGCTTCGTTCAGGTCCGCTTTCTTGCGTACGTTAATTGCTGAACTGGCGTCGGGGTCAATGCTTACGTTTCGTATTGCTTGGGCAGAAGCGAAATTTTCGTTTCGTAACTTCGGCGACGAGGCGTTCGTCACTTCGCCGTCCAGCGGGTAGGCCGTCAGCCCTGCCAGTCCCACGCGACGTTGTTTTCATCGATTGCGCGGCGGATCCGCTGCAGCATCCCTCGGGCGGTCGCCGGACGCTGAATGCCGGTAAGATTCATGAGCTCACGAGCGGTGATGGAGGTGCGACCCGCGAAGTCGCGAATCGCCACAAACCAGCTCGTCAGGGGCAGTTGCGATCGTTCCAAAATAGTGCCGTGTCGCAGCCCGATCTGCGCGCTGCAGTGGGCGCATCCCCATCTTTTGCGCGTGGGCAGCCAGTGGCCCTGCTGTCGCCGGCACCGCGGGCAGCGCCAGCCGGCCGCCAAAAACCGCTGCTGCAAGTATGCTTCGCAGCCCACGGTCGTCGCGAGTTTCTCGGTCCAATCCGGCGGCGGATCGGGACGCGCTGTCGTGCCGGCCGGCTGGAGATTGCGGAGTTTTTCAAGGGCTTGGTGCAGCGCTTTTTCGTGCCCCCGGCGATATCGGGCTGCGCGGTCCAGCGGCTCCGCTGTCACCGCCGCGGCTAATTGCAGGTCTTCTATCGGGACTGCCTGTTCGAGACTCGTCACCTGCGAAAGTGCCTGGGCGGCGGTTCGCCATACCGCCGGTTCTGCCTGTTCCGTTACTTCCAGCACCGCGGCATGACGGGCAAT
Organism: Pirellulales bacterium; assembly: GCA_963820835.1. Taxonomy (GTDB): domain Bacteria; phylum Planctomycetota; class Planctomycetia; order Pirellulales; family JADZDJ01; genus CAVRAW01. Next base: position 41,762 of record CAWGBP010000009.1, on the reverse strand, counting down.
CTCCCGCACCAGTAGTTCCTGGGTGATCGTGTACGGTCGGTACTCTGTCGTCAGCGAGGCGACGATTTCCGAAAGCCGGCCGGGGCACAGAATGCGGGGCAAGCATTTTTCCGCGGTCAGGCCATGCTGTAGCCATTGGACCGCGGGCCTTCCTCGCCCGATTGCTGCCTGATCCCATCCGTGGGTTCCATTGGCGTTTCGCCCTCCATGGCGTAAGCCGATAAGTTTTCGCGGCTTCCTACCGCGCAGAACGTAACTTAATTATCGCATGAAAACGAAAACGGCCAAGTTAGATTCGCTTAAGTTTAGAGTATTTCCCAACGAATTTCTGGACCGCCTCGCTTTGGGGCCGGCATAGTCGCCGATAATTGCTCAATTCCCGGTTGCGTTACAATTGTCTGATGGAAGCCCACTCCTACAATGCCGACTCGCTGGCCGATGCGTTTGAGATGGCGAGCAAAGATGCCACGACGTGGGACTTCCCGGCAATGGAAGCCCTGGCTGAGCTCGCTGAATGTGCCCGCGAGGGCTCACTGACCGGCCTGCAGACGGGGCTGGGCAAAATCTACGCCTGCACCCGTGGACAGTTCAAGGTATACGGCGATTCCAAGACGGCGTATGGGATCGCACTTCTTATACTGTTCGGGCGAGAATCCGGCATTGACGATCCCGCAGCTGCGGAAATATTGGAGTACCACCGCGATCGATCGGAACAAGACTATACGCGGACCAGCTCCTCGTCTGGTCCGAGAATGTTCCGGACATCAACGCGCTGGATGCCGGGTACGAACTGCTGTTGCGGGCTGGTTTCCTAGACAGAACCGTCTCGACAATCCAATTTACGGTCGGTGACGCGACTGTAGAACGGCCGAAGTACCGGCTTCGCCGACCAATGGAAATAATTCAGCAGTAGCCGCTGTTTGACTCCGTTCGGCAACAGGTTATCGGCCGGCCGGTCACGAAAAATACTATGCCGACGATCATAACGGGTATGGGAGCCGTGAGGTGATCTCCTTTTGTCGGCGGTAAACTCGATTCTGGCAATGGTGCTGCTATCAATATCGGATCCAACGCGATTTGGATTTCGCTCAATGATTAACTGGGCCGATGTTCGCGTTTGCGTCACTGGCGGCTTTTTGGGACAGGTGGTCTGTAACAAGCTGCTATCCGCCGGCTTCCGGTCGCACGATTCGGCGCCGGCTCTCGCGGCGGATTTTAGGGAAGGCATTCAGCCGGCTGGCGTCGCTCGCATTGGGTGCCTCACTTGTCGATACGCAATGCGGGGCCAAGCTGTTCCGCGCAACTGCCGAAGTGGTGGCGCTGTTCAGCCAACCATTTCGCGCACGTTGGGTCTTCGACGTGGAAATTTTAGCCCGATTGGTCGCACGGCGCCGCAGTTCGTTTTCCAATCCGCTGGCCGATGTCGTCTACGAACTGCCGCTCGATTCCTGGCAAGACGTAGCCGGATCGAAACTACAGAAAGCGGATTTGGTCAAAGCGCTTCTCGATCTGGGGGCTATTTGGTGGCACGATCTTCGTCCCGGCGCTTCGTTGCCGCAACCGCGTTCCGTGCCCGAATGACTTGAATGTATTCAGCGCCCAATAGCACGATCGCGGCCGCGTAGTAGCACCATAGCAGCACCGCTAAGAAGGCCCCCACCACGCCATAGGCGCTGGTGTACGAGCTGCGAGCGACGTAAATCGTCAGCACCTGGCGGCCAATCTCCCACGCGATCGCGGTAAACAGGCCGCCGCGCATCGCTTCGCCCCAACTCACGGGCACTTTGGGCAACAAGCGGTAGAGCAAGGCAAATACGATCGTATTTGTCACAAAAGCTATCGCCGTTTGGGCTCCGTTCCATACCCAACCCTGCAGCGAGACCAGGACGCTTGTTTGCGTTTCCACGGCACTGAGCACCATGCCAGATAGGAAAACGATGACGACCACGGCTCCCAATGCCAACAGTTGCAAAAAAGCCCGGCCGCGCTGCACGACTAATTCCCAGGCTTGCATCCAGATGCTTTTCGATTTTTCCTGAGGGGTGAGCCAAATTCGATCGAAAGCCGAATCGAGCTGCGCGAAAGCTGCCAAGGATGTAATCAACATCATCGCCGCGCCCATGGGACCGCCGATCCCCGCTTTGTCTTTCAAGCTAGTGTTAAACGTTTGACTCACATAGTCGGCCAGATCGGGCGACATATTCTGTGAAATGGCGGCAAATACCTTTTGCTGAGCGTCGAATCCTAAATGCGTGTGGCGCAAAAACCATTCGATGCCCGCGATCAAGATCAACAACAGCGGAAAGAAAGAAAGACCGACATAGTAAGCGGTTCCGGCTGACATCAGCGGGCCATCGTCGCCAAACCAGCGTGCGACAGTTTGACGCAAATCGCTGGCAAGTTGTTTGATCGCACGCCACATAGAAACTGCCACATCAAGAATCCCACAGGCCGCGCAAAAAACCAATCGACCTTCAACAAATACCCGCGAACATGATAGTCCGCAAACGCACTTTGACCAACATCGTTCACAGAGCGGCACCATGCGGTGCAGAGCACCACCGCGGCCAGCGTCATTAGCGCCGTGGTTGCCCAGCCCAGCGCGTTCAAGAACGGGCCGTTGGCGCGGCGGCCCATAATTTTGCGGTTGTTGGCAATGAGCATGACGACCAGGAGCACCGGAGGAGCAAGAATTCCGTTGATAACCGCCGTCCAGAAGAGCGCGCTCATGGGATCGATGCCGCTGTCGGCGATTGCCAATCCTGCGGCGGTGGAAGCGGCGATGACGAGATAGAATGCTTTGGCTTTGTACGGCTTCGCATCGAGACCACATTTCCAGCCCAGCGATTCGGCCACCGCATAGGCCCCGCAGCCGGTGAGAATGGGAACGGCCAGCACGCCGGAACCAATGAGCCCCAGCGCCATGAGCACGTAAGCGGCTTCGCCGGCCAGCGGGCGCAGCGCTTCGGCGGCCTCGGTCGCACTGTTGATTTTGGTGCGGCCATATTGTCTGATTTGAAATCCATCTGCAGGCCGTGAGAAAGAGGGCTGCGTAGCTTGTACGCACGAATTTGGTCAGCGATAATCGCGGTCCCAGGAAGGACGGTTACCGCTGGCGCAAGTTCGAAAACTTCTACGTCGATATGGGACCGCAACCAGCCGGCGAATTCCTTACATTGCGTGCCGGCCGCAAACTATTCTCAAAAGCGAATTGCCTCTGGGTGCCGTTCAAGCGCGGCCAAGTGCGGTCGCAATCGACGAATTGGCCCGGCAAGGTGGCTTGAGCCGGTTTCAAAACCTGATTGAATTAAACTTGCCCCCTGATTGGAGTTACGCCATCAAGGCTGTTGAAAGGCAATCTTTCAATGGCCCGACGACATGAAGTCTTTGTTACTGATGAACAATGGCGCCCCGTTTTCTGGAAAAGTTCTTGCAATCGGAAAACTCTGAGTGTACAACTGACCGTTGCACGTTCCTTTGGGGGGAATTAACGGGCCCGGTTGGGTCTTTGAGGGGGCGATTATTTATCTTGCATTTCTAATGAAGCAGATAGGGCAAACATTACCATGAGACACACATCGTTTGCACCGCGTGCGCACCTCTGCTCTTCTGCGGCCTTAAAGGCTGTCGCAATCATTCCGTTGATCGTTTTCTCTGCGACTTTGCTCTCGTCGCCTTCGGCTCACGCCAACTCCATTGCGTTGTTAAATTGGGCACCCGCGCCCGATGGTGGCCCTGCCTTTCCGGAAATCGTTTGGAACGAGGCCAATATGGCGACTGGTCCTGGCGCCGAAAGCAGCAGCGATGGCAACCTGCCGCTGGCGACTCAGGCTCCCGGCGGGCTTTTCTCCAATACAGTCGCCAATGCGCCAGCGCCCTATAGCTTTCCTAGCGGCGGTGGCACAGGATATTACGATACGACATTAGTCTTTAGCGGTTTGGCCCCCAGCGCTTTCGCTACATCGTCGCCGCTGGGCGGGGGATTCTTCCTCGATTCTCAATTGCTGGGGCCAGGCACGTTCACCTTGTACAGCACGAGTGTCCTCCCAGGACCGGTTATTTTGCTGCAAGGAACGATTGCCAATGCAGTCATTACCGGCCTAGACGGCGGCGGGGCTGGCGCAGTGATTGACGCCAGCGGGATCACCTACACGGGTGGCGCCGTTTTCGGCGCGTTTCCTGGCAATTGGCAAACGTCGGGAAACAATATGTCGATTTCGTTCACGAGCGCAATCCCAAATTTCAGCATTGATGGGGGTAGCGGTTATCTGAACGCGTTTCAAGCCGATGCCACCGGCGAATTCGATGTGTTCGTCACCGGGGTGCCGGAACCGTCCACATTAACGCTTGGTGCATTGGGCCTGGCCGGCGTGATTACGCTGCTGCGGCGAAGAACGAAAAACGCCTGATCCCGTGTGTGGATTGGTCGAAAGCTCGAATAGCCTCGGTGAAAAACCGAGGCTTTTTTATTGCCCCAGCGCTGGGAACTTGTTGGCAAATGCGAGCTGAGTCACACCCTCGAACTTACGACTGAAGCGAAGCTTATCGAAATAGGGTGACCACAGAAAGTTCAGATCGACGCACCGTATTTCGTCTTCTCAGAGGAGGCTCAGTTTGAGTTTGAAGACTTCCCCTTGCGCATCATCCTGGTACGCGACGGCAACTCTTCGCCATGCTCTTTTTTTTTAATTCCTGTTGTCGATTTGATCGAAGACGTTTGTGCCTGGTGGAAATATCAGTGCCAAATCGTCCGCTTTCACCGTGCCAACATGAAAATCTCGGATGATGACCTTATGGATTGTCGGACGGCTTGCCGTTTCCGAGTCCCACGCAATGATCTTGAATTGCTCTGGAATCCACCGTCCAGCACTCTGCTTAACATTATCAACCTCTGGCCGTTCAAAATATTGTTCGGTTTTAGACTTCTTGGTAGTGGTTAGATTGATTTCACGAGCCACATCCGCCACTCGTGAGGATTGCTGAACCAGGGTATTGGCCGCAAGGAAGGGCCTGTAAATTCTTTTGTGTCAGCCGCGCAGTTTAGTCACGAATTAGGCAGTCGGGCATTTGCCGCTCGAAGAGGATGGCGAACTGATTGAGGGGTTGCGGCCAGTGTATTCGGCCGTGAATTGCCATTCAGTCTTGCTCGGCCGTTTCTGTCCATTGGCAGTGGCATCGCCTGCCGAAAACTAACCACGCCAGAGGAATAGTACTTAGCGCACCGACAAGCATCAGCGTCCAGCCAACTGCCCTGCGCCGTTTTTTCGAAATTCGGTCCGCAAGAAGTAACCCAATCCCTGCTCCCAACAGGCCGCGCGTGCTGGCGATCAGAGCCAGTTCAGGTAACGCAATTTCGGTGCGTTTCATCAGAGGTTCCTTTCAAACGGAAGTCGAATTGTTAATCGAGGCAGGCGCCCTTAAATACTAGCACGGGACAGTGCGCGCGGCGCGCTTGGGTCCAGCAGGCGACCTCAATCACGCTGCCGCCTGCGCTGCAAACAGAGAGATTGCATTTACGTCAGTGGAATCTCGGCCGATTATGGGGGCACAGGCTGCCTCTCTGTGCCCAGCGCCGCCCCGAGTTTACCCCTGTGATAAGGATGCCAAGCGCGCGGCCCCGAGTTTAGCACCGTCACAAGGATGCCAAGCGCGCCGCCCCGATTCTCTCTCACTGACACTGGTACCAAGATTGGGGGATAGTCAACCTCCGGTAAATTGATTGTCTTGAACCTGACGACCTCAATCCACCAGGGGCTGCAAGCTGCGTTTAATGGCACGGATACCCAAGCTCGACAACGAGGCGGAAAAGCACCTGGCGTTATTGGGGAGCGCTGAAAGCACGGCGGTGTCGGAAGCAGGGATTTTTGCGGATTACTCGATCGGTGGATTATTCAAGGCTGCCAAGGCCGGGGAATTCGACCTGCGCATTACGGCGGATGGACGGGGGACGCCTGCTGAGCCACTTTCGCTGAGAATCGTCGAGAAGACGAAGCCGATTTCGGTGCTTGTGCTGCATGCCGATCATTTTGAATTTTCGGGCGACACGTACAGCGAGAGCGCGCGTGACGAACTTTCGCGCAAACCCCCAGGCACACTTCTTGCGCGGGAAGGCGATTTGATTGAAATTGGCTTGTGGAGCGCCCGGACGAAACCGGGCCAAAAAGTCGCGCCGGCGGAGATCAAGCTCGAACAGTTGCCGTTTAAGTGGCGCCAGTGGCCGTTTGGATATGTGCCGGCGACCGATTGATTGAATGTCGCGCCTGATCGTCGGTGCCCTTCTTTTCGCTCCGACGTGATCCGCGAAAGGGATAAGCGAGCAATCGTTGGCCGATGCGCGCGACGCCATGCGCTGCGAATAAGCACGTGCGCTGATTATCAGCGATGCTTGGCCAACCAATCTTCAACTTCTTGGGCCAGCGCGTCGTTCTGTTGAGAACGCGCCAATTGCAGAGCTTTCTCGGCAGCCTCAAGCGATTCTTGTCGGCGCCCAATTTTGTCGAAAGCGTAGGCTAGTCGCCGGTAAGCTTCGGCGGAATTGGAATCGAGCACTAGAGCTTGCTGATAACGATCGATGGCATCTTGAGTTTTGCCAAGATCGAAAAGCGCGTTCCCCAGATTGAGGTACACCGGGAAAGAATTCAGATGCAATCGCAAAGCTTCTTGAAGTTGCTCAACCGCCTCCGCCGGCCGGCCAACTTGGGTTAGGGCCAGGCCCAAATTGTTATGCGCTTCGGCATAGTCGGGCTTTATTCGCAGGGCCTGCTGGAATTGGACGATGGCTTCCTGCAGTTGTCCCAAAGCCAGCAAATCGTTTCCCAAGTTGTTATGGGCCAGTGCCGATTGGGGATCGATCTCCAATGCGCGGCGGTAGCACCCGATGGCCTGTTCTCGCTCGTTCAGCTTATCGTACGCATCGCCCAAGTTAATGGCCGCTTCAGGGCTATGCGGTTCGAGCCGTAACGCTTCCTGGAACTGAGCGATCGCCTCCGGAATTTGCGCCGCGCCCACCAATGCGTTGCCCAGATGGAAATGAGCCTCGGCCGAACGAGGTTCGAAACTAACAACTTGCCGCCAAAGTGTAATCGCTTCCGCAAAGTTACCGATGTGCATCAAAGCGTTGCCCAAATTAGCGCGAACTTCAACCGAGGTGGAATCTGATTGCAGAGCCTGACGGAAGTGGCCGATCGCCTCCGCGAGGTGACCGCTCTGGGCGAGCAAAAGACCTAAATTGTTTTGGGCCTTGAAGTCGTCGGCCTTGAGTCGCAATGTCTCTCGGAATTGCTCGATCGCTTGATCGCGTTTGCCCAGCTGCGACAGGGCAATTCCCAAATTGTTATGCGTGTCGGCGTAATTGGGATAGAGCGAGAGCGACTGTTGATAGTGAACGATCGCATCCTCGTAGCGCCCGATATCGGTTAAGGCATTTCCCAGGTTATATTGTGCGAGCCAATTAGCGGGATTTCGCTCCAGCGTACTTTTGTAGAGCGGGATCGGGCCCGCATAGAGTTGGCATTGTTGCCAACTGAGCAGTGCGAGCACGCCAACGATCGCGGCGATTGCACCAGTCATTAACGATCGCAGCGCGCCCGGAAGCGCGCATAACAAGCACTTACCGCTGCCCCGACCGTTGCCGCCACGACAATCAGCGCCAACTGCGCATAATGATTTGCCACCAGCGAATGCCGCATAAAAGTGACGTCGGTAAAGCCGAGCACTGGCAATAGCGCCACGCAGTATAATCCCCACGCGAACAACAAGCATTTTCCAAGACGTGTTTGCCTTTGGCGCAAAAGGATGGCAGTCACTAGCAGACCGGCCGCGAGCGGAATCCACCACGACATCGTGGCGAGTGCGATTTGCCATTGCGGGTAAATGAAGACCAGATCGATGGGCAATAGCGATTTGGCCAAATAAAACCAGACGATGGCTCCGGCCGCAACTGTGCGTTCGACACCGTTGGCTGTACGAATCATTTCGCTTGGGCCTCGATGCTGACAGTAAATGTTGAGTACAGTCAACGCCACGGCGATGAGCACAAAGGGCGCAGCACGCAAAAAATCCTGTGACGACAGTCGCCCGCGCCGCCACCAGGCGATTCCCAACAGAACCAGCGGTAAAATCGCCACCGATCCTTTACTTAGCATCGCCAACAAAAATGCCGCCAAGCTGAGCCCATACCACAGCGTTGGCAAAAGGTGCACAGCTCTCCGGCCGCCAGATTGCAGAGCATTCACTTGGATTTGATTTCCATCCTCCATTGCGCTGGACTCTTCCCGCCCCGCGTTGGTCGTCGCGCGCATACGCCAACAGTGAAATCAGAAAAAAATTCACTGCTAGCAATCCCTTGAGTTGGGAAATCCAAGCCACCGACTCCACATTGACGGGATGAACAGTGAAGATAAGCGCCGCCAGGAACGCCCCAGGAATGGCCAACTTGCGCAGAAGCGACCAGACTAGCAGCGCGGAAACGATGTGGAGCACCAAATTGACGACGTGATAACCGGTTGGATTCCTTCCCCATTCGCGCCACTGCCACCACAGGGCGCTATATGTGACCGGCCAATAATCTCTCGATTCAAGTGTGAACCAGATTCGCTGCAATCCATCGGCTTGGGTATTTAACCGGTTATTGGTGACATACAGCGTGTCGTCCAGAATGAAATCGCCGTGAATCGCGGGCAGGTAAGCGGCCAGCCCCGACATTACGATCAATATTGTTTTTCCTGCGACAAACACGGGCGGTGTCCGCAAAGCGCTCTTGTGCGCCGAGGAATTCGCGCCGAGCTGATCCTGGTTAAAGGAAATCGACTTTGTAAACATTCGACGCAGCTAGTGAGGCGGCACGGCCATCGATTGTCCGCAGTCAGCCAAGATGGCCTGGCCGGTAATGCATGTGCAATCGATCGCCAGCGCCGCGATTATTTGGCCAATCTCGTGCGGCTGGGCCAGTCGCCCCAGCAGCGTCGAATGGCGCAGCGCTTCGAAATCTTTGGGCTGCTTGAGCGTGCGCGGCGTGGGCACGGTACCGGGCAGAACGGCATTGATGCGAATGCCTAAATCGCCCAATTCTTTGGCGGTCGCGCCGACCAGCCCAATGAGCCCCGCCTTGGCCGCGCTGTAAGCCGGCAGTCCATGTGAGCGAACAGCGTTGATAGACGAGACGACCGTGATGGAACGATCTTCGCCGTGCGATTGTTTCAATAGCTCCAGAGTGCGCTGCAAAATGAACAGGTGCGATTTGAGATTCAAATCGATCGAGCTTGACATTGTTTCACGATGGCAGCAGGCGAGGCCTTCGAATTCTCCCGGCAAGGCACCGCCGGCGAGGCTGACGACATGCGCGGGCTGGGCGGAACGTGCGGCGGCAAGCGAGAAAATGGCGGCATCGAGCTCGTCGGTGCAAGTCAAATCGGCTTGATATTGGTGAATTTTCTTGCCCAGGTGAGGTGTCAAATCGGGGGAGGTGACTTCCTGCTTATCGACGACGATCACCTCGAAGCCGCGGCGCAAAAAACACAGGGCGGTGGCCGAGCCGATGCAACCGGCCCCGCCGAAGATGATTGCAGAGTGGACTGTGCTGGATGGTGAAGATGTTGTTGCCATCGTGCATTTTTTAACTAGAGATACAGCGAACTACTTGGGCCAATCAATCGGACCTACAGCCGCCGATATTGCGACCAGGCGATATGTGTCGATTTCTCGTTGAGCCCGCGGCTGATAACCAAGGTTGTGGATGTATCTGCGCGATTGATTTGCATGATCCGAAGCTCTAGCGGACGATCGCGAGAATCTGTTTGGCTGGCGACCGATTGAGGCTCGGCTCCCTTCAAGTCGGTTTGCGGATCGTCGGGTTGAGAAACGAATTTGTCGCCGTAGAATTTTGCGACTTTTTCCACAGAGTCATCGGTCGTCAGAATCGCCTGGCAATTGATCGATTGAATGATTCGATTTCCGCCGTCGCGCATGCTGCCCCCTCCGAATTTGGCATCAGGATAATTCCATTCGGCAAGACATCCCATGAGAGTAACGTTTTCGGGCGATGCGGCGTCGGTTGATCGCAGAGTTCCCCAAATGACAAAAACCCCGAGAGCGGTCGCGGCGATTATTGATTTAGTGCCCACGGTTTGACCTCCCGAGTAAGCCAACGAAGTGCCCATTGGACGGCCCGTAACAAGAAAAGTTCCCTGCCAGACGAATTCTTCGAAGCGAGCCTTCATTGTGACGGCAGCAAAAAAAAGTTCAACCGGAATGACATTTTGGTGGTGTTCATAATCGCGCGCGAAACTCTAAATGGTTTTCTCCGTCGAAGAGCTTGACAGTCGTTATGTCCGCCGATCATACTTAACCATTGAGTTAATTAACTAACTGGTATATTTAAATGCACGATCAACTCAGCCAAACCTTTGCCGCACTGGCCGACCCGACTCGGCGGGCGATGCTCGCGCGGCTTACGAAGGGACAGGCGAACATTTCCGACTTGGCCAAGCCGTTTCGCCGCAGCATGAGTCTGCCGGCGATTACCAAGCACGTGAAGGTGTTGGAGCGCGCCGGGCTGATTACCAAAACTCGGGAAGCTCAATGGCGGCCGTGCCAACTTCGGCCGGAGGCGCTGCGCGACGTGGCCGATTGGATGGAGCAATATCGACAATTCTGGGAGGAAAGCTTCGACCGCCTCGAGGTCTATCTGAAAACCGTCACCGCCAAAGAAAATGTGAAAGGAAAGAAAGATGGTCGCCATAAATAGATCGAACGAAATCCGCATCACGCGCGTTTACGATGCGCCCGTGGCAGCCGTGTGGGACGCCTGGACAGATCCCGAGCAGGTGGCACAGTGGTGGGGCCCACGTGGCTTTACGCTCACCACGCACAGCAAAGATTTGCGCCCCGGCGGCACCTGGGTTTACACGATGCACGGTCCCGACGGCACAGACTATCCGAACAAGACCGTGTATTTCGAAGTCGAGAAGCACGCGAAATTGGTGTACGACCATGGCGGCAACGACGATCGGCCGGCGATGTTTCGGGTGACGGTGTTGTTTTCGGAAATCGGCGGCAAGACGAAAATGGAAATGACCATGGCGCTGCCGACGCCCGAAGCGGCCGACGAAACGCGCACCTTCATCAAGAAAGCCGGCGGCAATTCGACCTGGGACCGCTTGGCAGAATACCTGGAAAAAGAATCGACCGGCAAAGAAAAGTTCGTGATCGCGCACAGCTTCGATGCTCCGCTGGAAAGGATGTTCGACATGTGGACCAAGCCCGAACATTTTTCGCAGTGGTTGCCGCCGACGGGCTTTACCATGGAATTCATTCGCTGCGGTATCAAGCCGGGCGGAAGTAGTTTCTATTCCATGTCTGGAAGTGGGCCGAAGGGGCCGGTCAAGATGTACGGGCGGGCAAACTATTTGGAAATCGTCAGGCCCGACCGCCTTGTGTACACGCAGCAGTTTTGCGATCAGCATGAGAACATCTCGCGGCATCCGATGGCGCCTGTTTGGCCGGAGACGATGCTGACAACGGTGAGATTGGCGGCCGAAGGATCCGAGCGTACGCGCGTGACCGTCACTTGGGAACCGTATGGAGCGGCTACTGGCGCGGAAATCGAAGCATTCGCCAAAGCGAAAGCCGGCATGACGCAAGGCTGGACCGGCTCGTTCGACAAGCTGGAGGAGACGCTAAAAGCGACGAGCGAAGCTAAATCAAATAGCGATTAGCAGTCAGCGATTAGCGAAAAACGGCGGCCACTGATCTGCGAAAGGCAGTGCGAACGGCGCTGAAACTATTTGACCGCACCATAGCAAGGTGATAGCCTGAGTGGCCTGTCGTTTCTATTCCAGCGGACCACCTCGGACAAATGTCCGCCTTGCTTAAAGGAGATGTGGAATGCCAAAGTTCATGAGCAGCCATACGTTACCGCCGGGTGCGATGAAGCGCGAACAGGTCAACGGTCTGGCGGAGGCGGCCAAGAACGATCCAGTGATCAAGCCATATCGCAGCTTTTGCAATTTGTCGGAAGGCAAAATTATGTGCGTGATGGAAGCGCCCGACAAACAATCGCTGGCGGCCTGGTTTGCCAAAATGAAAGTGCCGTGCGACAGCATTTCGCCGGTGGAATTGGAAGGTGAAAAGGGCACGATTCGCGATTCTTAGTTTGCGCGGGCCGATGTTGGCGGTTTTATAGGGAACGTCAACACTCGATCGTGCGCGTTCTTGGTGTGCATCCGCGAAGCAAAAACGTATGAACCAATCAAGCAGCATGAGCCGGAAAAAACGAGGCAGATCGACCGACGATCGATCCAATGCGCGCCCCGTGAAGCATCATCTCCTGGGCGACCGGCAGGCGCATGGCAAATCATTGCGCAAGCGGACGCCAAGATCGAGCCAGGCGGAGTTGAACCTGCCCTCGAATCGTCGGGACCCAATCGAACTCCTGATCGAATCGAGTGCGCACCGCGTGAAACATCTGGTGCCGATCCGATATGGAAGAATGTTGCAATCGCCGTTTGCCTTTTATCGCGGTGCGGCGGCAATCATGGCGGCCGATCTTTCGCACACGCCCATCACGGGATTGAAAGTGCAACTCTGCGGCGACTGCCACCTGATGAATTTCGGCATTTTCGCCACGCCCGAGCGGCATTTGATCTTCGACGTGAACGACTTCGACGAAACGTTGCCCGGCCCGTGGGAGTGGGATCTCAAGCGGCTGACGACCAGCTTTGTAATTGCGAGCCGTCACAACGAATTCAGGCGGAAGGAAGCGCGACAAACTGCACTGGCTTGTGCCCGCAGCTACCGGCAGCGAATGGCGAAATATTCGCAGATGCCGCCGCTCGACACCTGGTACGATCGCATCGAGGTGGAAGAGTTGCTCGACCATTTGCCGGAAAAATCGTTTCGCCAGCAGGCCGAAGCCGATATTCGCAAGGCATCGCACGGCGGCGCCGAGCACGAGTTTCCCAAGCTGGTCGATTTGGAAAAAGGTGAGCCGCAGATTCGCGACAATCCACCGCTAGTCTATCATCCGCGGCATGCCGAGGCGCGAGAGTTTATCGAAGACTTGCGCAACGCTTTCCAACGTTATCGGAAAACATTGCCCGACGAGCGGCGGGTGCTGATTGACCGCTACGAAATCTCTGATCATGCCGTTAAAGTCGTCGGCGTGGGAAGCGTGGGAACGCGCTGCGGAATTCTGCTGTTGATGGCCGGCGAAAGCGATCCGCTGTTTTTGCAGGTCAAAGAAGCGACGAGCTCTGTGTTGGAACCCTATTTGGGGAAATCGGCTTACGATAATCCCGGAGAGCGCGTGGTCATTGGCCAGCGGCTGATGCAGGCGGCGAGCGATTTGTTCCTGGGTTGGACCTACGGACGGGGAGGTCGCCACTTCTACATTCGCCAATTGCACGACGTAAAGGTGAAGCCAATGGTGGAAGTGTATGATCCGCCGACGATGAACGTTTACGCTGAATTCTGCGGGAGGGTGCTGGCCCGCGCGCATGCTCGCAGCGGCAGCCCGAAGCACATCAGCGACTATCTTGGCGCGAGCGACCGATTCGACCATTGCATTGCCGACTTTGCCGGGGCCTACGCCGATCAGAACGAAAAAGATTTTCGGGAATTCGTGCGTGCCGTTCGCAAACGCCGGCTGCCGGCAGTAGTGGAGTGATAAACGCAGCGCGGTCTAGTGATGTTGTAATTCGGCGAAGGAATACTTTGCGACTGTGCCTTCATGAACGGTCGCGGCAAATGGATAGGAGCGTGCGCCGCGGCGATTTGCTGTTTCGCCGGCGCGGTGCTTATGCCCCAGATTGAGCCCGGCGTGCCGCCCGCGGTACAACCCGGCTTCAAGGCGATCTGGCAATGGCGATCTTCGTTGGCTACGCGATCGGCCGGTGGATTCCGAGAGTTCTTTGAGCCGTTTATCGACTCGCGCTTATTTAAGTGCCATTCGTTCCTGACATTCCTGACACCTTTGATCCGCTGCCAGGCTGGTCGCGCATTAACGACGATGCCTACCCGCTCCCAAATTCTCTTGGGTTGATGGATGGCCTACTGCACGGCCACGGCTGTGGACGCGACAGATCGCCACCAGTCCGATTGGAAAGTCGTCCCGCTGCCGACCGACAACGGCGCCGGCATGGCGCTTATGTATCAGTATTGAGCGCACAAGTACGCCTTGCTGTTGTTGATTCTCTGCCCGTCAAGCATCGTGTGCCTTGTGTTCCTTTTGCTTGGACTTGGATGCGTCGCGGTTATGACCTTCGGCATCTTCATTCCGACCGCGTCGTAGTGCTTTGGAACCAAGTCTCAAGCCGCAACTTATTGACTCGCAGCGCGTCGTTCCATCCGCGGTAATCGACGACGTAGCTTTGTCAAGCCTTTCGAGGCCTGGGGGTAGTGATATCGTTTGCATTGAACACAGCGCACCGGAAGGCGGTGCGCGATGAAAAATATCCAGCCGATTTCTAGGCGTATTTGGCCACAAAAACCCAAAATTCTTGACTTCGATAATCGCGGTCATCAGGCTTATGGGAAATCAAAACCCAGGAGCCAACCCGTGACTGTCTGCATTGCTTCGATCTGTCAGGGGCCGTTTGGTCCTGTCGTTCTTGGTGCCAGCGATCAAATGGTAACTGTGGAAGATATTGAATTTGAACCACCGATGCCAAAGATATGGCAGCTATCCGACACAATCGGGCTGTTGATAGCGGGGGATTCAGCAGCACAAGCTGATATTTTTGAGGCAATACGCGAGCGCCGGCCTAAGACTGTGCTAGAGGCTATACAGCACTATGGCGGGGAGCTTGGAGAGCTTAACCGCCGCAATTCGGAACGGGATATTCTTGCCCCGTTCAGTCTGAATATGAAGTCGTTTCTGCGTCAGCAGCACGAGATGTCACCGGAATTTGTAGATCAGCTCCGAGGCCATGTCCCGTACACCCCCTGATGCGCCCGAGGCGTCAGGGGTTTTCTTTTGCTGCTAGCGCCTAGTATTCCAGAGTACGGAGAGCGACCCGCGAAAGAGGTTATACTGATTCTTGTGCAAGTTGGATTGCAAACGGCGGCAAGGAGGCCGACATGCAGGGTCACGACAGTTTTTTGTCGCTCGCGGAGACACTTGGCACGCAACCAAAGGTGCATGGAAAATTGCACCGTACTGAGCTGCTGGAAGAATTTCGCGACGAGTTCCAGCCACAAGGCGCTGCCGAAACGATGCTGGTCGCCGAGATCGCCCGGCGCGCCGACGAGTTGGAACGGACATCGGCAGCAGCCACAGCGTGGCGGGATTTCGCCAACAAATTACTGCAAGACTTCGTGTTTCCGGGAATCATCCCGGCCGGCCCGAACGCTGGCCTCCTGGTCGAGAATTTGGCCTGTCCCGCTGTACGTCGTGCGCAACAAGCGTGCCTAGCGCACAGTTGTGCGCTCAGTCGGGCGCTGCAACAACTCTTGCGATTGCAGGAACGGCGCATGGACGGGGACGTATCCAGCGGCGTGCAACCTGCTTCCCCGTATCGTAGCGAGCGCACCTGCCTTGACTATTTGGCGGCCTGGCAACGCCGCAACTTCGCTTGTCCCAGATGCGCCAGTCCAGCGGCGCATTTTATTTTGTCACGGCCGTGCCTGGAGTGTTCAGACTGCCATACGCAATGCGGACTCCGCTGCAGGACCGTGATGGCCGACTCGCCGCTGCCGCTGTGCATATGGTTCCTGGCGATTCGTCTTGTGCTGCAGCGGCCGACGATTAAGACGCGGACGCTGCAACGAAAACTTGGGCTGCGGCGCACTGCAACGGTACGGGGGCTGCGTACCAAAATCCATCAGGCCCTCGTCGCCGACGACCGCCCCCGACTACTAGCTGGTCTCGATCAATCCTCCGCCGTACCTGAGTTAGGCGTCCAATCGCTAGTCGATCACCGATGTCCCCGGCGTCAGCATTTGCGGCCCTGGGGAAGTCACAACCCGTACCTGGAGACACGGTTACGCAAATCATTTCAGTCGAAGAGCTTTGAATATCACCTGAGTCAAGTGTCTGATTTTCAGTTTAGTTTTTATTTCCCATGGACATGGAGGTCCACTATGAACCAGCCACATCTTCCCCTTAATCTTCCCAGTCCCGAGACAGCGTCGACCGAAAAGCCTCAGCCCGAACGGCAAGCACAGCCGGGCGCCCAGACGCACCGCCACATTCCGACCGTCGAAGAGTGCCTCGCAGCGATGTTTGACGAACGGTTTGGTGGCTTTACGCCGTGATCACGGCTAGCGAAGCAAATGCCATTCGTGGAAGCTTGCGCGATATCTTGGCGTACCACGAGCGTGCGACAGGGGCTTCCCAAGAAGGTCCGCGAGTTGACGACCGTCTGTTAGAGTCCGCTCCGAAACACCCTGAGCTCATGAATTTGCTCGCGCGGTTTTTGACGGACGACCAGATCGCGCATGCTAATGAAGCGTGCCACGGATGGCAGCCAATCGCAAACTTGATTTTTGCGAGCGCCTCGTCTACCTGCAGGGGAAGTTGATACGGTTTGATGGGCGCCCGTATTTGCCCGCCATCTATGGTGTGACCGATCGTAATCTAGTCTTGCGCTGTAGCAGACAGGTCGAAAAATCAACGTTTTTGGTCAATACGATTCTGTTCGAAGCCTGCCGACAACCAGGGCTGCAAATGCTCTTGGTTTGTCCACGGCGGGAACAAGCCCGCGGTTTCAGCCGCACGCGACTACTGCCGGCCATCGAGCAAAGCCCGTTGATTCGTCGGACTCTGCTGGGACGACGGAAGCGGCAAATGCCCGTGATGAACATGGAGTTCAAGAACGGCTCCTGCCTGTTCATCCGCGCAGCCTATAAGTCAGCCGATGCCTGCCGGGGACTCAGTGCGCAGCTGCTCTTGGTCGATGAGTTCCAAGACATTGCCGCGGGGGACTATCCGGTGCTGCGAGAGATTCTGAGTCACGCGTCGGATGGACGCACGGTACTGGTTGGAACGCCGAAAAGCGTCGAAAACCATCTGGAGGCGTACTTTTCGATATCGACCGCCCGCGAATGGCAAATCTTTTGCCCACAATGTCGCGGCGGCGTTGCCTTAGACGAACGCTGTTTGGGACCCCATGGCGTGACCTGCCCGGTATGCCACACGCAACTTGACTGTCAGAAAGCCCAATGGATAACGCGCAATCCGGCAGCGAGCTGGGGAGAAGGTTTTTGTATTAATCATCTGATGGTGCCCTGGCTGAACTATGACGACGTGCTGGAACGCCAACGCAGTTACGATCTCGTACGGTTCAAAAATGAAGTTCTCGGACTGCCCAGCGTCACGGGCGACCAAGTCGTCAGCCGCGCCGAACTGGAAGCCTGCTGCCTTGGCGTTCCGTTTGCTAGATCGCTTGCCGATATCCCCAGGGAGGGCCAAGGTCGGCTCGTCGCGGGAATCGACTGGGGCGGTGGGGGAACTTCACGGACAGTCCTGGTCATCGGCTTTATGCGCAGCGATTTTGTGTTTCAAGTCTGTCGCTTCGATCGCTTCAATTCGCAGGATGACCCCGAATCTGTGCTCAATCAGATTGCTCAATACTGTCAAGCATTCCAAGTCCGCTGGATTGCGGCGGACGGCGGTGGCAACGGCAACGTGCAGAATCGCCTGCTCGTCGCCCGCCTGGGCGCTCACCGCGACCTGCACGCGATCTACTATTCAATGACCGACCACGAGCCAAAGCGTGAGGGGGTGCTCACCAAGTGGACGGTGAATCGCTCGGCGTCGATCGGTCTGCTGATCGGGCGCATCAAAAGGAAATCTATGCTCTTTCCTCGGCTGGCGGAAAGTGGCAGCTATCTCGACGAATTCGCCTGCGAAATCGCCGAATTCGACGACATCAACCGCACGACAAAGTATACCCATCCCGCTACGCTGCAGGACGATGCTCTGCATGCCACCAACTACGCCCTTGTGATTGCCACGCTAACCTTTAACAGAATCTATACACAGCAATCCGAGGACGAATGATCAGCGGTAATCTCAATCGCTCAGTGACGATCAGAAGGTTTTGGTGTCCATATCGATGTTATGCGAAGTGCGGTGGACACCAGGAGGATTTTCGTTCGCCACCTGGCCCTCTTTATCATCAACCTCAACATTCCGGTCGGTTTCCAACCCGGCAGCGAACTGGATCGTGATTAAGCCGTGATCTGGAAACGCTTCATCGAGTGCTTCGGACTTTGGTTTAGAGCCGACCCCATCTAGTCGCGGCGTAGTCGCGGCCGTCAAATTCTTGGGTCGCTGACCGCTAAAAAAATGCCCTGGTCGAGTGCGGATTCTCAACGGCCCCTTCCCGCGTACCGCCACTCAAGCGGTTTCGCGGAAAGGGGCATTAAAAATGGGCGCTGTGGCATCGATAAGTGACAGCGGCCATGTCATCAATTCTCAACGTGCGCACCGCGAAATAGTCAATGGCGTTCCACCGCGCACGGCCATTAAGGCCAACGGCACCGCCATCAGATTGGAAGCCTTGGACGCTTGGCGGTCGGCTGTTTGTTTATTGGTGAATACTTCGGTCTTTGCCAGGCGTCCCCGCTTAAAGTCGTAGAGTGCATACTGCGTCAAAGACCAGCTGTTAGTTCGCACGGACATGGAGTGCTCCTCGTCAAAATGAACGATCGCTTAGACAACAAACATTTCTGTGGCCAACAAATTCACCGATAGATCCCTATCGACCGGCAAATCGCGCAGCCAGCGTGTGAACTGATGGACCATGAGACCGGCGGCAATCCCTGCCGCGTAGATGGTGCTGCGGGACGTGCAATTGCCTTGCTGCGCCTCGACAGCCGCAAACAACGTGGACGGATAATGCTGCCGGCCTGCCCGATCCGCTACCACCAAAATCCGCATGACTTCCCCGAGCATCCGGCCATCAGCCCAAAACTGGCAGCGGTTTTGCACCGATCGCCAAATTGCTCCCCGGGCATCGATCGAGTCCACGCAGCAGAAGACACACTCGCCGAATTCCATTTTCGCCCGGAAGCGGTCCGGCACTATTTCCACTTGGATCGTTGGATCGACGTTCGCAATCGCTTGTGCCGCGGCGACGACCTTGAGCCTGCCGATGTCGCTGTGCAGATACCCTTGGGTGGTGATATTGGTCATGTCCACCGCGTCGAAATCCACAAGCTGCAGCCGGCGAGCGCCAATGGCTGCCAGTTGCATGGCGACTTGCCGGCCGATGGCACCCACACCGATCACGGTGATCGATAGCTCTGCCAGCCGCGCTGCCGGCACCAGAGCGTGCTGCCGCTGAAAGCGGTTGACTTCACCAGCCATACCAAAATTCCTCCGCAGGAAAGGGGTCGTTCGCGTCAATCACTTCGGACGAGCCGGCCCGCCGCGATTCACCGGCGCTCGATAATGCAAGCTCTTTCTCTGACTGCCTGTCTTCCAGGTAGCCCGCAGATACTTGTGTCACCTTCGCCAGATACTCCGCCTCCCAGGCGGTTTCATCGCTGGCCGCAAAGGGTTGGCCGTAATCGACCCGCACCGGAATCTGTAAGAATCCCCCGGGGCCGGCGCTAAATTGCAGCCGAGCATAGGTTGCGCCGCCACAAGCGAGAATAAACATCACCGCCCAATCGGCGCTTCCGAATACGCGAGCAAAGGTTTCTTCGTCGGTCTTGCTGGGCTGCGGACATGCGCCGGGATGGGTATGAATCCAAATCCGGCCGAACTGCGCCGGCTTAAGCCCACGATCCACCTGCTCGTCAAAGAAATCCGCCACGGCCTCGTCTTTAAAGGCAAACGTGACGACTGTGCACTCCTGCTCGACCAGGCCAATGTCGGTCACCCTGAGCAGGTCATCGGTTTCGGCAATCCCAAAGCCGGCGACCTCCGTGTCGCCGTTGTCACGCAGAAACAACAGCTTGGCCCAAGCTGTCGGCGTGAACCGCAGACTCGGCTTCTTGGGGCTGTGAATCGTCTGCATCAGGTTCCTCCTGGTTATTAAGTTGTTCATGGCAATGTGCGCATTGAGTCGTTTCAGATAGGAAACAATTGGGACAAACATGCTGGCCACACACAGCGCAAGTCTCGGTACAGCTCAGGCACATCAATTCGTCGCATCGTTGGCAGCTCTCACTGCAGCCAGCGCAGACCGTCCGTTCGCAGTGGCCGCACATCGATCCGCAGTCGCTGCACAGCTGCTGTTCGCAGCGCCCGCAAGAACAAGGGTCTTCAGCGTCCACCAGTCCGCCACAGTCATGGCAGGCCACTCCATTCCATTGGTCAAGCTCGATAAACGCCCGACCCTCGGAATAGGTCTTCAGCGTCCGGTCGACGATTGTGAAGAAATCAAAGATTCGGCCACTTTCGCGGGCCAGTTTCGACATCCGCTGACCATCTCCCTCACAGAGCATTTCGGAGCTGACGTGGGGATGGGTAATATCCTCGCGGGTTGCCGCTGGATGAGGCTCAAGCGCCACCACGTTGTACGGCTGGGTTTGGGCCAAACGTGTGAGATCGAGTCGGATTTGAAACGGCCCCAGGTAAATATCATCCAACGTGATCGGCTCCGTTGCGACCGCGAGCACTTGGTTAACCAAATCGCATTCCATCTGCGGAAACTCGTGCTCCAGGGCCGTTAGGTCGTGATAGATATCCGACAAGCTGGAGATTGGGAGATTGTGCTGTTGCTGTCGAACATCTTCGGCCGCATGCGACAGCAATTTCCGAAAGTAATCCAGTGCATTGGCAAACTGCTGTTGGCGATTGGCAGCGGCCACCTGCCAGCCCCGGCGATGCGAATATTTGATCGTGCGCAACAATTTTCTCAGCTCCCGCCAGCGGACAATCGGCAGTTCGATCAGACTTCGCTGGGCATGATGCCTGATCAATTGCTGACGGATTAAATCGGCAGCACGCAAATAGACTTTATGATGATTACCCATAACTGAATGCACCTGATGTTTGAAGTTTAATAAGCAAACGGGGCCTGCCAGCTGCTAACCGGCAGACCCCGCAGGTTAAGGTTACACAATTGCTGGGTGCGCTTGGGCGCCGTGGATGTTCTTGGCCGTGCAACTTAGCCGGTCCCCTTCTTGGAGCACGTAATCGGCTGCCACCGGCTGGCGATTGACGCGGATTTGGTAATTCTGCGGCTTTTCATTGGGGAGCCGATCATGCAATAGCCCCGCGACCGTCAGGCCGGCCGCTACTTCGATGTGATCGGCGAAACCGCAGCCATCGTTATTAATGAACAAAATCTTCACATGGACCTCCAATTGAACACGGACTCGGTGAGATTCAACCAAAATGAAAACCCTTGCTGTCTCTCAATGACTTAGTGCTGCCCTTGACGGCGCGCGTCTGTGTCAGCGCCGTAGCGAACTCGGTCGAGCTTGTCCCAGTCGACGACCTGCGGAGGCGGATAATCAGGCTCGACCAAGTTAAATCCGCGGCGGTGAACCGTGCGCAGCGATTCGCCAGTTCGGTTGGCGACCTCGCGTTCCAATTCAATCTGGGTCATCTAATCCTCCTTTCGGGTAATGAAATCCATCAAAAATCTAACATTAGCGCGCAGCATTCCTGCTGGATCCTGCAGTCGCTGTATGCGGCGCGGAGATTTTGCGCCGCAGCCAAATATCTGCCTCCGCCCTCAGCGTAGCGCGGTTTGCGGCTGCTTGCCGGCTTTAGCCACGTCTAATGGCAGTGGATTGTCCTGCTGAAGCAGCTCTTCGACGAGCAGTTGCGAAATGGCCGCTTCCGACGATTCGCGTCCCAAGCCGTGCAGCAGATACCAGCACAGTACCAAGGGGAGACTGCAGACGGCCAGCATGCCGCTTGATTTCAGCATCGGCACTAGCAGTGACTCCCTGTTTCTGGCAGCCGCGATCTGGCGACGCTCTATTTCCAATTCGTCGCGCTGCTTTTGCAGATTGTCCTCTAAAGCCAGCATCTGCCGATCCGCTTCTCCGCGTTCCTCAGTGAGCCGTCTGGTTCCTTCGGCCACCTCACGGTTGAGCTGCGCCATCTCTTGATTTTGAGCGGCCTGGCGCTGCGAGGACTGCAAGGCAATTTGCGCCACTCGATCGTTTTCGTCACCGCAGCCGCTGATGCCGATCAGGATCAGCAGGATCAGAGCCGGGTGCCTGGGAACTTTTACGTAGCACATATTCTCTCCAATGGGCGAGGATTCGAGCTAAGAGAGCCTGCAGGGCGCGCCGCAAGCGCACTTCGCGCACCAGGGCGGCCACGGCCAACAGCAATGCTAACGAACAACAAAGTAGGATCATGATGTTCAAGCGATTCACCTCGGTTGGCGGATGGATAGGGTTCGAACGGATAACTCTGAAGACGGAGCAATAAAAAACCCCAGGGTCCGCGAACGTCGCAAGATCCTGGGGTTGGAATCTGATTGTGAAAATGACCCCGCCATTACTTAAACGACGGGGATCATCTATTATTACGCAGTTTTGAGTTCAATTTAGTTGCTGGAGCAAGCGCGCCGTCAATTCTTTAGACGGTCAATCCTTGGCGTGTTGCCCGCATCGACGAGCAGGGAAATCCTTACGGCAACCGTTCCGATTTCGCTTGGCATCACTTCGAATCAAAAATGGCTGGGACGAAGATGCGCGCCGACATCATCGGTTCCAGTCCACAAGCCAGCAAGCGCGCAGTTTCTGAGTGCGCCGGCCTCCGCAGTCGCTTCCCAACAGGTGAGCGTCAAGTATCCGATTCAGGGTTTCGACTTGCCGACCACCAAAATCGTAAACGAATCGGGCAGCCAGCGACCGCGTCCTCCCTTTGCTCCTTTTCCGCCGCCTTGACCATCTGCGGCGGGGGGCACTTGCTCGGCGGTAATTAAGAAAATTTGATCTGTCTTCGTGTCCAGCGTGGAAGTCTTAGCCCCTGGCTTGGTCTGAACATTTTGTTCGACTTCGAAGCTTGTTGGGCTGTTTTCTTTGATAACCGTCAGCGTGCCGTCTCGCTGGGAGCTGAATGCTTCCATCGTAGCAGGATTGAATTCAGCGGCGTCGACGCCACTGCCAATCGGCAAGCTGGTGATAATTTTGCCGTCGTCGGCATTGAGAATGACGGCTGCCTGTGGGTTTCGGCAGCACACGAACAGAATATGATTCTTGGCGTCCAAGGCCAGACCCGCCGGTCCTCCTCCCTTGCCTTCCAGCTCATATTCGCCCGTGACCTTGAGTGCCTTGGCGTCGACGACCGCGACCTTGTCTTTGTCTTCTAGGTCAATGTATACGTGCCCCTGGCCGTCGCTGGCGGCTTGCTCGGGTGCGCCTCCCAGGTCGAACGTGCCCACGATTGAACCATCGGCCGCATTGATCACCGTCACATTCGGCGCACGGTGGCTGAGAACGAAAACGTGCTCGGTGGCTGGATCGAAAAGAATGCCATCGGGGCTGCCCTGCACGTCAATCGACTTAATCGTCGCCAGCGTGTTCGAATCGAACATGACAACGGGCTTGCTGCTACTGAAGCCATGATGCGATTTAGGGTCGACAGCCACGCCGTGCACGCCGTTGGTGTTGGGAATTTCGCCGGCAGGCTTCAGAGTATCCAGATCGAAAACCGTCACGCGGCTGTTTGCTCCTCCAGAGCGTGGAATAAACAAATGGCGGCTTGCGGCATCGGCATAGACATAGTCGAAACCACCCTCGCCGCCCACCTTCGCGGTGTTGACGACCTTGTAAGGTTCGGCGGCGAAAGCAGTCTCCGCGGAAACACCAAATGCGATAAAAACCATCGCGATGACGACTGGAACCATAATAATTCGCATGAAAACATCTCCAGACCAAAAAGGGGATTCAGTGCATGTGGGCGACGCAGCAGACTAAATCGCGCAGGGATCGCCCGGTAAATCCTCGCTCCCTTCGGCAAGCGGCGATGCGATTTCTGTGCGATTGCTTCCGCCATTGGCATTGTGCAAATGGGCTGAGTTGAGTGCCAAACAGTCCCAAAGCTGCGACCGAGAGCTGTTAATGTAACGGGCCGATGCACAGTGTGAACTAGCGTGCAGTCGGATAATAAACCGCAATTTATCATGCTTTAATCGAGCGATAAGACGATTCTAAAGTGGAATTTAACCAGTCATTTTCGCCGGTCGACTTCTTTGAAGCTGACTCGGCGGATCGGAACTCATCGCAAAGTGCAGCATGGGAAGTAATTGCGGACCGTATTCAAGCAAAAACCGGATCGACCACGTTCTGCGCCGCCGATAGCAACTCCACTGAATCACCTGCAAATTTGGGTCAACTGCACGCGCTTCACCAGTTTTCATCAACCCTGCGATGCGTTTCTAAGAGGTTTGCCGACCGTTTCAGCAAGATCCGATGAAAGCAATGGCTTTATTAGTTCGTTCGTTTGGCGTCGATTCGTGACGGTCGAAGGGCAAGCTCTTCACGCCGGCCAGTTCTGCGGAAGTGACGACTGGTAGTGCCCGAATCAAAGCGACGCGAAGCCAGTTCATTTCTCTTGTTGCTGTCGCAATACCACATTTCGCTGCAGGACTCATCATCTGCTGCGCTTGGTATGCCGCCGGAAATCGGTTCGCATGATCCAGTTTCGACTGAGCGTGATTCTGTTCAGTGCGCTCTGCTGCTGCACAGGCTGTTGGCACATTCGAAATTACAGCGCGTGGGGGCATAGCCCGCAAACTGCCGTTCCCGTCGATCCGCCGTCGACATGCACTTTCGCGCCGCGCCAACTGCGAACCCGCCGCCGTGCAACCCGACCAACACTTGTTCTGCGGACGGCGGCTTGCCCGGGTCATTCGGCGACGATCTCTTGGCGCCTCGTCCCTCAAGCCATTTTCACAACGATGTTGCGGAAATTTGGCCGGAGATTAAGCAAGATTATCGAAACTACTATTCCTGGGAAAATTTTGGAATGTTAGTGGCCGGCTTTAGCGTGGGAGCGGCATTCGCCAACACGAATATTGACCAAACACTGCGCAACGAATATCAGGATCATGTGCGCTCCTCCGGCAGCGACCAATTCGCGCCCTGGGCCAAGGAATTCGGCACCGGCGGCGTCATGTTGCCGGCGATGGCCGCCGGTTGGCTCGCCGGTGAAGCGCTCTACGAGTGGCCAGTCGGCGAAGCAATTGGCGACTGGGGTGACCGCAGTCTGCGCAGCGCCGCGGTTGGCGCTGCGCCCATGCTGTTCATGCAGTATGCCACGGGCGCGTCGCGGCCTGGCGAAACCAGTGCCGAAAGCCATTGGAAGCCATTCACCGATAGCAACGGTGTGAGCGGCCACGCCTTCATCGGCGGGCTGGTGTTCATCAACGCGGCCAAAGAGACTGAAAATCCTTGGCTCAAAGCCGGCTTCTACGCCTGCTCGGCGCTGCCCGGCTGGTCGCGCATTAACGACGATGCCCACTACCCCTCCCAAGTGCTCTTGGGTTGGTGGATGGCCTACTGCGCGGCAACGGCTGTCGACGAGACCGATCGCCACCAGTCCGATTGGAAAGTCGTCCCGCTGCCGACCGACAATGGCGCCGGCATGGCGCTCATGTATCAATATTGAGCGCACAAGTGCGCCTTCGGACTGTTGGGCCCGCTGGTGACGACCGCCGCGCATGTTAGCATGGAGCGCAGCCGGACCGAGCAGTCGTCATTTAGTCGCGGAGATTTCGCGCGCAATCAATCCACGGAGCTTCTATGAGCCAGCCGGAACCATACGATGTGGTCATTCTGGGTAGCGGTGCGCCGGGCAAGCTGCTCGCCTGGTCGCTGGCCTCGCAGGGCAAAAAAACCGCGGTCATCGAGCGGCGGTACATCGGCGGTTCGTGCCCGAACATCGCCTGCTTGCCGAGCAAAAATGTTATTCACAGCGCAAAGGTCGCCAGTTTTTTCCAGCGCCGGGCCGAGTTTGGCGTTTTGGCCGGCGATTGGAAGATCAACATGGCAGCCGTCCGCGATCGAAAGCGGAAGATGGTCGACGGCCTCGTGGCACTGCACGAGCAGAAATACAAAGAGAGCGGCGCTGAGCTCATCATGGGCAGCGGGCGCTTTGTGGACCCGAAGACGATCGACGTACAGCTCAATGGCGGTGGAACTCGCACTTTGCGCGGAGAGATTGTGCTCATCAATACCGGCTCGCGGCTGCGCATCGACATTACGCCAGGGCTTATCGATGCGCGTCCGCTAACTCATATCGAAGCACTTGAATTGGACGAACTGCCAGAGCACATCATCGTGCTGGGCGGAGGCTACGTCGGCTTGGAACTGGCGCAGGCTTTCCGGCGGTTTGGCAGCCGCGTTACGGTGGTCGAACGAAACGCCGCGATTATTCATCGCGAGGATGATGATGTGATTGAAGCCATTGAGGCGCTTTTTCGCGACGAAGGAATTGAGGTCCTGACTAATACCGTTGTCGAGCAGGTGAATGGGCAATCGGGCCGGTCGGTGCGGCTGCGAACCGGGCGTGGAATTATCGAAGGCACTCATCTGTTGGTCGCCGGCGGCCGCACGCCGAACACCGACGGCATTGGGCTGGAAAATACTGGCGTCGAAGTTGACGAGCGGGCGCATATTAAAGTGAACGAGCGATTAGAAACCACAGCCAAAGGCATTTGGGCCGCTGGCGATTGTGCAGGCAGCCCTTATTTCACGCACATCGCCGAAGACGATTTTCGCATAATGCTGGCGAACCTGTCCGGCGGGAATCGCACGACCACCGGCCGGCAGGTCCCATTTTGCTTATTCACTGACCCGGAGCTCGCACGCGTGGGGTTGAATGAGCGCGAGGCCCAGGAGCGAGGCATGCGATATCGACTTGCGAAGCTCCCCATGGAAGCCGTATTTCGGGCGCGAACGCTTTCGGAAACGCGCGGCTTTACAAAAGCGCTCATCGAGGAAAAGAATGATCGCATTCTCGGCTTCGTGGCCCTGGGGCCGCAAGCCGGCGAACTATTGCCAGCGGTGCAATTGGCCATGGCGGCAGAGCTCCCCTTCACGGCGATCAGCGGCTTAGTGCTCACGCACCCCACCATGGCCGAAGGCTTGGCTGGGCTGTTTAGCTCGGTACCTTCCGGCGTCTGACGGCGGCGAATGCAAGAGTTTTACTGAGCCGATTGAAATGGGCGCTCAGAACCGATTCTCTCGGTGCCCGACCGCAGAGCGTGATGCGGAGAGGCTACCTCAGTCAATATCCCCGACAAGATTCGAACTTGTAACCTTCGGCTTCGGAGGCCGACGCTCTATCCAGTTGAGCTACGGGGACGTCTTCACTAAACGCAATGGTCAGATTTTGCGAGGCACTTTTCCGCCGGGCCTGCAGGTACACTCCACAAGATATTCGGTTTTTTGCTCGGGTTATCATCCGCGCCGGCGAGAGAAGGAGCATCGGCCTGCCAAAAGCGCCTGCATTCACAAAAACGTCGGAAATGAGTCCATTGCCAGCGGAGGGCACGGGATTCTATCCGGCTCATTTTCACAAAGTCCCGGCCGTGCATTGATTTTGGCGGAAACCACTCGTGTGTCAATGACTTAGCGTCGTCTCGTTGTTGCCGGTCATTCCGAGTTGTTTCTCATTGCGGATGCCGCAGACCGGACCAAAAACGGGACAAGTTTGCAAACGCCCGATTTTCAGCTCAGGGGCGACATTCCAACGGCTGCCCGCGGCCAGTGCCCTGCTGGTATTGGTCTTTTTTAGTTTTTGGAGCTGCTCTAAATCGCCGTAAGAATAGTAACGCGCACACCATACCGTTATTGGCCGCGCGACGACTGACCGTCAGCCATTCTCGGGTCACGAAGGTCTCCAAAACATAGCGGGCGCATTGCCCTGAGACGACGTCAGTCTGAACTTCACGACAGGAAGCTCGGTGTCATCGTTGCGAGCGATCCTGCTCGGACGCGCTCTGCGCTGGACGCAAGCTTCTCCAGGCAAGATAAGATAGCGCGAGCTGGCCGGCGGCCATCCAAACGATTAGCACCGCCGCTGCGATTGTCACCAGCCTTATGCACCCGATTGACCTGGATTTCAGTGAATGCAGGTTGTTTTGAGTCTCCGACAATCTTGTCTGGAATTTTTCGATGCGAGAATCGATGGAGCCGAGTGTCGCAATCAGCGACAACGAGATCTGAACTACGCGCTCGATACGTTCTTTGGGTGGTTCGCCGGCGCCAATTGCGGCGACGGCGTCTCGGAGTTTCTCGACAAAATTCTTTGCTTCGGCCAGTTGGCTTCGCAAGGAGATAAGCTGTTCATTGACTGCATCGATTATTTGCGCATCGATCGGCAATTCAATGGCGTTAAGCGCCGCGAGTGCCTGCTGGGCAGATTCGGTCGAAGACGCGGACAACTCTAGCAGGATATCGGCTTGCTCGAGGACGGAGAGCAGTTTTTCACTTTTCTCTGCCAGGTTCACTTTTAGTGCGAGTCGCTCGCCGGCCTCCTGCACGGTCCACTCTTTTAAGCTGTTGGCAATGCTCTCGGTCGATATTGACGACTGCTCGACTCGATCTCGAGCTTGTTCGGCACGCTGGTGAATGGCGACCAGCGAACCATCGATGTTTGTAAATATGGCCTCAGTCGTATTGCGCAATCGAGCGCTGACAAACCAGAGACCAACGATTGCCGCCGCGCAGGCGATGAACCCGACCAAGCCGAGTCCCAAAACAACGTACCGCAGAAGGCGACGGGGAAAAGTCATGTCTACTTCGTCTAAGGGTTGTGAGAAACAGCTTCACTCGATACGGATCAGCGGCCATCTAGCCGGGCAAAGTGGTTGCCTGCGGCTGGGTCGCTTGAAATTCCTCAATTGCTTGATCGACGGACAGGTGCCGACCAAGATAGCCGACTCGGTCTTCCAATGCTTCGGCGCGCAGCAGATCGCGAACTTTCGCATGGGCTCCAACAATGCGCAGTTGGATTTCGCGTTTTGCGAGGCTGTCGTGTAATGCGACGAGCATGCGGGCACCTGCCACATCGACCATTGGCGCATCCGAGAGATCACAGATCACGAGCCACAGCGGCGAAGTTGCTTGGATTCTGTCCCATACGACCTGGCGAACATGATCGGCATTGAAGTACAAGAGCGAAGATTCCGGGCGACAGATCACAGTTCCCACCAGCACTTCGTTATCTGGATGGCGCTGGAGATCTGAATAGCGCCGCGTGCCTGTAATGCGGCCGAGAAACGCGACGTGGGGTCGCGACACCGCCAATGAGCATCAAGAGCGATGCAATGGCAGCCACAAGAACACCTTGCAGGATGCCTAGCAACAGCACACCGACCAGCGCCACCATAGAGATTTTGAACTCAAAACGACTCACGTGCCAAAGGTGTCGCAAGGCTTTCAGATCGATCAGGCTTCTGATGGCAACCAGGACGATCGCGGCCAGGACAACCGTCGGGAGATTCGCCAGCAAACCAGTCAAAAATAGGAGACATCCGGCCAAGGTTAGCGAGGCGAACAGCAAGGCCAACGGCGTTTGCGCACCTGATTTGTCGTTGACGGCAGATTGGGAGAGGCCCCCCGCCACAGGAAAGCCCTGGCCGAAACCCGCCGCTAAATTGGCCGCGCCCAAGGCAAGCAACTCCTGGCGAGGGTCAATTTCGTAGTTATTCTTTGCGGCCAAAGTGCGAGCCGCCGAAATGCTTTCGATGTAGGAAAGCAAGAAACAGGCACAGCTAAGTGGAAGAATTCCGTCGACATCGCGCAGCCGCACGGCCGGGAAGCTGATCGTCGGCAGTCCCGACGGTAGCGCCGCCCCACGGTTGCAACTCCAGAGTCCTTAAGCGAGCTTAGCGAAACGACAGTTGTGGCCAGCGCGACGACAACGAGAGCCATCGGCCACCCCGGCAGAAACTTCTCGCCAACCAGCAAGAGCACGAGCGCAGCGATCCCCAGGCCAAGCACGGCGAGATTGGTTTCGTTGAGTTGTCCCACCAGCACCCAGGTACGCTCAAAGAAGTGATCGCCGCCTCCCGGAACTCCAAAGAGTTTGGGGAGCTGCGTCATGGCAATCGTCAGCGCCGCCCCGGCCTTGAAACCGAGCAAAATCGTATCGCTGATAAAGTTGACCAACCCGCTCAGACGCAACAGCCAAGCCAGCCCGCTTAGTGCAGCGACGACGAGAGCGGAAAGCGCAGCGATTGCAATCCAACGCGAAGGATCGCCTTCAGCCATGCCAGCGACGGTGCTGCCAACTAATAGTGAAATTGCGGACGTTGGGCCAATCGCCAACTGTCGAGAGGTTCCAAAGAGGGCATAGCACGCGCCGCCCAACAAGTAGCAGTAAATTCCGTGCTGCGGCGGCAACCCTGCCAGCGTAGCATAGGCCATCGACACCGGAATCGCATATGCCGCCAGTGTGATCCCGGCAATCGCGTCAAACTTCAGCCACCCCGCGTTGTAGGTGCGAAGCCACTGCGCCGGTGGAAAGTGCGAACGCCAAGACATGTTTGTATTCACGATGTGTACGAGAGCGAGTTCTCGCCAGCGCATTGATCGCTGCTCATTCGATTGGGCACGATTTCACATCCCAAATCTCGGAGGCGTACTCGCCGATGGTGCGGTCGCTGGAGAATTTTCCCGAACACGCGACGTTCAAAATCGCTTTTCGCAACCAACCGTCGTGATTGGCATACAAGTCGACGAGTTGCCGATCGCTCTGTAAGTATGCCGAGAGGTCGGCCAAATGCATGTAGTGATCGCCATTTTTCAGAAGTGCGTCGACAATCGGACTGAAGCACCCAGGCTCATTTTGGCTAAAATGATCAGAGGAAACTAAATCTAAAGCCGCGCGAGTTTCCGGTTCATTCTGATAGTGCCACTGAGGATCGTAGCCGTCGCGCTGGCTAGCCACCTGCTCGGCAGTCAGGCCAAAGAGAAAGAAGTTTTCTTCACCGGCTTCTTGGGCCATTTCAATGGTGGCGCCGTCGCGCGTGCCAATGGTTAGCGCCCCGTTCATCATGAACTTCATGTTGCTGGTGCCGCTGGCTTCGTAGCCGGCAGTCGAAATCTGATTGGAGACATCGCTGGCCGGAATCAATCGTTCCGCCAGGGTGACGCTGTAATCGGGGAGAAACACAATTTTGAGTCGCCCGCGCAGTCGCCGGATCGCCGTCGATCGTGCCCGCGAGGTTGTTGATCAATTTGATGATTAGCTTAGCGAATCGATACGCCGGCGCTGCTTTGCCGGCAAAGAAGAACGTTCGCGGGACCATTTCGAGCTTGGGATTGTTCCGCAGCCGATTGTAGAGCACGACGATCCGTCACGCGCGTTCAAGAGTTGTCGCTTGTATTCGTGAATGCGTTTAACCTGACAGTCAAAAATCGAATCGGGATTCACCGTCACATTCAGCGTCGATCTGAGCCAATCGGTGAACTTCAGCTTCGCTTCGCGCTTCGCCTGCCGGAATTCCTTTTGAAAGTCGGCGTCCACTGCGAGCGGTTTTAGGCGGGCTAGTTCGTCGAGATTCGTAATCCATTCATTGCCAATTGCATCCGTGATCACGGCAGAAAGGCCTGGATTGGCCAACATCAGCCAGCGCCGTTGGGTGACGCCGTTGGTTTTGCTGGAGAACCGATCAGGAAACATTTCGGCCAAATCTTTCACCGTCGTTGTGCGTAGCAATTCCGAATGGATCGCAGCCACGCCGTTGGTGCTGTGTGAACCGACGATAGCCAAGTTAGCCATGCGCACTTTCCGCGGCGTAGTCTCTTCGATGAGACTGCAATTGGCGATCCTAGAACCAGCCCGGAAACCGCGTGCCGACCTCGTCGAGCAATCGGCTGTTGATTTGATAGATGATTTCCAACTGCCGCGGGAGCAATACCTGAAAGAACTGCAGCGGCCACTTTTCCAGCGCTTCGGGAAGCAGCGTGTGATTGGTGTATGCCAGCGTTTGCTTGGTTAGCTCGAAGGCATCGTTCCAATCGAGTTTGGCTTCATCGAGCAGAACTCGCATGAGCTCGGGAACGGCAAGCGATGGATGTGTATCGTTCATTTGGATGGCGACTTGTCGCGGCAGCGCGTCCCAACTTGCATTGCTGCGGCGGAAGCGGCGCACGATATCGGCCAACGAGCAGGCGACCAGGAAGTATTCTTGAACGAAACGCAATCCTTGGCCCAAATCGGTGGAGTCGTCGGGATAAAGCACTCGAGTGAGCGATTCGGCCGAGAGTTTTCCGGCCAAAGCTTCGACGAATTCGCCGCGGCTGAACTCGGCGAAATCGAAATAGTTCGGCGTGGCCGCGGCCCAGAGCCGCAACGTATTGATGGTCTTCCCGCCATAGCCGACGATAGGCCGATCAAACGGAATGCCGATGAGGTTCGTTGGCTCCCCGGGAATTGCGTGCAAACTGCCGCCGCGCAGCTCAAACGCGCAGTTTATTTTGATCTCCACTTGCTCGCGCGGACGAGCGACTTCCCACGGGTCCGGATAGCGCAGCCAGTTGTCGGGCTGCTCCTGCTGCCAGCCGTCTACGATGGTTTGCCGGAAAATGCCGTATTCATAACGCAGGCCGTAGCCCATCGCCGGTAACGACATCGTGGCCATCGAATCGAGAAAACAGGCGGCCAGGCGCCCAAGGCCCCCATTGCCCAGCCCAGCATCTGGTTCCTGCTCGAGTAGACCGAGCCAATTCAACTTATGCTGCTTGATCGCTTCCGTGGCAATTCGATCCAGTAATAGATTGGTCAGGTTGTTGGCCAGCGATCTGCCGATCAAGAATTCCATCGAGAGGTAGTAAATCCGTTTGGCGTTCTCGCGCTGATACGTTTCTTCCGTGAGGATCCAGCGTTGCGATAGCACATCGCGAACGGAACGCGCAAACGCCTCAAAGCGTTCGCGGGCGCCGGCAGCAGTTACCGGCGTAACGCTGTCGAACAGCAAATGTCGTTCGTACAGCGCATCTTCAGTCCCAGCAAACTTCACCGGGCCGCAGCCATACTGTTCGCGCAGAGCAGCAAGTCCATCTTGCGATTGGGTTTTAGTGCCCGGAGCTTTCGTTCTGGTCGCCATGGCACACCTTTCTCAAATACGCGATTTTTGGCGCGACAAGTATTCTGCATTGCGAAAGGGCGTAAGCAACGGCTGATCGACGGTCGTTTTCAGGTCAAACGTTGTCCCCTTCCGTCGAAGTGCCGCGGGTTTTGGCTGGCTCTTTTGCTCCCCATTTCCAGCCACTGATGGCCGGCATGTCGTCGCCATGTTCGGCGGTATATTCCTTGTGTTCGATTAGCTTCTCATGGATGGCTTGTTTGAGATAGGCGGCCTTCGCGCCAAGCTGCGGCAGCCGGTCGATCACATCTTCGACGAGGTGGAATCGGTCTAAATCATTCATCACAACCATGTCGAAGGGGGTCGTTGTCGTGCCCTCTTCTTTATAGCCCCGTACGTGCAGGTTATTGTGGTTGGTGCGCCGATAGGTTAAGCGGTGAATCAACCACGGATAGCCGTGGAAGGCGAAGACGATTGGTTTGTCCTTGGTAAACAGGGCATCAAAATCGCGATCCGAGAGTCCGTGCGGGTGTTCTTCCGGCGGCTGGAGCTTCATCAGATCCACGATGTTGACGACGCGCACCTTCAGCTCTGGAAGGTGCTTGCGGATCAACTCCACTGCGGCCAGCGTCTCGAGTGTCGGCACATCGCCGCAACAAGCCATCACGACGTCGGGCTCGCTTCCCTTGTCGTTGGAGGCCCATTCCCAAATGCCCAAGCCTTCCGTGCAATGCTTGATGGCTTGGTCCATGGTCAGCCATTGTGGAGCCGGCTGCTTGCCTGCAATCACCACATTGACGTAGTTACGACTGCGCAGGCAGTGGTCGGTGACCGACAGCAAACAATTGGCATCCGGCGGCAGATAAACTCGCACAACTTCGGCTTTTTTATTCACGACGTGATCGATGAACCCCGGATCCTGATGGCTTAGCCCGTTGTGGTCCTGCCGCCAAACATGGGAGCTAAGGAAGTAGTTGAACGAGCCGATTGGCCGGCGCCACGGAATGTGATTGCACGTCTTGAGCCACTTGGCGTGCTGGTTGAACATCGAATCGATAATATGGATGAATGCTTCGTAGCAGGAGAAGAAGCCGTGGCGGCCAGTTAACAAGTAGCCTTCCAACCATCCCTGGCATTGATGCTCGCTGAGCACTTCCATTACTCGCCCGTCGGGACTTAGTTTGTCGTCATCCGGATAGATTTCGGCCATGTAGCAGCGGTTCGTTACTTCCAGCACATCTTGCCAGCGATTCGAGTTGTTCTCGTCGGGGCTGAACAGGCGAAAGTTCTTGGCATCCATGTTCAGCTTCATAACATCGCGCAGGAACTTGCCCATTTCCCGCGCCGACTCGGCAGTAGTCGCGCCCGGGCTGGGGACTTTGACGGCATAGTCGCGAAAGTCGGGCATCTTCAGATCGCGCAGCAGCAGCCCGCCGTTGGTGTGCGGATTGTCGCTCATGCGGCGATGCCCCATCGGAGCCAATTCGGCGATCTCGCTTTTGAGTTTGCCCTGCGCGTCAAACAACTCCTCCGGCTTGTAGCTTTTCATCCACTGTTCGAGAATTTTGACGTGGCCAGGCTTGTCCATGTCACCCATCGGAACCTGATGCGAGCGCCAGTAGTCCTCGCACTTTTTGCCGTCGATTTCTGCCGGGCAGGTCCAGCCTTTGGGAGTGCGGAAAACAATCATCGGCCAGGCGGGGCGTTTAACAATCGCGCCTTTGCTGCGAGCTTCCTTCCAGATCTGCTTAATTTCGTTGACAACCTCATCCAACACGGCGGCCAATTGCTGATGCACTTTTTCCGGATCGCTTCCTTCCACGAAGTACGGCTTGTACCCCATGCCTTCGAAGAATTTTTGTAGCTCTTCGCGAGGAATTCGCGCAGGAAACACGGGTTGGCGATCTTGTATCCGTTGAGATGCAGGATCGGAAGCACGCAGCCATCGCGGGCGGGATTGAGAAACTTGTTGCCTTGCCAACCGGTCGCAAGCGGACCTGTTTCGGCTTCGCCATCACCAACAACGCAAGCGACAATTAAATCGGGATTGTCGAACGCAGCACCGTAGGCGTGGCTCAACGCGTAGCCGAGTTCGCCCCCTTCGTGGATACTGCCCGGCGTTTCGGGGGCCACATGGCTGGGAATACCACCTGGGAAACTAAATTGCTTGAACAGCCGTTGCATTCCCTCCGCGTCTTGGCTGATGTTCGGATAGAACTCGCTGTAGGTGCCTTCCAGATATGCATGCGCGACCAGCGACGGCCCGCCGTGCCCCGGGCCGATAATGTAGATCATGTTCAGGTCATCTCGGTTGATGACCCGATTCAGATGCACGTAGAGCATGTTCAAGCCCGGCGATGTTCCCCAATGACCAAGCAGTCGCGGCTTGATGTGCTCGCGCTTCAGCGGCTCGCGTAGCAAAGGATCGTCGAGAAGATAGATCTGCCCGACTGAAAGATAATTGGACGCGCGCCAATAGGCATCCATCTTCCGTAATGCATCTGACGTGAGCGGTCCTTTCACCTCGGCGTTAGACTCTGATTTGGGCTTACGTTTCAATTCGGCGCTGGCGATAGACATGGCTCATTCCTTTTTGCGACTTTGTCAGAACCAAATGCGGAACGCGCAGAACAAGTTCCACTGCGATAGCAGGAGCATCATAACACATTCGGGAAATCAAACGGAGCGATCTCATCATTTTCCAACAAATGCCGAGAGCGTGTTAGAACTTAAACGACGAGCCAGTCCAGTTTGCTGCGGTTGCGCCAGGATGTTCTCTACGGATTCGCATTCGAGGGAGCAGATTTGCGATAGACTTTCAAGGATGCAGCCAACACTACCTGTCCTTCGAATTAGGCCCCTTTTTGTTTTGTCGCAGCCTGCGGATTTTCCACATGCAGCATCAACCATTGCTGCGTGCGGCCATCGGCGAAATGCACCAGCACTCGCGTTTCGTTCTTAGTCAAGTTCGCGAAGCCAGTTTCCACAATGGGTGTGTTCTTGCCCGCGATCGTCATCGCGGCACGCTGACTCTTTTTGTCAACCATTCCCTCGACGGATTCGACTTGTCCTGTCGATTTGTTTTGATACGTGCCGGCGATGATTCCCTCTTTGCTAACTGCCAATTGCAAGAACATGTTAGGAACCGCGTCGGGGACGCCGTCCTCGGTTAAGGTAAACACGCCCAGCGGCAGCCATTCCATCGCGTCTGGATTCTCGACCTTGGGAACTTCGGTTGCGAGCTGTTCGGCCTGTTCCGCATATTCATCGGCTGGGACGGTTGTTGTGCCGGTGTGGACTACGTCTCCTTCATAGTAGACGTTTCCTCCCGTGCCGTAGTCGTAATAGGACTCGCTGCCCCAATTCCAAGGCAGAAAAGCCTGAGCCGCGTTGAATGTGGCCCACGACCAAAACACGGGATTCTGCTCGAAGCGGGATTGGGAGTTTGACGCCCAAAAGTCGTTATACAATTGATCGCCGTACTGTTCTTTCAAGCCACTGCGGACTTGGTCGGCATTTTTGCCGATTTCTTGTTGGCGTTGCGTGCGGCGCGTCGCTGCTTCCCTCCGCCAGGCTCGTTCGCCCTGACCCGGTTTTGCGATTGCTACTTTCGCTGCCGGGCGATTGGCGCGGTTTTCCACCTTGCCTTGGCTCTTGTTAGCCACTGCAGCACCGGCGCCGACTGCCGCGCCGGCACCAACGGCCGCTGCCGCGCCGCGACTGGGCGTCGAGCCACCTTCCAGAAAATCGGCGACGGCAGTGTCGGCGCCGGCCGGGCGAGTGGCAGGAGCCGCATCCGCGAATTTTGGCGATCCAGATGTACTGGTACGCGCCGTTTTGTCCCTGCCCCCGGCGCGGACTTAGCTGCGACAGGCGTGGACTTCGCCGCGCGCAGCGGTATTGGTCGCGCAGGGGTGGCTTGTGCTTTGCTCGGTGCCGCCGTGCGACTCATCGATGGACTACCATTGGTCGCTGCTGACGGTCTTGAAGCTCCGCCACCTCCTCCGCCGCCACCACTTCGACCGCCACCGCCGCCACCGCCTCCTCCCCCACCACCGCCGCGGCCGATCACCTCACTGGAAATAAACGCCACCGCCAAAAGACCAACTACAAAAATCGTTATGATGCGTTTCATGGGAAATTCCCCAAATTGTTGGATGTTCGTGGATTACTTAGCGTCAGAGGCAGCATTACGAACCACTTTGATGGAATCGATGTTGGGCAATATTTCGCCGTCCAACTCCCGGCCGGTGGATTGCCAAGTAAACGAGTTTTTATCGAGCATGGTCATGATATTGATCGCCGAGGTTTTACGGCCATCAGGCATCGTTGCGACGGCGTTGATGATCCAGCGATTGCCCTTTTTGGTCCAAGTCGCTTCCCCGAAACCCCCGTCGGAATCGAACACCCAGGAGTGAATTTTTCCGGTGCTCGGGTCCCAGCCGATGAGCTGAATTCCCGACATGTCCAGGCGATCTTCGACGGTAATAGCAAATTGCCGCGTGATAAATGTCTGATTCTTAGCCCATTTGCACTTCATTTCGACGCTGCTGCGATCATCCTGGTCGACCCAATCGCCAATCATCCATTCGAGGTCTTTCAGCCGGGCGTAATTTGAGTGAACCACCGGCGAATCTTCCTCGCTCCGCGCGGTCCAGGAGCCACTTACCGTCGCGTTTAACGTCGATTGCGGTATAGTCAGTCTCGTTTCGATTCCTTCTCGAACTTTATTCAGGACTCGTCAGCCGTTCCACGTTCCACGGCCACCGTCGGCGATAGGAACACGATCGATTTCACATCGACCGCCATTTTGCGTCCCCAGATTCGCAAGGATCGCCGCAAACTGCTCTGCGATCGCGTCGTGGCCCACCGCTTCGTCGCCTGTCTCCGGGTTCACGTACACTGCGTCGGGCGACCAAAACGTCGCCAGCGTCTTCGCGTCGTGATTGTTGTACGCAGTGACGTAAGCGGCCACGTTGTTGCGGATAGTCGCTTCGTCGGCGGTTTGGTCAGCACAATTTGGAGGTCGTCGCAAAACACAATAAAACGACCAACGGAAAACCAGATTTTGTTCATGATTTGTGCTCCCGATGTCAACGAAAGGTTTCTTAACGGAGTTCGACGATTTAAAGCGCGAGGGAAACGTTGGATCCAAGAGTTCTCATTCGGCGATCATTGTGAAAAACAACCTCGACATTCTCCTCGAGGCCCTCCAAGTCGACGAGGCGAACGAAGAAAAGCATCGAGCCGGTTGCGACTGGAGCGCAGGTTGCCGACGCGACTATTCCGCCAAGGTTTTCGACTCGAAAATCTTGCGGATGAACCACCGCTCAACGACGCAAAACGGCAAACCAGCGATTGCATGAACCTTGGCCAAGGGTTTGCAATCACCGGAAAAGTGCGTGCAAGACGGAGACTACTCAGGACAGAAAAGCAGAGACACCAACAACCGGAATCGGATTGATATGGTGATGGGTTTATCCCATCAGAAGCCAAGAGTCGCCCGGATTTTACCACATCTCAAAGAGTCAACAAGCTAGGCACAGTAGAATTAGCGGTCTATTCTCAATGCGAGACGCGACCACAAGGCAAAGCAAATTGACGACGCCGCTTGGACTCGAAATGCAAAAGACATGCCGGCGAGTATTCATCGAAACGAAGTCCCGCGCCATCTCCAACCTGCGGAAGTACCTGGACATTCTTCGCATGGAGCAGTTAATTTTTACCTGCGATGATTGCGGTCGAGCTCGTCGATGGGGCTTCCTTCGTGCGAAATTGCGGCAGTACAACAAACAACATCCTGGTAAACGACAACCGGCCTCCGCTTTCCCTCGCGGTCTTAATCGGGCTTTGGCGACGGCCCGCAGACCGAGAGCCAACATCACCCAAGCCCAGCCGTTGAAGATCATCTCAATGCCGATGAACAGGCCGATGACCCACAACGCGGCCTCGGGCAATTGGCGATTGATGATGATGCCCAACAGCAAGGTCACGCCGCCGTTGAGCAGCACCCAGCCCCAATCCTGGAACCGCACGGGCAGCGCCGAGACGATGCGGAATCGCACCGCTGACGATCAAGAAGATGGCGATAACTTCGTCAACAGCACCATATAACTCCGGTGCGTCAATGATCATGATACCCACGACGGCGTACAGCACGCCGATCAGCATGTGGAACAACATGCCGCTCCATTTGCCGCCCAGAACGAGCT
Source organism: Pirellulales bacterium (assembly GCA_963820835.1). Classification (GTDB taxonomy): domain Bacteria; phylum Planctomycetota; class Planctomycetia; order Pirellulales; family JADZDJ01; genus CAVRAW01. Next base: position 2,593 of record CAWGBP010000009.1, on the reverse strand, counting down.
GACCACTCTGCGTGATGCCAGCGGCGACCAATAAGAAGCCGAGGACGACGACGGAGGCCAGCGACGGAATCAAGGGGTCCAAACGATGACGCAGATCGTCCCGAAGACGATCATGGCAATGCCCAGCAACAGAAAACACCACCACTGGTCTCGCAACGGGTGCAATTCATGATTCGACCGGGCGACATCAGTGGACATGGCGGAACTCCCCAAGAGATTTGAATGAGTTGGATTCGACTGCTCTAAGCCAAGTCTAGGTTAGTCATTGCGCAACGCAATTGCCTTTTTATGCCCCAAAACATCTATATCCTTACAATTGGGCTCCTGTACCGAGTTTTTATCCAGGGTATTGAACCAGTCTGCCGTTTCGACACGGTGATGCATATCACACCAAGTCGTCGTGCCTGACGATTAATACTTTGCAATCAACAGAGCGGCAGGTTCTCCTCGCGATTCCGCACCTTCAATCTGATCAACCATGATCCAGCAACTCATTCTCGCGCTTGTATTGACGTGCGTCACAGTGCTTATCCATGCGATCGGATCGATCTACATCGTCATTCCGGTGGCAGGTATATGGCGGCAGAGTATCAAATTCTGCAAACAAACCTCGCCCGATATGGACATTGATTCGCCTCGTGAGCGGACTGTTGGTTCTGCACCTTTTTGAAATGACGGTCTGGGCAACGCACTTCGTCATTGTCGGCATGTTGCCTGACTTTGAAACCGCGCTGTACTTCTCGTCTAAAGAGCTACACCACCGTTGGATACGGCGATGTCTTGCCGCTACCGGCATGGCGACTCGTCGGCCGAGCTCGAGGCGGCCGTCGGCGTCCTCATGCTCGGGTTGTCCACGGGTTTCATCGTGGCCGCTGTGCAAAGGATTCTTGCCGATCGATGCGAGACAACTCGATAATTGAAGGCGACAAACCAAATCCTTAAATCGTTGACTTGCGCGCGGCGGCGCGTTAGGGTTGGTGGCGTTTGAGCGGCTCCCGACGGGCCGTTCATGGCATCACAGATCCTCCCGCGACAACATGTTCGGGATCTTCTACGGGGCAATGCTGGCCGCGATTGGGAATGCAGTAATATTCGGCTGCATAGCAAGTCTCACCGGTAACCGTTGGCAAGTAACTTTTCATCCGTTTTTCCCGCACGCCCAGTTCGATCGATTCGACGGCAGCGAAGCGAACCGACACGGCGTTCGGATTGAAGTAAAAAATCACTGAACTGGTTTGAAATCAACAGCAGTTGCGATGATGGCAACTGACGCGACTCCTGCTCGCGCGCGGAGAAACTATGTCCAAATCAGGCCAACTCGACTCGAAGATGAAACGCAAAGAGTACGAAAAGAAATTGCGTAAGCTGCAGACCGAGCTTTGCATTCTGCAACAGTGGGTGATCCAGGAAGGACTACGCGCGATCATCATCTTTGAAGGTCGCGATGCCACCGGTAAGGGCGGGACCATTAAAGCCATCATGGAGCGGGTCAGTCCGCGAGTGTTCAGACTAGTAGCATTGCCTGCTCCGTCGGATCGAGAAAATCCCAGCTCTACGTGCGAGCGCTACCTTCGACATTTCCCTGCGGCCGGCGAGGTCATTATCTTCGATCGCAGTTGGTACAACCGTGCCGGCGTGGAATATGTGATGGATTTCTGTACGAAGGAGCAGTATCAGGCATTTGTGGAAATCTGTCCCAAATTCGAAAGTCATATCGTGGAGGCGGGAATCATTTTGATCAAATTCTGGTTGGAGGTTGGTCAAGATGAACAGCGGCGCCGCTTTGAGGCTCGAATCGAGGATCCGCTTCGCCAATGGAAGCTGAGTCCGATGGATCTGGAGTCGTATTCCCATTGGTATTCGAATATTCCCGCCGCGCGCGGATATGATGCTTCAGGCCACCGATACCAAGGAGGTGCCCTGGTAGATCCGTGCGCTCCGACGACAAGCGGCGCGCGCGCCTGAATTGTATTTCGCACGTTCTCAACACGATTCCCTATAAGAAGGTGCGTCGCGAAAAGATAAAACTTCCCAAACGATTGGAAAAAATAAGTACGACGATCAAGCGAGTTTAAAAGGCCGCAAGTTTGTTCCAGGTATACTAGTAACTAGCCGACTTCGAGTCTTTTCCACCGGGAACACTTCAAATCGCGACTGCCCATCAAGCAGATTCGACGATTCCTCTGCAATCCAAAGGTGCATCCATGGTTTGCGAATATCGATTTAAATTCAGCAGAGTTTCCGCGATGTGTGCGGCCGTGGGGTTGAGCCTGGTGCTATGCGCACCAGGATGCCAGCAAGAGCAATCGACGGCGGCGGAACAACCAGTTCCGAAGGTGACCACTACGGCGGTCGTTCAACAGGAGACGACCGACTTCGACGAGTACACGGGTAAAACCGAGGCGTCCGAGGCCGTCGAAGTTAGGGCACGGGTATTTGGCTATTTGAAGTCGATTGAATTCAAAGACGGCGATTTTGTGAAGGAAGGGCAGGTTTTATTCACCATCGAGCCAGATGAATACGACGCGATTCACAATCAATCGCTTTCGAAGATCGCCGTTTGGGAATCCAAATTGAGAGTCGCCAAAGCAAA
>CAWGBP010000008.1:0-38766 GCA_963820835.1 Pirellulales bacterium | reverse complement strand
TACCAGCCGCCGCTCGCGCCGCCGCCGCCAAAGCTGCCGCCACCCCCGGAGAAGCCTCCTCCGCCGGAGAAGCCACCGCCGCTGGAGAATCCGCCACCTGAGAATCCGCCGGAGAGGCCCGACGCGACCCAATAAGGCCCGATCCAATGATTGCGGTAGCGGCCGAATCGCAGATGCGAGACCAGAAGAATGAAGAGGATAAAGAGCCAAAAGAAGAGCTGGCCGGTATCGCCGTGTGGCGTGTGTTTCGATGGGGGCGTGTGTACTCGCCGCGCACGTGGCTTTATCGATGGCGACAACGCCGGCCCAAATTCCGCCGCCGTAATCGCCCGCGCGAAATACGGCGCTATTTCGTTGCGAATGATTTCGGAAGAAAGCGCATCGGTGAGCGCCTTCAAGCCCATACCCGACTTCAATGCGCATTTTGTGATCGTTGACGGCGACGACTACAAAGGACGCCGTTGTCTTTGCCATGCTGGCCCAATCGCCATGCGCTTGGAACTCGATGGGTCAGCCGTCGATATCCTCACCGCCTAACGTCGGCACGGTGAGAACGACGATTTGATTGCTGGTTTTCTGTTCCTGATCGAGCAGGAATTGGCGCAGCTTTTCTTTTTGATCGACGGGAATGACGTTGGCATAATCGTTCACGCGGCCTTCAAGCTTGGGAACCGCCAGAGGCGCAGCGCGAGCAGCGGGAGCAAAGAACAAACAAACCAACGCCGCGATAAGGAGATCGACGCAACATTTCTCGGGATTTCAAGGACCGACGTACAATGACGTTTAACCGCTGATTGACGTTAATAGGCGCTAATAATTTCATCGAGACGAAAGATTAAGGGGACCGTTTGAGTGCTGGCATCCCTGCGGGATGCAGAGCCACCAAAATATTGCTTTCCGGTGGTGCATGCACGACCAGCGGCTAATGGCTTGGATCCCTACAGGATCTTGACGATTCATTTTTGCGCTGGCTTGTCGAAATTCACTTCGGGAACTTTTTCAGCGCAGGGGGTTTTTTCGAAATAGTTGGCGGGTTTGAAGCCGGAAAACGTGGCGACGAAGCGGGCGAAGAAGCCGTTGACTAGCGTGTTATATCCGCGGGCCTCGTCGTTGTAGTTCTGCCGGGCGACGTTGATCCGATTTTCGGTTCCCTCCAGTTGCGATTGCAGATCGAGGAAATTTTCGTTGGCTTTGAGATTCGGATAGTTTTCGGCGACGGCGATTAAGTGGGAAAGGGCGCCGGCCATTTGGCTTTGCATGCTTGAAGTTTTTGCATGGCCTCGGGGTCGTCGACTGCGGCGTTGACATTTACTTGGCCCATTTTCGAGCGGGCATCGGCCACTTCGGCGAACACTTTCTCTTCGTGCTCGGCGTAGCCTTTGACGGTATTGACGAGGTTGGGAATAAGGTCGGCCCGGCGCATGCAAAGTGCTATCGACATTGGACCAAGAGGCTTTGACCGCTTGATTGCCCGAGTTGAGCTTGCCATAGGTCGAGACCCAACCGGCACCGAGGAGCACGATAATCACGACAATGACAATGAGGGCGTAGAGCAAACCTTTCATGGCGGGTCTCCGAAGGGTTATTCGATTGGGCGAAGGTGCGGCGCTAAATTGGACGCTCAAGTGCAGCGCCGCGCTGCAGGACGTAAGCGCGAACGAACACCTAGGTTATTCGCTTACGGCTACTAAAGATTAAAACAACATAATGAGTCTAACAAAATGATCTCGGAGAGGGGACAGTCCCATTCCGGCGCGCCGTGATTGGGGCAGTCGCCGATCATTTTGTCAGACGCTCTTACAGGAGCATGGGAAGCACGTGATTGCCAATGAGGTTCGCAGTAACCCAGGCGAAAAAGCCCCAAAGCACTAGACGCACGGCATAGCGGCGAAAGTGTTCGGTTGTGGCGAACGCGGCCTGCAGAGTTCGTCCATAGCCGGTACGAATTTCCATCCAGCGGCCGCCGAGCATGAGAGCCAGCGCTGTGTAGTAGGCGGCGTCGTAGATGGTTAGCCAACCGGTGTCGGTAACGATAATGAGTACAGTCGTTACGGCCAGCAAAATCGGCCCAACAATCATCCACAGCACGCGTCCAATGATCGCTTGAGCAGGATCCTTAACGTCGCACTGGAAAACAGACGGGTCTTGATGGTTCATCCCAACGCCCCTGGGCCGGCGATTTAAAGCATTCGCCAGTCGAAGCTTAACCTAAATGTCCAAGATAAGCAAATATGCGCGAAGCGCCACTTAGGGCAAATTCCGGTTGAAATATTTAACCGTGGCGAGGCGGCAGCGTTTCGGGGCAATGGGGCAAAATGAGAGAGGGGTTTGGTGCGTCCAAAATCGGCGGCGGGAGCACATCGTTGACGGTCTTCTGTAAGCCGTTTACGCTAAATATGTTGTCTCACTTTTCAGGGCTGTCGCCGGCGGCAGAACTTCAGGAGTGCTTGTGGCGCAAAAAGCGTGGTCGGGTGTATTCAACGAAGCGACGGATCGCCGCGTCGAGCAGTTCACCGAAAGCATTCGCTTCGACCGCAGATTGTACGCGCACGATGTGGCGGCATCGATCGCGCATGCTCAAATGTTGGTCAGCGCTGGTCTTATAACCGCCGAGGAGTGCCGACAGATTGAGCAGGGACTTTTGGCCATTCGCCAAGAGATTGAGCAAGAGAAGTTTGAGTTTTCGACGGTGCTGGAAGACATTCATTTGCACATTGAGCGGGCGCTAGTGGAGCGAATTGGCGATGCGGGACGGAAGCTGCATACGGCGCGGAGCCGCAACGACCAGATTTCGACCGACTTGCGTCTGTGGTGCCGCGAGACGATCGATCGGCTCGATGCGGCGCTCGTTGAGTTGCAGCGGGCGTTTGTCGGGCGGTGCGCGGTCGATCGCGATGTGATATTGCCAGGGTACACGCACACGCAGCGGGCGCAGCCGGTTTTGGCGGCGCACTATTGGTTGGCGTATTGCGAGAAGCTTGCGCGCGATCGCGAGCGGCTGGCCGATTGCCGGCGGAGAGTGAATGTATTGCCGTTGGGAGCGGCGGCGCTGGCGGGCACGAGCTTGCCGATCGACCGCAATGATGTGGCGAAGCGGTTGGGGTTTGTGGATGCCGAGGGGTGGCCGCAAGTGATGGCCAATAGTTTGGACGCGTCGAGCGATCGCGATTTCGTGATCGAGCTGGCGTTCGTGCTGGCGATGATCGCCGAGCATTTGAGCACGCTGGCCGAGGAGTGGATTTTGTGGAGCACCACGGAATTTAACTTCATCAAATTGCCCGAGGCGTTCTGCACCGGCAGCTCGATTATGCCGCAGAAAATCAATCCGGACGTGTTGGAGCTGGTGCGCGGGAAGACGGGGCGAGTGATTGGCAATTTGCAGGCGCTGTTGGTGCTGGTGAAGGGCTTGCCGCTGGCGTACAACCGCGATCTGCAAGAAGACAAAGAGCGTTTGTTCGATTCGGTCGATACGGTGCAGGCGTGCTTAGAAATTCTAGCGCCACTGGTGGCTGGCGCGCAATTGAATCGCGCTGGGATTGCCGAGAAGTTGGAGCGGGGTTATCTCGACGCGACGACACTGATGGAAGAACTGATTCGGCGGAAGATTCCGCAGCGAACGGCGCACGAAATTGTGGGGAAATTGGTGCGAGCGGCGATGGATCGGGGCATACGGCTGGCGGATTTGGCGGCGGAAGATTTCAAGACGGCTAGTGCGGCGCTGAACGAGAGTGTGAAGCAAGGGCTAGGGGTGGAAAACGCCGTGAAGAAATTTGTGAGTTACGGCTCGACCGGACCGGCGGAAGTGGAGAAGCAAGTAAAGAAGTGGGAAGAACGATTGGCGAAGTGAATTATTGCTATCCAATGAGCGACGAACGATGAAGAGGCAGCTATGAACAGACAATTTCGAAGTGGCGCGATTGCGGTCGCGATGATTACTTTGTGCGCGGCCGCTGAGGTTGCGCGCAGCAAAATGCGGGGGCTAAGCCTGCAGGCGCCGCGGCGGCTCCTGGCCGACCAGCTTCGGCCGCAGTGGCGGCTCCGGCGGCGGTGGCGGCACCGGCCCCCAAAGGATCAGGAAAGCAAGATTCGGATGTCATTGCGCCGATTCCGCAGCACGATGTGGTTGTTGATACGATTGTCGAATCGAATCCGCAGACGCCGCGCGAGTTGTTGAAGGCGGCGACGCTGCTTGCCGATTTGGGCCACGCTGATTTGGCCAAACCGTATTTGCAGAAGTTGATCGCGGCGAAGCTCGACGAAAGCGCGCTGGCGGATTTGGCCGGCCAGATCGATCCGGCAGCGCTTGTGCGTATGGCCGCCAATGCGGGTCTGATGCCTGAGGGACAACAAGTTGCTGATGCGGTGCTGGCGGCGGCATCGAGGCGAGCTCGCAACCCAGAGCGGTTGAGGGAAGCAATTGCGAAGTTGAATGATCCGTCGGCGGCCGAGCGGCGCAAAGCGATTGTGGCCATCCTTGCGGTTCACGAAAATGCTGTGCCGATTTTGGTGGAGGCGCTGGCAGGTCCGCAGCAAGCGGGGGTGCATGCGGCAGTTCAGGAAGTGCTGGTGAAGCTTGGGGCCGAAGCCGCGCCGGGGCTGAACGCGGTGCTCGAAAGCCGAAATGTGGCGCTGGAAGCGCAGGTGATCGAGGTACTCTCTCAAATCGGCGTGCGCTCGAGCGTGCCCTATTTGATTTCACCTGCGGTGGCCACGAGCAGTCCGCCTGAGGTGCAAGAGGCTGCACGCGCGGCGCTACTGGAAATTGCCAATGTGACGCATCTAACGACCGACGCCGCCGTGAAGCTACTCGAAGACCAAATTGAATTGGCCTTGAAGCGGGAACAATTGCTAAAGCCGGACGTTGAGGGGAATGTCGACGTGTGGCATTGGGATGCAAAAACAGGATTGCCAGTGCGACAGAAATTGCCTGCCGAACAAGCAGCGGCGGCCATGGCGGCGCAGTTGTCAGGGGATCTGATCTCGATCGCGCCGGATGATGCGCACGCGAAGCAATTGTTTGTAATCAGCACGCTCGAGTCGGCGACGTATCGGGCGGGGTGGGATCGGCCCTTGCCGCAAGGCGCGGGGAGTGATTTTGAGCGGGTGAGCAAACTCGGCGCGCCGACGATTGAAGATGCGCTATCCTCGGCAATGGCCAGGGGTCAAATTCCCGCAGCTATTGCGGCCGCGCAAGTGTTGGGGGCCATTGGGAATGCCGATTTATTGCAGGCCACGGGGGCGCAGCCGCGGCCGTTGGTGGCGGCCCTTGCGCAGCGCGACCGGCGGCTGCGTTTTGCGGCGGCGGAAGCGATTATGAAGCTCAATCCGCAAAGCGGCTTCGCAGGATCTAGCGACTTGATGTATACGTTGGCGTTTTTTGCCGGTTCGGCAGGCACGCGCCGGGCGCTCGTGGCGTTTCCAGATGAGGCGGTCGCGGCGCAAATGGCCGCAATGTTGGCCGGCATGGGATTCGACGCCGACTCGGCGACCGCGGGCCACAAGGCGTTTTTGAAGGCGCTGGCGTCGGGCGACTACGAGTTGGTTTTGTTAAGCGACCGCATCGATCATCCGCCGGCAGGAGTCGTGCTCGATCAACTGCGACACGATCCGCGCACTGCGCGGCTGCCGATTGCAATCTTGGCCGAAGACGAAAAAGCCGATTTAGAACGGGCGCAGGCCATCGTGTATGGCGACCCATATAGCACTGCGTTTTTGCGGCCACAAACGCCCGAGGGAATGAAGTTTTTTGTCGAGAAGTTCGCGGCGCAATCGGCTAATCCAATGGTGCCGACCGAAGTGCGAGCGCAACAAGCGCTCGCGGCGCTTGTATGGCTTAAGCAATTGAATGCGACGGGCGCACGCGATTTCGATTTGCAACCGTACGAGGCCGCGATCTCGAAGGCGCTCTATTCACCTGCGTTGGGTGCGGCGGCTGCGCAACTGCTGGAAACAATTGGGTCGCACACCGCGCAGCACGAACTGGTGGAAGTGGCCAACATGCCGAGCGAGCCATTGCCGCTGCGTCAGGCGGCGGCCGCGGCGTTTAGCGCGAGTGTGCGCAAACATGGGATTCAACTGACGACTGTGGATATAAAACACCAATACGACCGCTATAACCAAAGTGCAGCCGAAGACCAGCCGACGCAGCAACTGCTGGGGCTGATTTTGGACGCGATTGAATTGCCGACGGCGATAGGGAAGCGATAAACGTTGGTTTCCCTGCGTCGGCGTCGTGAGAAAACCCAATCGATCACCGTTTCACCTGCTCACCTCTTCACCTGTTCATTCCCCACTTTCCATTCGCCATTCCCCCATTTCCCGCACCATGCCTCCCATCGATTCACAAACTGCGCCGCCGATCAAAGGGCTTATCGGCTCGGGCAAAGCGATGCAGGATGTGTATCGACTGACGCGGCAGGTGGCGCGCTCGCATGCCTCGGTGCTGCTACTGGGGGAAACCGGCACGGGAAAGGAATTGATTGCCAAAGCGATTCACCAGCTTAGCCCGCGCGGGACGGGGCCATTTGTGCGTGTGAATTGTGGAGCGCTCAGCGAAAGCTTGCTCGAGAGCGAACTGTTCGGCCACGTGCGCGGTTCGTTCACCGGGGCCGTGGCCAACCGTACGGGTCGTTTCGAGGCCGCGCATACCGGCACCATTTTTTTGGACGAAATCAATTCCACCACGCCGAAATTGCAAGTGAAGCTGCTGCGCGTGCTGCAAGAGCGCGAGTTCGAGCGCGTGGGTGATACGCAAACCATTCGGGTCGATGTGCGGGTGGTGGCGGCCAGCAACCGCGATTTGCAGGAGCTTGCCGATAAAGACGAGTTTCGCGAAGATTTGTACTATCGGCTGAACGTGGTGCCGATTCATTTGCCCCCATTGCGCGAGCGGCGGGAAGATATTCCGGAATTGGTCGGCCATTTTTTGACGGTGTACAACGAAGAGAATGATCGATACGTGGTACATATTGAAAAGAAATCGCTTGAGGCGCTACAAGATTATCATTGGCCGGGCAACGTGCGCGAGCTGCAAAACGTGATCGAGCGGGCGGTCGTGATGGCCGGTGGGGACGAATTAACCAGCGATCTATTGCCGCCGGCGCTCTTGGGCGGGAGCCGCCCGAGGAGCCAGCGGTTGCGCGGGGCCGATCTGGAAACGCTGGCCTTCGAACTGGTGCAACAAGGTGTGAGCGGCGCGGGGCCAAACGAAGACAGCCTGTACAATAAAATCGTTAATCGCGTGGAGCGCGAACTGATCGCCCAAGTGATGACCTCGTGCGACAGCGTGCAGACCAAAGCCGCCAGCCGGTTGGGCATTAACCGCAACACGCTGCACAAGAAGCTAAAAGAGTACGGGCTGGAAGAGGCCGGGGAAGAGTCGTAAAGAGCTTGAGAATCTGCGAGCGGCGATAAATGAGCGGTTTCTGACCGGATTAAGTCACTAATACCCATACCGCTCGAAGTAATCGCTCCAGCGGGAGCGGATTTTGTCGCGCAATTCCCGCTCCATTTCGTGCTTATTCACTTGGTAGTTTTTTTGCTGGCCGAGGTAGGTATCAATTCCCGGCCGCACAGCGTCGAAATCCCCCAGGTCGAGTTGTTGGTAAATGCGCTGCAATTGGCCGAGCGGGTCGCGCACTAAGTCTTCGTATTTGAGTTCGCAAAGCTGGGAGGGTTCGAGCTTATTGCGCTGCGCATTGAAGCCGCGGTACATGCGCTCGAAGCAGGCGAACACGTATTCGTCCAATTCGCGATTGTTCGGATGCTGCAGCCCTTGCGGCCAGTCGAGCGACAGCCATAGCCGGCGGGTGCTGGGGAAAATAGTGTAAGGATCGCGCACAATGTGGATGAATTTCGCGCCGGGAACAGCTTGGCCAGTTCTTCGATGCGGCCGGTGTGCGGGGGCGATTTCATTATCAGCCGCTTGTTCTTTTTCAGCGTGAGCAATTGCACGAAGCGGCGCATATCGCGCCGCCAGCGCTCCAAGTCGGCCGGCGCGCAGCCGTTCATGTCTAAGAATTCGCTATAAGGCGGCGGCTCGTTAGGAAATGCCATGCGAATGTAGGGCGTGGGAGAGCCCATCGCCACGAGCGCGAATTCATCTTCCTGCGGGCGGTCCCAACCGGTGGCCATGTTGTCCATGGGGCGCTTGCGCGGCAACAGCGGCCAGAGGAGCGTGGGAGCAAACCAGCCGGTCACGAGGCAGTGGTTCGGTTCGAAGCATTCGTAGTAGGTCGGATACGCCAGCCGGCTGTCGCGCACCATCAATTCGTGCAAGTGGGTTGTGCCGCTGCGCCAATGGCCGATGATGAAAATTGGCGGTTGCGTGATTTCCGTGGCGGCGATGCGGCGGCCATATATCAGCCGCTGGAAAAATGCCCAGAGCGAATTGCCAATCGTGCACAATGTAATCAAGAACGCCATGCAGATGCGCAGCGGATGAATGCGAAATCGCCCGCGCACCAACAGCTTCCACCAATCGCCCAGACACATGCCGTGCCAAAAACGCGGCGCGTACCAAGGGTAGGAATTGAGGTTGAGCTTTTTCTTGGCCGGGGGCTTTTTCGGTTCAACGGCGGTGGGCATTGGATATCTCGTGCGGAGGTGCTGCGGCGCATTTTAGCGAAACGGCGGCGAATACCGCAGGGGTTGAACGTCGAAATCGATTCTGGGAAACTACACGGCCTTGGAATCGATCGATGCCGACCTCTAAAAGCGCCGGGATGTCGCCGAGGAATTGTTCAGAGCCCCACACATGAAATTCTTCGCCTTTCATCTGATGCCGTGGGATCGGTTGCCGGCCGATTTCGATGCGAAGTACGAATCGGCGTGGACGTGGCTGCCCAACAGCATCTACGAGCCGGAGCACGGGCACGAGCTTTACAACCGCTATCTCGACGAGCTGGTGCTGGCCGATGAGTTGGGCTTCGACGGCGTGTGCATCAACGAGCATCATCAGAATGCCTACGGCACGATGCCCAGCCCGAACCTGATGGGGGCGATTCTGGCGCGGCAAACGAAGCGCGTGAAAATCGCAGTCATCGGCAATGCGCTGCCGCTGTATAACCCGCCCACGCGCGTCGCCGAAGAATTCGCGATGATCGACGTGATCAGTGGCGGGCGGCTGATTGCTGGGTTGGTCGTCGGCGGTGGGCCGGAGTATTACAGCTTCACGATCAATCCGACGTTCGCTCGGAGCATGTATCAAGAGGCGGTCGATTTGGTGGTGCGGGCTTGGACAGAGCCGGGACCGTTCGAACATTACGGAAAGCATTGGAAGCTGAAGTACGTGAACCCCTGGCCGCGACCGCTGCAACAGCCGCATCCGCCCATTTGGATTCCCGGCGCCGGCAGCAAGGAAACGATTGAATACGTGGCGGCGAAGCGCTGGAGTTACATGGGCATTCCGTATTTTCACATCGATTTCTTTCAGCGCAATTTCGACATGTTCCGCCAAAGCGCACAAAAGAATGGCTATACCTCGGACCCTGAGCAGCTTGGCTGGCTGTTGCCCATTTACGTGGCCGAGAACGACGAGAAAGCGTGGGCCGAATATGAGCAGCATTTGTGGTTCTTCGCCCGCAAGCTGCTCAAAGGCCTGACGATCTTGCCGCCGGGGTATACGAGCGTGCAATCGATTGCGATTATCAGTAAGGCAAAAGAGAAATTCCTAAGCTCAGTGACGACGCGGAAGCAAGTGGAAGATGGAGCCTACGCAATTGTCGGCAGCCCGGCGACGGTGCGCGATCGGCTGAAGCAGCACATCCAGAAACTGGGCGTCGGCAATTTGCTCGGGCTATTTCAATTGGGCAGTTTGCCGGCCGACCTGACGCAGAAAAATATGACCATGTTTGCCGAGGAAGTCCTGCCGGCGCTGCGAAAAGATTTGCAGCCGGCGGCCGCGCAAAGCTGAATCTCAATGGCGCAAATTACCAATCAGACCGATTTTGTGATCGTCGCCGGGAAAAAAATCCAGGTGATGCGCGGGGGTAAAGGTCCGCCGCTGGTGTATTTGCACAGTGCCGGCGGCGAAATGGAATGGACTTCGTTTCACAACGGGTTGGCGCAGCACTTCAGCGTTATCGCGCCGGCGCACCCGGGCTTTTCGCTTTCCGAAGGGCTCAATCAAATCGACAGCATGCAAGACCTCGCTTGGCACTATGTCGATTTCTTCGATCAATTCGATTTGCGCGGCGTGCCGGTGGTCGGATTTTCGCTGGGGGCGTGGCTGGCGGTGGAGTTGGCCATTTTGCGGCCCGAGTTAGTTGGCAAATTGGTAATGGTCGATGCCGCGGGCCTACATGTTGACGGCGCCCCAATGGCCGAATGGTTTATCGACGATTTGACCAAATTGCGGAACATACTGTTTTACGATCCGGCCGGTCCGGTGGCGATGGAAGTCGCGCCGCTGGAGCCGACTGAGATTCAGTTGCTCATGTTCTTGCGGGCACGCGAAGCTACGGCCCGCGTCGGCTGGAACCCCTATTTGCACAATCCGAAGCTGCCGCAACATTTGCAGCGCGTGCGCGCACCAACGCTAATTATCTGGGGGCGCGACGATCAATTGATTCCGCTTGCGCACGGGCGCTATTACGCCGAACACATCAAAGGGGCACGGCTGGAAATTCTCGACCAATGCGGGCACATGCTGCCCTACGAGAAATCGGACGACTTCGTGCGACTGGTGACACAGTTTGCCAAGTGACCGGCGAATTAACGACGAAGTCACAGAGTCACAGAGGCGCAGAGCAGCAACTTCGAGGAAGTATTTTTGCTAGCGCTTCATGGTTGGTGCGGCCGCAGGCGAATCGAACTTGGCGGCCAGTTCGGCGAAGTTCTTTGCATCGGCCGTGTCGCCCATGGCCTTATGCATGCTGGCCAGGTTGCTGTAGGGAACTCCCAGCGCCTTGGGCTCGATGAGCTTTTGCTTCACGGCTTCTTCGACATGCTGCATGCCGGCATCGGTAAGCTCGAGCGCCACTTCGCGCTGCCCCATTTCCCAGTAGGTAATGCCCATGCTTACCAGCCATTCGCCGTAGTGGCCTTGCTGGGCATGCAGCGTTTTGGGAATTGGGCGATCCAAGAGCGGCAGCGCCTTTTCGTACCAGGAGAGCGCGGTTTTGTGATCGTTTTGGCCAATGGCGTGCAGGGCTCCCACGCGGTAGTACATCCAGCCCAGGTGAAATACATCTTCAGGATTTTCGGCGCGGCCTTTCGCGCCGTCTTCCAAGTAGCTCACCGTCAGCTCGCTATTGGTGAGAGCGTGCTTGGTCATGCCGCGGGCTTCGTCGGAAACTAGCCCATCGGCCAGCGCCATGCCCAGTTCCCAGTCGAGTTCGCGTTTGTGCCAAACGTCGTCGGCCGCGGCGATCAACTGCTTGCCTTGGACCAAAGCGAGGCGCGCAAATGGGACCGAATCGATTTTGCCGTGCATGGCCGCGCACACCGCCAAGCCGCCACGGGCGAAATGGAGGCGTTCGACAGGATCGCCGCCGTCTTTATCGACAAATTCGTCCGTGTAGGCCCCGGCACGATCGAGCCATTTGCCGATGGTTCTCTCTTTTTGCTGAAAACTGCCGCAGGCAATATCGTTGGCCATAGCCAAGTGGGCCTCGACAAGCACAGCTTTGGCAGGCCTGCGCACAGAGGCGCGCTTATCGACCGAAAGGGGGTCGGCAATGTTGATGGCCGCCTGATGCTGGTCCATGGCCAGTTGACAGTCGTGCGCGGGGCTTTCCGCGATAAGGTTGCCTAATTGGCAAAACGCCTTGGCCTTCAGTTCCTGACTGAGGCTTGCGGTTTCAAGCACTTCTTTGGTTTGGTGCGCACCTTCATCATATCTGGCCAAGCGGCCCAAGATTTCACCGCGCGTGAGACGATATTCAGGCTGATTGGCATCGGCTGCAATGGCGGCCTCGCACGACGCCAGCGCGTCGTCGTAGCGAGCCAGTTTCAAATAAATTTTCGAGCGCAACAAAAGGGCCTGGGCATTTTGCGGCTCTTGCGCCAGAACATATTCGAGATCGGCCAAGCTGCGGCGGCATTGATTTTCCAGATTGAATTGCGCCCGCAGCACGAACGAATTGAGGTCCACTTTATCGATGGATACATGCGAAACCAGATTTCCGCCGGGCGCGAACGTAAACAGCACGCCGCGTTCGGGATAGGCTTGGCCCAGCGGCTCGCCCGATTCGTCGGGGATGTTTACGGGACGTACATCGGTCAATTGAAATTGCTTGACAAGCGATTCGGCGGCCGCGGGTTTGCTCAAATGCACCGCAATGGTTTTTACAACGTCACCGGCGAGTGTGACTTCGATGCGCGGAAAGAGTGTGGGCGTATAAACGCGCACACTTCCGCCGTTTTCGCCCGGCGCAACTTTGCCTTCGCCCCAGTGATGAATGAGGTCGGTCGTCGTGGTTTTGCCCGGCTGAATGCCGTCGAAAGTGGCTGGCGCGATTGCGGCTGCATCTAGCGACGGAAAATCGTCGAACTTCGTGGCAAACACTCCCGCACCTAGCGTGCGGGCGCTATCCTTCGAGACAACCGGCCCAGAGGGAACGGGCGCGACCAGGGGTGCTTGGTCGACTGTGCCTGGCGAATCTTCGTCGCTCAATTCAGCGCGCACCGGCGCGGCCAACCAATTGACCGTTGCCAGCGCCGACACTGCGACCAGCAAAAACGAAAAGCAAGACGCTGACCGAGTTTTAAATTGCTGCATCGCGTGCTCCTCCCTGAACACTGTCGATGAACGTGATGAATTGCCGCGCGCCACTTCCGATACAGTCGCTGTTTAGTACTCCGAATATGACAATTTGGCTGCCGGAAGCCGGCGCACTTTGCGCGAGCGGGGGAAGATACTAACAGGCGCGATGTCGGTCCAGAGCAATAGGGCCGCAAATCACGAAAGCATTGCTAGCAGAGCGCAGCATGTGAGGCCATCTTCGCCCGTATCTAAGAGTACGGAAATCTTTTGCAATTCGACAATCTGCTCCGGCGTAAATGGCAGCGGTTCAGCAGCTTGAATTTGTTCCGGCATAAGTTGGGCCGTTATTGCGGCGATCAGCTCTGCGATGCCGGTCCGGTTGATGGCGCTTGTGCGGAGACTTCGGCGCAATTGCGACGGAACCCCGTTTTCGCGGGCTAGATCAGCTTTGTTTGCCACCAAGATCGCGTGCGGCCACGAATCGAGCAGTTGAGAGTCGTCGGGCGTCCACTGCCGCGAGGCATCGAACACGAGCAGAATGCAATCGGCCGCCGCAGCTTCCTCGGCGGCACGTTTCACGCCGGCCAGCTCAAGCTCGTCGCCTGCCGTGCGCAAGCCTGCCGTATCGGAAAGTCGCATAGGCCAGCCGTCGAATGCGGCGCTTGCGCGAACGACATCGCGCGTGGTGCCTGGTTGGTCGAAGACAATGGCCCGCTGGTAGCCTAAGAGCGCATTAAGCAGACTGCTTTTGCCAACGTTGGGCGGGCCGATAATGGCAATTTGCCAGGGCTTGGTTAGATGCAGTCCGATCGGCGCGCGGTTTAAGAGCTTTTTCAACTCGTTTCGGGCTGCGGCAATTTGTCCGGCCATGACAGCGGCGAGAATACGTCGCAATTGCGCATCGAGCGCGCCGTGATATTGGTTTAGCAATTGCTCGGCAGTGAACGCGGTCGTGGCGTTTGCCAGTGCAATTCGGGCGCTGGCGCGAATTTGCGAGCGCTCATCGTTGGCAATCCACTCCTCCCACGCAATGGTGCCCGCGCCGGCGGACGCCAAATCAGCAAGTATGCGATCGGAAGCGGCTTGGCCGCCGTGGCAATGAAGCTCGACATGCGTGTCGCTGCGGCGGCAAACGACGACATCTTCCACGGGATTTGCGCCCCAGCGGCCATACACAATTCGCCCCAGCGGCCGGTCGCATAGCGGCCTGGAACTGGCCGGCTGGAAGAAACGATCAACAGAGTCTCAGCGCATCAGGTCCGCGAATGGCAATGACCGCAACCGCTCCGCGGCCGGGTGGAGTTAGCAGGCATGCGACGGCAGCGGGTGTGGGCGGCATAAGTTCAAGTTGTATTTACCGTCGCTTGCAGAGTTGCCCAGCGCCTACTTCAGGGGGCCAGGACGTCATTATTCACAAACATCGCGACGCTTTCAAACTTTTGCCAGTGCAATTCCGCTCAACACCAAATGTTCGACATACTGCGCTGCGGGATCGAGCATGGGCGCGATTGATGGAGCCGCGCCGCCGGTGAGAAATAACTGCGGCTTTGTTTCCAGCGGCTGCGAAATGCGAGCGATTAATTCTCGCATTGCCCCCACGGCGCCCCAAAACAATCCGCTGCGCATTGCGGCAATGGTTGAAGTGCCTAGCGCGGGCGGCGCTTCGCAAAGCTCATCCACCGGCACCAGCGGCAAAAGGTCGGTGAATTCGTGGAGAGCGCGAGCCGATAGGCCAATGCCCGGCAAAATTGCCCCGCCTTGAAACATCCCGTTTGCGGCAACCAGATCGACCGTAATGGCGCTGCCGACGTCGATCACAATTGCCGGTCGATTCGGGTCGCGCAGCCGATTGACCGCCGCCGCGCCCGCGAGTCGATCGATGCCCACGCGATCAGGATGTTCAAGCGCCACAACGAGAGGAATTTCCGAGTATTGGAGAACGCGCGGCAGCGGCGCGGCGGTCGCGGGAAGCGATTGCTCCATGCGATGGCGATAGAGCCATTCCATCAGCCGTTGCGAAGCAGGCCGATTCACGCTGGCTACCCAGCACGTGGCGTCGGCAGGCACTTCGTCCATCCATTTGCGAAGTTCAGGCTCTGGCCAATTGATTGCGGGAAGCGAAATTGTGCGGCCCGGCGTAGGCAAGCCCTCTCGTGCGCCGGGAGAATCGAAGACGCCCAGCTTTACACGAGTATTTCCAATATCGATGGCCAGCAGCATGTTCGAACTGTTTCGAGGCTATGGGTGAGGGGCTAAAGATGATGGTTGAGGGGCCGGCGATGATTGATGAGCAGATTCCGCCGTCGCTTGTTTTTGTTCATCCAACAATTTCGCAATTTTCCAGACGAGTTGTTCCAGGCCTTGGCCGGTAACGGCGCTAATGGCAAGCACTTCGCGCTCAATCGCTGTCGCGAGCTTTTGGCGGACTTCCTCAGCCTCTGGCAATTCGCATTTGGAGACCACCACAATTTCGGGCCGCCGGCCTAACTCGGTGGAATAGCGCGCAGCTCGTTGCGGATGACTCGATAATTTTGTAGCGGATCGGAGCCGTCGATGGGAGCGGGTTCGACCAAATGAATTAAAATACCTGCCCGTTCGATGTGGCGTAAGAATTCGTGCCCCAACCCTACTCCAGCATGTGCCCCTTCAATCAGCCCTGGCAAATCGGCCATAACGAACGACCGGTCGGGGGTTATTTGGACAATGCCGAGATTGGGAAATTTCGTCGTAAATGGGTAATCGGCAATTTGCGGTCGGGCGCGCGAAAGCCGAGCCAGCAGCGTACTTTTGCCGGCATTCGGCTTGCCGATCAGCCCCACATCGGCGATGACTTTTAGCTCGAGCAGCAAGCTACGTCGCTCGCCTTCGCCGCCGGGCGTGTGCTCGCGTGGGGCACGATTGGTGGATGTTTTAAAGGCTGCATTGCCTTTGCCACCTTTGCCGCCGTGCGCGGCGTTGACTTGTTCGCCCGGCTCGACCAGATCTTTGAGCACGATTCCATGATCGGCGTCGATCACCATCGTGCCCGGGGGGACCAGCAGCACGAGATCGTGGGCGCTGCGGCCGTGGCAATCGCTCGAACCGCCGGCCTGGCCATGTTCGGCGCGCCAGTGTTTGCGGTGAGCCAGCGCCGCCAGGCTGTCGACGCCTGCTTGCGCAAAAAATCACGCTGCCGCCATCGCCTCCATCACCCCCATCGGGCCCGCCCAGCGGGACGTATTTCTCGCGCCGGAAGCTCACGCACCCGTTGCCTCCGTTTCCGGCGACGACCTGAATTTCAACGCGATCGACGAACATAGGTGCGGGAATGACAAATGAGAAGTGACAAATGACGAATGATTACGGCGCAGACGATGAGAACGAGCAGAATTGCAGTACAAAGTGCGAAATGCAGCATTACCCTGTTTTCAGCGGCAAAGTTTTTGGTTCGTAAGGGTGGTCGCGCTTGCGGAGCACCTCAGCTTTGATGATTGTATCGGGCTGGAGGTCGCTTTTCCGCTCGCGCTGCTTTTCGGGGTCGATCCGCTGAATCTTCGCGAGCACGTCGATGCCATCGATTACGCGGCCGAACACGGTATGTTTGCCATCGAGATGCGGCGTGGGGACGAAGTTGATGAAAAACTGCGAACCGTTGCTATCTGGCGCGCTGGAATGGGCCATGCTCACGCTGCCACGAAAATGGTCGCGATGATTGGGCTGATTGCACTCGTCGGCGATGAAATAACCGGGGTTGCCGCTTCCAATTTTGTCAGCATTGTTCGCAGGATCTTTGCTGAGCGGGTCGCCGGTTTGGGCCATGAAATTCGGCAGTACGCGGTGAAACTGCACACCGTCGTAAAAGCCCTTTTCGACCAGGCTGATGAAATTCGCCACAGTATTTGGGGCTTCGTTCTCGAACAATTCGAGCACAATATCGCCTTGGCTGGTATGTAGTTTCACGCGCGGCAGATCATCGGCCTTGGCTTCCGCCTCGCGCAGTTTTTGCTCCTTAGCCCATATTGGCTCATAGGCGGCAATGTAGGCGAGGCTTTGCTGAATATCGGGCGCACTTTTGGGGAATTCGGCCGCGGCGACTTGCAAATATTTTTTGGCCTCTTCGAGGTGCATCGTAGGAATCGCGGCGGACGCGGCCACTAAATACACCTTCTTATCTGGATATTTGTGTTCGATCAGAAAATTGCACAGTTCCAAGGCGTCTTCATAGTTATCGTTTCGCAAATCGTCGACAGTCATTGCGTAGAGCAAATCGGCCGCTTCGCGCTTCGAGGAATCGGCGGCATAGGCTTTTTCAGCGGCCGCTTTGAGCTTCGGCAGTATTTCGCGAGCCGAAATCGTGGCGGCTTTCCACTGCTGATAAAGATCGGAGCGAATCAGCGGCTCGGCCCCTTGGATTTCCAACTGGGCGATTTGCTCAAGTTGCTTGGTCCATGCGTCGTTGATTTGTTGATATGACTCAAGCGGGCTGGTATCGCTGGCTGTTTGGACTGCTGGCGAGCCAGTCGATGGCGCAGCCTGGGCCTGGGAATCAGATTGAGAACTCGTCGCGTTTTTAGGCTCATCGGCGGCGCGAAGCAGCCCGCAGAGCATCGATACCGACACGAGTGCGAAAATTAAACCGCGACGCATAAGCACTTGATGGCGAAAGGATCTTTTGACTAGCGCGGTTGCGGCGCCTGGCAATGGGAAACCTCTTCTCTATACCTTACTATAACAGCATCGCAATCCTATAGGGAGCAGATGCAATTGCGGAACAAAAAGCACATAGCGGCGCATGTTGCAGACGAGAACAGTCGCGGCCAAACGCCGCTGCGAATCATCGGCGGCTCGCTGCGCCGCCAAAAGCTCTTATACACGGGCGATATGCGCACTCGGCCGATGAAAGATCGTCTGCGCGAGTCGATCTTCAATCTTCTAGGCTCGGCTGTGCGCGGAAAGCATGTAATCGACTTATTCGCCGGCACTGGAGCGCTGGGATTCGAGGCGCTCAGCCGCGGGGCAGCGAGCGCCCTGTTGGTCGAGCGGCATTTTCCAACAGCCGACGTTGTGCGCCAAAATGCCAAAGCGCTCGGCGTCGAGAAGCAATGCACAGTGTTGCCCGCCAACACCCTTTTGTGGGCGAAGCGCTTGCCTGAGTTGCCCGCCGCCGCGTGGCTCGTGTTTTGTTCGCCGCCGTACGATTTCTATACGGAGCATCGCGGGGAGATGTTGGCAATAATCGACGCTCTGATGCGAAATGCTCCGCCGGAAAGCATCTTCTGCGTCGAAGCCGATTCGCGGTTCGACTTCGGGCAACTTCCAAGCTCAGAAAATTGGGACGTCCGTACGTATCCGCCAGCAGTCGTCGGGATTTGGACGAAATGAATTTTTATTGGGCTGCGTTGAAGGAAAATCGTTTTGTCGTCAAGGGATGACTTCCGCGCGGTGGTCCGCGATTTGCACATCATCCGCCTGGTTTGTTGCAATGCCGCTAGAAATCGGGTCCAATCGCGCTCGGCTGGACAAGGCGGCTTCACCCTTGCAAACAAATTGCGTATGAGTCTGAAAGAATATCGCCGCAAGCGAGACTTTTCGAAAACGCCCGAGCCATCGGGCAAAAAAGCTGCCGCGCGCGGCAAGCTGAAATTCGTGATTCAAAAGCATGCCGCTTCGCACCTGCATTACGATTTTCGATTGGAACTCGATGGCGTGCTGAAAAGCTGGGCGGTGCCCAAAGGTCCTTCGCTCGATCCGGCCACCAAGCGGCTGGCGATGCAGGTGGAAGATCACCCGGTCGAATATGGCAACTTCGAAGGGATCATCCCGCCGGAAGAATACGGCGGCGGCACGGTAATGCTGTGGGACCGCGGCACATGGGAGCCGAAGGACGATGCGCGGCAGGGTCTGCGCGAAGGGCACTTGAAGTTTCAACTCAACGGCAAAAAGCTGCATGGCGGTTGGATGATCGTGCGCCGCGGCGGCAAGCACGGCGCGCCCGACGAGCGGCATTGGTTTTTGTTCAAGGAACGGGACGAGTACGCCGACCCTGCGGCCGATATTGCCGCAGATGAGCCGCTGAGCGTAGCCACCGGGCGCGAAATGGAGGAAATTGCCGAGCATCAGGATCGGGTGTGGGGACCTGACGGCGAAGTGCAGGGGACACGCCGAACGAAAGAATCGGCGGCAGATCGTAAAGTGGCGGCGAGGCGAACGAAAAAGACTGCGCCGAAGGCTCGGCGGAGTTCTGCCGCGCAAGGCAACGGGCGCGCGGATTCCAAATCGCGAGCAGCCCCGTCCAGCTCCGATGCGACGGTTGCCGGCGTGCGAATTTCGCACCCTAACAAAGTGCTCTACGCCGACAGCGGAATTACCAAATTCGATCTCGCCGAACATTACCAGCGCGTGGCCAAGTGGATGCTGCCGCATGTATCGAATCGACTGTTGGCGCTGGTGCGTTGCCCCGAAGGGAGCGGCAAGCCCTGCTTTTTCCAAAAACACCCGGGGCAGGGAATATCGGAGAATCTTCTACAGACGCCGGTGAAGGAAAAAAACAAAACTGAAAATTACCTGGCGATCAATGATCTGGCAGGCTTGGTAGCCCTGGTGCAAATGGGCGTTTTGGAAATTCATATTTGGGGTTCGCACCGCGACCGGTACGAACGGCCCGACCAGTTGATTTTCGATTTGGATCCCGATCCGGCCGTTGGCTGGCCGCAGGTGGCGGCGGCGGCGCGCGAGGTGCGGCTGCTATTGAAAGAGCTGGGTCTGGAATCGTTCGTCAAAACAACCGGGGGCAAGGGGCTGCACATCGTTGTGCCGATTCGCCGCGGGCCGACCTGGACCGAGGCGAAAACGTTTTGCCGGGCGGTGGCCGATTTTATGGTGCGGGCCGCGCCCGATCGGTTCATTGCCACCATGAGCAAGGCGGCAAGAAAGGGAAAGATTTACGTCGATTATTTGCGCAACGACCAAGGTTCGACCGCTGTGGCCCCCTACTCAACGCGCACAAGTCCGGCGCACCGGTAAGCGTGCCGCTGGATTGGGACGAGTTGAGTCCCAGTATTCGCTCTGACCATTTCAACATTTCGAATTTGCCTGCGCGGCTGGCGAAATTGAAGCGCGACCCGTGGGCCGGGCTATTGAAGACCAAGCAATCGCTCACCAAGGGAATGCTTAAGCGGCTGGAGGAATAGTAGAGCAGTCGTCGGCGATTGCATGTGCATCCCGACGATTTGAGAGTGGCACGTGGCACGGCTGGCCGCATGGAATGCAGCGCCTACTGATGCTTCTCAACAAATGGCCCCGGCGCCGTCCCAAGTGAGATTGATGACGATATTATCGGTGGGGCCGGCGATTTCTTGCGTTAGACCCGAAGTCGAAGGATCAGCGTACTTTTTGGGCGCGTGCCATTTCAGAATTGTTTCGCCAATGGGCTCTTGGCCCATGACCGTAACGATGTGATGCCCGGTTACTGCGCCATCGTTCGGTTCGAAGCAGGTGAGCTTGAAACGCCCCTCTTTATCTAAGGCGCCGGTCGCGGCGCGCGAGTCGAGTGGCGTGAAGCGAACGAATCCATAGTCGAGCGGTTTTCCGTCGATCAGCACTTGGCCGGAAACGGGAACGCGCGTGGGGCGATGGTCGCCGCAACCAGTAGCGACCGTAATCGCGCTTATCGCAATGGCAAAACCGATTAGGTCTCGCACGCGTCGTGCCTGACATTTCACGGCTTGCCGGCGAGCCATCGTCACGCAGGAGGTGCGTGTCCTACGGGACGGTGAAGTCGAGCTAGCCATTCATTTACTGTGTGTTGAGAGTTTCGCCGCCAGCGATCGTGGCCATTGCTTGGTAGATGTTGTAACTAATAGTGTCGACCACGTACTTGACGTGACCATCGCCGAAAACGAAATAAGCGCCGCCGACGTGATTGCTGCCAAAGGCGCCGTTATCATACACCCCATTTTCCGCATAATAAGGGGGAATCTGCGAGTTGGGGGGCGTATTGAGCAGTGCATCAGTAGTGCGCAGCGAATCTAAATGCCGATTGGCAACCACCCAAATGTTGCTGCTGGCTTGGGTGTGGCCATCGCGAATTTCTCCGACGAAAGCAGTGTTGGTCAGCCCGTCGGTAATATCCTTCAGCTTTCGCGTGAGCAAATAGACGAACGGGCCGGTGTTGTGAAGTTTGACCTTATCGGCGTCGATTCCATAGGTCGGACCGTAAATGCCATGCATGAGCGCATAGCAACTGGTCTTCGAAGGAGTTTGCACGCCGAAGAAGCTTAGGTTGTTAATCGGGTCGGGGAGCGTTTGACTCGAAGGACAAACAAACACCGGCGGACGCTGAAGAAGTCCTGTGAGTTTATCCTGCACAAATACCCACTGATCGTAAGGTGTCTGTTCCGTGAGCAGCCGTTTTGGGTCGTTGGGCGAGACGAGATTATATATTGTCCGCTCTTCCAAGAATGGCAACATCAGCACAAAAGCGCTCATATCGCAGTAGTAGCGTAAATCGGTATTTGCGATGGCGCACTCAGCTCCGCGATAGCCATCGCAGCCGAACCGGCCTGGTGGAAGCCGTTTGATCGAGTTCAGATAATTCTGTATAGCAAGCCCCATTTGCTTTAGATTGTTCTCACACTGCGAGCGGCGGGCGGCTTCGCGGGCGGCTTGAACCGCAGGCAACAACAGCGCGACTAAGATGCCGATGATGGCGATGACCACCAGCAGTTCGACCAGCGTGAAGCCGTGCGGAAACGATGAGCGACGAACGATGTGCGGCGGCGACACTTGCGCGCTGCAAGCTGCGCCCTGTGCAGGGAGCTCCGATCGAGGCTTCATATTGGCGAACTCCCTGATGCACCGACTCAATCGAGCGCGCTGGCTGCACTCAAAGGCGCAGACGATTAGCCGGCAATTTCTCCCGAAGAGCTGACAGAAAAGACGTTCCCACGATTGCCTCAATCCCGTTCCCTTAAGGAGGCCATTCTAAACATTCTTAACTAACGCGGGCAAGCAAATAATTTGCGTATAAGAAAATGGTCGGTTCTGCCAGTCGTATCTTCCGCCGAGATTACGTGCCGGGGGAGCGATCCGAGCATCTCAAGACGAACAACCCTAAATTGAGCCATTGTAAGTTTCTGAGATGCGCGATATGCGGCGGGCACGGCGTGGGCCATTTTGAGGCGTCGCGCAATTCGACTTCACGGCGCGCACTTGGAGCCGGAAAATAGCGAAGCCACGCGTGAGAGAGCCGATGATCCGCAGCGCCCTTGGAGCGATCGGCGGGCTTCGGCGACCAGCGCGGCAACTTCGTGGTACGTCTTGTCGCGCGGAATGGGAGGCACATAATCGGCGAACCAGCCGAGCCATTTGTGGTCGGGACCAAACGCGCAGGGATCCTTTTCGAGGGCTTGGGCGGCCACGGCGCTGCGCCAGCGTTCAATGGCCGCCACGCGCTGGGCTAAATCGGCGTTGGCGGCAATTTTGCCAGCGATTTCATCGGTGACCGACTGGGGCACGCCCGAGCACTTCGGTGCAAGCCGGCCACAAGCTCCCACACGTCGTAGACATAGAATTTCGCGGTGAGAAAATGGTTCAGGGCCGCTCGAGCCTCGCACTCGCTCGTGTTTGCGGCGAGTTGGATACCAAGGGCGGCGCAGTGCTCGTGCGGAGACATGAGGTGAACGCCCTGTTTTCGCGCGGAAGGTGGCCGAAATGCCGGCCATTTCGGACCCCCGCTACTTGGATCTGCCGGGGGTGAAGAAACGGCCAACAGATCGCCTGATGAGATACCGATCGAAGTGAGGCCGTTGGGACTTGAACCCAAGACCTACGGATTAAAAGTCCGTTGCTCTACCAACTGAGCTACGGCCTCAGCTTTGCCCCACAATCTAACACTTTCCTGCCGAACGCGGCAGGGGGCGGGCGGGCTTCGTAGCGGACAAACTGGCTAGTCGACTGCTGGCCGCAGTCCGCGATGCACACGCTCTCATTGATGAACAGGTGAGCGGGTGAAGAGGTGAAGAGGCGAAGGGGTGCGGCAGCAATTAACGTATGGCCATACGCTAAATTCTAACCACTACCGCAGCAATGGTCTGGGTATACGTTCGCCACTGCTAACTCTTCGCCGGTTGTGGCGCTGGGGCCGGCTTTGGCGCGGCGGCTGGCGCGTGCGCCGGTGCACCGCGCGGTGCGAATACCAGCACGCTCACGGCACCGGCGACGACCACGATCAACCCGGCGTAAAAAAACGGCGAAATGCTGCCGACGTTCTCCGCCATGGCAATGCTGATGAAGGTATTCACCACCGGTGCGCCGCCAAACACCAGCGGCATTACGTAAACCGGCTTGCCGCCAAAGGTAAACGCTAAAATCACGCCTAGTGATCCGAGTGCGCCTGCCGTGCCGCCGGCAAGGCTCCAGAATACGCCGCGGGCATGGATTTCTCCCGTATCTCCCAAAGCTGTCCAGAAAATGAGCGGGGCGATCACGGCGATGACCGCGTAGGCCACGCCCACGCAAATGAATGGCCGCATGCGGCTGCCATGCATCAGCACTTGTCCCTTATGGAGGAGCGGCCCGTAACACCCCCAGCAGACGGCCGTGATCGCGACGAATATCAGCACTTTAAGCAATTCAGGAATGGTAATCTTCGCAACTGCTTGGGGCGTAGCACTTGGAGCGGCTTCAGTCGTTGCCACAGTGGCTGGTGGTGGCGCAGGCTTCGCGTGACCCGCAGGGTTAAATACGAGCACTGTGACCGCGCCGGCGATGACCAGAATCAAGCCTGCGTAAAAAAACGGCCCTGCCTCGCGATGGGTTTTCGACATCCACATGGTTAAAAGCGTATTGACGACCGGTGCTCCACCGAACACCAGCGGCATCACATAAATCGGACTCCCTTTATTCGTGAGTGCGAGAATGACGCAAAACGCGCCCACCGCTGTGACGATGCCGGCGAAAAAGCTCCACAGAATTCCGCCGGTGTTCCAATTGCCGGGTTCTCCACGCCACGCCAAAAGCGCTGTTGAAGCCAGCACGCCGATCACAAAATAGGCGACGCCCACAAACACGTATGGCAGCCAATGGCTATTACCCATCGCTTTGCCGCCAAGGTTCAACAGCGGCCCGTACGCGCCCCAAGTGATCGCCGTCATCGCGGTGAAAAGCAAGACATAGCCGAGATTCTTCATGGTCGTCTACCGATTGGTTTGGGAGAGTACAACAGGGCACAGTTTAGCATCACTGGCGCTTTAAAAACGAGGGCGATTCGTGCGTTCTGTGTCGAATTATCTTGCTCCCTTTGAGTTCATTCGCCCCGTAGGGCGCCCAGCAGCGGCGCACGTAGCACGGCGCGAACACAAATCAATCCGGCTAGTAAACCGGCCGCGAGAATAATTCCCAGCGTAGCAGCCAGCGACAACCAGGGGATGGCTGCTCCCCCGCGGAGTAAGTGTGGAATTAAGGAGACTAGCGCGGGCAATCGTGCCGATGCCCAAGCCGGCTACCAAGAGCGACGCATTCTCTAACAGCACCATTCGAGCGATCCGGCGGCGGCGGAAACCGGTGGCTTGCAACAGCGCCAATTCGCCGCGTCGTTCGACGATGCCGCGAAGCTGCACGGCCGCCAGACCCAATGTGCCCAAGAGCAAACCCAACCCGCCGAGGCTGTGAAACGTCGCCAGGTAAGTGTTTTGCACCGTGAAAAATTCGGCCAAGCGATCGGCCGTGGTTTGCGCCACAAAGCCGTAATCGCCCAGAGCATTTTCCAATGTGTCGGCCAAGGGCGCGACATATTCCGGCGCCGAGTCGATCAAAAAATAGCGATAGCCGCTCACGTCGGGGAACAACCGCAAGAAATTCGCCTCCGACATGAGCAAGTCCCCCTGAAACAAGCTGTTCTCCAGTAACGCTACTACCTGCAATTTGATTTTTCCGCCACCGGGGCGAGCGATTTCGAAAACGTCCCCCGCCCCGCTCAAGTGCAAGCTGTAGATGGCGGTGTTTTCATCGAGAATCACCGGGATTGGCGCATCAGTGTCTGCCGTGGAATTAGCATTTGAACCGCGTTCGACGAGCAACCACGGATCGGAGGCGCTCCCAGTCTGCTTTGGCCAGAGTACTTCCCCAGTCGAAGCCGCCGCGGTCGATGAAGTTTTGCGGCAGGCCCAAAATGCGCGGCTGCCGCGGCTGATATAGGTTGAGGCAACTAGCGTCGTCGCCGTTTTTCACGCGCAGAGCAAAAATATGCGCGCCGTCGCGCTCGGCGTCGGCCATCAGTCGATCGGCTTGGGCGCTAAAGCCTATGTCGCTCCGGCCCTCCGGCGAGTTCAAATCCTGATAAATCGGTTGATCGGATTGGGCCACCAGGTTGAATCCGCCGTCGCCGCTTTTGAAGGCCGGTGTCCCTTCGTGCGGGTCGATTTCAAAAGCGCTTAGGCCAACGATGAGAAAGCTGGCCATGGCAGTCAAACCAATCGTGAGCGTGCTCCTTAGCGGCCGCCGCCCGGCGTTGCACCACGCCAACCGTAATAGCGGCAATCGATGGCTCACAAGCGACAGACCATGTTCGGCTCGCAGAGTATCCCACGTCCAAATTAAAAGCGCCAGCAGGACCAGCGCCTGCGCCAAAAAACGGGAGGCGCTCGCGCATCTCCGCGCAGATACACGGCTGCAATTGCTACGCCCAGCGCCGCAACCACCAGCGCTTCGGCCAGCCAAGGGGCGATTCGTTTGTGCCGCGCGACAACAGGGCGGTTCTCTTCGACGTGGCCTGCGAGCAATTGCCTTACGCTCGTGCGACGGATCTGGCGGGTTGCCCAAACGATGGTGACTAGCGACACGATCAATCCGCAGCCAAAACCGAGCGCCAACGTTTGCGGCACGACGCACAACTGCAAAAACGGCGTGGAAATAGCCCCCAGCCACCAAGTTTTTAAGCCCACGAGCATGAGCCAGGCATAGCCGACGCCGGCCACTGCCCCGACCGCGGCCCCAATGCCGGTTACAATGCCTGCTTCCACGAGCAACATTCGGCGCAGTTGGGCATGGCGAAATCCGACACCCAAGAGAATTCCCAGTTCGGTGGCGCGCTGGTCAACTCCCAATTTGAACAACAGTGCCATCAACATGAGCGCCGCCGCAATGATGAACATGCTGAAACCGAGAAACAACAGTTCGAAAGGCGTCGTGCCGGCCGCGGCGGCGAGTCCTTGGCGCTTGACCGGCAGGAATTCGAACCCCATGTCGGCAGGTTTCAAATCGTGAAGCAGTTTTTCCGAGAGCGCGGTGATGTTAGTTCCGGCGGCGTCGGTTCCGGCGGGGCCGGTTCCAGCGATGTCTTTTCCGGCCGCGGCTGGAATGCGAATGGAAGTGGTGTTCCCGAAGCGGCTGCCCCACAGCTTTTGCCCCTGCACCAAACTGATGAATGCTTTCGGAGTGGCCTTGTACTTTCGCCAATACAAATCGTCTTGATTGTTGGGGGGCACGCTGCGCACGCGCGCGGGGTCGTAGGGAAACGGCGGGTTCCAATCGGCGATCGATGCCTCGTCGGTTACCCCTTTCACTTCGGGGGTGAAGTTCGGATCGTCGGCCGCTCCGGAAAGGGGCGTGATGTCTTTCAAGCGGAATTTGTGGCTCGCTTCGCTGACTGCGCCGTGCAAGCTTTCCGTCTCGAAATACGTGATTTCTATCGTGTCGCCCGGCTTTACGGGAGCTCCCTGCGCGGCCAGATCGTCGGCCGCCCACGAGTTGAGCACAATTTCGTCCTCAGCCAGCGCTCCGATTGGCTCCCCTTTCTGATTCAACAGGGGTCCTAGCGGCGCAGTCGCGGCGAAATCGACGGCAGCGACCGTTGAATAAGGAATTTTCCCATGACCATCGGCGGTTTCGATGTAATTCGCCAAGTAAGTTAGTGCAGGCTGTGCGCCAGCGGCACCGAAGGCTTTCATTGCCGCGGCGACGACCGCTGGCTCCAAAACCATGCGATCGCTGGTGAGGTTGAAATAGCTGCGATCGGTTTTGCGCAGCGATAGCGAATAGTCGCCTAGTTGCGGCGCGAACCATTTGTTCAGCGAGTGCTCGGCGATGCTGTCGGGAATTGAATTTTCGTTCCGGCCGGCGACTAAAATCGCATTCACGCGGTCCGGCGCATCGACCAGTTGTGCGAGCGGTTCGACGGCCGTGAACGCATCAAGCGGCAGCCGCTGCGTGGGGCGAATGCCAAACCGGCCCAAGCCTTCGGCGGGAATAATTGCGCCGACGATGAAGCGGCGGCTGCGAGCAGTTTCGGTTTTGCGGCCCAGCGGACTATCGGCCGGCACCAGTGTCGCCTGCGGCAGCCGCAGCAGGACTTCGTCGCCAACTTTCACGCGCAACTCGTCGGCCAGCGGCTTGTTGAGAACAATTTCGTCGAGCTCGGGCGGTTTGGATGGCCCGCCGTGGCCATATTTCCAAAATTCTGGCCCGACGCCCAGGACTGAAACGTCGCCTGCGCGATGGTGCGCGGCGCCAGTGGCGCTTTCCAGAGTCCCGTTGAGCATGATCGCCGGCAGAGCGGCGGCGAAATTTTGCGCGAATCGGCTGTGCGCAGTGATCTCGGTTGCCAAATCGGGATTGAAAAATCGCGGCGCGATAAGCACATCGTCGATATTGCCCAATCGATCGAGGACCAAGCTGCGCAAGCTGTCGCGCATCGAGTCGCCCACCACCAGCGCGCCAGTAAGCACTGCCGTTGCCACGATCACACCCAGGGCGACCGCCAGATTTGTGCGCCAGTGGGAGCGGAGATTGCGAAGGGGAAGGAGCATGGGAGGGTTCAGGGGTCAGGGGTCAGGGTTCAGGGTTCAGGGTTCAGGGGCTAGTGGGGAGTGGGGAGTGCGGAGTTGGGAATGGGGAGTGCGGAATGGGGAGTGCGGAGTGCGGAGTGGGGAATAAGGCAGACAGCAGAAGGCAGAAGGCAGAAATGAGTGCGATAATAAACGTGGAGTGCCGAAGGAAATTTTTTTTGAAGTACTCGAAGTGGGTGGGGAAGTGTTGGTGTAAAACTCTCGGGAAAAGTGATGGTTTTGGGCCAAACATTTTCCCCTCATTTACCCACATGGTTTGCTGGGCAGAAATCCATGGTGCGCAGCGAGTCGGGATTTGTCGAGTGGATTTGGTGTTTTGCTTGTTTGAAATTGTGCGCGGCGCGGGTAAATCGGGGGGCAACGAAGTATTGTCAAGCCATGTTTTAACCACGAAGTCACAAAGGCCACGGAGCAGCGGTACGCACCGGGCAGGGAACGAAACCGCGGATGAATGCTGATTGACGCAGATAACCGCCGAGTTAACTATGTAGGTAAATGAAAGAGGCCAGTGACTTGTGGGCTGGATTTGGTAGGAAGTTTAAGCGTTATACGAACGTTCCTACGACCCAACACACAGGAGCACTGGCCATGGCGAAGTTTATCATGGTTGCTTGCGATTTGCACGACAAAGCGATGTTGTTGAAGACTGCCACAGGACGCGGAGCTTCTCAGACCGTCTCGGTGCGCAACACACGCGCTGGACGAGAGAAGATGATTGCCAATCTGCTGGCGCAATCCAAGGCGGCCAGCGCCAAGGTGATTTTTGCCTATGAAGCCTCGGGAGAAGGTTTTGGACTGCATGATGAGCTCACCGGAGCCGGCATCCAGTGCCACGTGCTGGCGCCCACGAAGATGGCACGTTCCACCGGGCATAAGAAGAACAAGAACGACGCGAATGACGCCGATCAGATTTTGCAATTGCTGCGGGGCCATGTGCTGGCCGGCAATCCACTGCCTGCTGTTTGGATTCCGGATCCACAAACGCGCGACGATCGAGAGCTTGTGCGGGCGCGGCTGGATGGGGCGGAGAAGGCCGCTGGCTTGAAGACTCAAATCCGAGGTCTGCTGAAACGCAACCGGCTGGCGCGCCCCGACGATGTGTCGAAAGGCTGCAGCAGGAGCTTTCGGGCCTGGCTGCGAGGATTGTGCCGCGAGAGCAAACTGGGAAGGGGGATTCGACAGACACTGGCCAGCCAACTGAGGCAACTGAGCTTCCTGGAGAGAGAGATCGAACGACTGGATTGTGCCTTGATGGAGCTGGCCGAGCAGCCGCGGTACCAACCAGCGGTGGCCAAGCTGTGCCAGTTGGACGGAGTGGCGCTGGTGACTGCGTTGGTCTTCTTGACGGAACTGGGGAATATTGCCAGGTTTTCCAATCGCAGGCAGATTAGTGCCTATCTGGGCCTGGTTCCCCAGTGCCACGAAAGCGGCTCGGCCCATGATCGCAAGGGACACATTACCCGGCAAGGTCCTTCGCGCGTGCGGCGGGTGTTGTGCCAGGCGACTTGGGCGCGGGTTCGCCGGACAGGTTCGGACCAGGATGCCTACCAGCGGATTGTGAAGAAAAACCCCAAACACAAGAAGATCGCGGTGGTGGCCGCCATGCGGCGACTGGCAGTGCGCATGTGGCATCAGGCGCTGGCGGCGCGGTCTGACATCCAGCGGGCTGGTCCGCTCCAACGGGACTGCGGCATGGTGCGGGGCTGCGCCACGCCGCCGCTGCAACTGGCGTAAGCGAATCACGAGCTTTGGAGACGACGGAATCATCACAGCCAGGAATCATTGAAACAGGAGTTTGAATAGTTGGTGCTCGACCAAGGGAACGCGACTGGTTGCGGCTTGGGTTTACCACCCGTCGCCGAGTTTAGTCCGTTCCCATTTTGCGAATCGTTAACTGGTCTCCATGCCCTTTCATGGACGATCGAATAGCAGAATGCACGACATCAACTCCTACCGAACCAACAACCGTCATTGACAATCGCCTACATAGCAGCCGCGGAGACGCCGAGAAGCGGGGCTTACGCATCAAAACCTTGCCGTAAATCACTTGGCCGTGGTATGTTCCGAATCCGAGGCAGACGTGATTGTTCGCTTGGAGGCGACAGTCTGCTCGCGGCCACGTTTTGGAACCGGTCATGGACGACCCAGCGCAGGGATTTGTGGAGGGTGTGCGGCAGTGCTTTCACGACCTGCCCGACCCCCGTGTGGTCAATCGTTGCCGGCATCGACTGCTGGATATTCTGGCGATCGCGATTCTGGCGGTGCTGAGCGGTGCCGACGACTGGACGGACATGGAGGTATTCGCCGAAACGTGCGCGGACTGGCTGGCTGAGTTCTTGGAACTGCCGGGCGGGATTCCCTCGCACGACACGTTTCGTCACGTGTTCGGTTTGTTCGAGCGGAAGCAGTTTGCGGTCTGTTTGTTGCGGTGGACGCAAGCGCTGGCGGAAGCCACCGGCGGCAAGTTGCTTGCCATCGACGGCAAGACGCTGCGTCGGTCGCATCGCAAGCGGGCCGACTTGGCCGCCTTGCACCTGGTTACGGCGTGGTCGAGCGAGAACGGACTGACGCTGGCGCAAGTCGCCGTGGAAGACAAGTCCAATGAGATCACGGCAATTCCCGAACTGCTGAAACTCTTGAACCTCAAAGATTGCACCGTGACGATCGACGCGATGGGCTGTCAGCAGGAAATCGTCGAGGAAATCCGCGACGCTCAAGCGCATTACGTGCTGGCCGTGAAAGACAACCAGCCGCACTTGCGCGAGGATCTGAGCGAACACTTTGACCGCGTGCTGGAAGCCGAGGAAACACTGCCGATTCAACAGCACCATGCCACCGCTGAGGTCGGTCACGGTCGCCAGGAGCGGCGATTCTATTACTCGACGCCCGTGCCCGAAATGTTGCGTCACCGCGACGCCTGGCGCGACCTGACGAGTGTGGGCTGCGTGGTCACGGCCACCCAGCGCGACGGGAAAGAGGTCTGTGAAGTGCGTTACTACATCAGTGACCAAAAGCCGCATGCGAAGCGGTTGGCTCAAGCGGTGCGTGGTCACTGGAGTATCGAAAACAGCCAGCATTGGGTCTTGGACGTTGCCTTCCGCGAAGATGACCGCCGCCAGCAAGATCGCCATGGCGCTGCCAACCTCGCCACCATCCGCCGATTAGCGGTTAGTCTCCTGCGACAAGACAAGACCATCACCAACGGCGCCAAAGCCAAGCGAATGAAAGCGGCCCTCGACCCTAACTACCTACTGCGCGTGCTGAAACATGCCATTTTTGATGCGTAAGCCCTGCGCGGAGAAGGCAGAAAGCAGAAAGCAGAGGGCAGAAGGCAGAAGGCTGACACGATTGAACCGCGGAGGCCGCGGAGAACGCGGAGCGGAAGGTGGAGAGCGGCGGTTAGCTGTTAGCGATTAGCCGGTAAGGACAGGGCGGAAATTAAACCGCGGATGGCTTGGCGCGGCATAGCCGCAACCAATGAGGACTAAATGAACAAAGGCGTTACTCCAAGTGGTAAAGTGGAGTTTTTGCGGCACACCACTTTGTCCATCGGAGGAACGCCATGCATCATTTTATCCAGCGACATGCGGAACAAATAGTCGGAGTATTGAACGGTTGGGATGTTCTCACTGCTCAAGGCGCATTGATCGTCAACGCGCTGCTGGCCGCACAACGAACCAACCCTCAAACCCTTACTAAACTAGCCGGATAAAAATCTTCGCAGGAAACAAAGAAACAAAACGTTAGCTACGCGGAGCAGCGGGTAAGAAGACGATCGTCAGGCACGGCACTACTGCGTCGCGCTCGCAGTTGGGGCACAGGTTGGCGAGAAGAAATTGGGGTGCCGTTTTAGGGAACCGGGTCGTCCCAGCGTGGCCGCCACAAGTTGAATCGAAACGAATTGTCCGAGGAGCCGACGCTGACTCGATATAACAACTGATCCGCTTTGGCATATAAACCTTTGAGCCGATCATGAAGGAATGGGTCGGGACACTCGCATTCGTCGATCAGACCATCAGGCCAAACGAACGTGACGCTGTACTCACCAGGCGGGAGCACCATCTGCACCGGAACGGGTCGTCAAGTGGAATGTGCCTTTGCTATCCGTTCGCCCTACCGGGCAAAACAGGTTTTTGTTGCCATCGAGCGGGTGGAACGCCACATTCAAATTCGCGGCTGGCTCTCCGTTCATCAGCACGTTTCCCTCTACGGCATAAAGAATTGGCTCTGCCGACGGATGGCGTACTTCCGACAATATGGAATGCTGCTCCGAACGGGAGAACTAGCCCGAGCACCAATAGCAGTACCGTGTATTGGCGGCGCCACATGACCGTACGCGCTGTGAGAAGATGACTTGAGGACGAAGCTACCGCACGCATTAATTAAGTTCGAACGGTTGGAGCGAGTTTTCGCCCTGTTCGATGGTAATAGTCCATTTGCTTTTCGCGGGGTCGCTGTACTTGCCGCGAAACGCATCGATCTCGGTTTCGATGGAGCCTGTCGAGGTGGGTGAACCGATCTCGGGCTTCTCAAATGTCACGACGTACGACCCGGGCGGCGCTCCGTTGCCGGGTGCGCCGGTGCTGAGGGTGAATTTGCCATCCGGACCCGTTTGGCCAGAGGGAATAAACTCGGATTTTGCCGCACCCGTCTGGGAATGCAAAGTCACCCGGATACCTTGCAGAGGCTTTCCCTTGTACTTCACCACGCCGCTTACCGGCACCGTAGAGGGAACGGAGATGCCTTTTCCACAGCCTCCCAGGACCATGGTCCCCAGCACCACCACTGCCAGCAAAAACAGCAACGCAAAATTTCGCCGGCGACCGATCGGATTGTTCGTAGATCGATTAATATGCACCAACGACGTCTCCTTTGTTCCTGCTTCCCAGCGCTTTATAGGTTGTCATGTCGATCGTCTCCGTAATGAACCGCACTGACCCGTCCATCAGCACAAAATTACAGCCACCGGGGTGTGAGCTGCGGAACGAGAAATGCGGGCTGTTGAAGATACAGTTGCGGATATCGCTGGCCGACATTCCGCGAACATAGTAGGGCCTAGTTATCGAACCGTAGAATGCTGCGAACGGCGCTGGCAATTGACGTGCCAATCGCTGCTTTCTCTTCGTGGGTGCTGTTTTAACAGCGCTTTACTTAAGAATCGCCGATATCAAACTTCGATTGTGAGTATCGCGCGGCGGTCGATGGCGAATTTTTCAACAGGGCTGTCGAAAAGATCGCCGAGGGATGCAACCCAACGGTGGCTATTACAGGTTAGGCGCCGCGTTCCATAACGGGGGAAGCGAGCGATTAGCAATTAGCTGTTAGCTTTTTGCGGCAAGCACTGGGGCTCACTTCGGCCGCGCTCAGGGCAGGCGGCACTACCGCGTTGCGCTCAGCTCGACTTTAGGGCAGCCGTCCAAAACACTAGGCACTACCGCATTGCGCTCGGTCGACGCCGGTCAGCCGTGCTCGGTTGCTACTACGGGAGAGAGTACTGCCCGCTGCCTGCGTACTTGAGCTTGCCTTGTTCGACGAGCGTTTCCCAGACTGCTCGGGGGAATTGATTGGGGGGTGAAATGCCGACGATCGAGGATTTCTGACCGGAGCTCATCGGCCCGCGCCCGATTCGCGATTCTTGGTCGAGTTGCGTGAGCTTCCAGCGCTTTTTGAAGGCGTTATAGGCCGATTTGAGAACTTCCTTGGAAACTGGTTGCTCGACTGCGGGGGCCTGCTGGTTGTTCGGCGCGCTGTTTGGCAAATTGGTTGATGGGGGCAAAGCAGAAAGATCGTCGGCCACGGTCAATTCTCCTGTGAAAAAGTGGACGAGTTTAATGTAATCGTCGAGTGAGGCTGCGCCTATCTTTGGGGCAGATGTGACGGCCAGAGTTCTTGAGCAGAGGTAGCCACTGATGAACACGGATCAACACAGATGATGTGGAAGGATTGAGTGGGGAATGCGGAGTGGGGAGTGGGGAAGGGGGAATGGTGAGGCGATAGTCTCACTGTCTGCCGCCAATCGGTTAGAATGCGGACATGGGATTTCGACCACGCTTTAGCCTACGGACACTACTTCTGCTCGTAACAGCGTTTGGCTTAGGTCTGGGCTGGCTTGGTTGGCAACGCCATATTGTTGTTGAACGATTTAGATGGTCGCACGACATAACTGTTCGTGGCGGGGGCGTGTACTTTTATATGGATGCTCTATCGTTGCCTTGGTATCGCAGGCTTTTTGGCGATAGGGCTACTGCATGGATACATCTCTATCCGGATTGCAGCACCGCCGATAGGGTTATGATTAAATCGCTTTTTCCAGAAGCCAAAGCGATCCAGGACAACTCGGAACCTGAAATCGCTCCTCGTTCTTTATAACGGCGACAATCAGACGGCCTCCCTGATTTTTTGGGCAGGATTTTCTTTTTTGGGTGAAGGCCCATCGGGTAGAATGCGGAGCATGATCCGTTTTTCAGTCAAACGGTTGTTTCTGGCCGTTACGCTGTTTTGTGCGAGCGCGATTTTTGCGCGGCTCGTAGTAACTTACGAATCTCATCCTGGTGTTCGCCGAGCGGGAGGAGTCACGCTTCGAGGACCTGATACCCCGCAAGCGGCTGATACTAGATTTGCCTTTGCTATCCTCAGCGCTTCGCTCGTGGGGTCTGCAATCGGTGTGCTGTTTAAGTCCCCATTGATTGGCGCGATGATTGGGGCAGTGCTAGGGCCTATTCTGCTAGTCGGGTTCATTGTTGCAGTGTTCACCTTCGCTTAGCGTGGCAAGTTATTTCAGCCCCGTGATTTAAAGGAGCCGATGATGCCGACCCCATTTTCTTATCTTGGAGGAGCGTTCAGCGGCGGTGTCGCTGCGGCGCGAAAAGTGTTGGCAATGAACGCCGAGGTCCGCGCGCACCCATGCCCCCAGTGCGGCCAGCCACTCGGCGACAAGAAGCCAGGCGGTCCAACTAAAACTCAGCGCTTATGGGGCGGCTGGACATGCCCGGAATGTGGCTGTGACGTCGATCGGCACGGCAAGGTTAGGCAATCCCAGACATTTTTGGGCAGTCTTCGGATTTTTTGAGCAGGCGCGAATTTTTTAGGCGGAGGCGGCCGTCGGTTAGAATGCGGCCTACACAGCGCGGTATGCCGCCTAGGCTTTCATCGGTATGGTTTACTTCATGATCCAACAGCGTGTGTTTGTCGTCATTGTTTTAGCCGTAGCATGCGCGCCAAGCTGCTGGGCTTCCCCAGAGTCGGCAAGTGCGGTCCAAAAAGGGGAAACTTTTTTAGTAAATCTTTTTGACCCCGATCTTGATTTGTTGCCTGAGTATCATGGGGCGAATGTCTATTGGCTATTCCATGACAACTATCTAGCCGCGAAAGTGTTGTCCGTCAGTAATCCGAAAGTCGCTGAGAAGATCATGGCAGCGATCCATCGCGAGGGAGTGGAGAAGTCGGGCAGAATTCAAGCTGTTTTGGGAGAGTCGGCAGAACCTTTGCCGTTTCACCAGCATGAGCTAAAAGATGTGCGTCGAGTTCAAAACAAAATCATCCGCACTGAGGTAGTGACACCCCAATTGCTCGATGGTTGGGAGAATTATGCTGACCTGCTATTTTTAGCGTGCCTTACCGAAAAGGATCCGTCAACAGCCCGTCATCATTACGAAGCCGCCATGCGTATGTGGGACGGCAAGGGATTTATGGACAAAGCGGCCAAGTATGATAAACGTTATTCAACTTTCAAACTGAGTCTTGCATTGCTGGCGGCTGACCACGTTTCGCCGGCAGACAAACCGCCACGAGAATTGGTTGACAGATTGCTTGCCATGCAAGACGAATCGGGAGGCTGGATTACCGATTACGACGCAACAGGCAAGAAGATTGGTTTAGCGAATGTCGAAACCACATGCCTTTGCATTTTAAGCCTTGAGGCTTTTGCGGGACATAAACAATCTCCCGCGAAATGATTGGCGGCACCACGGCGTAAACGCGCTTGCTGGCTGCGTAATCGTTGACGTTGTAGCGATCGAGCAAATCGGCAAGGCGGCGGTAATGGACTCGATGCCCTCTAATTCTAGGATGCCCTCGGGCAAGCCACCGGGCACTCAGGCGTGTAGCCTGCGTTAGCTTAGCCGCTGTATTCGCTGGCTAGCTCGCCGTCGATGAACAGGCGATAGGTGTGGGGGCGAAAGGCTGCCGCCGGGCGCGCGTTCGCGGCGATGATGACAATGCGGAAGATTGACATCGCGGCGATTGAGGCCGCGGTGCGGGAGTGAGGGGAGTGGATCGTCACGCAACGGAGTGCGTGACCTACTGAACTTGAAGATCGTCACGCAACGGAGTGCGTGACCTACAGAACTGTTCGATTGAGATCGTCACTCAGGCCACGACCGTGGCCTGTGCTCACTTTGCTTACCAAATCAGTCCGGTGCCAATTGCGATGCCGCTAAGGGTCATGCCGGCCCCATTGGCGCTGGCCGATGAAAAGCTGTTGGCGGTAAGCTCGCCGATCGTGCCCCCGAAGCCTGCGCCTCCGGTAGGCAGACCAATCACATTCCAATTCTGATATTCGTAGGCAACTCGGAAAAAGAAGTTCATCGGCATACATTGCAAAGGGTACTGGAATTCCACGCCTGCTTGCAGTTCAAAAATCGTCATTTCGGCGGCAGCACCGTCGCGGCGTACAGTGGCGGCGCCGACCAAAGGGGCGCTGGGGGAAGAGGCCACTGCGCCATCGGCGCGGGCAAATGAATTGCTGCTTCCGTCTAAATTGGATCCGCGAAGCGTGCTAAATAAATACAGATGCGAGGCGCCAGCCGGCGGCGCACCGTGCCACCATAGGTGACCCCAGTGCCATCGAAGCCGCCTCCATTTTGGAGAGTGAGATTGACGAAGTTGCCGGTGGTAAACACGCCAAAGGCGAGAAGGCTGGTATCGGTATTAAAATTGGCATGTCGCCCGCCCACAAATGCTTCTGTTTCCCACGGGCCCCATTGGTCGGTGCGAACGGCTTCCACGTCGGCGTCCCAGGCATCCACGCGGTCGGTTGCTTCATAGGTGCCAAAGTTGGTTCCGGTCGGCGTAAAGCCGGGCGTGACTTCGGGGGGATGGAAATCGGTGTCGCTGAGCCGCCAATAACGACCGCGCACGCCCCACTTATCGGTAAGCTGGACGCCAATCCATACCCGCGGCGCATAACCCTGATCGTTGACTCCGCCGGGCTGGGTAAAAGAAACCGTCGAGACGCCAGGGGCCGTGGTATCGGATAAGCTTAGACTTATCGTGCCGCCGGTTCGCGAATCGACGTTGAGGTCGGTGAATTCGGTGCCGGCATAAATGTCGTATCCATCGTGACAACCAACCAGGCATTTCCACATATCGTCGGAGAACAAGTGCGTATCGCAGCTTTCGCAGCTTTGACAGTCGGTTGCCGGCTGATTCGCTGCGGCCGAAAGATCGCACGCACCGTTGCCAGTGGCACAATCGGTGGGTAGGCTCGCCTGGTTCGCCAGCTCATCTGCTCGCCCGCGATTGACAGCCACGAGCGCAATTGCCAGCGCCACGACCAATCCGTTGGTACGCATATTCATCCTGGGCAAGTTTTGACGACGCTGGGGCCGGCAAGTCCGTTGCCGCGCCGCAAAATAACTCCGCCGTTCTTCAAGGTATCGGGCAAGCGATTGCGAATGCACACCTTTACCAGCTCCAAGGCTACAAACGGCATAATCGATACAAGCGGAGGTTGCCGCGTGCGCGTGAGCACCGGCCACGAGCGTGGCCTGTGCTCACTTGCTGGTGAATGGCGAATGGGGAGTGGGGAATGGGGAATGGTGGTTTGATGTTGCTACCGCGTTGCGCTCGGTCGACATTAAGGCGACAGTGCTCACGAGCTCGTGCTCACTTGCTCCCATTGCTTGCGCGGCGGCTTAGTGGGGTACTGGATTTAGTGGGGAGCAGTGGCGCCACTGGCACTGGTTTTGGAAAGTGCTGGGTTGTTCGCCGGATGGAAATCAGGAATATGATATGCCTGCTTCCAAGCGTCGCACAAAGTCTTCAAAGCCGCGCTCGTTTTTGGAAGACGTGCAGCGGCAGGGATGAATTGTGATGCAGAAATCGTCCGGGTCGGAACAGGCAGCCCCTGATAGACGACGGATCCTCCGCTCATCGAAATCCGGCGAATGGCCTTGCCACATTTAGGGCAGAGAGAAACTTGCCATGACATGAGATGACCCCTTTCAACGCGGGAAAAGTGAAAAAGGCTGCCACCTCCTCAGCCACATTTATTCTGGCATGCATTCAACGGAGAAAGCAAGTCTGCAGTGGCTCGGTTGCTCCCGGTTCGGGGCATAAGGCAACCACGCCCATTCTCGGCGTGCCACCCCAGCAGTGCACTGGCGGAGCCAGTGGCACCGGGCGAGCAGAACAGGGTGAGCGAGTTCCGTGGACGGAAATTTCCGTCTCTGAAGCTGACGCCTAGGACGAAGACGTCGCGGAGAGAGAACAGTCCCCGACGTTGTCCCTCGGCTCCTAGTCAGGTTTGAAAGTTGTCAGAAGGTCGTGGTTTCCAATCTCGTTCTGCACTGCTGGGCCAGCCAGCAGTGGCACCCTGCCAGCAGCTTTCTACAGAGCAATTTGACCACTAAGCGAGAGGGGCGAGCCATGTCGGGAATCGAGCTGCAGACGGCGAAGTATTTTAAATCAGAAGTTGAGGAGCCCGATACGGGCGATGCCGCTGGGAACGCAGGCGGCGGCTGAACGGGAAGCGGGTACGAACGTGGGGAGTGGCCCGCGAACAAGCGGCTGGGAAAATGCTGCCGGATGGATTGGAGTTGGGGTGGCGGTGGCTGCGGTCGCGTGCGGTGCCTGGTGGCCGTGCCGATGGTGTTGGGGATCAAGCGACCGAAATCGACCAACCCGATCGATTTGATGCTGTGGCTGGGCGGGGCAAAATCGGACCAGACATTTGAGACATTCTTGAAGGATACGGCGCAGAAAAATACACATCGACTGGGATGAGAAATATCGCCAGTCGCCCATGTATCCGTTCAAAGGAATCGCGCCGATCGATTTGAACACGATGCAAGGAATGCAATCGAGCGGGAAGAGTCAGAGGGGAAGATAGTCGCCACGCGAGATTACTGGGGCGTCGCTACGCTATGCCCCAGGCACACCCTCACCCCCCTTCGACGAGTTCGACCCTTCGACAAGCTCAGGGCAGGCGAGCTCAGGACAGGCAGGCCCTCTCCCAAC
>CAWGBP010000007.1:0-35017 GCA_963820835.1 Pirellulales bacterium | reverse complement strand
ATCGGTGATGTCACCTTTCACCCAGCGAATGTTTGGGCGGTCGAAGTCAATTTGCTCCTCGGACAACAGTCCCAGAATCGGTGCGGGTTTTTTGCCTTGAACCAGCGCATGCACCGTGTGCCCTTGCCGCACTAGTTCACCCAACAGCCGCGAGCCGATGAATCCACTCGCGCCAGTGACAAAGATGGTGGCCATGCGGAAGGGACGATGAGCGAGGGATGAGGGGCGAGGAAGAGGTTGAACGGGTGAAGAGATGAACGGGTGAATCAGACAGGGCTGCAATTCACTGGTCGTTGTTCAATGTATGCCGCTCGTTACGCGAGCGGCATCTTGTGCGGTACGCCGGCGATCTCTTGCACATAGCGCGGCACGGCGTAGCCTGGCAATCGGCGCTGAAGCTCTCGAATTAACTGGCGGCCGCGCTCAATTGGCACTTCAAAATGCGCCGCGCCAGCCACTCGATCCAATTGGTGCAAATAATAAGGCATCACGCGCAAATCGACGAGCCGCTGGCATAATTCAGCAAGCGCATTAGCGTCGTCATTCACACCGCGCAAGAGCACCGCCTGATTGAGCAGCGGCACCCCGGCGTCAACCAGCCGCGCAATCGCCTGCGCTGCTAGATCGTCAATTTCGGCCGGATGATTAACATGCACAACTACGATGGGCGTCAATCGCGTTCCAGTTAACCACTCGAGCAATTCATCGTTCACCCGCGCCGGAATCATGATCGGCAGTCGCGTGTGAATGCGCAGGCGGCGCAAATGTGGAATTTCGGTCAGCCGATGCGCCAGCGCGCAAGGGTTTGATCTGACAAAGTCAGCGGATCGCCGCCGCTGAGAATCACTTCGCAAAGGCTTTCGTCAGCCTCGATCGCCGCAATGGCTGGCTGCCATTGGTCCCAACTGTGCGGCGATTCGTCGTAGGGGAAATGCCGCCGAAAGCAGTAACGGCAATGGACGGCGCAAGCCCCCGTTGTTACCATAAGGGCTCGACCGTTATATTTTTGGAGCAGGCCTGCTGCGAGCGTCGCTTCGGCGTCACCCACCGGGTCGGCGGTAAAGCCGGTCGCCGGAAGAGTTTCCGCTTCCAGCGGAAGCACCTGCCGCAACAGCGGATCGTGCGGATCGCCGCGCCGCATCCGAGACAAAAAAGGCCGAGGCACAAACAGCCTAAACAGGCGGGCCGCCGCGATTGCCTGCCCGCCAAAGTGCGGCGGGAGATCCAGCAATCGGCAGAGTTCGCCGATGTCGCGCACCGCGTGCTTCATTTCGTGCTGCCAAGTGGCGGCACGAGGGACGAGCGTCGAGCGTCGAGAGCCGAGAGATGATGAGATCATAGTTGTAATCAGCATGCACTTAAGTTTGCCCTCGCCTTTCGCCGGCACCTGTTGGCCCCAACATAATCCGTTTACCACTAGAATCGTAGTAGGAATCCACCGTGCCCAGCTATAACACCAGTCAATTTCGCAAAGGTTTAAAGGTGCAGATCGACGGCGACCCGTACCTGATGGTCGAGTGCAATTTCGTCAAGCCCGGCAAGGGTCAGGCCTTGTACAAGTGCAAGCTCAAGAACCTGGTACGCGGCACGCAGTTGGACCGCACGTACAAAAGCGGCGATACGCTCGACGCAGCCGACATTACCGAAATCGAAGCGCAGTTTTTGTATCGCCAGGGAGATCATTTCGTCTTCATGGATAACAAGAGCTTCGAGCAATACGAGCTCACTTCGGCCCAAGTCGACGAAGCGGCCAAGTGGCTCAAAGAAGGCACGAACTGCTCGATGCTGCTGTTTAACAACAACCCGATCACGATCGATCCGCCCAATCACATGGTGCTCAAGGTCGAGTACTGCGAGCCGGCAGTGCGCGGCGATACGGCCACCAAGCTGACTAAGC
This sequence comes from Pirellulales bacterium, assembly GCA_963820835.1. Taxonomy (GTDB): domain Bacteria; phylum Planctomycetota; class Planctomycetia; order Pirellulales; family JADZDJ01; genus CAVRAW01. The sequence goes on along the minus strand of CAWGBP010000007.1, from coordinate 33,120 downwards.
CGGTGAAGCTCGAAACCGGCGCCGAAATTATCTGCCCCGCATTCATCGAATTGGGAGATATGATCAAAGTCGATACTCGCACCGGCGAGTATTTGGAACGCGTGCGAGAATAATCAGCCGTTTGTTTCTGTCTCCTGACCCCGACTCCTGACCCCCGAATCCTTCGGCATGGCTCGCTGGCCGCGACACGTCTGGACCACTGTTTTCACCTACGCCAGCGTATTCGTGTTATTCCCTTTGCTGTGCCTGCTGGCGTATGCTTGGGTGCGCGGCTGGCTGTGAGAGAGAGAAGGCAGAATGCAAACGGCAGAAGGCAGAGCGAGTAAAGCCGAATTCGAGCGCATTCTTGCGCAGCATGGACAGCAACATTTGTTGCGTTTCTGGGACGATCTCAGTCAGCCGCAGCAACAGCAACTCGCAGCCCAAATTGAGGCCATTGATTTCGCGCAGCTTGAGCGTCTCGTGCGCGGCGATGCCGCTAAGACCGATTGGGCCGCGCTCACGCGCCGCGCCCAACCTCCCGATGCCATTCGTCTCAATTCGCCCGAAAATCGCTTTTCGATTCAGGAAGCCCGTGCTGCGGGCGAGGCGGCGCTGTGCGCGGGTAAGATTGGCGTTATTCTCGTCGCCGGAGGGCAAGGAACGCGACTGGGGTTCAACCATCCCAAGGGCATGTATTCCATTGGTCCGGTCTCCGGAGCCTCACTATTTCAGATTTTTTTCGAGAAGCTTATCGCCATCGAGCGGCGCTACGGCCGCGCCGCGCCGCTCTACGTAATGACGAGCGACGCCACCCACGCTGAAACCGAAGAATACTTTCGGGAGAAAAACTATTTTGGCTTCGCAGCCGAAAACGTGCGGCTGTTTCGTCAGGGCACCATGCCGGCGGTCGATACCGGTCACTGGCCGCCTACTTTTGGCCGAGAAAGACCGCCTGGCGCTAAGCCCCGATGGCCACGGCGGCATGTTGGCGGCCCTGGTGAAAAGCGGCACGCTGGCCGACATCGAAAACCGCGGCATCGAGCACCTGTTTTACTTCCAGGTCGATAATCCGCTCGTGCAAATTTGCGATCCGCTGTTGATCGGCTACCACCTGCTCGCGCGTTCGGAAATGACGACGCTCGCGGTCGCTAAGCGCGATCCGCTGGAAAAAGTAGGCAATTTGATGACTATTGATGGCCGGATGCAAGTGATCGAATACAGCGATCTGCCCGACGAAGCCGCGCATCGCCGCAATGCCGACGGGTCGCTGGTATTCTGGGCCGGCAGCATTGCGATTCATGTGTTCGATGCCGCGTTTCTTAAACGCGCCAGCCGACAAGATGCCGCCCTGCCGTTTCATACCGCGCAAAAGAGTCGCCTACATCGACGAGCAGGGAAACCGCGTCGATCCGAAAACTCCCAATGCCACAAAATTTGAACGATTTATTTTCGACCTGGTCCCGCAGGCCCAGCGCACACTCGTAGTCGAGGGGGATCCGGCCGAGTGGTTTGCGCCGGTGAAGAATCCGCCAGGCGAAAAAATCGATGCCGCCGATATGACGCAGGCGGCGCTCGTCAAATTGCACCGCGGCTGGCTGGAAGCAGCCGGAGTGCGCGTTGCGCCGAACGTACCCGTGGAAATCAGCCCGTTGTACGCGCTCGACGCCGATCAAGTAAAATTGAAAATTACGCCCGGCACGGTGATCGAAAAGCCGGTATATATTAGGGACTAGCGACAGCGCGCTTTACTGAATTGGGACTCGCTGCCCGCAATCCATTCATCTTCCGCGTTTTCAATAACCCCTCACCTGCTCACCCCTTCACCCATTCACCCGTTCATTTCTACTAATCCCCGAACCCTGAACCCTTCTTCATGCTTCACATCGTCATCATGGCCGGCGGGGCGGGCACGCGGTTCTGGCCCGAAAGTCGCGCAGCTTCTCCCAAACAATTGCTGCCGTTGGCCGGTCCGCGCTCGATGTTGCAAATGACGATCGACCGCCTGGGCAATTTGGGCAGCGAGAAAAACATTTGGATTCTCACCGGCGCCATCATTGAAGACCCCGTGCAAAAGCAACTGCCGCGAGTGCCAGCCGATCATATTATCGGCGAACCGTGCAAGCGCGATACGGCGCCGTGCATCGGTCTGACCGCACTGTTATTGAGCCGCAACGATTCCGATGCGGTCATGGCCGTCATGCCGGCCGACCAGGTCATTTCGCCCGACGATAAATTTCAAGCGTGCATCACGGCCGCCGCGGCGCTGGTGGAACAACGGCCCGATCGCATTGTCACACTCGGCATCAAGCCTTCCTACGCGGCCACAACGTTCGGCTACATCGAGCGCGGCCAGCCGCTGGCCGATGCCGCCAAGCTGCCGGCGACAACAGGCTGGCATGTGTTCGACGTGGCGCGGTTTCGCGAAAAGCCGCCGGCCGAGGTCGCCAAAGAATACTTCGCCTCGGGCAACTTCTACTGGAACAGCGGCATTTTCCTTTGGAAAGCGAAAACCATTATCGCGGCGCTCGCCGAGCGCCAGCCGGAAATGCTCGCGCACCTGAAGAAGATCGTCGATGCCTGGGGCAAGGCGAGCGCCGCATCGGTCTTTGCGCAAGAGTTCGCCGCCATCAAGGGCATTTCGATCGATTACGCCGTGATGGAGCAGGCCCAGGAGGTCGCCGTCGTTGAGTGGCCGCACGTCTGGAGCGATGTGGGCACCTGGCAGGCGGCGGCGCGGCTGGGCCAGCCCGATTCCAACGGAAATGTTATCATCGGCAAGCACCTGGGCGTCGAAACAAAGAATTCGATCATTCGCAGCGGCGGCAGCAATCACTTAGTTGCCACGGTCGGCGTGAACGATTTAATCATCGTTCACACTCCCGATGCCACGCTGGTGGCGAACCGTCACGACGAAGAAGCCATCCGCAAGATTGTTAAAATGCTGGAAGAACGCGGTTGGAAGGAATATTTGTAGGTAAGCTTCCCAGCCAGAGTAAATGCATTCAAGGATGATGGGTTTATGCGCGGGTCACTGCATTCATTGTGTTTCTGGTTGTGCTCCGCAACAGCGTTATCAGTGGCCGCCGAGGATCCATCGAATGAGCCAATGACTCCCATAAACATTGCCACGCCGACTTTGGGCGGTAAACAATTTTGGGCGGATGAATTGTTGTTCCACAAATGGCGCGTGCAGCGAAACATATTGACCGGGCATTTCCGACTTCTCGATGAAAACAATGTTCGCCGCGCATGGGGATCGTTTGATGATTGTCGAAACGCACTCGACGAAATTAAACGTCGCGATAATTTACCCCCGATGAAAGGCAAGCTCATCCTCGTCCTTCACGGATTAGGTCGAACGCGGTCCCCAATGAGCGGGATGGCCACGTTTTTAGAACAGAAGGAGAATTGTGAGGCCGTCGCGATTAGTTATCCGAGCACAATGGCGGATGTCGAGCAGCACGCCGCGAGCTTGTCGCATTTAATGGAAAACTTGGGAGACGTCGATGAAGTCGATTTCGTCGCGCACAGCCTCGGAAATCTTGTGATTCGCCGATATCTCTACGATCAACAGCATTCCAATCAAAAACCTAGGCATCCTCCGATCAAACGGATCGTGATGCTCGGCGCACCCAATAATGGATCGCAACTTGCCGCAGGCATTAGCCGATATCCTCCAGCAGCTCAATTAATTGGTGTTCCCGGACGCGAACTTGGAACCGGATGGGATCAATTAAAAGAGCACTTGGCGTTGCCGCAGTGCGAGTTCGGCATCATCGCTGGAGGGAAAGGAGACGACAAAGGATACAATCCAATGCTGTCTGGCGACAATGACATGATTGTCACCGTCGACGAGACTCGACTTCCTGGCGCGGCCGATTTCATCCGGCTGCCTGTAGTTCACACCTTTATGATGGACAACCCCGACGTGCAACAGGCAACCCTTTCATTCCTCGAGCATGGTTATTTTGTAGCTCCCGACAAACGTCAGCCCGTCGATCGAATAGAATCGAGATAGTACGTCGATTGGCCCATTTATCCAGGCGTCAGACGCATTCCCACAAAAAATGCAGCTAACATTGAGTTAACTGACTCGCTCAAAGTTTTTCTCCGATCTATTTTCAAAGTTATATGAACAGTCGCCTCGCCGGAATCGATTATGGCACGGTGCGGATCGGCATTGCCGTAACCGATCGCGAGCATCGCATCGCCAGCCCGTTTGATAATTACACGCGCCGGGAGAGAAAGCCGATGCCGATTATTTTCGCCGCCTGGCCAAAGACGAGGCCATCGCGCAATTCGTCGTCGGGCTCCCCGTGCATCTAGACGGGCGCGAGAGCCAAAAATCAAACGAGGCGCGCAAGTTCGGCCAGTGGCTAGAGCAAACGACCGGCGTGCCGGTCACATTCTTCGACGAGCGATTTACGTCGGCCGAAGCGGAACAAGCGCTCATCGGCGCGGAACTGACAAAGAAGCAGCGTAAAGCGCGCCTCGATAAGCTGGCGGCCCAGATCATGCTCACGGCCTATCTCGAAGCCCGCCACTCGGGAATCGACGCGCCGCGGGGCCTCGACGAATAGTCGGGCTCGATCTAAAATCGCATCGCCACCTCCCCGGCAGCTTTTTGCACGCGAGGATACTATAAGCATGCTAGCGCGGAAGCCCGTTTTCCCCCACGTCATCGAAATGAACTACCAGGCGCAACAGCGTCTCGGCTGCAACGTGTATTTGGTGTTCGACAAGAACGAGTGGGTGCTCATCGACGTAGGATTTCAAGACACCGCCGACGAAATCATCGATCTAATTCGCCAGCTCGACTTCCCGCTCTCCAACTGCAAAACGCTCATCGCCACCCATGCCGACGTCGATCACATTCAGGCCCTGGCGAAAATGAAGCAGGCGCTCAAAACCACAGTGACCGCTCATCCGCTGGCGGCCGAACCGCTGGCGAAGGGAGACAAAATCAAAACCTTCGCCGAAGTCGAGGCGCAGAACATCCATCTCGAGATGCCGCCGGTCAAAGTCGATGCGCTCATCAACGAAGGCGATGTGATTTCTGTCGGCGACCAGAAGCTGGAAGTGTGGCACACCCCCGGCCATACCGACAGCCAGCTTTCGTTCCGCATGGGGAACTTGCTCTTCAGCGGCGATAACATTTATCGCGACGGCTGCGTGGGGGCCATCGACGCCCACCACGGCAGCGATTTGCCCGGCTTCGTCAAATCGCTCAAGCGCATTCGCGAAAGCAATGTCGAGTGGCTGCTCCCCAGCCACGGGCCGATCTTCCGCAAGAACGACGCCCAACTCGACGCCACTATCAAACGCGTCGAAGGCTACTTGCACATGGCCGACTTCGGCACCTGCGCCATCGATTGGCCGCTGATGGACCAGTGGGATAAAGAACTCGAGGCGGGCAAAATGCCGGCGGATGAGTAAAGGCAGAAGGCAAAAAGCAGAAGGCAGAAGACTGTAAAACGAAAGTGCTGCTAGCACTCCCGATTCTGCCTTTTGCAGTCTGCTTTCTGCCTTCGCCCGATTCTGCCGATTGTGACGGATATTCTCTCAATACCGCATGGCGCGGCTGCCGATGCGGTTATTGACGGGACTGCAGTGCTTGGCCGGTCTCCCGCAAAGCCGGCCGCTGGCACCGCCAGTTCCCGTCGAAAAGGCTTCGACCCAGAGCGGCTCGCGCGTGTGCGCTTTCAGGCCCGCGCGCTAACTTCGCCGCTAAAGCAACTTCGCAGGGGGGAAATCTGCATGTCTCGCCGCATTCTGGCCGCGCTGTTCTGCGCGGTCGTCGTCGGAATGTTCACCAGCGCCAGGCCGGCCCATGCTCAAGAAGCCTACGGCCGTCAGTGGGTAAGCGCCTATAGCACCCAAGATTGGGACCGCTTCTACCACTATCCGTACGTCTACTATCCGCAAAACTTCTGGGGCGACGATTACTATCGCAGCTCCGAGAGCTTGTACTACCGCTATCCGCCCGAAATGCGCATTCCGGTCTACAACAAGCAGTGGCACAACGAATATCCACAATCGGCCCAGTGGGACAAATGGATCCACTACAACTATGGGCCGGGCGAAGCCCGCTACCACTGGGGCCACCATTTTATTCTGGATACGTTCTAGCGCGAGGGACGAGGGACGAGAGGTGAGGGACGAGGTAGCCAGCGATCGCGCCGCGAGCGAATAGAATAAATTCGCAAAAAGAAGCCTGCTATGCCGCTTGCGGTTTAGCAGGTTTTTTCATTTCCAGTTCGCCAGCGCGCGATACAACACCTCGGCCGCTTGTTGGACCTCGGCTAGTGGCACCCATTCGTCGGCCGTGTGGGCTTGCGCGATCGAGCCGGGACCGAACACCACCGACGGCACGCCGGCCGCTGCGTACACGAACGCGTCGGTGCCGAACGGCACGCCGATCAACCGCCCCTCGGCCCCGGTAACATCCCGCACCGCGCCGGCCAATCTGCGCCGCCAACTCGCGATTGTTCGTATCGCCCAAGCCGCGGCTTTGCATGAACGGCGGCTCGTGCTCGACCGCTTGCCCCAGCCCCGTTTCGCAGGCGACAAAATCGACCACCTGCTGCCAGGCGGTTTGCGGATCTTCCCCCGGCGCCAGGCGGCGGTCGATTTCAATCGTGCATCGGTCGGGCACGGTGTTCACGCTAATGCCGCCGCGAATGGTGCCCACGCTAATGGTCGGCTGGCCGCAGAGCGGATGATTTGCCAGCGTGCGAACCACTTCGCGCCCGTAGCGCTCAATCGCCGCCACTACCCTCGCCATGCGGTACACTGCGTTCTCGCCGAGTTCGGGCTGAGAGCTGTGCGCGGCGCGGCCGCGCGTGTGAGATCGCCAGCGGACCATGCCTTTGTGCGCCACGACGATTTGCAAATTCGTCGGCTCGGCCACAATCGCTGCGTCGGGCTTGCGCGGCAAGAGCGGGTTCGATCGTTCCGACCACAACTTGCAAAGTCCCGTCGCGCCGGTGAACCCGTGCTCTTCGTTCACGGTGCAAGCTATGATGATGGTCGGCCGTGCGCGTTTCTCTCCCTCTCCCTCTGGGAGAGGGCCGGGGTGAGGGTGCTGCTCCGCCGCATGCTGCGTGCCGCCGGCTGTCCGCTGGTCCGCCACCAGCCGTGCAACCGCGCCCAGCATCGCCGTCATGCCCCCTTTAATGTCACACGCGCCGCGGCCATACAGACGCCCGTCGCGCACTTGCGGCTCGAACGGCGGAACAGTCATGCCGTCGGCCGGCACAGTGTCTTGATGCGCTTCCAGCAGAATTATTTTGCCCCCCGACTCCGGCGGCACGTCGCCCTCCAACCGCGCAATCAAATTGTCGCGCTTCGGCGCAATCGCTTGGCGAAACGTGGGAATAGCTAGCCGCACGAAAAACTGCTCTAGATAATCGGTCAGGCGATATTCAAAGAACTCCGGGCCGCTCACGTCGCGCCCCATGGGGTTGACGCTGGGGGTGGCGACCAATTCGCTCAAAATCGCAGTTAAGTCCAGCGGCATGTGAAGTGTGCGAAACGAAAAACGTAAAGTGCAGAATTAAGAACTTCTAACAAAATGATCGGGGACTGTCCCCCTTGCCGAGATCGTTTTGCTAGACGCTCTAAGGCAGAACTCGCAACGAAGCCTGACCGTCTCGACCCAGCCATGCAGAATGAGCGATGCGGGTTGGCCCTTCAAGGGCAAGATTCAGATGAAGGGCGGGTCGAAGGCGTCGCGGAACTGTAAGGTCCGCCGTGGATAAGACCCTGACGCTAAGAGAAATTCCCCGGCGAATGCAGCGTTTTCTGGGAATATTCACATGTCCCCCCGCAAGGGTTATTGATGGAAATAGTAGTATCGCAAATAGTAAGGTACTGAGCGGAGGGGAAACCCTTTAGCTCGCGCCCTTCGTAGGTTCCTGCCCCACCTGCGAAGGGTTCTTTTTGCGCCAGCAGGCAAACCACAGATGGACACTGATTAACACGGATGATTTGCCCCGGGCAGAACAGGGCGGATTTTGTCTATGCCCTTCTCCGATGATCCGTTGGCAACCATAAATCAGACCAATCTGGTCGATTAATCCGTTGATTATCAGCGTTCATCCGTGTTAATCAGTGGTTAACTTCTGGTGCTTGCAAGCCGGAGCGGTTTCTAATGATTTCGGGGGTTTCAGTCGCTTAGGTTTTTCCCCGCCGGCGAACCGAATTGTTCGTTATTTCGAGCAATTCGCATAAAATCCCCCCATTTTTGCGGTGCGCGTGCTAACCTAAATTCTCCAATATTCTGTTGCAATGTCTCGCGCGCGCCGATAAGATGCTATTCAGGCTGCGACTTAAAATCTCTTTTCAAGTCGCGGCCGCTTGCGGGGAACAAATCTGGGCGCGCAGCCAACGCCAATCGAGGCTGCGCTGTCCAAATTGAAGAGCGGGGACGTTTTTGGGGATGCGGGGATTAGGGGTCGCGTGCCGGTGCGGTATTAGGGGACCGCGCCGCGAATCAGTCGCGAGTTTCTTTTCAGGTAGAGAATTCAATATATCGCGCGGGAGGGGAAGTTTATGTTGCGCTGTGCCAGAGAACAGGCATCAGGGTTCAGGGTTCAGAATTCAGGCGACAAACATGCGGCGCGGAATTGGCCGCGTTCATCGTTTCGTCGTGCGTTTACCCTCGTCGAACTCCTGGTCGTCATCGCGATCATTGCCATTTTGATCGCGCTCTTGTTGCCCGCCGTGCAAGCCGCGCGAAGCGGCGCGGCTGACCGAGTGCAAAAACCATTTGAAGCAAATCGGACTGGCGGCGCAAAACCATCACAGTGCGCAGAAGTTTTTCCCGACCGGCGGCTGGGGATACCACTATGTCGGCGATCCCAATCGCGGCTTCGATAAGCGGCAGCCGGGCGGCTGGATCTTTAATCTGCTGCCCTTCCTGGAAGAGAAATCGATCCACGATATGGGAAAAGGTTTATCGTACGGCGGCAACAAAACCGGAGCGCTTAGCAAAGCGCTCGGGCAAATGATGGGCATGACCTGCCGCACCATCATGTGCCCCAGCCGGCGCGAAGACCAGGGCTTGTATCCAATGGCCTACGCAGGCGAAACGACCCAGTGGTATAACGTCGATCAAAGCTGCATGCCACCGGGCAGTCCGTACCCGCTTGTCGCTCGTAGCGACTACTGCATCAATGCGGGCGATGGGAGCGTCTACCAGAATGGCACAAATGTTTCCTCTCCCACGGGTGTAACTGATATGGATACGTACGCATTTCCTAATCCGAACCCATGCGACGATCCCACCAATACCGGCGCATATTGCACTGGCATTTCGTATTATCGGAGCACGGTGCCGATTCGGAAGGTCACAGACGGTTTGACATTTACTTATTTGGTGGGTGAGAAGTTCCTCTACACCGACATGTACCAGTCTGGGCTGGACGGCGCCGACAACGAATTCGCGTATACCGGCTGGGACAATGACTTGTACCGCACCGCGGGCGTCAACTACGGAAGTAGTCCGACGATTAATACGGCGCCGACGACCGATTGGTCGCCCCTGCACGACCAGAATTCATACGGCAACGTAAACACTGTCACCAACGAAGCCGATCGTTGGGGCAGCGCCCACCCGGGAACCTTTAACATGGTCTTCTGCGATGGCTCCGTGCATACCATCACCTATAGCATTGATCTTTTGATCCATCGTCGTTATAGCAATCGCATGGATGGCCAAGCGATCAACGCGCCGGATTAGTAGTTAGTTCCACATAGTCGAAAAGGTTCTTGAAAGCCCAGGCGTTTGCCCTGGGCTTTTTTTCTGCGCACTCCGCCGCGCCACAAAATCGCAGTGAATCTCGGCCGATTGATGCCGTATCCGCAGGGCTGTATAATTCGCAGCTCGGTTCAATTTGCCAATTTCTGCGGCGCGCTTTTGCCCGAATCGGCAAGTTCATTTATTGCGTCACAAGGAGATTCGCCGTGGCAATTCGCGTGGGTATCAATGGGTTCGGCCGCATCGGCCGCTTGGTGTTTCGCATTCTGAGCTGCGCGGTCAGGCGAATTTGAAGTGGTTTCGATCAACGATCTGACCGACACCAAAACTTTAGCGATGCTACTGAAGTACGATAGCACGCACCGCCGTTTCAACGGCACCGTCGCAGCACGACGACAACGCCTTGGTCGTCAATGGCCGGCGCATCGACGTCCACAAAGAGCGCGATCCCGCCAAATTGCCCTGGGGCCAACTCGGCGTCGAAGTCGTCGTGGAAAGCACCGGTATTTTTACCGCGCGTGCTAACCCTGAAAAAGGCAAGGCGGGCTACGATTCGCACATTCAAGCCGGCGCAAAAAAGGTTGTGCTCAGCGCTCCGGCCAAGGATAAGCCCGACCTGACCTGCGTTATTGGCGTGAACGACAAGGACCTAAAGCCTGAGATGAAATTCGTTTCCAACGCTAGTTGCACCACGAATTGCCTGGCCCCGATGGTCAAAGTGTTGCACGACAAATTCGGCATCGAAAAGGGCTTGATGACCACCTGCCATAGCTACACCAACGACCAGCGGCTGTTGGATTTGCCGCACGATAACTTGTACCGCGCCGCGCCGCTGCGGTAAACATTGTGCCCACGACCACCGGCGCCGCCAAAGCGGTCGGTGAAGTCATTCCTTCGCTTAAAGGGAAGCTCACGGGCATTTCCTTGCGGGTGCCCACGCCCGATGGCAGCGTGACCGACCTCACGGCGCTACTTAAAAAGAACGTGACCAAGCAAGATATCAACGCGGCGATGAAGGAAGCCGCCGAGACGCCTCTGGAGAAAGGGGGCCTCAAGGGAATTCTCGAATACACGGAAGACCCGATTGTCTCCAGCGACATCATCGGCAATCCGCACAGCTCGATTTTCGCGGCCGATCTCACCGAAGTGGTCGATGGCAACCTGATCAAAGTGATCAGTTGGTACGACAACGAATGGGGCTATAGCTGCCGCACGGCCGACTTGATCGCGCTGATTGGGAAGATGTTGTAGAGTCAGTTGAACTACATCGATAGCGAGTTGGGAGGCGGGGCATGACCGTCGAACAGATTCGCAAGCTGCATCGCGAGCAGCCGTTTCATCCGTTTGATATTCATTTGGCAGGCGGGCGGACTGTGGCTGTTGAGCATCCTGAGATGCTGGCTATTTCGCCCCCAGGACGCACGATTGGCGTTGGAATGCCCGACGGCACGATTGAAATCATCGACTTGCTGCGGGTGACAAGCCTTAAGTCGCATGCAAACGGTTCGAAAAGGCGACCGCGCCGAAGTTGAACTACCGATTCGGCGACCACGTGGGATGATGGCGTCCGCCGTCGGATGGCGCGGAGTCTGCCGCCGCCACACTCGTCTCTGATTTGGGAGCCGCACTGTCGCGCTGGTCATTATCCTGCCCGTCTTTGGCTTCGTCGCTCGCTACGTTTGCTGCCGCATCGCTATTTAGTGCAAGCGCGGTATTGGGAGACTCGCGCTCGGCCAGTGGCGCCTTGCGCGCCGCCAAGCGCCCGGCGTATCGTCGGCAAGTTGCACTTCGATCGGCAAATTGGCCTCCAATCGGCGGCCATCGTAGGTGGTGAACCGCACGAACAGGCGCAAATCGCTGTGCTCAGGGGGCGAAGGCCACGGCAATTCGAAGTGAATCGTACCGCCGTCGCGATTCTTCCGGGCGTGACGCGCCAATTCGTCGGAGTCGAACGTCCAGCGGGCAATTCGGGCGGCGCTGCCTTGAAGCGCTGGATCGACCACCACGATCGTGACATCGCCAGGCGCGAGGACGCGCTTGCCTGCGGAATCGCGCTGTTCGATGGCCACGCTCAACAGTTCGTCGCCTGGGTGGCCGCCGCGCGCCGTGCCGCCGGTCAGGCCCGGATTGAGGTCGATGCGTTCGACCTCCGCGTTCGCGTCGAGCAAAGGCGCCGGCCGCAGCGGATTTTTTTCGTCGGCATTATAGCTTGCTTGTGAAACCGAGCCGTTGCTCCCGCGGAAAATCGACGATTGCGGCGGTGCGCCGCTGGGCGCACCCGGCGCTTCGATGCCCGGCTCGATGGTCGGCAGTCGCGGCGCGGGAGGCAATTGTTGCGAGCCGCCGCCGGTGGCCGGCCCCAGAATTCCCGGCGGAGCTGATAAATCGGGGGGCGCCGTGCTGCCGCCGCGTAACACATCCGATTCTTTCTGGTTGGTAGCCAGTTGTTGCTTGGTGGCGGCCAGTTCGCGTTGGCAATCTTCCAATTGCCAACGCAGCTTGTAAATGCAATCTTCCTCCAGCCGCATTTCGCGCTCCCAAAGATCTTGGTTGACGCGCTGCTTGTACATGCTGGCGCAGCCCGAGAGCGAAACTGCCGCGAGCGCGGCGACGACGATGACCGTTTTCATAATTCGCCTCATGCGAATGGAGGGTTCAAAGTTTAGCACCACAGCGCTCAGCAGTTCGCGGACAAAACACGCCGTCCTGAACCCCGAACCCTAGCTCCTGAACCCTAACTAGCTTTCACTTCCATGTGTTCGATCACCTGATCGATCAGCTTGTATTCCAGCGCCTCTTGTGCCGACATGAAGCGGTCGCGATCGGTGTCTTGCTCGATTTTTTCCAGCGGATGCCCGGTGTGCTTGAGCAAGATCGAGTTCAACCGCTTCTTTACATTCTTGAATTCCTTGGCATGAATCATAATTTCTTCCGCCGTTCCCTCAGCGCCAGCCAGCGGCTGGTGGATCATCACGCGGGCGTTGGGCAGCGCACGGCGTTTGCCGTGCGCACCGGCAGTGAGCAGCACCGCCCCCATCGAAGCAGCCTGGCCAATGCAGTAGGTTGCCACGTCGCAAGTGACAAACTGCATGGTGTCGTAAATCGCCAGGCCGGCCGACACGCTGCCGCCTGGCGAATTCAAATACAAATGAATGTCGGCCTTGGGGTCTTCCGACTGCAAAAACAACAATTGCGCGACGACGATGTTGGCGATTTCGTCGTTAATGGCGGTGCCCAAAAACACGATGCGGTCTTTGAGCAGCCGGCTATAAATATCCATCGCCCGCTCTTCGCGGCCGGTTTTTTCAACGACAAAAGGAATCAGCGTCATGACTTTTCCTCATCTTCATCCGTTTGCACCGGCGGTTTGCTAAGCACTTCATCGACCAGTCCGTACTCCTTCGCTTCGGGAGCGGTGAGGTAACGATCGCGGTCGGTATCTTTGGCAATGCGTTCAATGGGCTGGCCAGTGTGCTTGGCTAAAATACCATTCAAAGCCTCGCGGGTTTTCAAAATTTCATCGGCCTGTATCTCGATGTCGGAAACTTGTCCGCCCACCTGGCCGTAGGGCTGATGGATCATCACTTTGGCGTGCGTGAGTGCGTAGCGCTTGCCTTTGCTGCCGCCGGCCAACAGCACTGCGCCGCCGCTGGCTGCCAAGCCCACGCAATAGGTGGCCACAGGGCACGACAGGATTTGCATCGTGTCGTACACCGCCATGGTGGCGGTCACACTGCCGCCGGGGGAATTGATGTAAAAGTGAATGTCTTTGCGGCGGTTCTCGCTCTGCAAATACAACAGCTTCATCACGACTTCGCTGGCATTGCCGTCGAAAATTTCCCCCTGCATCAAAATAATGCGGTTTTCCAGGAGCAAATCGCCCAAGGTTAGCATGCGCTGCCGCTGGTAATCGCGATACGACAACTGCGGATTGAGGGCCGCTAGCATCGAAGACGGAATTGGATCGAATGATTTCATGTCACACGTGGGTGTCTATGTGTCGATGTGTCTGCGTGCCTGGTGTTCGGAAGTCTGGGCGAGTTTAGACACTGAATGATTCGGTAATTTCGAACCGATAGACACTCAGACACCTAGACTACCAGACACCTGACTTCACGGATTCTATACACGTTGTTGTGGTTCGCGTAGGGCCTGAGCCTCTGACACCTGCGCTTCGGGAATAGACTCCTCGGTTTCCCCGCCGCCCGCCGATTCGTCGACCGCTTCGGTATCCAACGATTCGACTTTGAACGGCACATCCTTGAATTTTGCATGCTTGAGCACCATATCGATGGTTTTTCGCTCGATAATCTGATTTCGCAAAATGTCCATTAGCCCGCGCTTTTCCAACTGGGCGCGAACCCGGCGGACGCTTTCGCCGCTTTGCGAGGCGATCAGGCGAATTTCGGCATCGTAGTCGGCCGGTTCGTCTTCGATTTTCTCGGCCTCGGCAATGCGCTCGAGAATGAAATGCTCCTTAAGAGCGCGGGCTGTGTTGACCATGCTGTTTTGCCGCAGCTCGTTTTCATGGGCGCGAATTTGCTCGTCGCCAAAGCCGCTACGGCGCAGCTCTAAAACGGCGCGTTCCAACTCGCGGCGGCCTTGTCGCTTGAGCAGCGATGGCGGCAATTCCCAGTTGGCGCTGGCCACAAGTGCCTGGGTAATTTGCTGCCGCGCCCGTTGTTGTTGCTGATATTCCAATTGACGCTGAAGTTCGTCTTTAAGCGCATCGCGCAGATCGGCTTCCGACTTGAATCCGCCAAGTTCCTCAAGGAACGAATGGGTCAGTTCTGGCAATTCGAGTTTCTTCACTTCCAGCACCTCGAACGCGGCGGTAATCGTCTTGCCGCGCAGGGCCTCATTCGGCGCGTCGGCCGACAATTTGGCCTTGGATTCGCGCGTTTCGCCCGCCTTTACGCCCGCCATCAGCTTGTCGAACTTTTCGATTTTTCCATCGCGGAAGCTCAAGGTGGGCCGGATGCACAGCACTTGCTCTTCGCTGCGTGAAATCTGATTTTCGCCATCTTTGAATGTGATATTCACGGCCAAATAATCGCCGGTCTTGGCCTCGCCATTGTACGGCACGAGCTTGCCGCGGCGGGCCAATAGCCGCTGCATTTGCTGCTCGACATCTTTGTCGGTAAATTCCCGCACCGGCCGCTCGACGCTCAAACCCTTCCAATCGGGCAGGTCGAATTCCGGCCGCACCTCGATATCGAATTCGAAGGTCATCGGCCCGCTGTCGGGCACTTCGACGGCGGTCAAATTCAAATCGGGCTCGCTAATGGCGGCAAGCTTATAGTCTTCCGAAATTTGCGCCATGCTGTCCATCAGCAGACTACTCTTCACCGAATCTTTTACTTCCTTGCGGAAGCGGTGCTCGACCAGCTTTCGCGGCGCGCGGCCGGCGCGAAAACCGGGCACCTGCGCCTCGGGCATAAGCTCGCCGAAAGCCTTATCGAAGTAGCGATCCACATCTTCGTGCGGAATTTTCACCGTGATGTGCCGCTGGCAGGCGCTGGGACTATCGATCTTCACTTCCAGCTTGAGCGGTTCGCGCTCGGCTTCGGCTTGTTCGGTATCGGGAGTGTCGGTGGTTTGTGTGTCGGCCATGATGCGTGTAATTTTGAGCGGTTACGATCCGCGGTTAATCTTCAGCCCAGCGCGCGATAAAAAAAGGGACCGCCGCCAAACGCACACCTACTGCGAATAGCCCGGTGTGCGAAACAGGCTGTCCCCCCGAGGAAATGTCGAGAGCCAGGAGCGGGTGATGGGATTCGAACCCACGACAACCACGTTGGCAACGTGATGCTCTACCAACTGAGCTACACCCGCGGAAAAGCGCGTTTTTTAATCGCGGCCCTGGCGGCCGACCGCTAGCATCGGCTTTAAAGGGCACGCGATTATAGGGAGCCTCGCCAGTCGAGCAAGATCAATGCTCACACATCGATGCTAACAGCGGGGCAACCTCAATCGGCGCTTGCTGTTAAGCTACGTCGATGGAGTTAGGCCGTCAAGTGGCTGTCAGGCTCAATTGGCGGACGCTGGGATGATCGGCAAAAAACGGTCCGATTTTGGGCAACGATTATCCGCCGCGCTCGCGGTTTACCAGAATGCACCGGATAATTGCGACCCACCTCGCACCGCCGTATAGTAAACTTCACAGGGCTGGCAATGCAGTCAATCGGGCGGAAAAGATGCTTAGGAGAATTGCGCACCATGCATGCCAAATTCGTCGTTGTCGAACCTAACTTGCAGCCGCACGAATACGAGCTCGACTTGCCGGCGACCATCGGACGCGGCGATGAATCGCAAATTCGGCTCGATCACTTTCTGATCAGTCGCTGCCACTGCGAGCTGTATGAAGATCGCGGGCAGATGATGGTGCGCGACCTCGGCTCGCGCAATGGCACCTTTATCAAAGGGCAGCGCATCGAAAGTGCGCCTTTGGCCTCAGGCGAACTTTTAAACGTCGGCGGCATCACGCTGTGCGCCATTTACGGCGACGATGCCATACCAGTCGATAGCCAGCGCAAATCCGACATCGACGCCGCCGGCGTCGAAACTCTGACCGTCGAAGACACGGTACCGGTTTCCGTGCGCGCCAATGCAAATTTGGACGACGTGCTACGGAACTGAGTTTACCGCCTAATCCGGCCCGGACGACGAAGAGTTGACTGGTTCAATTGCGGAAACGTGCAAAAGCGAACAAATCTTGAATTCCGCCGGCACGCCTTCTTCAGTTTCATCGATCCCAACCAGAATATCGGATCTGGTCAAAAGGGCCATTTCTGGGTGGCGAACTTCGTAGGTTTGGCCACTCGACATCACCAGCCGAAATGGCTTGAACGGTTGCTGCGTCAAAAGTTCGCGGTAAGTTTGGACCGTCATATTGCAAATCTACAAAAACTTCACGCGCGCGTGCGGAATGTTCGGGCTCTCGGGATTCACGGTAATCGTTTGCCGGCTGGGTGAGACGACTAAGTCAAGATCTTCCATCGGCACAGCGCCAAGCAGCACTTCATCCCCTAGCACCAGCGCGCCCACAAAGCACGTGCGGTTTTCGAAGGCCACGCGCACGGGTCCCACATAGGGCACTTTTTCCTTGCGGCCGTCGGCAAAACCAACTTCCCGTTCCGATTCGGTATCCAGCGCGAATTGCACCGCGACGTGCCGCGGAATGCAAAGCATTAGCGCGCCGGTATCGGCCGACGCCTTGGCCTTGATTGGCTTCAAATCCGGCTGCCGCGGATTGCTCAACTGAATGTCAGCGAAAATATGTCCCATGATCACAATGCAAATCTGTCCGCCCTTTATTAGCTCGGGTTCGCGGCCGCCGGCAACTGAAAATGCCCTGCCACCACGCCCGGCACTGTAATATCCTCGTCGAGTTGTTCCCAGCGCAACGCATAGCCGTTTAGCTCGAGCCGTACTTCCTTCAAAGCTTCGTCATTGGCGGCCTTCAGAATTTTGAAACGATCGGCGGGAAACCCAAAAATTCGCCCATCGGCAAGTTCCAAGTACACCGTTCGCTTTTCGACCCAGACGCGCACTGCGGCCGGCTCAGTTTGGGTATCGCGATTAGGAAGGATGGTGCTCACGATATTTTTCCAGCAAAAGCGAGTGATGCTCTTGAATTATACTCTCGATTTCTCTCAACACGCGGGCCGCAAAGCCTCGGTTTTTGGCAAGTGCAATTGGGTCCAACCAGAATTTGCAGTCGCAGTCGGCAGCGCGAACATGAATATGCGGAGGCTCTCTTCCCTCGTCGGAATAAAAATGGAATCGGAACCGGCCGACTCGTAGAACAGTAGGCATTCAAATTGAATTAGTTCCCAAAACGGACCCAGTTGCTCAATTCCGCGGCTAATAATATACGCGTGCCAGTGCCAAACCTGCAAATTTCCGTGTCATCGACGATTCACAACCGCAATATCTCTCGAAAACTTTCCGCCACCACATTCACAGGCGTGCGGAGCATTACAACTAGCGGCCCGCCGACTAGCAGCAAACCTACTGCCAACAGCGTGAACCCGCGACGATTCGGGGCGACATCCACTTCACCTAGTGCAGTTGCCAATTCTTTCTCCAATCGCTTCCAATGCGAATGGCTTTGATGCTCGCCGGTGGCCACTAGCATTGTGTTGTGAAAAACGGCGGTCGATTCAAGATAGAATTGCACATTGAGCTGCGGCATATGAACCGCATCGCCCGAAATTCGGGCATCAGCGTCCAAACGCCGAGCGATTAATTCCACGAGCGGCCGCAACCGTTCGGCCGAAATGTTGTAGATCACAATCCGCCGCCGCGCAACAAGCAAATACAACAGCACGCACAGGCCATAAAAACTCAACAGCAGTACCCACACCAAGCCTCCGAAGCGAACAACGGCCGCCTCGGGCAAAAACAAGTTCATCGGGCCCACAATCGCGAGCCCGCCTACCACTGCGGCCAAGGCCGCGGCGTCGACCGTGCCGCTAACAACCAGCGCTCGGTGCCGCAAGTTGATGAACCCAAGCACGATCAAATAGGCGCCCAGTGGCAAGCACGCGATCGCAAGTGCCGCGGGATCGAGCATGGGGTTTGGATAGCTGACAGGGTGTCTCGTTAGATCGCGAACATCCAGACTACCAGACACCCAGACTACCAGGCATCTAGTCCCCTGAATTTCATTTCAACGACTTCAGCCATTCCTGAATCACCCAGCCCACTTTCGCCAGCGACAGCGCCGAGCAGTGCGCCGGATCGTCGGCTTGCGTGTGCCAGGGCAGGTAATCGAAATCGATAATGTCGCACGTGGGAATGTTGGCGATGTTGCGCAGCTTCAAATGGTCGTCCAAAATCTCATACCGTGGCTGAGCCACGAATTCCTTCACCCCCAGCCGTGCCGCGGTTTTCCAAATATCATCGACCAGCGGCTTGGTATCTTTCCATTTCAGGCTGTTGCGTTCCTGGTAAATCTGCAAATCGACGTCGCCGACCATATCCAAAAGCACGCCCGCCTTGTAGACGTACGGCGGCGGCTCGGCCACATAGTTGCTGGCGAAGTATTCCGAGCCCAAAAAGAACGTGCCTGTCTCGCCAAATACCAGCTCTTCGCCATCCAAAAGCACAAAATCAACTCCGTAGCGGCTTTCAAATTTCGGCATCGATTTGCCCAATTCCATCAAAATGGCCACGCCGCTGGCGCCGTCGTTGGCCCCCAGGAACACGCCCCGCGGATTATGCGGATCGCGATCCGGAAATGGCCGCGTATCGTAGTGGGCGCATAGCAGAATTCGTTCTTTGCGATCGGGGTGCCATTGGATGATCAAATTCGTCATGCTCACCGGCTCGCCGGTCAGCGGATGCCGCGCCTTGAACGTTTGCGGCACAACTTTCGCGCCAAGCTGCTTGAAATAATCGACCAGATATTTCTGCTGGACCGCCATTCCCGGCGAACCGCTTCGGCGCGGCCCGATGGCACACAATTGTTTCAAATAGTCGTACGCTTCGGCGCCGTTAAACGGAATGTCGCTGAGTTTAAGATTGCTCGCCGGCGCCGCCGCAGCGTGGCTGAATATCTCCGCCAGCACCAGATACACAACCACTGCCAATGCCATCACGACGGCTGCCGAGGTGAACAGCACGGCCCGTCTAGAAATTCTCCTGCCTGTCGCAACCTTGGACTCGGTTGCTTGCGCCGCCGCGCGACAGTGATTTTGTTCGTGGACATTTCTCTATTTTAACGCCGTCCGTCCCGCCGCCGATAGAGAAATTCGCCCCCAACTTACGCGGGCTGAACGATTTCCGCGTCAAGTGGGCCCCAGCTCAATCCCCTGCTATCAGTCGTCGTTTGCCCTTGTGGACTTTTGCACGGGGCCCCTACAATCCTCCCCCTTTACAAGAGCCACGTAAAACGATTCGCATCCCCAAGAGGTCGCCAACCCATGATCGATATCAAGCAAATCACGTCGCTGCATCGTAGCACCACGCAATCGTGGCATCGCCAGGAAATCAAAAACCCCTTCCGCGACGTGCTCTACTTGGTCTGCGAGCAGCACAAATACAACTTCCTGCTATGGCACGAGGAAGATATCGCCCGCAGTCCCGACGCCGGCGACTCGCGCATTGCCGCAGTCAAGCGTGCCATCGACGGTTATAACCAGAAGCGCAACGACGCGATCGAAAAAATCGACGATTACCTCAAGCGCGAGCTCGACTCCCGCGGCATCAAGCCCGCTGCCGACGCCAAGCTCAACACCGAAACGCCGGGGCAGGCGATCGATCGACTGTCGATTCTGGCGCTGCGCATTTATCACATGGAAGAGCAACTGGAGCGCGACGATGTCGATGCCGAACACTCGATTTCGGTGCGCGGCAAGCTGGAGATTCTGCACACGCAGCACGACGATCTTGCGGCCGCTACAGCGCAATTGTTGACCGACATTTCTTCCGGCGCGAAACGCCTCAAGCTCTATCGGCAATTCAAAATGTACAACGACCCGGCGCTGAACCCTTACTTGTACGGTCGCGAGCTGCGCAAGGTGGCGTAGCAGCCGCCACGCTTGAATAGAGTCGCATTGGTTACGCTGCGCCTCGCTGCTGCCCGTCGGCACGCGAAAGAATTTCGTCGCACGCGCGGCATACGTCATCCACAGCGATCCGTTTCATCGCGCCGTTGTCGGCGCGGCGGCGATCCTTCCGACTACCCGCGTTGTAAGCCGCTTGCAACGCGATGTTTTGCGGGCCATACGGGCCGCAATCTTCCCGTCGCGTGGCCCCATACAAACCGATGCACGATGCTCCGGCCGCCACCGCCAGGTGCAACGGTCCCGTATCGGAACTGATAAAAACTTGCGCTCGCTGGCATAGCGCCGCCAGCTCGACCCAATTGGTTTTGCAGGCCAAATGAGCTTGGCAATCGGACTGGGCGACAATCTCCCGCGCCCACTGCAGTTCGCGCTCGCCGGCCCATACGACAATCGTCCTCAACCCATGCCGCTCGCCTAAATATTTTGCCACCTGGCCGAAGCGATCCATTTCCCAAAGTTTCGAGTCCCAACTCGCGCCTGGATTGATGATGGCAAACGGCGCGGCAATTCCCGACTCGTGCAAGTAATGATTCATCGACTCCACAGCCGCCGCAGCGATCGGCAGCTTAAATTCCACCGGTGCCGGCGGCACATCGATCGGCGCAAGCAACTCCAGCGAACGATCCACCACATGCGGCAATTGTGGCTCGATGAGTCGGTTATTCAACCACGGACTCAATTCGCTGCCATATTTTCCGCGGCATCCGATCCGCAGTTTCGCGCCCGAGAGCCATGCCGCCAGCGCACTCTTGGTCACGCTTTGGCAATCGATGGCGATATCGATTCGCAGGGGCGCTAGCCGCTTGCGTACCTGCCACCACTGGCGCGGCGAAACATACCAGCCCCGCTCGAGAACAATCACTTCATCGATGCAGGCATGCCCCAGCACCATCGCCGACGATTTCCGTTCCACCGCCCAGGCGATGAATGCCTTCGGATAACGCCTGCGAATCGCACATGCCACGGGCAGCGTAAGAATGGTGTCGCCGACCGCGCTCATGCGGCAAATCAAGACTCGTGGTGAGTCGACAACCACTTGGCAGCTCCTCTACGGAACAAAACCGGAGATCTGATGAAGGGGTATAGCAAGCGAGAGTCGCGACTTACTCGTTGCTGGCGCGATTCTAAGAAGCTCCTCCTCCGCGGGTCCAGATCAAACGAGCCCTGCTAGCAAAGCGGCCTCATCGCGCGCCAATAACGCCTTGCCGCGGCATGCCAATGTTTGAAACAATGCTCCGACATACTTTATTGGGGCGTCAATTTGAAATCGCGCTAGGTGGCTCTGCAATGACAATGCGCCGAATGCCATTTTTCTTCTGTTCAAACCGCAGTCGATGGTTTCTCGGGCTCGAAATCTCGTTGATTTTGCTTGGCGCGCATTTCATTTTTGCCGCCGAGCCCGAAATCCGCCGCGGCGAAGTGCGCTTCGAACCGGTTGCCAACGAGCAGCAATCCGTCCCCGAACCGTTTCGCTTGCCCTCGGCCGCTTTCGAGTTCGAGCAAAAGCCTCAGCCGAGTTGGCAAGGAAATGTCGCCGTGTCGCTGGTCACATTTGCTTCCCCCGTGCAAACGCCGTATGCCAACAACAACACGGTGCACTGTGAATATTTCTGCCCCGCGGGGGACGGTAAGCATCCGGCTTGCATCGTGCTGCACATTCTCGGCGGCGATTTTCCGCTGGCCCGAGTGTTCGCCTACCAGCTTGCGCAAAACGGCGTGCCCGCGCTGTTTGTGAAAATGCCCTACTACGGCGAGCGGCGTCAGCCCGGCGTCAACGTGCGAATGATTTCCACCAACCCCGAGCAGACCGTGGCCGGCATGACCCAGGCCGTTAAAGATATTCGCTATGCCGCGGCCTGGTTGGCGGCCCAGCCCGAGGTCGACGCCAGCCAACTGGGTATTTTCGGCATTAGCTTGGGCGGCATTACCGCAACGCTCGCGGCCGAAGCCGAGCCCCGCTTCGCGCGCTGCTGCCCGGTGTTGGCCGGTGGCGATTTGAATCAGATCCTCACCAGCTCGCACGAAAAGCACATTACCGAAGCCCGCGACAAATGGGCCAGCGATGGCCACACGCTCGCAGACCTCGGTGACCTGATGAAAACGATCGATCCGGTCTGCTACGCCGCCGCGCTTAAGAATCGACAAGTGCTCATGCTCAACGCCGATCACGACGAAGTCATTCCTCGCGCGTGTACCCTCAGTCTCTGGGAAGCGGCCGGCAAACCGCCTATCGAGTGGTACGATGCCGGCCATTTCTCGGCCATGCTCTACATTAACGATGCGCTTGCAAAAGTGACCGCGTTTATGGCCACTGGGAAATTGGCGGAAACGGGCGACGCTGCAAAATAAGCCCCCTCATGTCTAATCTTCCCGGCTGAGATTTAACGACGTTTCACCTATTTCACGGCTTCGCCTCTTCCATTGTGGCGCGAAGATCGACCAACGGCTGCTGGCTCACGCGCAACAAGCCTTCCTGCGGCCGATCTAGATCGATCACCAACCACATCACTGCGGCGAATACCAGCGCCAGCGATAGCACGGCCGGAGAACGTCCCCCGCCGGTCAAGCCGCCGAAGTAACCCATACACCCAAACGACAATACGGCCGCCCCAAACAACACCAGCCAAATGACAATGGGAATGCGGCTGCCCAGCGCAATCAGCAGCCGTTTGGCGTGCAAATCGATCACTTCGTTGAGCGATTGAATGAATAGTCCGGTGGGAATCGAGCGCGGGTCTTTCTGGGCCGCGGCCACTGCCGCTTGCCACAGCTCGGCATGCAACTCATTCGAACGGCGAATTCCAGCATCGACCGTTCCCTGTTGAACGGCGGCCAATCGCACATCGACATACTCGCGCAGAGATTGGCGAATTCGGCTCCCCTCCGGCTCCGGGAGCATTTTCGCCCGTAAAAATGCCGTGCCGATCGCGTTGGCTTCTTCCAGCAGCGTCTGCCGGCGGGTTTCGAAGCGAGTCGCCGCCAGGCTGAATGTGAATGCCAATAGGAACGCAAGCAACCCAAGCTCGGCCGCGACAATTCCACCCACTGTCGGCTCTTTTTCATGTTCCTTGTCGCGAAACCGCATCCGGCCAAGTCGATGGCCGATCTCCGCGGCCAACAGAACCGACACTGTGGAAAATACGAAAATCGTCCACAGCGGAAGTGCATCCAGCAGAGTCGACGACATTTGGCACCCAGCTTGGAAGAGATCTATTCGCGCTCGATCGATGCTTCTAATTTTCCAGCGCGTACGGCTTTAACCATCGCCTCGTCGACTATCTCGCTTCTAGTCTTTCTCGCTTTGTCGCATCCTATTTTCTCAGCCCCGTTGCCGTCTCACGCTGCAGGTCATTTACGATACTGCTCGTCGCTAACCTTTTCCATCCACTCGACCACCTTCCCGTCGAGTTTCTCTTGAAGAGCAATGTGCGTCATGCCCGTCGTGGGCGTGGCGCCGTGCCAATGCTTCTCGCCCGGCGCAATCCACACCACGTCCCCCGGTCGAATCTCCTCAACCGGCCCGCCAAAGCGCTGCGTCCAGCCGCAACCGGCCGTCACAATCAACGTCTGACCCAGCGGATGCGCATGCCATGCCGTTCGTGCTCCCGGCTCGAACGTCACGGCCGCGCCACCACGCGCGCAGGCGCGGGCGCCTCCACCAGCGGATCGATTCGCACCGTGCCGGTGAACCAATCGGCCGGCCCTTTGTTCGATGCCTGCGCACCAACTCTTCTTATCTCCATGACGAACACTCCTTTACCAAGGAATTTCCTCTCGATCGCGAAAAATCTTCCCCGTCAATTCGTGCGGGGCTAGGTCGGCCAGCCACACCGCCGTATCGGCCCCTTCTTCCACCGACCGCGATGCGTTGGGCCCTCCCATATCGGTCCGCACCCAGCCGGGGCACATCGAGTTTACCGCAATTCCATCCGCCGCCAGCGCCTCGGCCAGCATGATCGTCAAGCCATTGAGCGCCAACTTGGAAAGACAATAGCTCGGCACGTCGGGCGACATGCCATCCAATTGCCCATAGCCGCTCGAAACATTAACCACCCGCGCCGCGCAGCCTTGCGCAACAGCGGCACAAATGCCTGCGTAACCTCGAGCGCCCCAAATGTGTTCGTCTGGAATGTTCGCTCCATGTGCTCGCGCGGCACCGTCAATATGTTCACTCCTTTGTCGGGATAAATGCCTGCATTATTCACCAGCACGTCCAAATGCTCGGCGACGTTCGCAAATTGCATCGCAGCCTTGCGGATGCTATCCGAACTGCTGACGTCGAGTGCCAGAAACGTTGCCGCTGCGCCATCGGCCTGAATTCCTTCGACCGCCCGCTTGCCGCTGGCCTGATCCGCGCCCCAATGACCACATGAAAACCCCGCCGCGCCAACTGCCGCGCCGTTTCCAACCCAATCCCGCGATTCGCGCCGGTGATGAGCACAATTTTTTGTTGATTCTTGCCCATAACGGTTCCTCAAGCGTGAAACTACGTCCAGCAATGCAGAACCCAAGCAACTGGCCAAACTCGTCTTGCATTCTATGCCCAATCTGCAATTGGCAATTCGTTCGACGAAAGTTTTTCCTGCTTCGGAAAAAAGAAAACTGTAAAAACCGCCGAGACGGTGGAAAGGGTGTGAAACGGTGAAAACGGTGGAAAACCGCCCGCCACACAGCGCTTGTCGACATGGCGGGCTTGGCCGCGCCCATGCTGGGCGTGCCACTTTGCAGCGTGTGATTGAATTGCCAAAGATCAATGCGCATTTTTTTCCGCGCCACGCAGTGTAGTGTACAGATGAACATTTGTCAAACGCAAATTGGCCACTGCCGGAGCGTTGCTGGGCACGGGGCTAGGGGCTGGGGACGGGGGCGAGAGGTGAGGCTTGCCGAGCCATCGCCATCGACGTCATGGATGACCCCGTGCTCGTTCGCGAAATGGCGCTGGCGACCGCTCGTCGACATCACCCGCCGGCGCCGTTTGCGCTTCCGCCACCGCCTGGCCGATACTGTAGGGAACGCCCCCTGTGGCGTTCCCGAATGCGTGCCCCAACTCTGTACGGAACGCCCTCTGTGGCGTTCCGCCTGCTGCGATCGCCACTAACCCGAAGCGCAAGCGAGGACATTCCCCAACCCTGTACGCAGCACCCTCTGTGGCGTTCCGCCTGCTGCATTTGCAATGGATCCCAACGGCCCAACCTGCAATAGCCAGGTGGCATCGCCCCTGGAATAGAAGGTTACGAACCCGCTTGTGCCCCAAGGGGGCGAACTAACGGTCGCCTCGAGTCACAAGCGATACGTCGCCGCCTCGCCGGGAACCGCTCGGGCGTTGGGCCAAACTTGCCAATGCGTCTTAACTCGATCTTTTCTCTCGATCGATAAGTGGCCTGAACCACCGCCAAAGTTCCTCGAACGAGCAGTCCTTGGGTATTGGGTTTTCCTCGATAAAGAGCGCTTCGAGGTATTGGTTGATATAGGCTTCACCAGAGCGACGTGGATGGGTCAATAACCAAGATTCATATGCGGTGGTGTGCACTTCATAGTGGTGAGAATGGATGAACGGATCCCACGTTTTGAGAAGTTCATCCTCAGATCGTACGTCGATGATTTCAAATTGTTCCATCGACCTCGCCTCGCCGCCCCCCCACGCCTGAAGAAGCAAATTGGTCGCAGAAACATCAGATTGCGGCGCACTGTATCCGAAAATAGTCACCATGTAGGCCGACTTGAACGCATCCTCAACCACTTTGAGGATGTCCCTTGAGTAGTTGAAAAGTTGGCGGTTGCTCCGGCCGGGAGTACATTCCCGGCTGGTAATTTGTTTCCCTTGAAACAGGAGCAACCGCCATGAGGAGAAGTTATCGCAGAAGTAGCGGAGCAGGCAAGCGGGCCAGGGGCGAGCGGATCGAAGGTGATCGACGAACGGGGCGCCCTCAAGGGCCGGAGTTGGGCGAGGCCCTGGGCCGGCAAGTTCGTCAGATGCTTCAGCTCTCGCTGGACCAGGAAGAAGTGCTGGAACTGCTGCAACAATCCCTGGACTTGTTTGCCATCGAGATTGGTCGCCGGGTAGCAGTCGGCCTGTTGGACGACGAAGTCCAAGCACATTGCGGACCGCGGCATCAATGGGGCCAAGCCGATCGCAAGGCCACCCGCCACGGCCGGCAACCCGGCTACGTTTGTATCGGTGGACAAAAGATTTCGATCCAGCGGCCGCGGGTTCGATCGACCGCTGGAGCCGGCGAGCTATCCTTGGAGCGATACGCTCAACTGCAGCAGCCCGACGCCTTGCCGCAGACCTTCCTGCGGCGGATGGTTCGCGGCGTTTCCACCCGAGATTATGAAGGCGTGATCGACCTGGCGAGCGAGGGCTTCGGCGTGAAGAAGTCCAGTGTCAGCCGCGGTTTCGTACGGGCCAGTACCCGGAGTTTGGCGGCCTGGTCGTCACGGAGCCTGGCCGGCGCACGGTATGTCGCCGTGTTCATCGACGGCGTGGAATATGCGGGAGAAACGTTGCTGGTGGCGTTGGGCTTGACTGACCAGGGTTACAAACAGCTGCTGGGCTTGCGGCAAGGGGCCACCGAAAACGCCCAGGTGGTCACGTCGCTGTTGGAAGAATTAGTGGAGCGAGGTCTGGAGACGTCGCGGCCGACGCTGTTTGTGCTGGATGGCGCCAAGGCCTTGGTGGCCGGCGTGAAACGCGTGTTCGGCCGGCAGGCGGTCATTCAACGTTGCCAGGTCCATAAGCGCCGCAACGTCCAAGCCCATCTGCACGAGCGGCATCACGAAGAACTGGATCGCCGGCTCGCGGAGGCGTACCAACAAACCAACTTCTTGAAGGCTCGTTCCGCCTTGGAGAATACGGTGCGCTGGCTGCACCGCCTCGCTCCCGACGCCGCGGCCAGCTTGGAAGAGGGCCTGCAGGAAACGCTCACGGTCATTCGTCTGGGCTTGCCCGACCTGTTGCGTCGCACCCTATCCAGCACCAATGTGATCGAATCAGCCCTCAGTGTCACGCGCACCGTGACAGCGCGAGTGAAACGTTCGCGCAGACGGCGACATGCGACAACGTTGGTGCAGCGCTGGACTGATGCGGGCCGAACAAAAATTCCGCCGTGCAAGAGGCTACCGACAAATCCCCCAACTCCTGGCCGCACTAGACGTCACGCAACTTGACACCAAAGGCAAAACCGGCTGACAATCCATCAATGAATGCAACCGCCTCTTTTCAACTATCAGAGGGGCAACTTCGTAGTCGCCGTAGTACCTCACTCCTTTAACTCGCCTAAAGTGCCGAAACCAAACGCCTATTTCAGGAACTGGCGTGCGAATGTAGTTGTAGTCTCCCGCAACTGTCGCGAGAGCAAATGGAAAATGATGGGCGATTAATAGCACTTTATCATCAAGTGCACATCTGAGTCGCGAATTCTAAATAATCTCGCTCTCCTTGAGGAAGAACTGTCGGATCACTGATAAGTGTCATGTCACCACGCTCTTGACCGAAATCCAACCCAATGAAACCTGCTGCCAACGACTCGGCAGCATGTTGGCTACCCTTGTGGTCAGCCGGATGCAGCTGCATGGCCAGAATGCCATTTCTGCCCTCCCTTTAAGGAAAAGAAGAATTTGAATCATGCCGGCCGAAAACGTACGCGAAACTCCTCGAGGACATCCGGATCCTCAAAGCGTAAAAATCCTTCGTCGCGCATCTCGCGCGTGAATGGAATACTTCGATCCGTGCCACTTACTGCTCACCAATAATAATGAATCATTCCAACAGCATCGAGCTTGTTCATCCGCATTATTGTGTATCGAACGCCTTGTTTTAATTGCGTCGAAGCAGCGGATGAATTGAGGATCGGATCAAACACCTGCTCGTGCAGGAATTTCATGATTTCGTCTTCCATCGCTGGCATTCTCTCAAAAAAATTCCTTTGTTCGTAATCCTAAAATTGGAACGCCCGAGAGCCAAAAGTATAACTCCGTCAGATTTACTCCGGGACCCGTCAGTTCTTTACCTCGTCACTTGTTTATTCCGCTGCACTCCAATTCCAAACCGCGCACGCCAGCGCACTTCCCAGGTGTCACACCCAGCGCAGGCGTGGCTTTCTCAACTTGCGGCCGCTAATTCCGATTCGATGCTCTCAACAATTCTTTGGGCAAACTCATCGTTTGCAGGATTCTGATCGGCCGGCCTTGGCTCATCCTGCTTGTCGAGCCACTCGATGTGGTACCTTCCGGCAAGTCGATTCACCGCGTCAACCGTCATGCCCTTAGTGCGCGTCGCACAAATGATGATATCGCACCCGGCCTCAACAAAGGTTTTGAGGCTTTCTTCGAGACGGCTGTTTGGATCGCCCTGGCTCTCGATGCCGATCTTCACATCATCAATGATAATGATGATGGTTATTTCCTTTCGGTTTAGAATTTCCCGAACGACTGAATTTGGGTGCGACCTTTTTAACACTTCGTAGACCTTCTTGATCGTGGTTGTCTTACCTGTGTTCTGCAACCGCGCGAATCGCAATGACGGATTTCATTTAAATACCCCATCGCTTGATTGTGACCGGATTTACGCACCACCCTGAACGACAAACATTTTACTGCTCCGTC
Source organism: Pirellulales bacterium (assembly GCA_963820835.1). Classification (GTDB taxonomy): domain Bacteria; phylum Planctomycetota; class Planctomycetia; order Pirellulales; family JADZDJ01; genus CAVRAW01. Next base: position 4,200 of record CAWGBP010000007.1, on the reverse strand, counting down.
AGGGTGATTCCAGCATTTGGGCCAATTCGAACCAATTTTGGAAGCTTCGTTCGGGCGGGCAATCGCTAATAGCTACAACTAATCGCTGCTCGCCGCATTCCACTCCGCCCTGCCCACTCCCCACCGCCCAAATCCACGCGCGGCCAATTTTGCCTCTTGCATTTTCCGCCGCCACTAGTCACCAGTCACTAGCCCTTAGTCACGAGCCACTGCCCACCGCCCACTGCCCACGAGCGACCAGACCACAAGGCGCAAGCGGCACCAAGGCCAAGCACGAAATCAGAAGGCTCGGGAACCGGAGACAGTTCGAACACCGTCCCGTCGTTATTCGAACCTCCAGTGCGAGTTGTGCCAAAGAAATTGCCGTTAGCGTCTTCCATGAGAATGCCGTACGGGTTACTCCCGTTGGTCCCATTAAACGAGAATATCGTGCTAAACAGGTGAGTGCCGGCAGCCACTTCAAATACGGTTCCTCTGCTGTTCGCCCCGCCTGAGGAAGTCGTTCCGAACAAATTGCCGTCGGCGTCGATGAATAGTCCGCCGCCGTACGGATACGCTCCGTTCGACCCAGTGAACGAAACCAGAGTGGTGATGCTGTTCGTCCCTGCTGGCACTTCAAACACGGTGCCATCACCAGCTAGTCCCCCCACTGGCGTCGTACCGTACATGTTGCCGTTCGAATCCAACACCACTCTCGACTCGGGAGCTTGGCCATTTGTATTGCTAAAGTTGGCCACCGTGGTGACTGCTTGGGTGCTTCCATCGATCTTGAAAATAGCGCCCTGCCCCGAATCCGCTATTGAGCGTCCGATCCCCGCCAGAATGCAACGTCCCGAACAAATTGCCGTTGGCGTCTGCAACGACACCCCCTAGCGGGTCGCTCCCGATGGTTTGAAAATTGAACGAGGCAATCGTGTTGATGGCATGCGTTGTGCCATCGACTTGATAGACCGTTCCGCCGTCGGTTTGTCCTCCGCTGGATGTTGAACCGTAGATATTGCCGCTTTGGTCAATGAAAAACCCAAGAGGCCCCGTACCATTGGTGCCATTGAACATTGCCAGCGTGGTAAATGCATGACTACCGGCCGCAATTCCGAAAATTGTGCCATTGTTGTTGATGCCCCCTCGATACGCGGCACCGTAAATATTGCCCTGCGGGTCGGTAACCAATCCAGCGTTCGGTATTGAACCGTTGCTGCCGGTAAAGTTCACTCGCGTGCTGAATGCGTGCGTACCAGTCGCGATTTCAAAGACCGTGCCTAAATTGTTGGACCCTCCGCTGACAGCGGTCCCGTAGAGGTTTCCAGCAGCGTCGGCAACCAAACCCGCCACTGGGTCCGAGCCGTTGGCGCCGTTGAAGGTCGCCAGTGTGGTCAATGCATAGGTTGGACCGGCAGCCTTCGCTGCGCATGCCGCCGCCACGGCGAACGTGAAAAAGATCCAGCACCGCACAATTCTCATTAGCTTCCCTCGCTCGCGATATGCCCAGCAGCCCTAGATGCGTTGCCTTTAGCAACATTCGTTGGAGTTTCCGCCGCAGTAGCTTCCGCGACCACACCCCTCCGGAGGAGCATATCTGGCGATTACGGCAACGTCAACAAACGGGATGACGATTGGCGAATCAAATGTTGGTAGCGTCTTAACGGTTTCTTAAGACACGCTTCGGACATTCAGCAGTGGCCAAGCAACTGAGCACGGTCATCCGATGATGACCGAGCGCAGTGCGGTAGTGCACCCACTGCCTGCGGTAGTGCAACCCCTAGCCACTAACCACTAGAAGCTGTTTCAAAACCGGGGGCTAGCGCCCCGCGGCTAATCAAATCAGCCGGAACGCGCTAGCGTCCGGTTCGTTTGTGTAGTTTTGAAACTGCTTCTGGTCACCAGCCACTGCCTGCCCACCAGCGACCAGATCACAAGCGCGCAAGTGGCACCAATGCCAAGCACGAAAGAAGAAGGCTCGGGAACCCCAGACAGTTCGAACACCGTCCCGTCGTTATTCGCTCCAGCAACCGAGGACGATTGCCCTAACGGCAATCGACCGGAGGGCGGTAACGCAACCACCGCCGGCAGTGGTGCCAAACAGATTGCCATTTGCATCCTCGATGACGCCGCCGTAGGGGTTTCGCCCGTTAGCCCCGTCGAATGAAAACAAAGTACTAAAGACGTGAGTGCCGGCAGCCAATTCCTGCCCGATCCGTCCCATCGGCGTCATCCGCGGTCCATTTCGGCTAGCAAATGGCATGCAAAATGGGTTCTATGGCAGTGCATTGGCTGAGACACCGCGATTTACTGTTCCTTACCCGGTTATGCTTGCCGCGTTGCTCTTCTAGAATCGGTGGGGTCTTAGTTTGTGTCCTGGGCGGGACGGAAATCGACCATGCTGATTCGTGTCGGTTATGAAGTGGCGTTCGACTCGCCTGCGCCGGCGGCCATGCTCGTGACGCTTTTTTTGCATCCTTCACGGGCGCCTACGGTGCGCAAGGCCGAATGGCTACAAGTCGAACCGCAAGTCGCGATTCGCCAGTACATCGATTCGTTTGGCAATCGCTGCGGTCGAGTGTTTGTTCCCGCTGGCCGTGTGGTGTTTCGCAACGACGCCATCGTCGACGATTGTGGTTTGCCCGACCTGCAAGTGCGTGACGCAGTTCAGCACAACGTGCAGGATCTGCCGGACGAAGTGCTGCTGTTTCTGCTCGCCAGCCGCTACTGCGAAGTCGATAGCGAACTAAAGGAAACTGCCTGGCGCCTGTTCAACGGCACGCCTTTGGGCTGGCCGCGCGTGCAGGCGATATGCGATTTTGTGCAGCGGCACATTCGCTTCGACTACATGCAAGCCCGCGCCAATCGCACTGCCCGCGAGATTTATTACGAGCGGGTGGGGGTCTGTCGCGATTACATGCATCTGGCCATTACGTTTTGTCGCTGCATGAATATTCCAGCCCGTTATTGCACCGGCTATCTGGGCGACATCGGCGTGCCGCCGCAGCCGTATCCCATGGACTTTAGCGCCTGGTTCGAGGCCTATCTCGGCGGCCAATGGTATGCCTTTGACGCCCGCAACAACACACCGCGGATTGGCCGGGTGCTAATGGCCCGCGGTCGGGACGCGGCCGACGTGGCGCTGACGACGACTTTTGGCCTGAACACACTGCAGTCGTTCAAAGTTTGGACCGACGAAGTGGAGTCCGGAGCGATTCCAAATTTCACGCCACTGCTCAATTTGCCGAATTAGCAAGTCGCGTGCTGCTGCTGGGGGCTCGTCCGCCGTGGCGGATTCGACCCCGGCCACCCAAAAAATCAAATTAGGCGACCGAATATTCTTGTGATTCGGGTCTGGGCTGGGTTCTGATATTATTGATTGGATGTGTCGCCTATTTGCTTTTCGATCGACGTTGCCGGTGTGCGGTTCGGCTTTTTTAAGCGGGACGGGCAATTCGTTGGCGGCGCAAAGCCGCTGCGACGGTTGTGGCGAGTCGCATGTCGACGGCTGGGGACTGGCTTCGTTCGATGGCGACGGCCAGCCGCGCATCGTGAAATCGGTGCAATCGGCAGTCGGTGACGTCCAGTTTGATGCGTTGGCCAAATCTGTCTCTACGACGGCGCTCGTGGCCCATGTACGTCAAGCGAGCGTGGGTGGTGCGGCGCTCGTGAACACGCACCCCTTCGTGCATGGCCGCTGGGTTTTTGTCCATAATGGCACGCTGCAAGATTTTGCAGTTCGCAAGCAGTTGTTGCTGGACGCAATTCCGGATGATTTGCGAAAGATGATCCGCGGCGACACCGACAGCGAATGCGTTTTCCTGTTTTGGCTCAGCCAGTTGCGGGGGGCGGCGGGCGACCTCGATAAACCCGTTGACGTCGACACAATTACCGCCGCGTTTCAGCAGACCATAAAACTGCTTGACCGTTGGTTTCCCGCGCACGGTGGCGAGGAATCGAAGTTCAATTTTGTCGTGACGAACGGACGACTGCTGGCCGCCACACGTTGGGGTCACTCGCTGTCGTGCCAGGAGCATCGGGGCAGCGGCATTGCCGGCGGGGGCGATTCTGTGCCCCATGCGACGGGCACTTTTCGCATCGTATGCATTGCATCGGAGGCAACCCAGGACAATGGCTGGCGCGAAGTGCCCGATCGTTCGCTTTTAGTCGTCGACGAACGCTTGCAAATGCACGCGGCAAATCTCGCGTAGAACGCGGCGC
>CAWGBP010000006.1:0-45162 GCA_963820835.1 Pirellulales bacterium | reverse complement strand
CCTGAATCTGGCTTCTACAGCGCCGGGCAATCCGCCGAGTTTAGTAGGTCCCGTCAGTCGCCCGCCTTGATGCTGTGCTACGTCAATTTGATTGCGCACCGCGAGATCGTCAAGTGCGCTGCTCCAGATCGTCGTGGCGGCCGCAACTAACTTCCATCGATGGCTTCACGTTAATCGCCTTCAAAGCTGTGCAGCCGGAATCCTAGTGCCGCTTGGAACCGGGTTGGCAAGCAGCCCCTGGATAAAAACTGAGAAACACCAATCGATAAAGCCTGGGGATAACGAATACTGCAACTGATACAAGAGCGGGTAGAGCTCGATTGAGGAAATCGATCTATGGCGGGTATTATTGTCGTCGCTGGTTTTGCCATGCGATCAGCAATTTCGGCCGCTGGAGACGATTCCACATTACGAGTCTGGGATATTTCGAGTATCTCTGGCAAATAAGCGCATTGATCGAGCTGGACGCGAAGGCAGCGATACGCGGTCGGCTCGACAACCTGCGGAAATTCCGATTTGTCAGATTGGTATAAATCGCTAGAATTTCTGACATGGCGAAGCGCAGCAACCATTACGAAGCGGCGTTTGAGGAATACCTTCTGGCGCGACAAATTCCCTATATTGCAGTTGATGAAGCCAAGCTGCGCTCGGCTGGGAGGCGCGACGCTCAAGAGCCTCGATTTCATCGTCTCGCCAGCGGTGGGACCGTCGTGGCTGGTTGATGTTAAAGGCCGCCAGTTCCCTTCGGGCAATCGCCAAAAGCAGTATTGGCGAAACTGGTCGACGCGAGACGATTTGCGGGGCCTTACCGGCTGGCAGCAATTGTTGGGACGGAACTTCCAAGGGTTATTTGTGTTCGCGTATCAGATTGTGCAAGACCGCTCGCCGGTGGCCCAAGAACATTTATTCGCGTTTCGCGACCGCTGGTACGGATTTGTCGGTATTACCTTAAGCGACTATGGTCGCATGGCTCGCCCGCTTTCGGCCGCCTGGGATACGCTTTCGATGCCGGCCTCTTCATTTTGCGCGGCGGCCTCCGCAGTGGACGAGTTTTTCTTTCCGGCCGTACCGCCGAAAGAAAACGAGCACTTTGACCGCGTCGATTCGCTGGAAAGCGGTCGGCACCTCGCACGGTTGGCCCAGACCGGTTAAGATAAATCGACCGATATCACGCGAGCGGCTCACAAATGCACAGTATTTACGCAAAAAAACTGCGACTCTTGGGCCTCATGAAGGTCTTGGCCATCGGCGTATTTGTTGGTTTATTTCCAGGCATGGCGCGCCGACCACGTCGTTTTGAATGCCCAGCAGCAAGGGCATGGCGATACGATGGGTTACTTACTCTTCCTATTTCTATCGGTCCTGGGAATTATCGTTGCTTGCCGATCGGCCCGACGCACCAGCGAGGTCCGGCTGGATACCTTGGAAGACGATTGACGGCGCAATATTCGTCGCGCGCGGGATGATCAAAATCGTCCCGCGTCCATGATCTTGGGATCGGGAATCTTCCACGAGACAAGAACACGATCGCCGTGGCTGCCGCACGGTTGGCACTGTACAGGAGCAGGTTCTTGCTTGCTGATCATGCGGCGAATTTATGCCGCAGCCTAGCGATCAATTAACAGCAATCGGCCCCTGCTAGCGTTTTTTCGAGCCGCCGAAAATTCCGCCGAGCACGCCGCGCAGAATTTGGCGTCCCACGGTGTTGCCGACCGTTCGCGCCGTCGATTTCGCCATGGCCTCGACCATTCCCTGTCGCTTCTTGCTGCCCCACAATATTTCGCTGATCGCGCCGCCAATGCCGGAAGGCTCCACCTGGGCAGTCTTGCCTGACGTGGCGTGGCCTGTTTGGTCTTGCGCCGCTGCGGCGTCAGTGCCGGCGCCTCCTTTTCGCTTGGCGAGCATTTCATAAGCTGATTCGCGATTGACTCGCGTGTCGTACTTCGGGCCGACCGGGCTGCGCGCCGTACGGCGGTGCGCTCTTCGATCGAAATCGCGCCCAGGCGGCATCGCGGCGGACAAACGAGCGTCCTCTCGACGGGCAGTGGAATCGCTTGATCGCCGAGCGTCGAAACCAGCGCCTCCCCAACAGCGAGTTGCGAAATAACTTGGGCCACGTTGAGCTTTGGGTTCGCAACAAAAGTTTCCGCCGCTGTCTTCACGGCTTTTTGATCGCGCGGCGTAAAGGCCCGCAGCGCGTGCTGCGCGCGGTTGCCCAACTGCCCCAAGATTTCCGTCGGTATGTCATCGGGGAATTGAGAACAAAAGTAAATACCCACGCCCTTTGATCGAATCAGCCGCACCACCTGTTCGACGCGCTGCTTGAGTGCCGGAGTCGCATCGTTGAATAACAAATGCGCCTCGTCGAAAAAGAATACGAGCTTCGGCTTGTCCAGATCGCCCACTTCTGGCAGGTTTTCAAACAATTCCGAGAGCAACCATAGTAGAAAACTGGAATACAATCGCGGTTTGAGAACCAACTGATCGGCCGCCAAGATGCTGACCACACCACGGCCGCTCGAATCGCTTCGCATGATATCGGCCAACTCCAGCGCCGGCTCGCCAAAGAAACCGTCACCCCCATCGCGCTCGAGCGTAACCAGCGCCCGCTGTATTGCCGCAAGCGATTGGGTGCTAACGAGCCCATAATGCGTCGAAATATCTTTTTGATTCTCGGCAACGAAATTTAAGAGCGCCTTGAGATCGTCCATATCCAATAGCAACAATCCCCGATCATCTGCCATTTTGAATACAATCTCGAGCACTCCTTCTTGCGTGTCGTTCAATTCCAAAATACGCGCAAGCAGCGTTGGCCCAATTTCAGTCATGGTCGCCCGCACAGGGTGCCCCGCCTTGCCGTACAAATCCCAAAAAACCACCGGATTTGCTTCGGGAGCAAAGTTCTCGACGCCGGTTTGATTCGCCCGCTGTTGAAGCTTTTCGTTCGGCGTGCCGGCCAACGCCATACCCGACACATCACCTTTGACGTCGGAAATGAACACCGGCACTCCCACCCTTGAGAACCCCTCGACCAAAACTTCCAGCGTTATTGTCTTTCCGGTTCCGGTCGCGCCGGCTACTAATCCATGCCGATTGCCATACTTGGCCAGCAAGTACACCGGCTTTTCGCCTTTACCAACCAGAATATCGCTCATGAATTGAACTCCGCTCGATGACGTGTTTGGCGCAGATAAGATCCTAGCCGCAAATCGCCAATGCCATCAATCTAACCGCCAGCGATTTGAAATGCGACAATTGGCCGATGCCGGTATAAAAAAGCCCCAGCGCATTTGCGCCAGGGCTCGGAACTACCGATTTGAAAATCGCTGCCAACTTTAGCAGAGCGATAAATCCGCGGTTTCTTAATTTACATCCCGGAAAATTCCAGTGGCGTACCAAATGCCATTGGTACCTTCGCGAATATCGTACCCGTAGCTGGCCTGCTTGGCGCTGACGGCCTGCCAGTGGCCGTCTGATTGGCGCCAACTGGCCACGCAATCGACGCAGGAATCCATCAAATCTTGATCGGGCCAACTCTCGGCCACCACTTCGACCGGCGTGCCAGGCGTGCCGCGCCCAGCAGCTTGCCGATAATGCGTTGGAACCGCTCACCCCAGCCTTGATGCCCCTGTACATGCACTTGGGCTTGGTAATCGGAATGTCCGGCGGCTTCAGATAACAGCACCGGGTCTTCCTGGCCCACCGTGCTGGCCGGATGTTCGGGATGAATTCGAACGGCCAAAATCATACTCCGCTGCGTCAGGGTTCCTTCCGGCAAGTTGATCAACGTGGCTAAGTGATTCGAACGGAAGCGGTAATATTTCCCGGGCGTAAACGGCAGAGCGCTCACCACATATCCGTAGTACTCTGCATCCGGATGCGCGAAATCGATGACCGCGATGCCCGGCCCATTTCGCAACTCGGCGTAGGCCCGATGGCCGAGCAGGCGCGTCGGTTCGCCTTTAATTGTAATTTTGGCATCGACCGGCAGTTTCACGAGTACATAGTCCGCCAGCTTATCGGCAAGTTTCCCATCGCTCAGAGCTTCTTCCACATTCACCACCGAGTCGGCTGCGGTGGCCGCAGCTTCGCGCTTCTGATCCTCAGGCCGATAAAAATGTACCAGCATTAGCTTCTTTTCGGCTTGCGCTTGGTCCATCGCTTTTGTGTAATTATCGAGCCATACAAGCTTTGCTCCCTGGTCTGGGGTCGCTGAGGCGGCTTTTTCTTCGGCGATTGTCTTGCTCGCCGAAACCAAAACGGCCAATGCCAAGATTCCAAATGCGCTCCGTCCAAACATACTGCGGGTCATTGCTTTATCCTCCGTATCAAAGTCACAGGCACGAAATGCCCCTTGCCGATCACAAAACAGGGGACACACGCAAAACAAAAACGAACGACGATTGTGTGCTAGCTCGAAGAAGGCTGGTAAACCGATTGGGTCGAGCTACGTGGGGCGGGGTTAAGTGCGGTATTGGATCGACCTCGCGTGTGGGCGTAATTTGACCGCTAGCACCGCAAGCTTCAAGGGGGCTAGTTTGGGGATTTTGAGATTTTTAAGAAGAATTTAACGTGCCGCGAGCGAATATCGCCGTTACTATTAGCAGTTCTTCTTTTGTCCCCTTCAGAGCAACTAGCTCCCTCAATCTGGTAGCTCTCAAAAGTCGTTGACTGCGCAAAGCTTAACGTAAGCTAGAGTTTCAAAATGCGCAGGTGGCGGTAACTTTGCTTTCGTGGTATGAATTGGCTCATCGATGAGGGAGCAAGATATTCTCAGGAGGAACGAACGGATGCGACGCCCAATTCCTTTTATAGTGCCGGCATTACTATTTGCATTTCTGCTAACAACGGCGGCCCATGCAGAAACTACTGCGCTTTCGCAAGTGCGCGACTCCTTAGCAGAACAGAGTCAGTGGCTCTCCGGCCAACCCAATGCTCAAGGTTGGAATGAATATCTTCTGACCGCGCAGTTGCATGCCCAGCTCGATCGCGGGCCAAAAGCCGATCCCGCCGCAGTGGAAAATATCCTTGCCCGTTACCAAGCGCCCGAGCCCGGTGTGCGCTTGCCTCAGTTCGTCGCCACGCGCAAAGCGCTTGCAGCATGGCTCGATGAGCTCAAACAACCCGCAATTTCCGATCTTCCCTCGGTGGCGCGGGCCGCTAAAGATAAATTCCAACCGGTCACCAAAGCCGATGTATTGGCCGAGGAAGTTAAGACCGATGCCGCTGTTCATCGCCTCGATCACTATCTGGCGCAATCAGGAAAGAACGGCGCCGATTGGCGCGCTCATTTGAATTTAAACGAGCTACAGGCCCAACTCAAAAAGGAACTCGATGCCGATCCCGAGGTGCTCCACAAGCTGAGCGAGGAATTCTTTTCCGGTGATTCGGGGCTGGAACTCCGCCAGTTTAGCGACGTCGGCAAGTCGCTGCGCACTTACGCCGATTTATTGGCCACGTATCATAATCCCGATCAGAAGTCGCAATACGACAAGCAAATCGACTCGCTCGCCTCCCAAATCGAAACCGCCGCCAAGCAGCCGGCCGATTTCGATCGCCAACAACTTGGCGAAACCATCGACGAATTGGCGGCCACGCACAAGAATCAGGCGCTCGTCACTGCGCTTCATCGTCAGTTCGATCAGCCAAACGTGCTCGTCAACGTATCGAAGCAATTGGTTGCTGGCGGCATCGACGACAATCTCAACGAAAAAACTCCAATCAACGACGTCATCCTCGGCACGCAAATCAATGGCGTCGGCGATACCACTGGCCATGTCAGCGCCGAATTAATTCCCAATCGCGATCGCGCCCAAATCGAACTTGTGCTGCGCGGCCAGACTCTTTCGCGCACCGTCGGCCATAATGGCCCGGTAACGATCTTCAGCCACAGTACGACGTCGCTCATGGGGCGCAAAGAACTTGCATTCGACCAGGTAGCGTTCAGCGGCGAGCCGGCTTGGGCCGATTGCTGCACTAACAGCACGATCGATTGCCTTGATATTTGCGGCGGATTCATCATCCAGCACATTGCCACGCGCCGCGTTTATGCCAGCAAATCTACCGCCGAAGCCATTTCGGCCGACCACGCCGAAGCACGTCTAGAACACCGCATGGATACGCGCACGGGCGACCTGCTAGATCGCGTGAATTCGGCCTTCAACGAGCAATTCCGCTATCCGCTTGCGCGCCGCGGCGCCTTCCCGCAGCGGATCGATTTCAGCACCACGCGCGATTGGCTTTCCATCGTCGGGCTTGAAGCCCGCTCCAACGAGACCGGCGCCACTTCGCCGCCGCCGGAGGCGGCCGAGAACGCCGATATTTCGATTCGGTTGCACGATTCGCTAATCGACAACTTGTCGGCGGCCATGTCGGCTGGCAAAACAACGCGGTCGCTGGCGTATCGCCGTTCGATGCGCGACTTGTTTGGTGAATCATACGATCGCGAAGAATTCAACGATTTTCTCGCCTGCCTGGCCGAAGCCGCTACCCCGGCTGACCATCGCGATGATTCGCTGCTGATTCCGCAAAAGAATTTTGCATCGCTCGAAAAAGATCGGCTGAATCTCGATGTTACCCCAGCCGATTACAACGCGCTGGCCAAGGCGCTGGCCGATGCCTCGCTGACCGCCGCGCAATATCAAAAATTCCTTTCCGGCCTTGCAAAGGATCCGCCCGACTACAATGCCCTGGTGGCCACGCTCAAAAACGGACTCACGGTCAACTACTCCGCGACAACGTTCGCCGACGAAAACCCGGTGGAAGCGCACTTCCAAGATGGCCAAGTGCGTCTTGTGCTGCGCTTCAAATCGACCACGCAGCCCAAGCTCGATAGCGATGGCAACCGCATCATCAATCCGTATCCCGCCGAAGTCTTCGTCACGTACAAACTTTCGATGGCTGGCGGCGAGGTCACCGCCACGCGCGTTGAAGGTGAATATGGCGTAAAAGCAGTGCCCGTACCTGGCGGCGATGCTAACCTTTCCCTGCGCGAACGAACCAAGCGCAGCACGCTGTTGACCAAGACCCTTCCGCGTCGCTTCTTCGGCACCAAATCGGAAGGGGGCTGCCCAGCCGGACGAAGAAGAAACCGCTGAGCCCATTTTCCCAGCCAGCAAAACTTCCACCGGCCTTGTGCTGCGTGGCCGCTGGAAGAAGATTGGCGAAATGCCCTGGGCACAACTCACTGCCAACGACGGTTGGCTGGCACTCGGTTGGACACTGCATGGCTCGAAAACTGCCGACGCCGATGCGGCGAGCGACTCGGATAATGCCGTTAGTGAAGGGGACGTGCTGCTATTTCAATTCGCCACGCCGGTGAGCTACACACTGCCTGCTGCCGAGAGCAAAAACTTGCCGGCTGATATGCACTCGAGGCAAGTCATAAGCGCTGGCCGTACATCTTGCCGCCTTGCGTTCTAGATGGCAGCTATACTGGTGAGTTCATCCGCGTTGGTGCCAAACCAAGCACCTGTGGTATGATTTTCGGCTGAGCTCGCGCACATTCATGCCACTAATAACCATTTTTCCCCATGCAACGCTACGTCGAAATTACCTTCGATTGCCTCCCGCTGCGTTCCGTATCGCGGCTCGATATTCCCATCGATGCTTCGCCGCGCTACCGCGCCCGTTGCGAACGCATCAAAGCCGCCATTGAATCGTACGGTTCGCATAATACCTATTATCTTTACAATGCCAGTTGCGTTTTTCACCTGACCAATTCGCCGGAATTGGGCATGCTCGATTTCACTTTCGAAGGTACCCTCATCACCGACGACGACGATGAGCATTCCGTGCACGCTCATCTCGATTCCGAGCTTAAGCGCGAAACCTGCGACTGGATGACCGAACCGGTCGTCGCTTGGTTCAAAGACACGGTGCCCCGCGCCGTCATGACTGAATTCGATCGCTACATTGCCGCCGGCGACTTGGAGCAAGCCAAAAAACGCATCGAAGCCCTGCAAGCCAAAGCCGACCAATCGGGCGGGTACATGGGCATGTACTTGTAAAAGAGCAATGTTGCGCCGGCTCGGCTTTCGTTTCCCTGCTCAATGTAGACTGCTGCTGTTGGCTATCGAGGCGCTGGACTGAGTAGGCCGGCGTAGGTTGGCTCATGGTGTCGCAGGCGATTATTTATCAAAAACCATGGATCCGGCGAGCGATCGATGCCTCGCTAAAATACAGGCAGTCCTGAATTGATTAACATGGGGCCAGCCGATGTCTGAGAAAAACCAATCGCCTCCCGCCTTGGTGCCTCTGGAGCAACAAATTCAGATCGGAGCAATCGTTTTCCCGCAGGTCGATCAGATGGATCTAACCGGGCCGTTTGCAGTTTTGTCTCGATTGCCAAATTCGCGTTTTCAGTTGCTGTGGAAGACGACTCAGTTGGTGCGCGATATGCATGGCTTGGCTCTGGCGCCAGACGCGACCTTTGCCGATGCCAAGCCGATCGATTTGTTAGTGGTCCCCGGCGGCGCCGGACAGGAAGATCTAATGGAAGACGAAGAGGTGCTGTCGTTCGTGTCGCGGCAGGCCCGTGACGCGATGTGCGTATTTTCAATCTGCACAGGGGCACTCGTCTGTGGCGCAGCCGGACTACTGATGGGTCGCGCCGCGACATGCTATTGGCCCGCATTCCATTTGTTGAAGTATTTTGGCGCGGTGCCGACGAATCAAAGAGTGGTTGTCGACGGCAAAATTGTCACCGCGGCTGGCCTGACGGCAGGGATTGACGGCGCCCTGCGAGTCGCGGCAATGCTGCGCGGTGCGCAGGCAGCGCAATTGATTCAGCTTGCTTTGCAATATGCGCCGGAGCCACCCTACGACTGTGGTTCGCCTGAGAATGCGCCTGCCGAATTAGTTGCGGGCTTTAAACGCACCAGCGCAGACTTGATTGCGCGGCGCCTAGCAACGGCACAACGAGTGGCGGCAAAATTGGGCGTCATTGTGGATAACAGCTAATGTCCGAATGCCGTCCAAAGCCGGTTGAAGCGACGTCGCCCGGAATAAACACGGAGGATGGGTTCGCGGTTCAAGCTGCGGCCGATTTATAACACTTCAACATGTGTTGAGAATTCATTTGTCAGCTCTCGGGAGGTGCGACAGTGATGCGCTCTGAAAATCGGCAGCGTTAGTCGCCAAACGAGTAGAATATCGATTTTATTGAGCAGTCATGACGTGCGAAATGTGCCGTCTGTTCCGCTGATTCGTTCGTTCACGAGCCGGAAAACTCCGCATCAGCCTTTCGCGGCGACAATCCGATATTTCTTTAAATTAGCAGTGCCTCGGCGTGCCGATACCAAAGGGCTGCCGGCCAACGTATCCCGACAAGCCAAGTGATCGGACGAGAGCTCGTAAAATAAAAGTCGAAGCATGAAGATTCGCTATCGCTGGCTGGATTGGCTACTGGCGGCAAGTGTTGTTTTTGTTTGCCGGCTACTGTTTCGAACCCTTCGCATTCAGTATCTCGCTGCGGCTCCAAACACGAACCCGTATACGAACGACGGCTCGGTCGGATTCATTTATTGCGTTTGGCACGATGCCATTGCTTATCCGATGTTTGCCGGCCGCCATGTTCGAACCGTGGCTTTAGTTAGCCAGCATGTCGATGGTTCGCTGCTTTCGACTGGCTTGAAAATGCTGGGGATTGGATCGGTACGCGGGTCCAGCAACCGAAATGGCGCTTCCGCACTTCGTGCGCTTTTGCGTCTGCCGTCGAATACCCATGTTGTAATGACACCGGACGGCCCGCGTGGCCCACGACGCCAGATGAAAGGCGGCATTGTTTTCTTGGCTTCGCGTTCCGGACGCGCTATTATCCCGACCGCCTTCGCTGCGACACGCTGCTGGCGAATATCGGGGAGATGGACCGATTTGGCCATTCCCAAACCGTTTACTCGGGTCTATGCCGTTGGCGGCAAACCCCTAGTTATTAATTCGCATGCGTCTGAAGCTGAGTTATCGGCGGCACAAGTTCAATTGCAAGTAGCGATGGATCTTTTAAGCGAGCAGGCCGAGCAGCTCGCGTTCGAGAACTGCCAAATGGCGGAGAGAACTCCAATTGGGACGCGCCGAACTGAACTTCTCTCCGCTAACGAGTGATCGGCCAGTTCTTTGGCAGGTCGGTATTTGGAATTCCCAAGGAACGGTCACTAGTGCATACAAGAAATGAGCCTGACCGCCTTGAAACTTGACAGACATGCCCAGAGATTGCCGAGTCTCAATTAGCGCGACGGTTTTCTTAGCCGCACCGCAGTCTGCCAGACCCGAGAGACCGTGCCGACGGTGCAGTCTATTTCGAGGCCCGTCGCTTCTGAATCTCTTGAAGCTCCGCGCCAAGTCGAACTCGCAATGGGTTCTCCGGACTTAATTTACCGAGCAGTGTCTTGGCCTCGGCTAATACGGCGCTGGAAACTTCTCGTCCCGAAAAGAGCTTTCGCCAAAGTGTCGTAACGTCGCGTTCGCTCAACATTTCTGGGTCCTCATCGTTGTCGAAGCATTATCTCCGCATTGCCGAATCAATTCGCCGCGGCCAGGCTGGCAGCCAGCTTTTTTCCTTTTCGCTTCGCAAATTGGTTATGACGGTTATGCACTTGCGAGCGCTGGTTTGCTTTTGCAGGACGGTCGCCACCAAACCGATGTTCGCCAGAACTCCGATGGTTTGATGTTGGACTCGAGGCATGGTACGGATGATCGACTTCCACCGGCAGCGATCGCCGCACAAGTTTCTCGATCGCCCGTAGTGCGCCGTGCTCGCTAAAGTCGCAGAAGGAAAGCGCCACGCCATCGGCTCCCGCTCGACCGGTACGACCGATGCGGTGCACATATGCCTCCGGCTCGATCGGCAAGTCGTAGTTAATCACGTGGCTGATGCCATCGACGTCGATGCCGCGCGAAGCCAAATCGGTGGCCACCAGCACTCGCAGCGTGCCGCGGCGGAAATGCAATAGGGCGCGCTTGCGCGCCGATTGCGATTTGTTGCCGTGGATACAATCGGCTGCCACGCCCGCGCGGTTCAATTGTTGCGCCACCTTGTCGGCGCCGTGCTTGGTGCGTGTGAAAATCAATACACGCTGAAATTTGCCAGCGACAAGCAATTTGTTGAGCAAAGCTCGCTTGTTCGGCTGATCGACGAACAGAACCCGCTGTTCGATGCGGTCGACCGTACTGGCCGGCGGCGTAATGGTCACTCGCACTGGATCGCTGAGCAGGCTCTGCGCCAATCCTGCAATTGTTTTCGGCATCGTGGCCGAAAAAAACAGCGACTGCCGCTCTCGCGGCAACTTGGCAATGATTCGTTTCAGGTCCGGCAAAAAGCCCATATCCAGCATGCGGTCAGCCTCGTCGAGCACGAAGATTTCGAGCTTATCCAGTTGCACGTGCCTTTGCTGCATCAAGTCCAGCAAACGGCCCGGCGTAGCGATGAGCACATGCACGCCGTGCGCAAGTGCTCTTACCTGCGGCTGCTGGCCGACGCCGCCGAACACGACGGTATGGCGGAAGCGTAAATGCCGCCCGTACGTGGCAAAACTCTGTCCAATTTGAGAGGCCAGTTCGCGCGTCGGCGACAGTACGAGCACCCGCGGCGCTCGCGGTTGAGCGGCTCGACGTATAGCATCGACCTGGTGCAAGATCGGCAATGCAAAGGCCGCCGTCTTGCCCGTGCCGGTTTGGGCACAGCCGAGTAAATCGCGCCCGGCAATGATCTGCGGAATCGACTGGAGCTGGATGGGAGTGGGAGTTTGATAACCTTCGGAAATAACCGCCCGCACAATGGGCTCAGCGAGCCCCAATTCACAAAAACTCAATGAATGGTCCTTTACAGAAATTTCAGGACCAGAATGGGCGAAGCGCGGGTTACGCTACGATTTTAGAAAGGCCACTGGACCTGGCAAGAATCCAATCGGCCAATTGCCCAGAGGATCAAGTGCTTACAGTATATCATATTCAATGGAAAAAGCTAGGGTGTCCGGTAATGCTGGTAATGATTGAGAGCCGTTCAACGCAAACGACATCACTGCTGGCAATACGAGTGTAGCCGGTTCTGGCACAGCAGTTACATTCGCGTCGCTCCGGCGCACCGACGTGCGAACGATGTCCTAAGTTCGCTAACCGGCCACTCTATTTTTCAGAAATCCGCCCAAAGCTCATTGGCACTTGAATCAGATGCAGCGAAATGCCTGTGCCGCAACGGTGGTTTGTTGGAGCAATTGAGAAACGGTCAAGTTTGTGAGAGCGTGTTCGCAATGTGCCAGTAAGCGGCCGCGGTGATCTAAGCAAAAATGGGAAAAATCAGCCCGGCTTGTGTCGGGCTTGGTCTTCCCTGCTGCGTTTTGTTCGAACCCGTCGCACCCGCAAGGGAAAAAAGGCCCGGAAAGCACTCTCTGCGAGAACTATACTTAGGAGGACTCTCTGCCTTTTGCGAGGTAACCTCCATGCCACGACTTGGACTAGCGCTATCCGGCGGTGGATTTCGCGCTACGCTCTATCATCTTGGAGTTGTTCGGTATCTCAAGGATGCCGGCCAGCTTCAGGATGTGACCGACATCGCTTCGGTCTCCGGCGGCAGCATTCTGGCGACACATCTCGTGCTGAACTGGGATCGATACTGTGGCGATGACGACAGGTTCGCGGAGGCCGCATCGGAGATCGTGCGGTTCGTACAATACGATGTTCGGAATCGCATCGTCCGTCGCCTTCCGATGCAATTTCCGCTCCGCTTATTGGCAAAGCTAAGCCGTCGCGACGCTCGGACCCTTACGCCAAACGCAATTCTCGAACATTACTATAGGAAGTTCCTTTACGGTGAACGGTGCCTCTATGAGCTGCCGGAGCGGCCCATGTTGCACATCTTGACGACGAACGTAAGCAATGGCGGGCTTTCTGTATTTAACCGCAACGGATTGTTCATTCAACAGCGTCAACTCAAAGGAAAGCCCACGTTCCAGCACATTCCTGGACACACTGGCGAGCCTTCCGAGAGTGGTCGGCGCCTCATCGGCGTTTCCTGGTTTTTTTCCTCCCGTTGAAATCACCGCGGCCGACCTGGGAGTGCGCGAGGGTGCATACCCGACCGAGTGGTTCACGGATGGAGGCGTGTACGACAATCTCGGACATTCGAGCCTTTTCTTGGTTAAAACTCCAAGACATTCAGTTTGACCAAATCTTGGTAAGCGACGCCGGAAAACCGTTTCAAATCTTGAGCGAGGCGGCGCTCGGAGTTTTTGGTCAATCCATGCGTGCAACCGATATTCTCTGGGACCGGGTTTGGCAACTGGAACGGGAGAACTTCGGCCAGCAACCTGGCTTCGTATTTCTGCCAATAACCGAGATGGTCGACTCATCGGAAGACCCCACAGCGCTCCATCCGGTAGTACAGGCCGAAGTACAATCGATTCGAACGGACATGGATCGTTTTTCAGATGTAGAGATTAACGCGCTCGTGCAGCACGGCTATGAGGTAGCTCGAAAGGTATCTGGCATAAAGACCGCCGACCAAAGCGGCAAGTCAAGCCAGTCGCCCTGGGCGCCGATACCCAGCGATAAGCTAACGACGCCCGAGCCATCCAAGTCAAAGTCGCTTGCGCCTTCCATGCCGACGCAGCTCGCGCGCGAGCTTCGCAGATCGCGTCGCCGCCGCATATGGACAACTCTGCTCGACCACGTGACTGGCCGAGCTATCTCTATGTCTTCGTCGCGCTCGTGCTGTTTGTTTACTTGCCTCTGCAGGTTTATAAGCTCTACCAGAAAGCGCAGATCCAGGCGACTGTCATTAATGCGATTGCGAACGGCGACCCCGATTTCCGCCAAATCCTCGATTTGCTTGATCGAGACCCCACATCCAACTGGGCGACGATCGCGATTGGCGAGAAATCCGAACCCACTGAACTCGATTACTCGGGGTTGGAAATACTCACCTATAGCCGGATGATTGACCTGCGCCAGTGGAATCCGGACGAAGCATCGCCAGATCGCCAGGGCCGCGTCCTGCTGCGGGATCGAATGACCTTTAAGCTTGTCGATACAGAGTCGAGCCGCCGTCTCGTTACATTTCGAAATGCTGTGCCGATTGAGGATGTCGAGTATCGTCAACCGAAAGGACCACTTCAAGCCGTTGTCAGCAGGGTGAAAAAGAACCCTGATGTCTTTGACGGACGAGGGACCAGCTATGAAATTGAATACGATCTTGCGCGGATTCCCTTCGGAGAGCCAGTGACCGTTGAGATCGCGGCGCTGGCACGGTTTCCTGTGCTGAGCTCTGGCCGGGCACCCTTCGTGATTACAGTGTAAAACCGACCTGCTTTCTGTGTGGATGCTGTTTCCCGAAGAACGACCGTACCGCACGTACAGCTTAGTGCGGTATCCGGCCGACAATAGCGCGCCGCCGCAGATGATGGATCCCCGGAATACGATCGACCACCCCTATGGGTCCCTGATTGGCTGGTCGGTAGTGAATCCTCAAGTCGGGACAGTCTACGAATGCCGCTGGACAACCAAGTGAGCTATCGACTTGATAGACAAGATTGATCGTAAAAGCGAAACTCGGACATTAACGGATGATATTTCGCTGACATTGCGCTACGGTGCCTTCCGTCGGAAAACTTGCCAGTGAAACTAGTTTTCGGGCAGCGGCGGCTCATCCAAAACTTGCATTCTTCCGAGGCTGTTTCGCAGGCAGCGGGCCAGCAGCAACGACCCGAGAATTTCCAGAATGCCATAGGCCAGAACTGCGGTGACGGCCGGCGTCCCGGGAAAGCTGCTAGTGGCAATGACCAAACCTACTCCCACGTTTCTCAGCGCTGTCGTCAATGTCATAGCCTTGCGGGTGTCGGAAGTCGGTCCGCCTAGCAAATAACCGGCGATCCAACTTGCAATCAACATAGCCAACATTCCCACGAATCCGCGCAGTCGAATTTCCAGCAACAAGTGAAACTGCGCAAATAAGATCAATCCCACCACCGATAGATTGAGCAGTTTACTTACAAGAATCGCGGGCTTTAGCAGCAGATCTACTAATGAAGGGCGCCACTGACGCACGCTGACGCCAATCGACAAGGGAGCTAACTGTGTGACAAGCAAAGTGCCGATGATCTTGCCGGCATCGACGTGAAGTGGTTGGTTTGGCGTCAGCCAGGAAAAGAGGTAGCGCAGCAAAACCGGTGCGATGATGGCCGACGAACCGGCGAGAATCGTCATCAAACCGATCGCGACGGTTACATTTCCTTTGCCAATCGCTGTAAACGGTGGGCCATAGGGAGCACCTGGGCACACCGCTAGAATCAGGAATCCCGCGATAACCATGGGGTGAGGAGCAAATAAAAGCAACAGGCCGACCGTCGCTGCGGGAACGCAAACGTAGTTCGCCAGCGCCGCCCGTGCTACCAATCGCCAATTCTTACCGACATCGGCAAGCACACCAAATGTCACTCCCATGCCGGTGGCAATCATCATCTCGATGAGCGTGATGGTGACAAGAATGTTAATCAGCCGGTCCATGGTCATGCCGACGAGCCCTCGCCGAAATTCCGATCTCTGCTAAGAAACGTGTATCTCCTGCAAATTGTCGCGATAAATATGATGAAGCGACTCGCGAAATTCGACATCTCTCGCGCGATGTACACCGCTGAACGCGAGTGGCGACTTTGGGCTGCCGAATGTATTATTCTTTGACACTCGTGTAGAGCATCACCACGGACCGGTCGGCGACCCGGTATCTATCGCCTGGGACAGGTGGTGCTTCTTTCCACGAAGTTATATCATTCGGTGAATCGAGGGCGGTATCGATCCATCGCTGCCATGTCCCGCTTGGCAGCGCAGGAAGATCGAATTCGAGCGGTTCCCAGTAGGAGTTTAATATGAGATAGAACCGCAGTCCCTCATTTCGAAGTTGAGCGTTCAACGCCACACAATGAGAATTGTCGCTCCAATCCGGCTCGTTCAGCTTCACGCCGTGCCAGCTTTTATCCGCCTGTTCGAGCATTGCACAGACACTCACGCGCTGGCGTTCATGTTCCACGTCGCGCAATAATCGCCGCGCAATCAGCAATTTCACAAACCGATGAACTTCGGCGTGCTTAGCATCCAACCCCCAGTCAAACCAACTGATTTCGTTGTCTTGGCAGAAGGCGTTGTTGTTGCCACCCTGGGTGTGCCGAACTTCGTCCCCCATCAAAAACATGGGGACACCCAACGACATCATCGTGACTGTCAAAAAGTTTTTTACCTGTCGATTTCGCAGCTTCTCAACAGCCGGGTCATCGGTTGGCCCCTCCACGCCACAGTTCCAACTGCGATTGTCGTTGGCGCCGTCGCGGTTCCCCTCGCCGTTGGCCTCGTTGTGTTTCTGGTTGTACGAGACTAAATCGTTCAATGTAAAACCATCGTGGCAGGTTACGAAATTGATGCTTTGTTCGGCCTCACGTTGCTTGTGACCGTAAACTTCTGGACTGCCGACCATTCGGTCCGCCACTCGACGCAGCGAGCCAGGCTCGCCCCGAATAAAGTCGCGAACATCGTCGCGGAAGCGGCCATTCCATTCTTTCCAGGCGTCACCCACAAAGCTCCCCACTTGATAAAGCCCGGCAGCATCCCAGGCCTCGGCAAGAAGTTTGGTGCCAGCCAGCGCCGGATCCGATTCGATATCCCACAGCACCGGCGGATTAGGCAGTGGATACCCCGATGAATCGCGCGATAGGATCGATGCTAGATCAAAGCGAAACCCATCTACGTGCATTTCCTCGACCCAATATCGCAGACTGTCCACAATCATCCGCCGTACAATCGGATGATTGCCATTGAGCGTATTGCCGCAGCCTGTGTAGTTGGCGTATCGTGAGCCGCCGTTTTCGAGCATGTAATAAGTCGGGTTGTCGATGCCCCGGAAGCAAAGCATTGGCCCCCATTCGTTCCCTTCGGCCGTGTGGTTGAACACTACATCCAAAATGATTTCGATGCCTGCGCGATGAAGGGCCTTGACCATGTCTCGAAATTCATTTACCGGCCCGAGTGAGTCCTGTCGTGAGCTGTATGCTGGGTGCGGCGCAAAAAAGGAGATCGGCGCATAACCCCAATAATTCATTTTTCCTGCGGGGGCATCCTGTGCATCAAACTGAAACACCGGCAACAATTCTACCGCCGTAATGCCCAGGTCTTTGAGATACGGAATCTTCTCGACCAATCCGGCGTATGTTCCGCGCGTTTTCTCGCCAACTCCGGAACTCGGGTGGCGCGTGAATCCGCGCACATGCATCTCGTAAATGATGGTACGCGCCGCGGGCAAGTTCAGCGGCAGATCACCCTCCCAATCGTACGCATTTGGGTCAACGACAACGCTCTTCATTGCGGTCGCAGCGTTATCACCTTCACGACATGCTAATTCGCGGGAATAGTGTTTCGGTATCACCACACCTCGGCCATACGGATCAAGAAGTACTTTGGAAGCATCGAAGCGCAGGCCACGCTCGGGAGCCGACGGCCCAAGAACTCGGTAGCCATAGAGTTGTCCTGGCGCGATCCCTGAAACAAAGCTATGCCAGTAGTGGTAACGTCGATTTGAAACAGGATCGAGCGTAATTACACGGGACGGCTTGGCACCATCTTCCCGATCGAAGAGCAGCAATTCGACACCGGACGCCGTGCGAGAAAATAAGCTGAAATTGACACCACCATCAACGACGGTCGCGCCAAGCGGAGAAGTACGGCTTTTGGCAAAACTGAGCTTCTTCATCGTCGTTATCGGGTAGCGAGACTTGGGTTTTCTTGGCCGCAGCGCATGATTGTAGCAGTTCAATAAGGGAATAGCTCTTACGGCCTACCCATAATTGGTGCCGAAGGCTGAGTTGCCAACGAACTGCGCTACAGAAACGTTGCGTTGCCGGCACTCGCTGTCAATTTGATCGCCACCAATCGTTGGGCGATGGCGTGTCTAACCCCATGCTCGAATTTATAGTGCCAGTGCTGAGCCGTCAGTGTCGCAGTCGCAAGCTGCGAGCCGCGGATCCGCTGGCATATGCCGCCAGTAATTGCAGGGCACTTTGCTTGTGCTCTAAAATCAACTGTTGTTAAAGGGTCGCCTCGGTGTCCCATCACACCCGCTGGTACACAACTGAAACAAGGAGGAAGAATCAATGGCATCTCCCGTGACTGTATCGAAGCTCCAGGTCAAGCCGCATAGTTCACCCGACGAAGTTCGCACTCCCAGCAAAACACGCGTGGAAGTCGTGCATCTTGCAGGGTTTGCGATTGGCAGGTTCAATCTTGAGCCCGGCTGGCGCTGGTCCCAATGCATCAAGCCGGTCGTTAAGACAGAACAATGCCAGCTCTCCCATGTCGGCTACGCAGTATCCGGCAAGATTACGATCCGCTTGACCGACGGCACTGAGAAGACCATCTCCGCCGGTGAGTCCTACGCAATTCCGCCCGGCTACGATGCTTGGGTCGAGGGAAAGGAGCCGTTTGTGGCAATTGAACTGCTTAGCGCCGATTCATATGCCAGGACTTAGCGACGGTTTCAAAAACGCCGTGGACTCTCCCGTTTTCGACGCGCTCGCGCAAAAGAAAAGCCCGCGGCTCTTCTCCGCAGGCTCTTCTGGCAATGGTTTTTGCAATTTCCAGAAGCAATCGCCTTAGCAATTGCCGCAACACACCGGGGTGCCGTTGAAACACACAAAGCACGCGCAACCGTTGTCGCAGCACTTTGCGCAGCATTCACAGCAGGCTTGCAGGCAAGCGCAGTTGTGCTTGTCGCCACTGGTGCAGGTGAGGCAGCAGCCATCGGAAGTGTATTCGCACTTGCAATGGCAATTGGCAAACGTGCATTGGCAGCACTGAATGCCGTTCTGCGTGCACACGCAACTGCAGCAACCGTCGCACAGCATGCGGCACAGGTTCTGCAGTGTCGCGCACGACAGTTCGTCGTCGCAACGGCAGTGGATTTTGTACCCGCCGGTGCATTTTTCGAACTCGATCTTGCACCGTGGCACCACACACCAATTGCCGCCAGCCGGTGAAGCGGCCGGCAGTGAGCCGGGCGACCACTGCGTTTGTCCCGCGCCTGCGGGCGAGCCTAAAGCAAAACGTTCCATCACGACAGCACTAGACATAGGAAACTCCTTTCGTCCTGATCGGGTTTGCAGTTCCCGCAGCGCGCCTGTGCTGCGAGTGGCGAACCCAAATGTAGTTCGCACCGACGCCCGGCCAAGAACTCCTCGGCGCGACCTCCGGACTTCCAGTCAGAGGCGGCGGGCTTTAAGACTGAATCCTCCCGTGATTCGGGTCAGCAATCAGCAAAAATATAGAATAGCGGCTTCGGAATTAGCAAGAGAAGTTTCGATTTGAGCAAGATTTGGCCGTTTGGCAAGCTTTTACGAACGTTCGGAGTATGCCGCTCGAAACCACGAACATCGCCCGATGCGCGAAAACACTCGATATTACTAAGGCGATTATATTGCTGATGCTTGCACTCTGCGCGGTCGTTTTCGAACCACTTGTGGATGTTAGCAGCAGTTGTCTGGCAATCGATCAGGAAGCCGGGCGTGACGAATTTCAAACAACGATTTTCGATTTCTTCACAAGGTCAATCGTCGGCCTCATCTGCCGCGGTTCCGCCCGCGCTCGGACCGGCTTTCAAACCAACATCCTCGCCCAACATGCTCGCGCATATCTACGCAATTGCGCACGAGGAAGCTCGCCAGCGCGTCCAACGTCGCCAATGGGACGAACTGCTGGATAGACTCTTCAATTCATAACGCTGCGTTGCCACCCCCTTCGCTTGACGTCGGCTGCGACTCGCTAAATTGCTCGTCAATCCGTTCGCCGGCAAGCAACTGTTCGCCTGCCGTCCAATGAACTAAACTATTTCATGGTTCCAGCGGCAATGCTGTACACCCGGGCAAGGGTCGGCCGTGCGCGCATGCGGGCGGTTAGCTCAGTTGGTTAGAGCGTCTGGTTTACACCCAGAAGGTCACAGGTTCGAGTCCTGTACCGCCCACTCGGTTGGAAGTGAGCAATCGGCGTGGCCGTCCGGCATCGAGCCGCACGCAGGGGAATCGTCGAGAAAAACTCCATTCTCGACGGCCAACGGCGCGATCGTTTCAGATTGTGCGCCCGTCGCAGAATCGGCGTTTTCATCGCCTTGCGAGGGCTTGCTGGAGCGCTGGTGGAGCGCTGCATCCTCACGCGCGCCGCTGCCCGAGGCTTTGGCGAAGTGCTCGTCGGTCACTTGGAGATAATGTTCGCGGGCCACGTCAACGCTATTACCGATCCAGGAACAAACCACGTGCGCGGGGTACTCGTCGGCCAGTTCCGTTTGCCGCGTCGAGCGAAGATTCTGGAACAGCTTGGGCCAGGGCTTGAGCCCGGCCTTGGCGATTATCCTGCATAGGTGTGTCCGCAAATTCGCATTGCTGTCGCGGTAGCGCGTGATGACAAACTCCGTACCCGGTTCGGCTTCGTCGAAAGCTTGCTCAAGGTAAGGGTGCAATTCGGGGAAGATGGGAACGACACGGCTTTCCTTTCCCTCGTGATGCTCGGTTTTTGGGCTGCGAACCGTCATGCGGCCGCGTTCCCAGTCGATATCGCCCCAGCGAAGCGCCAAATGCTCTGACGGGCAACGCAACCCGCCGAAGCGACTAAGGGCGAATAGCAAGCGCCATTGAGCATCAGGGCAAGCATCGAGAACCTTTTGGGCATCGGCTTGGCTGACGTAATAGAACCGTTCCCGATTGCGCTGAACTGCGATACCACGCATGTCGGCAAATGGGTTTTCGCCGATCAGTCTCCGCCGGAAAGCAGCCCGAAAAAACTGCTTGGCGATCCCGCAACGGCGCTTGATTGTGTTTTCGCCTAACTCTTGATCGTGAGCCAGCCAAATGCGCCATTGGTCGGCGTCGCCGGGAGTAACAGAAGCCAGAGGCTTGTCGGCACCCAGGTATTCAATCAGGCACCTTCGAGTGTGTTTGTAAACCGTCGCCGTGCTTCCCTTCACGTCAGCGCGCAATGCGATGTAGCCGTCGAGAAATGCGCCTAGATTGGTTTGTTCAGGCTCGGCTGTCTTGGTGAGCAAACCTGCGCGTTCCAGCCGCTTGCGAAACTTGGGCTTTAGGCCATTGATCCAAACCGACGTTTCGGGATCGAGCGGTTGTCCTGTTTCGAGCGCGGCGACGATGTTCTCGATTCTTAGTTTGACGCTGACCGCTTGCCGCTCGGACCGCGTGCCCAGCGCAATTGTTGGCCGCCGGCCGTCAGGAATAACGCACCGCAAAAACCATCGGCCATTGCTTCGCTTCGAAATGCTGGCCATATCTTCACTTTCCTTTCGACTTGGTTTTCGATTTCGGGCCAACTAACCGCACCGATCAGCTTGCACACTAGGTCAATGTTGGATTGCTGTAATCCGCCCTTACGGTTCATAAACCGGGACAACTGCGCTTGCGGGATGCCGGTTGCCTTCGCAATGGCATAGCCCGTCCAGCCTGATCGTTTGATTGCATTTCGCAATTGGTCGCTAAATGAACTCGCCATGCCAGGATCATATACGACGTATGCGTTAAATGCAAGTATCGGTGCGGAAGGTTCTGCAAAATAAGTCGCTACCATCTTTCGCCCTCATCTTCCGCAGCCGCTCCATCAAGTAACCGGTTGATGGCGTCGGGATCGTGGCCATTCTCTCCAAGAGCGCCAGGTACAGGTAACTTGGCAATGTTGGAATCGTCGGCACCGAAAACGTCGGTTTCCTTCGGGTTTTCTGCAAGGTTGCCAAGATTGCCAAGTTGTTTTGAATCAGGAAACGTGGCAATCTTGGAATCGGTCAGTTTCCACCACCAGGGGCCGAGCTTCGGCTCTTGGTACGATTTAACTCCAACGTCTACTTTTGCCCGGTCCAATGTCCGCTTGGCAACGCCGTGGGCTTCTCGGGCTTCCTCAATCAATTCCCTAGCCAGTCTAGGGCCTGTTGCCAGCGCTTCCCGCAGATAGTCGCCCGCCTCATCCCGCTCAGCGGGATCGGGGCCACGTCGGCCCGATTCGTGCGCCATGGCATCGTCGGCTTTAATCGTCACCGGGTCCGGTTCCCATGCCACGATCGTCCCTTCGCCGCCGAAACGTGCCGTGAGCGAATAGGCCAACCCCGATTGATCGTCGCCTAAGTTGTTCTTCAAAGGCAGGAACAACCGCCGCCGGCCCGATGGATCGTGTTTGTCTTTTACTACGGCCCACACGGCACGGGCCGCCGCCACAAAGGCGAGACTTCCCATTGCCCGATAAAGCGCCGGCAGCGTGCTGGCCTTGTTCAAGTGAGTGACCGCCAGCACTGCCACGTAGCACCGCGCTGCCAACTCCGCCAGCCGAGCCAGTAGCGCCCGCACTTCGGCGTTTTTGTGCGAATCCGTGTCTCCCATGAATGCCGTGACCGGATCGACAATCACTAATTTGCAGTCGGGAGTTTGTTTAATCGCGGCCTCTAGCGCCGGCAGGTGTCGTGTCAAATCGACTCCGGCTTCCCGCGGATCGTTTTCGCCGGCCACTCGATAAGCAACTCCGGTCAATGCCGAGATGCGATTCACGTCGGCCCCGGCAGCGTCAAGTCGGGGGCGGATCGTATCTTCTAATCCATCTTCGGCGCTCAGAATTACCACTCCGCCCGGCGTGCGCATCTTCATGGGGATCATCGGGCCACGGCGCACCGACCGATATGCGGGCCGCCAAGTCCAGCGTCAAAAACGATTTGCCCAGGCCGGGGTCGCCGGCCAATAGCGTCAGCTTGCCAAGAGCGATGCGCGGCGGCCACAACCAGGGCACTTGTTCGGGCACCACGTCTGCCAATCGCGACAGTTTGGGCGTCAGCAGTTCGCGTTGATCCTCTTGCACTTCGGCCGCCGCGGTTACCTTGTCGCCAATCCATCGCAAGTTCGTCGATTCATCCGGTGCGTTGCCTGTGGCCTTCTCGTGTACGGCTTGAGCGAACAGGCCGCGCTGATAGGCCGAGTATGGCTCGAACGTGTCATAGTGAATCGCTGCGCCGTCCAGCGATGCCGTCACTCGGCACTTGCCGTGTCGATCGGCGCGGCCGCAAGTGATTGTGATGCGCTCCCCTAGCGGCGGTTCGTCACCCGATCCCGTGTGCGAATTCCAGCGGGCATCGTCCGCTGGCGTTGGCTGTCGGCTCATGCTACCACCTGCCTGCGCCGTGTTGGCACTTTCGGTATCACGCCGACGGTTTTGTGATCCTCTGCTTCTCGTTCGCCGCCGTTCCAATAGCTGTCACAATCCAGGATTTCCTGCAGCGCCACGTCGGACCATTCCATTTCGCCGAACTGCCGTCCAACTTCGCACTCGAAAGCATCCGCTGGCAAGCCGGTCAGGTCCGACAACAGCTCGCAAATGTATTCGGCCGAAACGATGTGCCTTTTCGGCCAGCGGCGCTCGTGCATATTGCGGTTGAATTCGTATTCTCCGCGCCCACCCATTCCCGCAAATCAGGCTCACGCCCTTCGTCAACTATGCGGATCGCGGCGGCGACCGCTTCCGTCAACTTCACGGCATGGTATGATGATGGGGCACGGTTTGCGTTTTCGTTTTCGGGGGTCGGCCTTGCCGGGCCGGCCCCTGTTTTTTGAGTGGTCATTCGCCGCTCACCTTCTGGCGGTCGATCCACCTTTGAAGATCTCGCGGGTCGTATCTGACCCCACGCTGGCCGACTCGGACGGCGCACAGCTCGCCGCGCTTCCTTAAGGACCAGAGAGTCCTCTCACTAATTCGTAGCGCACGGGCCGTTTCTTCGCACGTGAACAATAAGGAAGGAACCGGCTCAATCGTAGTCGCGCTCATAATTGATTCTCGCTTTCTGCCCAATGGTGGGCTGGTGCGAGAATCATCACGCACTGTGTAGCAACAGAAAATTGCGCAAGAGTGAACAGGAATGAGCGCGCACTTTGCGATCACAATTCAGCGCGGCTTGCGACCGGCTTGGCGGGGCGGAGGTAGCGGGAGTTTCATCGCAACGGCATAGCGTTTAGCGGCAGCTTTGATGCCGTTGACTGTGCGGATGCACCCCACGTTTTGGGCTTACGAGCCAAGTCGGCTATGATCGATTTGTATGGTGTTCCCTTGTGGCACTTGTCATAAATCCATTTGTTTCGCGCTCTCGTCGCAGCATCCCAGTGGGATCCTGGTGCCGGATTGGCCGAATCGCCAGTGGATAGTTGGGGACTCGCGCAAGACCCGATTTAGTGATCGCTTCAATACGTTTTGCAACGCCATATGGGCTGAAGTTCAGGTGAATTCTCGCCAACTCAATGGCAGAGAGGGGCGGACCAAGCCGCTCGAATTCGCGGATAACATCTTCGGGCGAAGTTGCCATCGAACAGCTCTCTTTCCACCGGGATTGGTTCCCGGCCGCAGCGTCGAAAGAGAGACTCGAAGAGCACCGTAGCCGGGAACCCGAGCCGGTAGCTAACCGGCGCGCCCGATCCCACCATTTTGGCGAGCAAAACGAAGTCAGTCGAGACCCGCACCACGGAGAAAAGCGCCGAGTCGAATTCCATAAAGACGGCACAGATCGGCTAATTCGACGACATCGAGCCGCCGTTCGCCCGACTCGATTTTCGAGACGAACGAGGCATGGCTATTGAAATGCTTGGCCACTTGTACCTGCGTGAGATTGGCATCCTTCCGCGCTTCTCGAAGCGCTTGAAGGAATTTATGGTATCGGGCCGTGAATCGCGATTTCGACATGGCATCTGCAAGTGATTGAATTGCAGAAGCCTACGGCCACGATTACAATTTCCCAAAATGGGAAACTCATAAGCACGGAACGGTGCACGCGAGCGTCATTTGGGTCAAACAAGACAACGATCGGGTTTTTCGACAAAAAAGGGGCGCACGATGAAGTCGATAATTTCGATGATGCTGTGGTGCGGATTGATTCTTCCAAAATCGCCAACGATCTTCAAAGCTCCGCGAACAAATGACTGGGCGCATCGAGCAGGGTGGAAAGTACCCCCGATCTCTTCAACTTGCTTGACATGCAAGAACGGACACTTGCACAATAAGCGGCAACAACACACTTTTCCGATCTCCAATGCTTTTCTGATGCGATGATCCTCGTTAAATGCACTTGCGGTCGGAGGCTCCAAGTACCCGAAAAACTGCGGGGAAAGCAAGTGAAGTGCCCTTCTTGTGGGCACGAATTCGTCGTCAGCGGCGGCGGTGCCGATGACGCATTCAATTGGATTGGCAAACCTGACGTTTCACGATTGCAACGCGTGCCGGAAAAGAGCGATCAGATTTCTGAATCGCCGCCTGACGATTTTGAGCACCCCGACGCATCACGCCTGGTCGAAGGACCTCCCGCGATTTCATCTGCGGTTTCTGCTCCGCCACCTCTGCCAAATCCAGAAATACCACGGTCGCAGGAGAAGAAAAGAGGCTGTTGTCCACGTTGCGGGAAACCAACGAAATTCTACTCACGCGATCTTAGCACGGGATTGTGCTGGGCTTGTCAGGCCGCTGATCGGGATGCTTGGAAGAAAGAGCAAAGCCTTGAGCTATTCAGACTGAAGTATTCAGTTAGCAAGACCATAAGGGGCGTCGTTGCAACAGGGGACATTCTTGACCTACTAGCGGAGAAACTGCAAACCGAAGCTTGCGTCGAACGGACTGACGAGCAGATGACCGTCACTGGATTCAACCAGTGGCTAGGTGGCATCAATTACGTTGCCACGGCGAAGATCGCCTGCAAAACGAAGAACGACAGAACGACAATCACTGCCAGTCTTGAGCAGAGACCGACAGGGTGGTTTTATCTTTTTTTGATTCTCGGCATTTGTTTCGCAGTCATCGGAGTAATAATCCCAATGTTTATGTACTATATTGGGAAAAATTTTGCGATCAAGCAAATGGAGCGAACATTCGACGAATGCGCCGACGAATTGGGATAGTGAATTTATAACAACAGCAAACCACGGCAATGTCAAGACAGACTCGTTTGCTTTCTACATGGGCGTCTTCGGATTGATTTGGTCGAATTGGCAGACCTATGCAAACTCAATTCCCATCAAGCCGGCAGCCGTATAATCGGCTGTCGTGGATTCTTGCTCAGGAGCAAAGCCAATGGCCGACAAGCCAATCGAATTTCACCTTGTAAACAAAGTAAGCGCGGAGTCGCTGGCGAAGCTCTATAAAAATCTCACTGGCCGCGACGCTACACCAGAGGAAATCGCCGCCGCCCGGCGCGAACTAGGTGAGGCAGATGCAAATGAATCTGTCGCCGATGAAGGTGCTGGCGCATCTTGAGTTGTGCCGATTTCACTGTAATTTCAAACGCACTTCCTCGTAAAGGGTGGATTGGACAAGCCGACCGAGGCGATGTTTACGGTTGTGCATGCGTCTTGTTCAGTCTCAGATTCTCTATTGCTCAATCGAACGCGAATAATCGCATCGAGCGGCTACTGCCGTTGGCATGGAGACTCTGGTAGACTTCCTTCATTGTTTGGCAATCAAAACGGAGGCTGCGGCTCGATGACCAAGCTAAATGAATATGTGAAGATCGCCGAAGCAGCCAGAACTATTGGGATTTCGCAAAACACGCTGCGTGCCTGGGCTGAATCCGGCAAGATCAGGATGCACCGAAATCCAGCCAATGGATACCGTCTATTTCGACGGACTGATTTGGGCAAATTCCTGACGAAGGTCGCCAAGCCAACGAAGGGGTAAGGCTGCGAATGTCGGAATCGCAATTTCCCATTGGGCGACGGATCAAGCTGCCGGGGCATTTCGCCGAACCGGTCGCCTTGGAGTCGGTCCGTCCATTGGGCGATGGTTGCGAATGCCGAGTGCGATTGGCCGATGGCAACCTCGAAGAGGTCGTGCTGTCTCCGGCCGAGATGCTGCTGATTCGGGATCACGATGGCACGACAGACAAGCCTCACTACGTCGAGGCCAACGATCTCCAAATGCTCGTTGAATCAGCCCGCATCCGACTTGCCTACGTCCACGACCGCCAATTTGCCGTCAGTCTTTCCGGAATTCGCACGCTGCCTCACCAGATCGAGGCCGTGTACCAGAAGATGCTGCCGCAGCCTTGTCTGCGTTTCCTGCTGGCCGACGATCCCGGCGCGGGCAAGACGATCATGGCCGGCCTGCTCATCAAGGAACTGAAACTCCGCGAAGCCGTTGATCGCGTGCTCATCCTGTGCCCCGCGCCGCTCACTATCCAGTGGCAAGACGAATTGCAGCGGTGGTTCGGCGAGACCTTCGACATCATCTTCGCAGCGGTCGATCAGCAGCAGTTATCGAACCCCTGGCAGCGCAGCAACCAAGTCATCGCGTCGCTCGACTATGCCAAGCAGGACGATGTTCGCGAGCGGATCTGGCAGCAGCACTGGAACCTGGTCATCATCGACGAGGCCCACAAGTGTTCCGCTCGGACCGGCAGCGGCGGCGTCGGCCGTGAGCCGAAAATCGTATCCACCCGGCGATACGAACTGGCCGCCAAGCTATCCAGTCAGTGCGACAACCTGCTGCTCCTCACGGCCACGCCCCACCACGGCGACGAAGACAAATTCGCCCATTTCCTGCGGTTGATCGACAACGATCTTTTCCCCGAGCCGCACCGCCTTGGACCGCAGGCGTCCGAGATTCGGAACGACGTATTCCGCCTCGGTGCCGAATGCCCCTGGGCGCTACGGCGGCTGAAGGAAGACCTCAAGGACATGGACGGTCAGCGGCTGTTTCCTGACCGTCACGCCGTCACGGTCCCGTTCAAGCTCAATGCCGACGAGTTCTCGCTGTACAAGGCGGTCACCGCTTACATCAACGAGTTCATTCCGCAACAACAGGGGCAGCGAAAAACGTCGGCTGCCCTGGCCCGCACCGTTCTCCAGCGGCGGCTGGCTTCGTCCGCCTGCGCGATTCACGAATCCCTCAAACGTCGTCAGCAAAAGCAGCAGAACCTGCTGGATGAATTGGAAGGGCTCACGCCGGCGCAGCGGAGCAAAAGGTTAGCGTACGCTTCAAGGTCGCTTGGTCGACTCCGAACAGGATGAAGACGATCTCGACGACGCCGATCGGGACCTGTTGATCGACGAGTACACGGCTGCCATCGAACTCGATCAACTCCGTGCCGAGATCGCCGCCCTGAAGGACTTGGTCGAAGAGGCCCGCCGGGTTCGCGAAGCCGCCAATGACTCCAAACTGAAGGCTCTGAAGTCATGCCTTGAACGGGCACAATTCGCCGAACTGAAAGATGGCCGAGGCAAGCTGCTCCTGTTCACGGAACACCGCGATACCTTGAACTACGTCAAGGAGCACCTGACTCGGTGGGGCTACAGCACCTGCGAGATTCACGGCGGCATGAATCCGCACGAACGGAAGCGGGCGCAGGAACAGTTCCGCACCCAGGCTCAGGTCTGCGTGGCGACTGAGGCCGCCGGCGAAGGTATCAACCTCCAGTTCTGCCACCTGATGATCAACTACGACATGCCGTGGAACCCGACCCGCCTCGAACAACGACTCGGCCGCATTCACCGCATCGGTCAGCGGGACGATTGCTACGTCTTCAACTTCGTCGCGACCTCGGGTGAGGATGGCGATGCGATTGTCGAAGGCCGCATTCTCGAACGGCTCCTCGAAAAGCTCGAAGCCATGAAGGCGTCCCTGGCCGGCCGCGTCTTCGACGTGATCGGCGAGGTGCTATCGCTGAACGATGTCAACCTTCCGGAAATGCTGCGGGAAGCGGCCGTCGATCCGCGCCGGCTCGACGACTACCTCGACCAGATCGACCGGATCAATCCCAACAAGCTACGCGAATACGAAAAGGCGACGGGCATTGCACTCGCCCGCGGGCACGTCGACTTCTCTGGCTTCCAGCAGCGAAATCTCGAAATCGAAGAACGCCGGCTAATGCCGAAGTACGTCGAAGAGCAGTTCATCGCCGCCGCCAAACGCATCGGCCTGCGGGTCGAGCCACGCGCCGACGGTCTCTGGCGCATTGAACATGTGCTCGCCGATCTACGGTCCGAACGGTTGGCCTCTGTCCAGAAGCTTGGTAAGGCGAACAACGAGTATCGCAAAGTCACATTTCATAAGGATGTCCTCGATCAGGACCAGCATCTCGACGCTGTTCTGCTCGGTCCCGGCCATCCCCTGTACGCCGCAGTTGACGAGAAGCTGAACGAATCGCTCGCCCCAGCAGCCGGCGGGACTGCGATTTTCATGGACCCCCAAGCTGTTGATCCCTATCGGCTACACTTTTTTGAGATCAGCGTCAGGGGCAAGGACAGTCGCAACAACGACGTATCTCTGTACGCAGAAGTCGTAGCGATCCGCGAGGAATCGGACCAGCGCGAGGTTGTGCCGGCCGATGTCTTGATTGACCTCGTCCCTCATCCGCACCAGCCCACCGATCCGACCGCCGCCGATCCGCAGGCTGCGGCGGACTTCCTGAAGAGCACCTACCAGGTCGAAGTCCGGCAGCGTTGTCAGCAAGAGCGGCAGCAATTCGCCGAAATCATCCGCGAGTACCTGGAGCGATCCTTCAAGGCCCGGATCAGCAAGGCCCAAGAACCGCTACATGACGCTCATGGGCGAATTAGGCCAGCGGCCAGAATACAAGTTGGCATCCGACGAAGCGAAGCGACACCTGGATGACCTGGAGCGCAGCCGCAACGAACGCCTTGCCGGCCTGGATCGCTTGCAAATCGCCCGGACAGGTCCAGTCAAACACCTGGCCACCGCCGTCGTGTTCCCGCCCGACGCCGACATCGCCAGCACCATGAAGCAATGGGGCATCGACACCGACCCCGAATCTCGACGCAGAAAGGAACTCGCAGCCGAGAAGATCATGAAGCAGGATCTGATCGCCGAAGGCTTCCCCGAGGAACTGATCCAGCGAGTCGCTCATGAAAAGCTGACCGGCTTCGACTACCGTGCTCAGCGTGCCCTCGATCCGACCATCGGCACGATGGAGGTCCGGCGAATCGAGGTCAAGGGCTACACCGCGGGCAATCCGATCCAGCTTGAACACAGCGAATGGACCAAGGCGCAGCAGCTTGGCGACACCTACTGGCTGTACGTCGTCTGGAATCCGCTCGAAGCCAGCGCCAGGCTCGTCAAGATTCAGAATCCGTACAAGCATCTCGAACACGCCGTGAAGCATCGCCAGATCATCCGGCGCTACGAAATTCCGGCCGATGCCATCGACGGACATGCAGGGAATAAAAAACAATGAGTAAGCCAGACGAACTCCGTCTCATCGAAGACTATCTGCCCATCGAGGCAATCAGTGCTGAGGCATCGCGGGAAAAGTCCGTTCGCAAGGGACATATCTCGACCCTCCATCTTTGGTGGGCCAGGCGGCCGCTCGTTGCCTGCCGCGCGGCAGTCTATGGCGCTCTGGTGCCGGCTGATCGTTGGGTCAGGGAGGTCGAATTAAAAGCACCTTCGGACGACGCAGAGAAGGCGTCGAAAGCAAAGAACGGGAAGAAGAAAGGGCTGAACCGTAAAGCCGCCAAGGACTTCGTCACCAAGCTCTGCCGCTACCCAAAGACCGATCCAAAGAAACCACTGGACATCAAGAACAAACGCGAAACCGAAGCCGCCATCGTCGAAGC
This sequence comes from Pirellulales bacterium, assembly GCA_963820835.1. Lineage (GTDB taxonomy): Bacteria > Planctomycetota > Planctomycetia > Pirellulales > JADZDJ01 > CAVRAW01. The sequence continues at coordinate 14,557 of CAWGBP010000006.1, read as the reverse complement.
TCAGCGGCACATTCTCAATGCTCATGCCGATCGGTTGACGGAGGAATTGGCCGAGGCTGAAACAGTCCGGCCTGCCGCCGGCGTGGGTCGAAGAGTTCAAGTTCAAGGGCGAAAAGGTCACCTACGACGACATCGTTGCCGGCCACGCTCCACGTCCTCGCGTGCTCGATATGTTCGCCGGTGGCGGCGCGATCCCGCTCGAAGCTCTGCGGCTCGGCTGCGAAGCCTATGCACTCGAACTGAACCCCGTTGCCCACATCATCGAACTCTGCACCCTAGTCTATCCGCAGAAGTACGGCAATGCCCGATCCAAATTCAAGTGGCATGACCGGCCCAAAGAACAAGAAGGGCGAAACCACGTGGGGTGGACTGGCAGCCGAGGTTCACTATTGGGGCAATTGGGTTATCGAACGCGTCCGCAAGGAGATCGGCGACCTCTACCCGCCCATTCCCGATCCGGAGGTCTGGGCCACTCCGCCGGAGATCGCTTTTGACCGGAAATCGGGCGAGTGGAAAATAACAAAAGAAGGGAAACCGAAACGCGGCGTTCGATTGGAGACCATTAATGCAGACCCACCAAAAGAGAAGACTCTCTTGACAGACGAAGAGGAAGACGAGGAACGTTCCGATGCCACAGTCTTACTTCCTCCAGGTTTCCTTCAACCGATTGCGTACCTTTGGACCCGAACAGTGCGATGCAAAAATCCGGCCTGTAATGCTACAGTGCCGCTCGTTAGGCAGACCTGGCTCTGCAAAAAGGCAAATCGCTCCGTTGCCCTGCGTCCAACAAACAAAAAAGCCTTGCGAACTGTGGCGTTTCAAGTTGTTGATGTAGACGACGAAAACAAATTCGATTTCGACCCATCTGCTTTCTCTCAAGGCGGTAATGCTGCTTGCCCATTTTGTGGCACGGTTGCCGAACTTGATTACGTTAAAAGTGAAGGGCGAGATGGCAAACTCGGAGACCAACTCATTGCGGTCGTGGCGGTTCGCAGTGGCATCCGTGGATGGATTTATCTTTCTGGCGACGAGATCACGGATGCCGTAAGCAGCAAGGAATCACTTTCACAAGAAGTAACTAAAGTCACCACAAATGCGGGCATAACAACGCCCAACGAGAGCATTGCTGGTATTAGCACATTCGACAACACGCTCGGAATTACTGTGCGGCCCTACGGTCTGACATCCTTCTCTGATCTGTTTACGTCGCGCCAATTGGCCTTCCATATATGCGTGGCGCGTAGCCTTCAGGATGTGGCGACAGAGTTAGGAGCACTTGCGAGCCCGGAGGACCAAATACATGCAGTTGTGGCAACGCTGGCCTGCGTTGCCGATCGGGCGACCGATTTTGGTTCGAAACTCTGCGTGTGGAATCCATACAAGGACAGCGGCACTACACATACGTTCGGCCGCCAGACGATTACGATGGTTTGGGACTATTCGGAAGTAAATCACTTCAATACTGGAAATGCCGGATGGACTCTAGGGCTTGATCGCGTGATTGCAGCATTCAAAAGCGTCCTGCAAGTAGCCCAGCCAATGTACATCGAGGGTCTGCTATTCGGATGCCATATCCGAACGATTTGATGGATGCAGTAATCACTGATCCGCCCTACTACGACAATGTGCCATATGCAGACATCTCCGATTTCTTCTATGTGTGGCTTAAGCGTTCGATCGGCGCACATTTTCCAGAGCATTTCACAACCAGCAACACACCGAAGAAAGCGGAAGCAATAGCGGATGCTGGGCGGCATAAGGGTGACTGGGGGGCCGCGAGAAGAGCATATGAGAAAATGATGGCGGACGCCTTTTCAGAGGCATGTCGAGCACTTAAGCCGAATGGGCAAATGACAGTTGTGTATGCGCACAAGACCACACTTGGCTGGTCTACTCTTGTTGATGCACTTCGTCGCGCAGGCTTTACCGTTACCGAGGCGTGGCCATTGGACACCGAGTTTGCCGGCCGTTTGCGAGGATACGAAAGCGCAGCGTTGGCTTCCAGCATATTCTTGGTCGCACGCAAGCGAAACGAATCGTCGGGAACGGGCAATTACGAAGACGACGTTCAGCCCGAGTTGCAGCAGATCGTACGCGAACGTGTAGATGCGCTATGGGAAATGGGGATCGCTGGTGCCGATCTGGTGATCGCCTGCGTTGGTGCGGGATTGCGAGCGTTCACCAAGTACGAGAAGGTCGAGTACGCGAACGGCGAAGAGGTGCCGGCCGAGAAATTCCTCGCGGAGGTCGAGGGGGCAGTGCTCGACAGGATGATGGAAAAACTCTTCGGCCAATCCGGAGGAAAGGTCAGCGCGATCGACCCCGCGAGTCGGTTCTACGTGCTCTGGCGATTCGTTTACAAGGTGACAGAGATCGAGGCAGGCGAGGCTATCGTCTTCACCTACGCCCAGCATGTTGAACTCGACGGACCGCTGGGTCTCAGTACAGGCAAAGATGCTTTGGTGGAGAAGAAGAAGGCAAAGTATAGGACGCGTGACTTCACCGAGCGGGGTGACAATGACAAATTGGGGCTACCCAGCGATGACGGAAAGCCAGTCCCGCTGATTGACGCGTTGCACCGGGTTCTCTGGCTCATGGAGAACCGCCCACGTAAGATCGGTGAGTTCCTCAATGAGGCCGGCCCCGACCGTGAACGTTTGCGAGTGCTTGCCCAGGCACTCGCGGGTGCCGCACTGTCGGGCAAGACCGAGGAGGACGCTGAAAAGCTCGTCGGCACCACGGCGGCCGAGAAAGCGGCGCTCGGCAAGCTGCTCGCCAATTGGCGCTCGGTCATCGACAACGCCGTCGAATCACCAACGGAGCGTTCCGACCGTAAACGCGGCCAGCAGCGTCTGGACTTAAAATAGACTAGGCTCTGTCTGAGAACTCATCTGGGCAGAACTTTCGCAGGTACCTTTGGATGATGGCGGCCTTGATCATACTGGCGTAATTGATCGCCGTTTTCTCGAATCGCGAGAACACTCGGCGGCACTCTTTGAGCCAACCGACCAGCCGCTCGACCACGTTTCGTCGACGGTAGAGTTCGCGGTCGAAGTCCGGATTCAACTTGTCATCGGCCCGTTCTCCTTTTTCTGGAATCACGCATTGGATGCCGCGCTTTTCCAACCACTCGATAATCCATTTTGCCCGATAAGCTTTGTCTCCCGCCAAGGCCACGGGAGACACCCGCACTTGGCTCTCACACTGGCGCACATCGGCGTGTCGTAGCGAATCGATAAACACGGTGGTCTCATGCGCCTGGCCAGCCGTCAATTCAAAGTGCAGCGGATTACCCTGACCATCACAAACCAGGTGAATTTTCGTGGAAAATCCCCCGCGCGACCGGCCTAAAGCGTGGTCAGCAGGCTCTTGCGGATCACTTTTTTTCCACCCCCCGCGGCACAACGCGCCGCCCGAACCACCGTACCATCAATGCACCACAACTCATGATCGAACGACTCGCTGTCGCTCATGGCTTGCTTCAAGTGGCGAAGGATCTGGCTCAGCTTGCCCTGGGAACTCCACTGGTTGAAATGGTGATACACGGTCTGCCAAGGGCCAAACTCTTTCGGCAAATCGCGCCAGGCGCTCCGGTCCGCACGATCCACAGGATGGCGTCCATGACCCAACGCGGATTGGCCGGCGGCCGACCGGTCTTGGCCCGCTTCTTGAAAAACGATTCGATACACTCCCACTGCTGGTCTGTCAGTTGATGTCGCGCGATCCTGGCGTCCTCCATGTCAGTCGATTTCCGTGACTGACCTAAACTTGCACCAAATCCGAAACCAGGGGAAGATCAGTTCTCAGACAAAGCCTAGATTATTCCTCACGGGTCATTGGAAATACACAATGTCTGTTCATGCTTTGAAGCCCTGGACCGAACTTGTCAAGCTCCATGCCGATGTCGAATCGGGGAGCCTAGCCGAGGCTGTCTTCGCAATTGACCTCGGCGCAATTGCGACGCGCGATGAGACGACGCCAAAGGTCTACCTTGATCCCGATGCGTTCTTCGCGGCAACCTATATCACGACGGACTTGCAACTCCTTCTTGAGGAAGTGCTTTCGAGTCTCGCGGGCAAGGGTAGCTTCAATCGAGTTTTGAAGCTGCGTAGCCCCTTCGGCGGCGGCAAGTCGCACACGCTAGCGTCGCTGCTTCATGCAGCACGATCCCGCAAGAGCCTGAACCAGATTGCCGCTTGCAAGAAGCTGCCCGATCCCGGCAATGTTGCCGTCGCGGTCTTCGACGGCGAGAAGTTCACCGCCACCGGCGATAAGGATGTCGGCAGCGGGCAGATGATCCACACGATGTGGGGCTGGCTCGCATGGCAGCTAGGGCCGAAGGCTTTCAAGGAAGTCAAGAAGCACGACGCCGACCGGGTCTCTCCATCCGGCGATGAGATCAAGGCGATGCTGGAGGCTGAGGGCCGCCCCGTCCTCTTGCTGCTCGATGAAGTCCTCAAATACATGGAACGTGCCGCTGCGGTCGGCGTGAAGGACTCGACGCTGCAACGGCAGGCGAAAGACTTCATTCAGAACCTGACGGTCGAAGTGTCGAACAGCAAGAATGCGGTCATGGTCTACTCGCTGCAATGGAGCGCTCGCGAAGCGCTAGGCAACGTCGCCCTGCTCGAAGAACTCGACAAGTTGACCAGTCGAAAGGACCAGGTTCGTGAGCCCGTGACCGGCGATGAAGTGCTGGCCGTGGTGAAACGACGGCTGCTCGAGCGGCGAGCCATCGGAAGACGCGGCAAACCAGGTGGCGGCCGAATACGGTAACGTGGTCGGAAACTACTGGCGGGCACGGGCCGAAACGACCTCAGCGAAACAGGACGCGGAAGAGCAGGCGATCCATCTCAAGAGCCGGATGGAACTGGCTTATCCGTTCCACCCCGCCCTCATCGACGTGATGAATAGCCGCTGGACCAGCGTAGACGGATTCCAGCGAACGCGCGGTGCGTTGCGATTTCTGGCAACGTGTCTGCACACGCTGAAAAAGCATGGCGGTGCCAAGCCGCTCCTGGGGCCAGCGGAAATCCCCTTGAACGATCCCGAAGTGGTTCGGGCGATGCTCAAAGACCTGGACCCACGTCAGGATTACTCGCCGGTCATCACGCACGACCTGATCGGTCCGAACGCACGGGCCAAACGGATCGACGACCGGCTGTCGAAAGAAACGCCCGCACTGGCCAATGTCCGACCCGCGCTCCGGCTCGCCACCGCAATCCTGGCCTACAGTTTCGGTGGCCTAAAACGGGGCGAGGGTGCCGACCTCTTGCCGCCGGGAGTCACGGAAACCGAATTGCTGGCCGCGTGCATCGGGCCTGATCTTGACAGCATTACCGCGTCCGCCGTGCTGGGCGAATTGCGGAATACCTGCCTGTATCTGCATTACGACGGCGTCCGCTATTGCTTCAAGAAGGACGCCAACGTCACGAAGTTGGTCGAGGATGCAGAACAAGAAGTGGCGCGCGACCCGATCGCGATTCGAGAAAAGATAAAGGAACTACTGGAAGCGCGTTTGGCCGGCAAGAACGACGCCATCGTGTGGCCGGCAACGTCGCAGGATCTGCCTGACAAGGAGCCATGTTTCCTGGTCGGATACATGCCGCTTGAATTTGCAGCAAAGGTTTTGGCGAAGCAAGATGACGAGGCCCGCACCATGCTTTCCAAGCATGGCGATGGGCCACGCACCTATCGCAATGGTGTCGCGCTTGCGATCCCCGACAAGAAGCCGATGGAATCTCTGCGCCGTGCCGTGCGCTACCTTATGGCAATCGAGCGAGTGGATGGAAAGAAAAAGCAACACAAGCTGACCAAGGACCAGGAAGATCAACTGAAGGAGCGTCGCCGCACGGAAGAAGCAGCCGCCGAGACCGCATTTCGGCAACTGTACCCGGCCGTCTGGCTCCCTCGCCTGGCACAAGGCGGGACACTTGATCTCGAAAAAATCGAGGTCGGGGGACGGCCACTCCAGGCAACGGGTCTCCATGAGCGAGTGATGGAACTATTGACGTCCGTTGGTACGCCGAAAATTCATGGCACACTTCACCCACGCAAGATCGTAGAGCGGGTGAAACTCGGCGAGCCACTTGCTCCTGGGGAGTCACGTCGCCTGGGCATCAGCACGAAAGACGTGCAAGATGCGTTTTTCGGATTTCTGGACCCGCCGCGGATCAGCTCGGCCGGCGTATTGCAGAAAGGCATCTCGCGTGGCGTCTTCGAGGATATCTTTGCTTACACAACTGGAACGCCAACGCTTGGCCCCGATAGCAAATTCCAGGTACCGCTCTCCAAAGTCGCTCAGAATCGCACAATGACCGAGGACGAAATCGATCTCGACGGCGGCTTCCTCATGGTTCCAAGTGCGGTGCCGGTCGAAGTGATTCCGCCGCCGAAAGAGTGTCCGATTTGCGGTAAATCGCCGTGCGAATGTTCGACGCCGCCAGCAGTCTGTCCCAAGTGCGGCAAATCACCCTGCGAATGCTCGACAACGCCGGCAGTGTGCCCCAAGTGCGGGAAAAGCGTTTGCACTTGTCAAAAGCTCCGTACTGCAATCCGCATCGCATTCCCTGCTTCGCGTGACGAAGTGTTCAAGTCCTTCTCCGCTATCGCCAACCTCGCGGATAAATCGGATGGCGGCAAAATCAAAATCACCGTCGAAGGCCAATGCGCTGCCGGCTACGACCCGAACTGGCTGCGGAACGCGGTACAGGAGCCGCTTGACGAGGCGAACATTGATGGCATGGAAATGGGATAGACGACCGAGCTAGCTCCATGAGGATCGAACATGAAGACACCCAAGCACTCGCTCCGCAAGATCGTGACGTTCCTGAACAACTCCGACGAGGATGGTGGGTTTTGGTTGCCCAACATCCAGCGTCCATTTGTCTGGAGCGAGGAGCAGATGTGCCGGTTGTTCGATTCGATCATGCGCGAATACCCGATCAGCACGTTGCTGATCTGGAAGACGAAGAGCGCGATTCGACGGCGAAAGTTCATCGACAACTTCAAGCGCGAGATGCTCACGCACCTGAGCGAGTTCTACGTTCCCGAGGACGACAAGAAGAAGTGCCTGGTCCTGGACGGACAGCAGCGTCTACAGAGCCTCTACATCGGCCTGATGGGTAGCTATGAAGGGCGGGAACTCTACCTTGACATTCTTAGCGGTGAGATCGCGGCCCCCGACGACGTGAAATTCAAGTTCGCCTTTCTGGAACCGAGCAACACGTCGTTCCCCAACGTGAAATTCAAGGATATCGTTTTCAGTCCCAAATCATCACGAACACTGGCACAGCAAATCATCGACGACGCCGGGCGCACGCCTTGTCGCCAAGTGCGCATGAGAAGATTGCCGAGCACGTCTCCCTTGCATTCAAGACGTTCCGTGATGACGACGGCATCTCGTACCAGGAACTGGACAGCATCGAGAACGAAGCACTCTACACCGAGGAAGATGTCGTCGAAATCTTCATTCGGGCCAACTCTGGCGGTACTAAACTCGGCAAGTCCGATCTACTGTTCTCGCTGTTGACTTCCAGTTGGGAAGCACGCCGACGAAGAGATGGAAGACCTGCTGGCCCAACTCAACCAGCACGGCTTCGCCTTCCCGCGCGACTTCGTGCTCAAGACGTGTCTCACGCTGCTTGACAAAGGAGCGCGTTACGAAGTCGAAGAAATTCCGCAAGTCCGGCGTTCGGAAAGAGATTGAGGACGAAATGGGAGGACATTTCCAAAGCGATCCGTGACGTGATCGACTTCGTGCGCGGCAAGACTTTCATACGTTGCGAAAAGGCGATGCCGTCGAACCTAGTGCTGATCCCGCTGATCTACGTGCGTTATCACTTCCCGCAAGCCTGGAAGCAGGCGAAGGATATCGATCGATTCCTGCTTCGGTCGCTGCTGGCCGGTGCATTTAGCGGCACGCCCGACCAGTTGATCGACGACCTCGTCGCCAAGATCAATGTGATCAATGGCTTCGACATTAATGAGCTTTTCGATGTAATCCGCTCAAAGGGGCGAAGCCTCGAACTGACCGACGATCGGTTCTGGCAGATGGGATACGGTTCGGACACCGTGCATTTGCTTTTCAATCTGTGGTATCGGGATTTCAACTACACGCCCGCCTACGAAAACAACCTCCCGCAAGTGGATCACATCTTTCCCGCAGAGCGCATTGCGGAAGGTGAAGGTGCTCAATCCTCGGACTGGCCGCAAGGATTTGACCACATACAAGGACGCCGATCGGAACCAACTGGCCAACTGCATGCTGCTGACCCAGCAGGAGAACGGTGCCGGCGGCAAAAGCGACACGCTGCCAATCCGAGTGGTTTGCCGGCAAAGACCGAGCCTATCTGGAAATGCACATGATTCCGCAGGACCCAGAGATGTGGAAACTCGAACGCTTCGAGGATTTTATCGCTGAACGAAAGAAGCTGATCCGGAGCCAGTTTAGCTACCTCTTGGCGACCCCAGTGAAACCTGAACAAGGGTAGTGGGTCAGGTTGAAATTGGATTCCGCTAGACGTGTACTGGCCAAACGCGTGTTCAAATGGGCGGTGTCGGAGCAACTAATCCCGCCGGCGGTGTTCCAGGTCCTGGTGACCGTTGACGGATTGTCGCCGGGCGCTCCGAGGCCAAGGAATCCCCGCCGGTGTTGCCGGTCGATGATGCCGTGGTCGATGCGACGCTCCCCTATTTACTCCCAGTAGTCGCCGATATGGTCCGCTTCCAACGGCTGACAGCGAGCAAAAAGAAATCGCCGACGACCTTGATCTGACGCAATGAGCGGGCTGCAATTGGCCACTCTCAATTGCATCGGACTATCGCTCGACGAACTGACATATAGCGGTGAATTGCTCGCCTGTGGTCAAGTGGTGCTTTACGTTCGTGCCGGTGCAACCACCTCGGCTTACCGCTGTCATCTGGCTGCGGGCGTGCATATCTGAAGACAACATATTAGCTACGGGGAAAAAGCGGCTCCCATCCCTGGGATGTGGCATGCAGCACTGCTAGAGAGTTATTTGGGCATTGGTGATAAAGCACTATTACTAAACCGCAATCGCCGAAACCGCAGGGATGGTTTGAAGACGCCCTCCTGCAGTAATGCAGCAATCTGCTCTTTTCATGGGTGGTAAAGTGCGCGCAGTCCTCATGGAATAAGTTATCAGAGTATCCGAGCGATCGATGGTTCAGAAGTTGCATTCTTGTTTCCATCTTGATCCGATCAATGCCAACTCGGAACGCGCCGACCGTCACGAGATAGACATTGCCGACCTGAGACGTCAATTCCTGAAACATTCTATTCCAAGCCGTTACGGCTTGGTTGCCGGTCCCTACGAAGTCATCCAGAAAGACGACAGTATCGTTAGCGCCGAGTTCTGATCGGAGTAGATCACTCCTGCCAATGAAGAGCGAGTCATATTCCCGATGGTTAAGATTGTTCGCCAGTCGGAACTGGTGGAGCATGGTATCACCGCTTTCGCCCGCGCTTGAACAGAAGGCAACGAAAGCGAATTGTCCGCGACGGTGGCGCGGATTGCGATCCCATCCTGGCAATCTAGCGAGTAACGAACGAAACGCGGCGTGTAACTGCTCGGCTGAGATAAACTCGACGGCATCAAGCAATCGTGCCGCAGTATTTCGGTCACCATTATTGAATTGATTTAACCAGTCCAGAATCCCGGCCTCGGTGACTCCATACCGATAGCTCCCGAACCGCCGTTGCCAGTTAGACCGTCGGCGCGAGTCGATTGGAGTGCTGGCGGGACGCGGGGTTCTCACTGCCGAAGTCTCCGGTCTGCCTTCAACAGCAAGCTCTTGATTCGTTCCATCAGTGTTTCCATCGAGTCCCACATGGCCTTCTCACCGTACATCAGCTCGACGTCGATTTCGTCGAGTTGATCTAGGAGCTTGTAGACGTCCTTTGTTATTTCGCGAGCCATCTTTTGTGACTCGGCCGCTTCAATGGCGAGCATGTCTACAGTTGCTTTAGGATTCTCAGCGAAGGTCTTTAGCCTAGTTGAAATTGCCTTTGTGCGTCCCGCTTTGACCGCGTTGTTGATGTGCTGTTTGACAATACGAAAATCAGTCACAGCCTTCAAACCCTTCGCATCCATCTTCTCGATCATGCGATCTGTGAACGGGACGGGTTTGAACCAATCGAAGCCGCGAACAGTGCGATCGTGGCGCACCGGATACAACTCAATAAAGAAATCTGCCTTTGTCCGCTGCTCGGGGTTCGAGTCGAGCATCATGTTCTGATACTTCTTTTCGTAGGACAGCAGCTTTTTGCAGCGGACGACCACGGCCTCATCCAAGCTCGTTAGAGCGGCCAGACTCTTGTTGTTCGAGTCTTTAGTCTCCTTAACGAGAAGTTCAAGCTTAAGCGCAGTGGGCATTAGTTCCCAGTCCTCGCGCAGCTTGTGAATCTGGAACATCGTCACAATGTTCTGCACCAGGGACGGTTTTTCGACCTCGTTCACGGGAACTGTCTTAAGACCTAGCGATTTCGCGCACATCCACCATCACTGACCGTCCAGAATGACGTGGCGATTCGTCCTTGATTCGTGGTAAACAGTTAGCGGAACGAGGATGCCAACCCTCATGATGGAGTCCTTCAGTGCACAAGCGGCACCTTGTCAAACAGCATGCGCGGGTTGTGCGGGTTAGGCTCCAGCGCGTCGGTCGCGATCTCTTTGACACCGATCGCGCGAGCGGCGGAATCCTTCATACGACCTCCGGGATTGGCAGGTTTGAAATGAGAAGTTCGCACGCCATCTTCCGCTTGGCAGAAAAGCCAGCGATCTGCCGTCGCACATAGATTGTGCTCGAATTCCAATCTTTCGCAATCTCACGAGCGCGCGAGCAATCCGCATATGAGACTAGGAAGAATGCCCCCCTATCATCGATTCGGTTCAGATGGCGTGAGAGACGATCCAGATCGTTACCACCAAATGACTGTTTCCCATACTCCACGAACGTTCGGACGCCGGTTGCAGCAAAGGGCGGATCAAGGTAAACGAAGTCGTTCTTCCGAAGGTGACGGAGAGTGTACCCGAAATCACCGGCAAGGAGCTTTGAGTTCCTCAAGAGCTTTGCAGTGGTTTCGAAATCACAAGGCCTGGGATATTGCCCTTGGTTCTCACCAAACGGAACGTTGAAGTCTCCATTCAGATTTGTTCGATAGATACCGTTGAAGCAGTTGCGGTTAAGATAGACCAACAACGCGGCGCAGTTCGACCGCGTTACGGACCGACCTTATCCTCTGCCGGACGTGATAGTAAGTAGCCGCATTGCGCGGAATCGAGTACAGTAATTCCGTTACCGCTCGCGGGTGACTGCGGATCGTGCAATATGCTTGGATCAGCGATGAGTTCAAGTCTCCGAGGATCGCCTTTTTGGGCTTCAGCTTCAGAAACAGGCACGCGGAGCCAACGAAAGGCTCAACGTATCTCTCGAAACGGTCACTCCAAAAAGCGGTCAGACATGCCAAGGACTTTCGCTTGCTTCCGGCCCAGCGGAAAATTGGAACTATGTCGCCGTAGGTCAAGCGCCTATTAGATGGTCGAATAATTAAGCGATTCGAGATTTTCGTGACGGTAGTTTTCAATGCCTGGCGCATGTCTATCGATCGTCCTGTCAGCCACCGCGAACAAAATCCCTGACTCAACTTTGACAACAATTGTGCCGGTAAAGACGCCATCATTCAAGGTCCAATGATAACTGCCAGCCATGCAGGCAGTCCATTGCGTTAAATCTATTGAGCAAGTTATTCTCGGCGATGCAATATTGGCAGAACATGCGGCCGAATTCATGCGGTTGCCAATGAGGCGGGCTTCAATTCCGCGTCCAGAATCGCATTCATTTTATTGGCCGCTTCCCGCTGCATTGTCGGCAGTACGTGTGAGTACGTGTCCATCGTGACACTGATCTGTGAATGGCCCAACCGCTCTTGCACGATCTTTGGATGTACACCTTGGGATAAAAGAAGCGTAGCCGACGTGTGCCTTAGATCATGAAACCGAATATCCGGCAAATCTGCTTTCTTCAACAACGGCTTGAAATCCTGCCGGTGAAAATGGCTGCGGCGCAGCGGTCCGCCGTGCTGATTGCAAAATACCCAAGGGCTAGCTGCATGACCTTCGGCTACCATCCGCTTTCGATGCTGTAGCAGCGCGCGCACGGCCATTTCGGGCAACTCTACTCGCCGCCTGCTCTTGGCGGTCTTTGGCTCGGCCAACGTGAGTTTGCCGCTGAGTTCCAATAGCGTGTGCCGGATTGTTACTGCGTCATCCTCCAGGTTGACATCGGACCATTGCAGGCCGAACATTTCGCCAAGCCGCATACCGCTGGCGACGGCCAGCACGTAAAGCGCTTCCAGCCGATTGCCATTGGCCGTTTCCAGAAGCACGGCAACTTGTTCCGACGTCAGGGCATGTATGTCCGCCTTCAGAACTCGCGGCGGATCGACGGCATCGCAGACGTTGCGGGGAACCATTCCCCACTTGACCGCCTGTTCGAGCGCTCGATGTAGAACGGCATGCGCCAACTGCCGCAATCGAGCGCTGGCCTTGCAACGTTCCATTTCGGCGGACAACCCCTGCGCGTGTGCCGGTGTAAGCTTTGTGAGCGAAACGCCGCCGATCCGCTTCTTCCCGGTCCCGAACGCCGCCGAGTAAATGAAAGCAAAAAGCTAAAGGACTTACGGAGGACTGGGGTCGATAAGCCCATCGGTTTGCAAGGCGGATCGGATATGATGGGGGCATGATCTACTTGACGGATGAATTCGGCTGCCCTGTCGGATGCGGTATGGGGTTGATTTTTCTGAAGACAATCGGCACTGACCGCATAGAATGGACCGATCTGAAATCTCTGAGCGATGGTTATGAGATGCCTAGGAGGGTTAGATGCCAAAAGAATTCAGGGCCACGATCGAGGAAATGCACAAGCGAATCGGCTATGTGGCCAATCAACTGCTTCAAGGTGTTCAATCATCCAAGGTTTATGCCTATCTCCGTTCCGAGTTTGGACTTAGCACGAGAGCATGTGCAATATATGTTTCCAAAGCACGCAAAATGATCCTGCGGGAGATCGGGTCAAGTGCCTCTGATCTCCAGATGGAAAGCTACTTGCTTTACCGGACGATTGCGACCGACCCAAACAACAAGGCACGCGACCGCATCCGGGCGCAAATGGCGATTGATCGGCTCCTGGGACTGCATCGGCAGCAGCCTGACTTCGACAAGCCGCTGCCGAAAGTAGTGACCGATGATGACATCCCAATTGAACAACTGCAATCTGAACTCTTTGGAATCCTCGGTTCGGCAGTCCAACGGCTCCGATTCGCAGAAGTCGTTAGCCGAGGCGAGGGAATTCAACCCGCAGCGCAAGAACTACGCACGGGAGTCTCCGGGTAGCTTCGCGTGTGAAGTCAGCAAACGGTAGTTCGCGATAAGGGGAAACTTCTTGGTTGGCTTAGATGTCTTCGGAATGCAGGATCGCCACGACAGCCTCGCGAGTTGCTTCCGGCAGGCTCGGCCAGCGCGACGATCAGGGCTAGGTCGGGGTCGGACAGGGCGTTAGAAACGGGGAAAGACGGCTTGCGCGCGCCTATTTGCGCACCGCCAGTTTGAGAATCCTTCACTCTTGCGGGGCTTTTGGCGACAATTCGAATCCTAGTTCCCGCGCATGCGCGTCAGATTCAAAAACCGATTTCTGGAGCGGTATCGCCAAACCTTATACGCTGTCGTCAGTTGCAAAGACGGCGGCGCGGGCTGGATATCAATCGGACTGGTTGTCGCGCAACACCGCATTCTTATGCTGAGCCGCCGGATCCCCGGTCTCTTCCTGTGCTAGAATCGCCTTCGCTTCCGCAATTTCCTCCGGCGTGGGGTCGCGGCCCGTGAGATTTTTGATGAGCTTTACCAGCGCGTCCAGATTGAATGGATCGGCTACCAGATGTAATTCAATTTTCTTGTTGGACATTGTGCTTGTTCCTAGAAAAACAAAGCGAAAGCCAGTCTGCCGGATCGATCTGATTATATTCGGGGGTCAATGGGCGGCATGCGGCCCCAGCACACAGAGCGACCCATAACTTTATACCCGCAAACGCACTCACTCTTGGTCAGGTACGTTCTTCCGTACGGTTGCCACGATCGCTGCCTTGGTTACTTCCGGCAGCGTCGGCCAGCGGGTGACGATCATCGCCAATTCGGGGTCGGAAATGCCGGGCGTGGCTACAGAAATGGAGCGCTGGGCCGCGGGTTGCGGTATTTCGCTTGGTTTAGGTAGGCTATTCGAGTCCTGTACCGCCCATTGCCCAACTATCGGAGATGGATTTACGAGTTTGAATTAAGGTTTTCCGATATCTCGGCTCCGGAATGGATTTTCAGAGCGCGCTTGAAACACCCTGTGTCAACTGTTTTCCAGCTAAGCCGCAGATTTGCATCGCACACAACGTCACTTGTTGCCTAAATTGATCGTACTACGCAGAATTAATTCCGCCAGCGCGGATTCGAACTCCGGCCGAAGCATCATGAAGGCTGCCAGAGATTCCCGT
>CAWGBP010000005.1:0-95421 GCA_963820835.1 Pirellulales bacterium | reverse complement strand
TCAACCCACCCCCGAGCGCCGGGAAGCGGCAATCAGAATCCTGTGGCATGAGGATTGATTTCAGAGTCTTAATGAGTCGATCGGCAAATGAAGCCGATGGTGTGCAACTTCTGCCGCGGGCCGGAAGGGAGCCCTACCCGCGAGGCACACAAAAAAAGAGTTTCGAAGGCGTTGCTCATGGTCGGCTGGTTTTGCTCATGGTCCGCTGGTTTATCGAGCAACGATGGAATACGGCAACATGCACAAGCATTGCCGAATGGTGGAGTTGTAGCGGCACTGCGTAAATCCGTCGTGCTTGGCGATCCGATACCAATAGGAATTCTCCAGGCGCGGCAAGATAAAATATGTACTGGGACCGTAGTCCAGTTCGCCGGGGCTGACCTTGGTTCACTTGTCAATAACCTTCCCAGGCGTTCGCTGCCGAACGAAGTGGCAGAGAATTTTGGACGCTATGAATATTCGGAAAGTGCAATCGTTGCGGGGTCCCAACATCTGGGCGAATTTCCCGGTGCTCGAAGCCTGGGTCGACCTCGAGGCTGAAGATTCGCCGTCCGATGAGTTGCCCGGCTTCAACGACCGGCTCAAAGCGTGGCTGCCGTCGATGATCGAACATCGCTGCAGCGTTGGCGAGCGCGGCGGGTTTTTCGAACGTCTGCGCCGTGGCACTGACATGGCACATATTCTGGAGCATGTGGTGCTCAGCGGCAAACGCTTGCGGGCTGCGATTGTGGTTTCGGCGCACTCGCGAATCAAATGAAGACGGCGTCTACAAGGTGGCTATCGAACATCACGACGAGGCCTGTGCCGCGCGGCAATTGAGCTGCCGTAATCTGTGCCTCGCGGCGGTTCATAACAAAGCGTTTGATTTGACGGACACCGTTAAACACCTCCGGTCCATTTACGAGAATTCCCGTTTAGGCCCGAGCACCGGCTCGATTGTAGCGGCTGCTGAAGCTCGCGGAATTCCACACCGACGTTTGAATAACGAGAGCCTAATTCATTTGTTGGGATGGGGAACGAAACAGCGGCGGATCGTGGCATCGGAAACCGATCGCACCACGGCGATGGCCGAAATGATCGCGCAAGATGAAGAAATGAACGCGCAGCTTGCTCAGCTCAATCGGCGTACCCGTGCCGGACGGCCGACCAGTAGAAAGCGCGACGATGCTTGGCAGGCTGCGACCGAGATTGGGTTGCCGGTTGTGGTCAAACCTCAGTACGGCAATCAGGGGCGCAGCGGCTGGCGACAAACTTGCGCTCCCGCGAGCAAGTGCTCGCCGCCTATGTGGCGGCGATTGAGGAAGGCTCGAGCACGGCTTCATCGTCGAAAAGCACGCCACCGGCGGCGATTATCGGCTGCTGATCATCGGCGGCAAGCTCATCGCGGCGGCCCAGCGGCAGCCGGCACAAGTGGTGGGAGACGGGCTCCATGCAGTTTCGGAACTTATCGAGGAAGTTGCAATGCCGATCCACGCCGCGGCGAAGACCATGCCACGTGCTTGAGCAAAATTCCGCTGGATGCAGTATCGGTGGGGGTGATCGCCGAACAGGGTCTGACGGTCGATTCTGTTCCGCCTGCCGGTCAATGGTCCTCATCCGCCGCAATGCGAATTTGAGCACCGGCGGAACGGCGGCCGACATTACCGATCAAGTTCATCCGCAAGTGGCTGCACGGGCCATCGAAGCCGCGCGGATGGTCGGGTTGGATGTAGCCGGCGTGGACGTGGTCTGCGACGACGTCCGCCGGCCGCTTGAAGAGCAAGGGGGAGTGATTGTGGAGGTAAACGCGGCGCCGGGGCTGCGGATGCACTTGCAGCCATCGAGCGGGCAAGCTCGGGAGGTTGGCGACGCGATTGTTCTCGACGATGTTCGCCGATGGCGACAACGGCCGCATTCCAACTGTGGCAGTGACTGGCGTGAACGGCAAAACGACGACGACGCGGTTCATCACCCACATTCTCCGGCAAACCGGCCGCAAAGTTGGCATGACCTGCACCGAGGGGATTTATATCGACGATCGGCGGCTAGAAACCGGCGATTGTAGCGGGCCGCAAGAGCGCAACGAAGTCGCTGATGAACCCGGCGGTTGAGGCGGCGGTGTTCGAAACAGCGCGGTGGAATTTTGCGAGCCGGCCTGGCCGTGGATCGCTGCGATGTGGCGGTCGTTACCAACATCGGCGAAGGCGATCATTTGGGCCTTAACGATATTGAAACGCTCGACCGCTTGGCGCGCATGTGAAGCGAGTGCCGGTCGAAGCGGTATCGAAGGAAGGCACTGCAGTGTTGAACGCGGCCGATCCGCTCGTGCTGGAAATGGCCAAGTATTGCCCAGGCAAAGTCCTGTTGTTTGCGTCGATCCGCAGCATGCGGCAATCGTCGAGCATCGTGCAGCAGGCGGACGAGCGGTCATCGTGCCGCAGAAGGCATTGTGATGCTGGCCGAAGGGGAAGTGGAAATTCCGCTAGTGGCGATCGACCGGGTGCCCCTCACTCACGGCGGGCGAATCGGATTTCAAGTGGAAAACGCCTTGGCAGCGGCCGGGGCGGCCTGGAGCCTGGGAATGCCGCGTGACGTGATCCGCACCGGATTGGAAACATTCGCGGCCGATATCGACCACGTGCCCGGACGTTTCAACCTGCTGGAAGTGAATGGGGCTCAGTGGTGGTCGATTACGGGCACAATATTTCCTCGCTATCAGCAATGCTCGACGCGTTGAAGGTATTCCCGCACGAGCAGCGGATTGCGGTCTATACTGCTGCCGGCGACAGACGCGATGCCGACATGGTGGATCACAAGGCGAACTATTGGGCGACGCGTTCGACCGGGTGATTCTGTTCGAAGACCACTATGTGCGCGGCCGGCAGCCTGGCGAAATCATGCAGCGATTCCAGGAGGGTCTTGTGCGCGGCAGGCGCGTTGCGAAGGTTGAGCAGCTATTGGCGCAGTGAAGGCAATGGAAGCCGCGTGGCCACGCTCCAGCCGGGAGACCTCGTCTTGTTGCAGGCCGACACGGTCGATGAAACGGTCGAGTTTGTCCGAAAATATTTGGTCGAGCATGGCACTGCGCGACAGATTAGTTTGGCCGAAGCGCTGGCAACCGCGCCAGTCGCGGAACCAATTGGACGAGAGAGCGAGCCGTTGCTGGCATCCGCATGCGATACTGTTGGGTCGCTCATCGGTGCGGAAACGTACGTGCCCGGAATGAAAAATCGCGCCGACTGCGGCCACGAGCCGTCGTTACGGTAAGCAGCACGCCACAGGCGACGGTCGTGTCGCTGGGTGGTCATGCCGAAACAAACGGCACAGCAGCAAACGGCTTGAACGGCCACAGCAGCAAGAATGGCCATGCAGCGGTTATGAAACTTAACGGCACAAATGGCCACAAGCCGCACGCTAACGGGCATAGCAATGGCCACTCTGTCGGACATGCAAATGGCAATGGCAAATCGACGGCCACGTCAGTGGACGAGCAGCAGCCGGCGATTACACCGGCGTTCGTCGGGGCGGTGGACTAAGGATGATCGGGTGAAGAGGTGAGCGGGTGAACGGGCGGGAGAACAGTTATCCACCCGCCTGTCAACTGGTGCCCCATTCCTTTTCAGGCGGCCGCGCGAACTTTCTGGCGGCGAATATCGGTGTTCGCGTCAGCTTCTTGCAAATACCAAATGTTAAGCAGGCTATTGCGACACCGCTGGCTGGCGGTAAGGTCGAACGGCCGTGCCAGCTTTTCCAGGTGATGTTGTTGAGCACACTGAAGGCGTAGGCCGTGTTGCGCAAAGGGCATCCGCGCTCGACGATTTCGAAGCCATAAGGTTCGCGCGCGCCAAGTGCAATGGATTTAAGCCGCGCTTGTAGAACTCGGTGCCCAGATCGTGCTGCGAGTCGTCATCGGGCAGACTGATTTGCATGGTGATAACTTTACGACGCGTGTCGGGATGCGGCTTGAATACGGTAGCTCAGACAGCTCACGAAACAGTTCGGGCAAGCGTGTCGCCTCAATCTCGTTGACGGCCGACCGCTTCAAGCCGAAGCGGAAGCAAACACCGCAGTGTAGCTTGTCAAACACTGCCTCTTTAAGCCCCACGCTGCCCGAATGCCTGGCGCACCGCATACCAGAACGCTCGCTGCTCTCCCGAGAGCCGGTTTAGCCACTGGTCTTCCATGCGGTACCGCAGTCGGTTGCTTTGGCCATCTTTGGTCGATGCTTCTCGTAGCTAAAAACTTCGTACTCGTCATTGGCGGGCAAAAACTGCATCAGATCGGCATAGGCATCGGCCGGAAAGAAGTTAGGAATGACCACGTGCGAAACGGGTCGTTCGCGGCCGGCGATGCAGCGACAGCATCGACCATGTGGCGCTGACATGCGCTGTAGAAAGCGGGACATTCGGTAATCCCCCCTGTTTCGAATTCGATCAAGACTTATGCGGCAATGCGGAATCGATCGTTTTCGCCAGCATGAACTGTGATTACTGATCGGTGACGAAAAGTGCTGGCAAAGCCAGCTTGATAAGACAGCTCCGGTTGCGGCGACTCTAGATACCATTTCTACAACATCGGTTTCTCGCCGCCGGCTCTGAAAAGTGTTGATCCTTACACGGTCCATTGGGGAGGAAGGCTCGAAATGCGGGCCATCGGACCAGGACAATCCCGCCCGCATCACCTGTAATAGGCTGGTCGTGCTCGTGCTATAATTACACCGATGATCAGCGGCGCGACAACAAAACTGGGTAGACTACCAAAAGCTCTCGAAGTCGAGTCGATGAAGCGGCGATTCGCAGCATGCCGCCGAGTGAACGGTTCGGACTGTATGCCAGCATGTTCGATCTGGTGTGGAGCGTGCAGCGGGATCCGGAAAGCGTTCGTCGGCTGGAGACTTGGAATTGGCAGCAAAAGCTCGCCGCGTTCCGCCGACATCTGGTTGATGCGTTTAGGAAACTTGATGAGCTCAATCGTAAACGAAGCATTGCGCGTGACGGTAGCTGACGCAGCCGAGTTTCTCAAAAATCAAGCCGTACCCTATGCGCTCATCGGCGGGCTGGCGGTATCGGTGCGAGGAGCCACGGTTAACGGCGGACGTTGACATGATCATCGACGTCGACGTGGATCGTGCATTACGAATCGTTAAGACGCTTGGTAGTGCTAATTTCCAGCCGCTATTTGTTGATATTGAAGAAGTGGTTGAGAAATCGTTCATTTTGCCGCTCAAGCACCGCACTACGAATGTGAAACTCGACTTAGCAATCGGGCTGTCTGGGTTCGAGCAACAAACGATTGGCGCTGAACCGATCGAGTTGGGAGGCACCACGATTCCTGTAGCGACTGCAGAAGACCTGTTGATTTTGAAGATACTCGCGGGCCGGCCAAGAGACGAAGAAGACGTCAAAGGTCTGGTAATTGCCGCGGGGGATCATATGGACTGGAAATACTGTCTTCGCGTCGCGGCTGATCTTGGAGAAGCGTTAGGTGTCGATCTGAAAACTCGCGTTGAGTTGCTGAAATCTCATAGCTAGGTAGCTATCACAACTCCAGCCGACGTAGCCGAAGTGCGTTGGTAATCACCGAAACGCTCGAAAAGCTCATCGCGGCCGCGGCGATCATGGGGCTTAATAGTGCGTGCCGGCCAAACAGCGGGTAGAGCATACCCGCGGCGATTGGCACGCCGAGCGAATTGTAGATAAAGGCGAAGAATAAATTTTGGCGAATGTTGCGCATGACCCCGCGGCTGAGGCGGCGCACCTTGGCAATGCCGCGCAAGTCGCCTTTAACTAGCGTCATGCCGGCGGTCTCCATCGCCACGTCGGTTCCGGTGCCCATCGCGATGCCCACTTGCACTGAGCCAGCGCCGGCGCATCGTTGATGCCATCGCCCGCCATGGCGACTATGCGCCCTGCGATTGCAGTTGTTTGACCACGTTGCCTTTGTCTTGCGGCGCAGCTTCGGCCCGCACTTCGTCGATGCCGAGCTCCTTGGCCACGGCGGCGGCGGTTATTCGGTTGTCGCCCGTGAGCATGACGATTTTGATGCCGTCGGCGTGCAGCAACTGAATCGCCTCGGGAGTAGTCGCCTTGATTCTGTCGGCCACGCCAAGCAAGCCGGCAGGCTGGCCGTCGATGGCCACGAACATGGCAGTTTGTCCTTGCTGGCGAAGTGCGTCGGCGCGAAGACACAAGTGACTCGGGGAGTTCGATAAGAAGTTCGCGAAATAGCTTGGCATTTCCTATGGCGATCGCCGAATCGCCGATTCTTCCGGTTGTCCCCCGTCCGGCGATAGAACGAAAATCGGAAACCTTGGGCAAATCGATATTGCGCTCTTTCGCTCCAGCGACAATGGCGGCGGCCAAGGGATGTTCGCTGGCTTGTTCGAGCGCGGCGGCAAGGAGAAGAATTTTCTCCGCCTCATGCTTTCTAACGCCTGATTCAGGTAGGTGGAGCACAGGTGGCGATTTATAACCACCTGAACCCTGAACACTGAATCCTGACGCCTCCACCGTCACCAGCCGCGGCTTACCTTCCGTCAGCGTTCCCGTTTTATCGACCACCAGAATATTGACTTTTTCCATCACTTCGAGGACCTCGGCGTTTTTCACAAGCACACCCGCCGATGCGCCGCGCCCGGTGCCGACCATAATCGACATAGGTGTTGCTAAGCCCAGCGCACAGGGGCAAGCAATAATCAGCACGGCCACGCTGTTCACCAGCGCGAACGCCAATCGCGGCTGCGGCCCCACCGCCGCCCAAACAATGAATGTCAAAATCGCAACGGCGATGACAGCAGGCACAAACCACGCAGCGACGACATCGGCAATTCGCTGAATGGGTGGCGGCTGCGCTGCCTCGCTTACCATGCGGACAATTTGCGCGAGCAGGGTATCGCTGCCCACCCGCTTGGCCTCGATCACCAGCGTACCCGAACCGTTCACTGTGCCTCCGGTCACGCGATCAGTGGAGCATTTTCCACCGGAATCGGTTCACCGGTGAGCATCGATTCATCGATACTCAACGCGCTTCCGAAGTACTACGCCATCGGTCGGAATTTTCTCGCCAGGACGCACGCGCAAGCGGTCGCCAACTTGCACGGTATCTAGCGGCACGTCGTGCTCGGCATTGTCGGCTTCCACGCGGCGAGCCATTTTTGGCGCTCAGTCCAACAGAGCGCGAATGGCGCTGGATGTTTGCCCGCGAGCGCGCAGTTCTAGAACTTGGCCGAGCAATACGAGCGTGATGATCACCGCCGCAGATTCAAAATAAACGTCGACTCGCCCGTGCTCATTGCGAATTGATTCGGGAAAGAGTTGTGCGCGACGGTGGCAACTACACTGAACACGTATGCCGCCGGTGCCGACGGCGATCAGCGTGAACATGTTGGGGGACCAATAAACAAGCGATTGCCAGAACCGTATAAAAAATGGCCAGCCGCACCACACCACCACCGGCGTGGCCAGCGCCAATTCGACCCAGCGCAGCCCGGCCGGACCAACCCACTGGTCCATCGGCATGCCCGGTAGCATGTCGATCATGGCCAAGACCAGCAGCGGAGCGGTTAGCACCACGCTCGTCCAAAATCGCCGCGTCATGTCGACCAACTCGACATTGGGCGCTTCCTCTGCCGCAACGGTAACCGGCTCAAGCGCCATTCCGCAAATCGGGCACGAGCCCGGGCCATCGCGAATGATTTCCGGATGCATGGGGCAGGTGTAGCGGGAGGAGGCAGACGTTTGAGACTGGGGGGTAGGCCGCGCGGAGTGCAGTGAAGGAGATGGCAGACCGCCGAGACTGATAAGTTGCGGATCTACTGCGGAAGTTGAAGAGTTTCGCTGGAGATAAGGATCGGGGTTCGCTTGAAATTTCTTCAGGCATCCGCTGCTGCAGAAATAGTAAGTTTGCCCTTTGAGGTCGAATTTGCCAGCCGCCTTGGCCGGATCGACCGTCATGCCGCATACTGGATCGATCGTTTTAGTTTGATCTGCGGCATTCATGGATTACCGTCCCCTGAGCCGCTGAGTCTCAGACGCAGCGTTTGTCATTCGAATGTGTACTTGACCAATCGCACAAGCAAATCGTTGGCTGCTCCGATATCGATTGCTTCCGCTGCTAGCGCCGTACCTTCGCGCAGCGTGGTGGTTTTTCCGGCTACCCACAGCCCCACGGCCGCGTTGGCCAGCACGATATCCCGGGCAGGCCCATTTTGGCCCGCGAGTACTTGGCGCACAATTGCCGCGCTTTGTAGTGCGTCATCGACGTTTAGGTCTTCGAGCGATTTGTAATCCGGCAAGCCGAGATCGTCGGCATTCCAGCGAAGATCTTTCGCTAGCTGTCCGGCTGCGACTTCAGTAACGGACGTTTTGCCCGCGATCGTCACTTCGCCAAGATTGCCCTCGCCGGTGACGACAGCCGCGCCTTGGTACCTAACAGAGCGAGTGCTTCGGCGATGCGGTGGCGCAATTCCGGCTGTGGCACGCCGAGCAATTGAAATGGCGCACTCGCGGGATTCGTCAGTGGTCCCAGCAAGTTGAAAATCGATCGCACTCCAAGCCGACGGCGCAGCATCGGCCACGCGCTTCATCGACGGATGTACAAGCGGTGCGAAACAAAAGCAAACGCCCAGCTCATCGAGGCAGCGCTCGACCGTCGGTACATCGGCCTCGATGTTTACGCCAAGTGCGGCCAAAACGTCGGCCGAGCCGCTGCGGCTGGTAATGGCTCGGTTGCCGTGCTTGGCTACAGGCACTCCGGCCGCCGCAATGACAATGGCGGCAGTCGTGCTGATATTGAAAAGCTTCGAGCCTCCTCCGCCGGTGCCGCACGTATCGATGACCCCTTCGCGCCGCGTGCGAATGGGGGTCATATGCTTGCGAAGCGAGGCGGCGGCGCCAGCCAACTCCTCGGCCGTCTCGCTCTTGGCATGCAGCGCCGTAAGAAACAGCGCGATGTGCTCATCGGAAACTTGGCCATCCATGACCGAATCCATGGCGGCGATCATTTCCGGCCGCGACAGGTTTTCGCCAGCCGCTAGGCGGCCAAGCGTGGCGACGAACATGGATTCCCCGGCAAAGTTGAACGAGTTTAAATGATTCTAGCCGGAGGCGGTGGACAGGTGAACGGGTGAAGGGGTGAATTCAAAACTCGTGCCTCCGGTTAATTCGTGCCGAACGCTATTTGGAACCGATCGACTCAATCAGCTATAAGATGCTGGAATATTACGAATGGTTCGGTTAGGATCGGGCGGAATCGACGGTTTCAAGGTCAAACTTCCTTCGAAGAGATAGCCGGATGTCAGCGCATCGATTCACAACATTGTTGCTAGCGGTTTTCGTGTTCACTCACATTGCGGCAGCGCAAGAGTGGACTCGCTTTCGCGGTCCCAACGGCCAGGGCCAAAGTGAAGCATCAGGCATTCCTACCCAGTGGACAGAGAAGGATTACAACTGGCGGGTTGAGCTGCTGGGCGTGGGGCATTCGTCGCCGGTCGTGTGGGGCAATAAAGTTTTTGTGACCAGCGCCGATCCCGACAGCGCCACTATGCACGTGCTGTGCGTGAGCACGGCTGACGGCAAAAAACTCTGGCAGCGCGATTTTCCTTCGTCCAGCTATCACATTCACGATTTTAACAGCTTTGCCTCCAGTACGCCGGCACTGGACGAGAAGCGAGTTTACGTCGCCTGGGCCACCCCCGAGCATTACACACTCGCCGCGCTCACGCATGAGGGGAAAGATGCTTGGCATATTGATCTGGGCCCCTATGAAAGCCAGCACGGCTTCGGCACTTCGCCCATTGTGGTCGACGACGAAGTCATTATCACCAACGATCAAGACGGCCCAAACAGTTTTTTGCTGGCGGTCGATGCCCAAACTGGTAAAGAGCGTTGGCGACTACCACGAAAGCGCACCGACGGAAAACAGAATGCTTCGTACTCGACGCCCTGCATTTTAGAAACGCCGCGCGGCAAAGAGCTAATCGTCTGCAGTTGGGCGCACGGCATCAGCAGCCATAGTCTCAAAACTGGGGCCGAGAATTGGGAGTCGGGCATTTTTAAATTGCGCCCCGTGGGCTCGCCGGCGCTGGTCGATGGCCTAATTTTAGCCAGCGACGGCGAAGGGAGCGGCAAGAACACAATGTATGCGCTCAGGCCGGGCGATTCGCAGGGGCACGCACCGGAGTTGGCCTACAAAATCGATCGTAGCTCGGCCCCGTACGTGCCCAGCATGTGTGCCGCTGGTGATCTAGCCTTTTTATGGAGCGACAAGGGAATTGTCACGTGCATCGATGCGAAGACCGGCAAAATCCACTGGCGCGAGCGAGTCGGCGGCAATTTCTTCGGTTCGCCGGTGCGCGTGCAAGATCGCATCTATTGCATTTCAGCCGATGGCGAAGTAGTGGTCCTGGCCGCCTCCGATCAATACAAGCTTATCGCCACCAATCCATTGGGCGAAACCAGCCGCGCCACTCCCGCCGTGGCCGGCGGAAAAATGTACCTGCGCACGCAATCGCACTTGGTTTCGATCGGGGGAAAGTAGCGCGCGATTTGCGACTAGCGCTTTCGACCAAATTTCCATACATCCACAATCGTCACCGATCGCAATCGCTGCTCCACTTTGAACTTGATAACCAGTGGCGGCATGAGAAGAATTCGGCGATCGGCTTCGCGCGATTCGCCGACTTCAATCGGATCAATCGCCAAATGTTGGTCAACCATGTTGATCGTTTCCGTGATCGACTTTCGCTCGTCGGAAGTCGAATCAATCCAAAGTTGCGCAAAGCAGCCCGCGCGGAATGGACCCATTCGACGCGGAACATTAGAGATTCCGTAGATGCTCGAGGACTTCGGCGGTCGAATAACGCTGCTCTTCACGCTCGCGCCGCTCCAATTCGTTGGGACCGATGGCAGAATCGACACCGGCGTATGCGCTAGCTGGAAGCGCGGGTATGAAATAACCTATCTTGCGCCCTGATGGATCGCAAAGTTCGAAGCGATCAGTTAAGTCGCCAAGATTTGCCAGAGTCGTAGGATCGAGCGTGCGTTTGGTCATAGTTCACCGAACCATCGCGAAAAAACGTTGCAACCGCTAGAACTCTTTAATTGTAGCCCAAACCCTCACATGCGTACAATTCATTGATGAAAGCCACGTTGAACATGCCGGATGCCGAGCGACGACGATTGGAACGGCTCTCGCGCACGAGTTGGAGCGCTGTCAGGTCGAGCGCTCAATGCGCTCGTGGATCGGTTGTTGCCACACAATAAATTCTATGAGCAGAAGCTCTCGCGAGTAAAAAGACCAATTGCATCACTTGCGGAACTACCCGAATGGCCCTTCACCTTCAAAGAAGAACTCATTGGACCGGCCAATGCCGGCGACCGCGCGAACAATCACACCTGGCCGGTGGAGCGCTATTCGCAGTTTCACCAGACCTCCGGCACCAGCGGCCGCCCGCTAGTCGTGCTCGATACGCGCGAAGATTGGCAGTGGATCTTAGAGTGCTGGCAATATGTGCTCGATGCGGCAGGTGTCACCGCGCACGATCGTGCGCTGATGGCATTTTCGTTCGGGCCGCACATTGGTTTTTGGGGGGCTTACGAGGCGCTGTCGACACGCGGGGTTTTGGTGATTCCGTGCGGTGGCATGAGCTCGCTGCAGCGTTTGGAACTGATGCGCACGCACCAGCCGACCATTTTGTGCTGCACGCCAAGTTACGCATTGCATTTGATCGAAGTCGGCGAGCAACACGAAATCGATACGCGGCAAATTGGCGTGCGGTTATTGCTTCTGGCCGGTGAATCTGGCGGATCGGTCGCGGCGGTTCGCCACAAGCTTGAACACGGCTGGAATGCTGCCGTTCACGATCACGCTGGCGCCACGGAAGTTGGCCCCTGGGGTTTTGGCGACCCCGCGGGCAAAGGCCTGCACGTGATCGAATCGGAATTCATCGCTGAATTCTTGTCGCTTGCCACTGGTTCAGCGGCGGCGCAAGATGGCGAAGACGCCGAACTGGTGATTACAACATTGGGCCGCGTCGGCTGCCCGGTTATTCGTTACCGTACCGGCGACGTTGTGCGCCCCACCTGGTGCCACGACGGCGACGTTCGCTTTGTTCGGTTGCTCGGCGGCGTGCTGGGTCGCAACGACGACATGCTGGTCGTGCGCGGCGTAAATATATTCCCTTCGAGTATCGAGCACATTTTGCACAGCTTCCCTGAGGTGCTGGAATATCGGGCGACGGTGTACAAAATTTCGGAAATGGATCGCCTACGCGTCGAAGTCGAAGATCGCCTGCAAAAGCCCGAGCGCATCGCGCACGAGTTGCGGCTGCGGTTGGGCTTGCGCGTTGAAGTTGAGGCCGTTCCGTTAGGCACTCTGCCGCGTTTCGAAGGCAAGGGAAGGCGATTTGTCGATCATCGGCGGCGCGCTTAATATCGGCCAATGCGCCGAGAATTCAATTGAAACGAGCACGATGATTCCAACTCCGAAAATGCTGCGTCGGTCCGGCGACCGCGCCATTATTATCCAATGGAGCGACGGCGCCCGGCGCGAGTACACCTTTCAAGAACTGCGCGACGCCTGCCCTTGCGCGAGTTGCCGTGAAAAACGCTCGCAGCCTTCTGCCGCAGCAAGTGGTTCGGGCTCGCATTCGGCAATGAAGAACCTGCTTCCGGTTTTATCGTTAGCTGAAGCGCGGCCGCTTTCGATCAGCAGAATGGACCCGGTGGGGAACTACGCCTACTCCATCGAATTCAGCGATGGACATTCCACGGGAATTTATACGCTGGAATTGCTGCGGCAATTGGGTCGAGATTTCAATGCGGAGGAGAGCGGGCAGCCTGCAAAATGAGCACGCGTGCCGCACGACCTCCTTACGCCGAGCGCTCTAGGTTTTGCCCCTGGTTAAGCTTATTGTAGAGCGTCTTAAGACTGATTCCGAGTTCATCGGCCGTTTTGGGTTTATTGCCGCCATTGCGCTCCAGCGATTGATAGATGGCCTGCATCTCCAAATCGCGCAGTGTCATCGGCGTCGAAAGATCGACGCCTGCTCCTTTGGTCGAATCGGGGCCTGCCGCGCTCGAACTTGCGCGGGGAAGTACGCCCTGGCCGGCGTGCGAATGTGCCGTATCAAAACGCAGCCGCCGCGCGCCGAAGCGTTCGGGCAAGTGTTCAACTCCAATCGGCAGTTCGTCGCACAAGATCGAGGCATGCTCCACCACGTTGGCCAGTTCGCGCACGTTTCCTGGCCAATCGTGGTGTTGGAGTTTTTCCATGGCTTCGGGCGTCAACATGGCGTCGCTTGGCGCAAATTTGGACGAAACCGCTTGAGCAAATGCTGCGCAAGCGCCGGTACATCGTCGAGCCGATCGCGCAGGGCTGGCAAATGAATTTCGAATGTATTGACGCGGAACATGAGATCTTGGCGAAAATCCCCCGACTCAACCATTTCATCCAATCGGCGGTGCGTAGCGCACACGACGCGCACATCGACCGTGAGCGATTGGTTTTCGCCCACGCGACGGATCTCGCCGCTTTCCAGCACGCGCAGTAATTTCGCTTGCATCGCCTTGGGCAATTCGCCAATTTCATCGAGGAATAGCGTTCCGCCATCGGCTACTTCGAACAGGCCCACGCGATGCTCGTCGGCTCCCGTAAAGCTTCCCTTGCGATGGCCGAACAGCTCGCTTTCAATCAGGCTTTCTGGCAACGCGCCGCAATTGATGGCAACAAAAGGCATTTCGGCCCGCGCGCTTTGATCGTGAACGCCGCGCGCGACCAGTTCCTTGCCAGTGCCGGTTTCGCCAGTGATAAGCACCGTCGAATCGGTCGGCGCCACTTTCGTAACAAGCTGCTTGACGCGCTCGATGCCGGCCGATTGACCAATCAATTGCGGCGGACCTTCGACAGTTTGCAACCGCCGCTGCAGCGCGCGGAATTTCTGCGTGAGCTCCCGCTTCTGAATCACGCGATTTAGCAGTGCTTCAATTTCCACCAGCTTGCACGGCTTAGTGAGGTAATCAAAGGCCCCGTGCCGCAAGGCCGCCACGGCAGTTTCCAGCGACGATTTGCCGGTAAGCACGACCGCCTCGGTATCGGGCGAAAGCTCCTTGCACTTGGCGATGACCTGCACGCCATTAAGGCCAGGCATATCGAGATCGACGATAATGCAATCATAAGTATTGCGCTCGAGCGCAGCGACTGCCGTGAGCCCGTCGGGACAAACCGTCGCTTCATGTCCCATGCGATCGAGCTCAATGCGCATGAGTTCCTGGAGCGAACGCTCGTCGTCGGCAAAGAGTAATTTCAGTCGTTTGCGAGGCTTGGTAGCGATGGCTGGAACTCCTGAGAAGATTCAGTGGTCAGGCTTCAAAATTAATGGTTGGGAATCGCCTGTCGCAAGTTAGGCCGCCAAAAGTTTTTTGTCGGTCAGATTCTGTTTCTCTTTCGGCATTTGTTTCGCTTCGGCCAGGGGCAGCGTTATATGAAATTGCGAACCGTGGCCGGGGCCAGCGCTCGTGGCTTCGATTTGCCCGCCATGATCGGTCACAATACGGTAGACGATCGAGAGGCCCAAGCCTGTTCCTTGCCCGCCGCGCTTGCGCGTAAAAAACGGCTCGAACAAATGTTTGAGCACTTCTTCCGTCATGCCGCAGCCAGTGTCGGTGAAGATCATCTCCGCGAAATCCGGCTTGCGGCGCAGCTCGATGGTGAGTGTGCCCTCAGCATCGAGGCTATCAAGCGCGTTGGTTACCAAGTTCAGCACCACTTGCTTAATTTCCTGCGCGTTTACCGGAGCGATCACCGGCTCGCCGGCGGCAAACTCGACGTGGCGGTTCTGATATTTGCCAAGATGACGCACCATATCGATTACGCCTTGCACCAATTCGCGCAAGTCGGCGCTGCGCGGCGCACCTCTCCCATGCGGGAAAAGTCGAGTAGTTTTTCGGTAATTTCCTTGCAGCGAAAGGCTTCCGTCTGAATCATCCGCAAGTAGCTCGCGACCACCTCAGCTTGCTCGTGATTCGCGGGCGCAAGCTCCTGCAGCCGGCTCTCGAGCGATTCGGCACAAAGCGCGATCGATGCCAGTGGATTATTAATCTCATGCGCCACGCCCGCCGCCAAGAAACCGACGCTGGCCAATTGTTCGCTACGCACAACTTGTTTGGTGCGCAACTGAACCTGATGGTCGAGGTCGTCGCGAATCGCGCAGAACCGCGCCGTCATTTGATTCATCGCATCGGCCAGTTCGCCCATTTCGTCGTGGTTGGGAAGCTGAATGCGGAAATCAAAATCACCAGCCGCGACTTGCCGCGAGCCTTTCACCAATACTCGCAGCGGGCGAAATACCCAGCGATAGCACAGCCCCATGAAAACCCACAGCAATATGCCCGCGGCGACCGAGCAAATCCAAGTGAGAACGATCCAGGTGCGATAGCGCAAGCGCATTTCGCCGGCCAAGGCGGTCATGTGCCGCTGCAGATTGCGCGGCAATTCGGCGGCTTTAAGTTGCAACTGCTCCAATTCTAGGCCCAGATGGTTGGTGCGCGGCGTTTGCAAATACCAATCGTCTTGGGTAGTAAGCTGCTTGATATCGGCCAACAATTGCTTGACTTCGTCCAAGATTTGCAATTCCTGGCTGGGCTCGCCAATTTGCGATTCGATATGCTCGTGGTCGGCAAGTGCGGCGGCATAGGCGTCGGCGGTGTCCTGCACGTACCCGAATTGCCACCGGAACGTGATTTCTAGCTGCTGGCCCACAGGCGTGGCAGTGCGGCCTTCGGAGTACAGCACCACGTCGTCTAAATCGGCCAGTGTGACCCGCAAGTCGCTAATCTGCTGCGATAGCTTGGTGGCCGGCGGCAACTCAGTGGCACGGCTGCTCAGCGTGCGCACCAGCTCGCGATAGGCGTACGTCCCCTGAAAGCTACTGGCGGCCATCGTCGAGACGATGACCAACAGCAGCGCAATTCCCAACAGGAGTTTGTTGCGGATGGGCCAGCGAGAAAGCACGGCTTTCGACCTCCTTGTCGCTCGGGCGGCGGTAAGCGCCGCGGTAGGGCGAATCCATTCGCCGCTTATCATTCGGCTGGCATTTCTACGGTTGGCGGAATTCAAGCCAAACCGCCACTGCTAGCCGTCTGTAAATATTTCAATTGCGGGGCCGGAGTTTAGCAGATGCTTGTTGCCGCACAAAGATGGAAAATGCTAGCAGTATCTGACAGCATTCGAACCAGAACGACTTCTTCCTTATTTGCGATTAATTGCCAGCATGCAAACCGATAAGTGCGCGGACCATAATGATTATGACAGTGCGATCCGAAAGGTGGCTGCCGCTCGGCAATAACGCGCCCTGCGCCCACCTGCATTTGGCGAGCTTGACGCGCCGGTGAATCTAAACTGCCACTAGTTTTCGAACTCACCGCTTGTCAGGTTGGCCACCGTGTCTTTTGCGGTGCCCGACAGCGTAGCGAAGTACCAATCCATTCCCGCGCCGCCGTTGAGCTTATCGGACGACGTGTCGGCCACGATGTTGGTGGCATTGAGCGCCGATATGCCGGTCACGCTGCCGGCCCGCAGGGCGGCCACGCGAGTGGCGTAGTCGAGGTCGGTGCGGCTCCAGTAGGCCAGCAAGTTGTCTATCATCGTCAGGTTCGTGTCAAACTTCGTAGTGCCGCTGATCAGAATGCTTTGATCGGCGCCGCCATTCAGGGTGTCGGCCCCCAAGCCGCCGAAGAGCAAGTCGCGGCCGCCGCCGGCGGTGAGCGTATCGTTGCCCGCGCCGCCGATGAGAATGTCGTTGCCAGCATCGCCAACAAGGGTGTCGTTGGCCGTGCCGCCGCGGACGACCGATATATTGCTCACGCCCTTAGCGATGTTAGTGGCCGTGCCGGTGGCTAGATTCACGGTCACCGCAGTGGTGTAGGCGTTGTAATCGAGCATGTTCAGGCCAGCGCCTCCGTCAATGTGGCCGGAAACACCGATCGATTTGCCGAGCACGAAGTTATCGTTGAGCGACCCGCCCATTAGGTTTTCGACGCCGGAGAATGTGAAGGCGTTTACCTTGCCTGAATTGGTGGTGGAAACGGTCCAGGTGTTGGCCGTGTTCGGGCCGATCAAAGTATCGAAGATGTTGGAGCCGCCGACCATGCCTTCGAAGTTGGCAATGCTGCCGTATCCGATGGCCATGTTCGTCGCCAAGTTTACTGTGACGGGGGTAGTGTAAAGATACTTGAGGGTATCGATGCCACCACCGCCATCGACGCGCCCTGCGACATAGGCGCCGTTGGCGAGGGTGAACGTGTCGGCGCCGGAGCCGCCGGTGAGATTGGTCATGCCACTGAAACTGACCGTACCCGCCTTGCCCGTGCCGCCGCCGGTAATGCTCCAGGCGGTGTTGCTATTCATGCCGACCAGCGTGCTGCCGGCGGAGCCGACGATGGTGGTAATCGTGGCAAAGCCGCCGGTGCCCGAAGCGCTCGCCGCTCCCAAGCTGACAGTGGCAGGTTTTCCATATGCGGAATAATCAAGCGTGTTGGCGCCGCCGCGCCGGTGATTTTACCGGTAAGCGAACCTGCGGAGCCGATGAGGAAAGCGTCGGTCGAAGCACCGCCGGTGAGGTTCTCCACGGTGTTAAAAGTGACGCTATTGAGCGTGCCGGAATTCGTGCCGGTAATATTCCAAATGTTGGCCACGTTAGCCCCGATAAGCGCATCGGTGCCGTCGCCGCCAGAGAAATAGATCGGGGCGGTGAGCGATACTACTTTGCCGCCGATAGTGGCGGTGCTGATTTGCAGCGTATCGTTGCCAGCCAGTCCGTTGATATGAATGACGCTGCCGGCCAGGAAGGTACCCAGGGAGACCGGCTTATTCTTGGTGGTGGTATTGCTGATCGTGACTGAGAACGAACCGGTCGCGTTGGTCGGAGCAACTTTGAAGATGTCGTTCCCGGCGGTGCCGTTGAGGGTTGTACCCGGAGGCGGTGGCGGCGGAGCCGGACTCGAAACGGCGACGATAATGGCCGTGGAGAGGCTCGTAACATTCGGCGAAAGCGGATTGTACAGTGCCGTGATGCTGTGATTGCCGGCCGTCAAGCCCGAAGTGGTGTAGCTCGCCACGCCGCCGATCAGTGGAACGGTTATGAGCGATGTCGAACCATCTTTGAAAGTGACGCTGCCGGTTGGCGTTCCCATGTTGCCGGTCACCGTTGCGGTGAACGTCACGCTCTGGCCGGCAACAATGGACTGCGTTGAAGCGCCTAGCGTCGTGCTGCTGACGGATTGGAATTGCACCTTTGTGCTGGTCTGTGCCGCGGTGGGCGTGGTTTGCACGTTGCCGGCATTATCGGTGGCGATACTCATGAAGCTGTACGTATGCCCGTTGACACCGTTGTAGGTGGCCGAAGTGCTCGTTGTGTCGCTCTGCCATTGGGCGAAGTGGCCGCCATTGTCGGACACCCAAACATCGTAGCTCGCTAGACCGGAACCGCCGACCTCGTCGTGGCCTGACCAGTTTACGGTGAAAGAAGTGCTCGTTTCAGTCGCCGGCAGCGCCGTAACGGTGCTCGTTGGCGGAGTGATATCGTTGGCAAGGACGGCGGGATCGACGGACGAAGGTTTCGGCGCCAGCGGCGGATCGAAATTGCCGACCAGCGGCGTGGCGAATTCGTCGAGCAAGTTGGCGTACAGATCGTTGCCCAGCGGGAACGTGCTGAACGGATGGTTGAGCAACTGGAAGGCCGCGTTGGGATCGGTGAGGCCGGTGTCGTTCGGCAGGCCGGTGGTGGCGTTGAAATCGTGCGACATGAGGAAGAATTCTTCGGCGGTGCCTGCGGGCACAACGCCGGAACGCCCCGGTACCCAGAGGCCGATATCGGTGATGCCGTCGCCATCCATATCGGCTGCCAGCGGAATTTCGCCGACGCCGGGGAAGCCGAAGTTGATGGTGGCATCTTTTGTTCCGGTGAATTGCGCCGGGATGCCCGAGTCGCCGCCGGTGCCGGTAATGCCAAAATTGAACTGGAACACATCGGTCTGCCAAGTGCCGAAATCGACGGTGCCGTCGCCATTGAAATCGCCGACAATCGGGAAGCCGCGAAGGGCAGTGGTAGACAACGGTGTCGCCGCCATCGATCATGAAGTTATGATCGGTGTCGAGCCAGAAGTGGGAGCCATCGAACAGCCCCACCTCGTCGCCGTCGGCCAGATTGCCGTCGAATTCACCGGCGATGGCAATGCCGCTGCCCGCGAAGGTGACCGATTGACCGTTTTGATCGGCGATGGAGAAACCGGTGGATTGCGGCACGTACATATCGGCCAGACCGTTGCCATCGGTATCGATGAGCCAGCGGAAGCCGGGACCGGCAATGGGGTCGGTGCCGTAGGCAGCCAGCTTCGAGAAGTAACCTGTTGGCGGCAAGACGGCGCCTGCGCCGGCAAACTTGCCGACGAACACGCTGTCGTGCACGCCGAGTTGAGCCACGCCGGCCAGATTCGCATCGACCTGCATTGTGAAGGTGAGATCGCGATTGGTGAAGTCGGCGTTCTGCGGATCGTAAATGAAGTTGCCGTTTGCATCGATATAGACGCGGGCCGCGGCGAAGTCTCCCAGTTCGGGGCGGCTATCGACGGTAAAGCGGGCGATGAAGTTGCCGCCCGGTACGCCATTGCCCGACGGGAAATTCGGGTTATTGAGCGGTTCGGCGGCATCGCTTTCGCCATCCAGCTTGTTGCCGGCCGGATCGACCACCGCGGTATCGTTGATGGTTAGCGTATAGCGGTCGTCAGGCAGCGCAATGGGGTTGCCGTTGGCGTCTTTGAAGCGCAATTGGATTTCGCCGGTGGCCGCGCCCGGAGTGGTATTGGGCAGGTTCGGATCGGGTGGCGAGTCCAATGGATTGGCGACCACGGTGAAGGCAATGCGGCCGTTGGCATCTCCGATTAAAGATAGGCCGCCGTCGGCGAATTCGCCCGTGCTATCGACTTCTTGCCCTTCGACCACTTCGGGTTTGAAAGCTAGCTCGGTTAAGAACTGCGCCACGCGGACTGGCAGATCCTGAATGTTGATGGTGATGGCGTAGACCAGCGGCGTTGGGCCTTGCTGGGCCTGCACGGAGTTGGTCCCGAATTTTTCT
Source organism: Pirellulales bacterium (assembly GCA_963820835.1). GTDB lineage: Bacteria > Planctomycetota > Planctomycetia > Pirellulales > JADZDJ01 > CAVRAW01. The sequence continues at coordinate 75,314 of CAWGBP010000005.1, read as the reverse complement.
CCGAACAAGTTGAAGCTGAGGTTCTCGCCATCGGTGCCGTGCGGGGCAACGGTGGGATCGGAAATGACCACGTCGGTAACTTGCGGACCCTGAGTATCTATTTCGATATTGATGATGGTGCCTGGGCCGAACGGCGTGCTGGGCGATTTATTGCCGGCCAGGTCTTCCGCTTGCACCACGATCGTGCGCAGGCCATCGCGGAGGAAGTACTGAGGATTGTTCAAATCGACGCCCGAGGTAAGGGTCCATTGGCCGTTGGGGAAGGCATTTGTGCCATCCAGCGGAACCGCCACGGTTTCACCGAGGAACACAAAACCCTGCGGGAAAGGTTTGCCAAAATTCGGGTTGGCCGGATTGGTAATTTGAGCCCACAGATAGACGATTGAATTCGCCTCGGCCTGACCTTGGAACGTGGGGGCCGTGACGTTGGTAACCAAGTCGCTGGAGGTTTCAGGCTCGGTGACCACGCCGCTGTCGCTGCCCGGAGTGATCGGATTGTCTTGGTTGGTGCCAAGACCGAATTGCACCGGCGGAGCGACGGTGTCGATCGTGATTTGTGTCGACGCGCTGCGGGGGCCAAATGCAGTGTGAATCGGATTGGTGGAGGTGGCGGGCTCGATAATTTGAACGCGAGCGGTAATGTTGTGAATGCCATCGGCCAACGTGTCGCTGGCTAGCGCGCCTGTGCCGCTGCCGGTCGGCCCGCCCTGGCTTCCGATGGTGAGCATGTACAAATGCGGAACGCCTGCTACCGGCTGTGCCCAGCCGATGAAGGTTCCGTCGTTAGGATCGAGCGTGTGAGCCGTAGAGGGATTATTCGAGGTGCCCGGCTGCTGCGACATCGCGCCATTGCCGCCATCGTACACCGCAATGCGGTAGTTGCCGGGTCCGGTTGGAACAAGGGTTGTCGAGGAATTGAAATTAATCGGAATAGCCGAAGTGCCGGGCACGCCTCCGGAAGTTTGATTGCCCGGAATATCTTGCAGTAGGAACGAATCGTCGAGCGTAATGTAAATGGTCGGTTTGCCCAGCGTAGCACCAGTGGGAGCGGGGAGCGTGCCGGAGGTACCGGCGGCGGCTGCCGCGGCGGCATCAGTCGTGTTGTCAAAGCCGCCATTGGTGACGTTGTCGAATTGCGAGCGGCCGCTATCGCTGGGCGGGGCAGTAGGCGGAAGTTGGCCTGTATCGGGTGTGCCCTGGGTCGTGAGCGGCGAGTTGGGTTCGCCGTTGGGCACTGCTTCGGAAAGCTCAATCGTGCCCGGGGCGTTGATCGCCGTATTGACGATCGTGAAGTTGTATCCATTCACCACCGCGGCGTTTTGCGAGCCGTCGGTGTTGGCGCCGAACACACGCAGGTAGTACGTCTGGCCTTGCACCACCGGGATGCGGATGCGGGCGTTGGCCGTGGTGCCGACAGAGCCAAAGCTGGCCGGCGCGCCAGCGGCAATAACGTTGCCGTTGACATCGAGCACCTGAATGTTCAGATTTCCGCCAGCCGGGAATAAAGCGGAATCGAACAAGTTGAAGTACACCTGGAAATCCAACGTGCCGGTGTTCTGTGCCACGACGCGGTAATAATCTTGATCGGCGGGAACGAACGGGAATTCTGCGTTGTTGGGGAAGATAGCCGCGTTGTTTACGTTGATCGTCGGGCCGGAGCCGAGGAACGTGGCGTTGAACGGGCTGCCGTTGACCGGGTTCTGATTCGGCTCATTCAGATCGGGTCCGAGAATCAGCAAGTTCGGTTGATTCAAGAACGGGCCGGCATTCTGATCGGTGCCGACAAATGGCGAAACGGTTTGGATATTGACGTAATTGACGTCGGGGTACTGAACGTTGGGGCCCGGCGTGAGCGGTCCGCCATACGTGCGCACCGTTCCGGAGGTGTTGTCGGCGCCGCGGTTGACGACGACGAAATCGGAATTCGGCAACTGGCCGCCAGCTTGGGTGGCGATCACCAGGGCGTTGTTCTCGCCGGAGCTATTGCCACCGCCGTCGACGTTGATCAGCAGGTTGTTGGTATTGCCGACCGGGTTTACGAGGCTTTGCGGGAATTGCGTGCCGGGGGCCGGAGTGACCAAGAACGTATCCTGTCCGCTCAAACCCTGCGCGGTCAGTACTTGGATGTTTGGCCCGAGCGTGACGGTTTTCCAAACCGCGTTGGCGACATTCGTGAGCGTTGCGGTGCGAGCGCCTTGGTCGATGGAAATCAGATCGCGGCTGGCGGTGCCGATGAACGTGACCGCATCGGAAGTGCTGCCGACACTGCCGTTGATGGTGAATGCACCGGCGGTATTCGAGAAATTGAAAACGGTATTGATACCGCTCTGGCTGAACGTGCCCGCCGCCGGGCCAGTCGGCGTATAGCTAAATAAATTGGGCGAGGAGTTGCCGTTGACTGTCAGGCCGAAGGTGCTCGTGTTGAGGTTGGCAACTTCGATGCCGGTCAAAAAGACAGAACCCGCCCCCGCGGTGTAACCGGTGATGCTCGTGAGCGTTGCTGGACCGCTTGACGCGGCGGGATTGAGCATGCTGACGGTGACCAGGCCGGTAGCGCCGCTGAGGTTCGCGGTGTCGCTGCCCGAGGGATCTCCGCCATCGAGGATGAGCGAGTATTGCATCAGGCCGATGGCGTTAAACACATCGTCGCCGCCTAAGCCGCTAAGCTGTAGGATCGACGCGCCGCCGGTGTGCAACGTCTCGGTGATCGGATTAAAGGTGGTGCGGTCGGTAATCAGCACCGTGTCGGCGGGGCCGTTGGCGGTGAATACGTCGCTGTTGTTGGTGCCGAGAATGTCGACGTTGTCTTCGCGGCCACCGGCGCTGGCGAATGTGACGCTGCCACCGATATGCGCGAACGAAACGGGCACGCGTGCGACACCGTTGGCGGCGATGGCGTTGATGCTCATCGAGCCGGAATCGGGAGTGGCGCCGGGCGTGTAAATCACGTTATCGTTGCCGGCGGGGGTGGTCAGCGTGAGATTGTCGGCGCCGCCTTGGCCATCGATCTTCAGTTGTTCGATGGTGTTGAAGAAAATCGTCGGCAGGGCGTTCACTTGCACCGTGCCGGAACCAATGGTGGTCGACGGGCTGTAATTGATCGCGTCGGTACCGGTGGTGCCGTTGACGATGAGCGTGTCGCTGGCAGTGGGATCGCCGCCGTTGACGGTGATATCGGTCAGCGCTGTCGGCGTGTCGGGGTTGTTGAGGTTGATTTCGTCGCTGCCGTTGTCAGGGCGTTGATCACCAAATGCGTTTTGTTGGTGAACTCGTACGTTTCCTGATTGTCGACCGTGACCAAGCCCGTGTGGGTGTGATCGTTGAAGCCGCCGCCTTGGGAATAATTGATGGCGTTGGCGGCATTGTCGGCATTGACGATCGTCATGCCGAGGTTGACCACGTCGTCTTGCACCGGCTCGAGATTCAGGAAGTCGACCGTTTGCGTGCCGCCGCCGCCGTTGGTGAACATGATTTGGCTTCTGCCAGAGCCAGGGGTCGGGCCGGGCGTGTAAGTGTCGAGGCTGGCCGTACCGCCGGAAAGCTGCAAGATGTCGCGGCCATTGCCGCCATCGTAAACGATCGGCACCAACACGGGGCCGTTGCTGGCGTCGACTGTCAGTCGATCGTCGCCGTTGCCGGAAGCAATGACCAAGACTTTCGGTGTCGGCCGTGACCGTATCGACAGCGAGCAAGCCGTTGGTTCGCACTGTGGTATCGCTGCCGTTTACGAGCGCGGTCTGGCTATCAGCCGAGCTGGTGCCGTTGACGGTGACGGTATCGCTGCCGCCCGAGGGGTCGAGGGTGAATCCGCTTACCGCGCCGGAGACATTCGAGAAATTAAAGACGGTGTTGATGCCCGAATCGGTGAGCGTGCCGGCCGCCGTGTCGGTCGGGGTGAATGTGAACGCCTCGGGCTGCGTGGTGCCATTGACGCTGACGGTGTTGCTATTGGCGTCGAGATTGGCGGTATCGATGCCAACAAGCGTGACCGTGCCGCCATAGCCGGTAATTGTGGTCAGGGTCGAAAGCGAATTGTTTCCGAGATTGACCGTCACCGGTCCGGTAGCGCCGCTGAGGTTTGCGATCGGATCGCTCCCCTGCAACGACGTAATGCTGTATGGCAGCGGGCCCGACACGTAGAAGTAGTCGGCGCCACCCAAGCCTTGCAGGTTTAATTGAGCAATGCCCGGCGTATTGAGGACCAGCGTTTCGACGGTGGCATATGTCCCCACTTGGACAGTGCCTGCGCCGGCATCGCCGCTGCCGGTGACGGTGAACGATTCGTTAGCAGCGGTGCCGTTCACGGTAAGGGTATCGACTCGTCCGTTACTGCTGTTGAAAGTAATGGTGTTGGTAGAAATGCCCAATCCCTGGAATACCAGTGGTACAAACGATCCGGTGCCGAGAGTGCTGGCGGTGATGGTGCCCGAATCTTGCGTGGCGCCAGGAGTGTAGGCGATGTTGGCGCCCGAAGGCAGGCTCGGCGTGAGATACGTCAGATTGTCGTTTCCGGCATCGCCCTGATACACAAACTGTTCGATGCCGCCCGGCGAAGATTGATAGAAGCCGGCGATTTGGAACGACGAGACGGCGGTGATCTTCGACGTGTTGGTGGTGTCGTTGAACTGCGCTGTATCGGTCGGTGAGTTCGCGCCGAAGGTGACGCCTGCCAAGGCCGGGGCAGTAACGTCGGGCGCATAAGTGACGTTTTGCATGCCCGGGGTTTCCAATTCGATCAGATCGCCGACATTGCCGGTGCCGGCCGACGGCGTGCCGCCGGCGACCCAGATTTGCACGTTCCACGCGGCATTGTTCGGCGCGGGTTCATGCACGTGAATCTGGTCGTTGCCGGCCAAGGCATCGACCAATAGATTCGGCGTGTTGATGAACAGCATGTCGGGGCCATCGTTCACGCTGACGGTGAAATCCTGAATGCCGTCAAGCGCCGGATTGGGCACTCCCGGGTTAGCCGGGTTGTACGAGCTGTCGCGGGCAATAATGGTGATAATGTCGTCGCCGTTGGTGCCGGTGATGATCGGCGAGCCGCCGGTGTTGACGACAGTTTCGATGTGAATCCAACTGATTGTTTGGTAGCCACCGGCCGTGTTCAGTCCGCCAGAATCTTTCGTTGGGCCGGGGAAGATTTGATAGAACCCAACCGGATGCAGCAGATTGATGGTATCGCCGGGCAACACGCCGATGGGATCGCCGCCATCGACCAGGAACGTGGTGGTTGTCGAAGGAGCGATGTTGATGGTGTCGCTGCCGGCCAGCGAATCGACTTCGACGTGAGCCATGGTGGAGTTGTAATTCACCACGAGCAGCGAATTCACCTTCACGGCGTTGGCGCCGGAGGCGCCGTCGTTCACATCGATTGTGTCGGCGTTCTGCATGCCTTCGACGAATAGTTGATCGCTGCCGCCGTTGCCGTCGACGGCAAAACCGCCCGAGGCAGTGGAAACACCGCTGAAGTTAAACACGGGTCCAAACGGCGTCATGGTGGCCAGCGTGCCGCCTTGGCCGTTCTGCGCTGTTCCGCCGGTGTAATCTTGTAGCGTGGCGGAATCGCTAGCCGTGGGAGTAACGGCGAGGGAATCGTTGCCGGTCGTGCCCATAACCGCAACACTGTGCCCATTGGCTTCGAGGTTGACGACTTCAATACCGGTGTAGTGGACCGTGCCAAACGTGGCTTCGGCAATTGTTGCTGCCCCCAGGTCGGCGGTAACCAAGTTGGTTGTTGGTCCTCCGTCGGCGAAAAAGTCCAATACGTCGCTGGCCGAAGGATCACCCCCTTGAACGATTAGGCCTGGCATGCCAAGACCCGGGAAACCTGGGAAGGCAAAATTACTGGCGATGAAGAAGGTATCGTCTCCCTGCAGGCCTAGCAGAACCAGCTGTGCAATCCCGGTCGGTCTTAGGAGATTTGTGATAAAGGAATTCGTGTGAGGGCTCAGGATTGAGACGAAGCCTAGCCCATCGACGCTGAAGGAATCGTCATTGTTGGTGCCGTATAGATCGAGAATGTCTGTCCGGTTGCCGCTCGTGTTGGCGAAGGTTATTCCGTCAAAGCCGATGTGTTGGAACGTGAGCGGCACTTCGGCTGTGTTGCCCGTGACGGATTGGATGGCAATGACGCCGGAATCGGTAGCCGAGCCGGGCGTATATGAAATCTGATTTTCTCCGGCTGGCGTGGTGATCGTCAGAGCATCTGCGCCCCTTTGTCCGTCGATAGTGAGCCTCTCAATCGTATTGAAAGTAACCAGCGGTAGGGCATTCACTTGGACCGTGCCACTGCCAATCGTAGCCGATGGGGAGTAATTGATTGTGTCGTTGCCCGTGGTGCCGTTGACGATCAGTGTGTCGCTGGCAGTGGGGTCGCCGCCGTTGACGCTGATGCCTGTCAATCCCGTGGGAGTGCCGGGATTGTTGAGGTTGATGACGTCGTCGCCGGCCCCGGAGTTGATAGTAAGCGTGGTCTTGTTGGAAAAAGTGATCGGCTCGTAATTATCGACGTTGACTAGACCGTAAACGAGCGGGCTTAATCCGACGCCGCTTGTGTAGTTAATGGCGTTGTCGCCATCGGTGCCGTTTACCGTGAGCGGAGAGATAACGGTGTCGATGATCGGGGCGAGATTCAGGAAGTTAATAAGTTCCGAACCGGAGGCGAACGTCAGAGCATTGGTACCGGAACCAAGCTGCGAGCCTGGCGTGTAGGTGTCGGCGGTCGCAGTGCCGCCGCTCAACAGCAGCGAGTTGGTGCCTGTGCCGCCGTCGTAGACGATGGGAATGGCCACCGCGCCGTTGGAGCTATCGACGGCGAGGCTGTCGTCTCCGGCCAAGCCGTCGATGACCAAAGATGCCGTGTCGGCAGTGACTACGTTGGCCGCCAACATGCTGTTGACGGTGACAACTGTGTTGGCGCCGGATTTGGTGACGACGATGTTGTCGTTGCCTGCGGTACCATTCACGGTGACGGTGTTGCTGCCCCCCGTTCCCGGATCGATGGTGAACGCGCCTGCGGCCGACGAAACGTTAGTGAAATTGCAAACGGGGCCAAAACCTGCATCGTTTACGGTGCCAGCCTGGGCGCCAGTGGGCGTGTAGATGATTGCATCGGGCTGATCCGTGCCGTTGATCGTCAGGGTCTGACCGTTGACGTCCAAATTAACAACTTCAACGCCCGCCAGTGCAATCGGGCTGCCGTAGCCATCTACTCCCGCGAGTGGAGAGGAGGAGGCGGAATCGCCAAAATGCGCACTCACCGGGCCGTTAGCGCCGCTGAGATTGACAATGTCGCTGGCCGATGGATCGCCGCCATCGATAGAGACGAAGTCATAGGACAACGGACCGGTGATTCTGAAAATGTCATCGCCGTCCAGGCTATCGAGTTTAAGATAGATAATGCTGTCGGTATGAAGCACATCCGTAACAGCAGTAGCACTGGTATCAGTGATCTGCACCTGCCCGGAACTACCGGTGACGTTAAAGATATCGCTGTTGTTGGTGCCGTAGACTGTCAGAACGTCATCGGGACCGTCGTTGTTAGTGTTAAACGTGACGCTGCCCGAGGTGCCAATGTGTTGGAACGTCAGGGGTACAAGAGCGGTGTTAATGCTGAGCGAATTGGTAACCGCAATCGTGCCGGAGTCGGGAGCGGCGCCTGGGGTGTAGGAAATATAATTTCCGCCGGACGGCGTAACGACGTGCAGCGAGTCGCCGCCCCCTTGGCCGTCGATCGTCACCGCTTCAATCCCATCGAAGTAAAGCGGGGGCTGCAGACCGGAGTTTGATATGGCGCCGGTGCCGATGGTTGCCGGGTTGTAGTCGAAGGTGTCCATCCCACTGGTGCCGTTAACGATCAGCGTGTCGCTGGCGGTGGGATCGCCGCCGGTAACGGTGATATCTATGAGACCGGGCGGAGTGCTGGGGTTGTTCAAATTGATGACGTCATCGCCGGCGCCGGCGTTGATGTAGAGGTGCGTTTTGTTCGAGAAGTAGTAGCCCTCCTGATCATCCACGGTGACCAGGCCCTCGCCGGTATCGGAATTGCCTTCGGTGTAGTTGATGGCATTGTTCGCATCGGTGCCGTTGACGATCGCGGCGATTGCAGTGACATCGTCGGTCACGGGTTCCAGATTCAGGAAGTTGACGACCTCAGTCAGGTTGCCGCTGAAATCAAGGCTGATATTGCCGCTGCCAGCAATCGGACCGGGGGAGTAAGTATCAGAGATTGCCGTTCCGCCGGTTAAGGTCAGTGAATCGTGGCCGACGCCGCCGTCGTAGGTAATGGGAATGGCAACCGCACCGTTGGAGCTATCGACGGTGAGGCTGTCATCGCCGGTCAAGCCGTTGACGTCCAACGAGGCAGCGTCGGCGCTCAGGATGGTGGCGCCAAGCATGCCGTTGACGGTGACCATTGTGTAGAGGCCGGATTTCGTGACGACGATATTATCGTTGCCTGCCGTGCCATTGACCGTAACCGTGTCGCTGCCTGCCTGCGGATCGATGACAAAGAAGCCAGGGACCGTGGAGACATTTGCGAAGTTGTAAACGGGGGCAAAGCCCGCATCGCTAACAGTGCCGGAACCGGCACCGGTGGGGGTGTAGGAAATGGAATCGGGTTGATTGAGGAATCCCAAAATCGTCAGGGCATGGCCGTTGACGTCGAGATTGGCGGTTTCGACGCCGATCATGCTGATCGTGCTGCCGTAGCCATCGACTTCGGCGCCCGGCGTCGAACCGATGGTGTCGCCAAAATCGGCGGTCACATTACCGGTGGCGCCTTGCAGGCTGACGATGTCGCTGCCGGTACCGGACGGATCGCCGCCGTCGATACCCAAGAATTCAAACGGTTGCGGACCATAGACGAGGAAGATATCGTTGCCGGCCAGGCCTTTTAAATTGAGGTTGTCGATACCGGGCGTGGCGATTCCCACAGAGAACGAACTGATGAGTTCGCCTGTGGTGCCGATCATTTCGAAAAAATCACTGGAGTTGGTGCCGTAAACAGTGAGGGTATCTTCCGGGCTGTCGCTGTTGGTGTTGAAGGTGACGACGGCGTTGGTGCCGAGGTGCTGGAACGTAAGCGGCACCAGCGTGGTGTTGTTCGATGCTGAGCCGGTAATATCAATCGTGCCGGAGTCGACCGTGGCGCCGGGCGTATAGGTGATGGAATTGCCGCCGGCAGGCGTGACAACGTGCAACATGTCGCCGCTGCCTTGACCGTCGATCACGACCGATTCGACGGTGTTGAACAAAATAGCTGGGTCGGAATTCACCTGCACCGTGCCCGAACCGATGGTGCTGGAGGGGCTGTAGTTGATGGAATCGCTGCTGGTTTGGCCTTCGACAATCAGCGTGTCGGAAGCGATGCCGCTGGGGTCGCCGCCGGTCACTGTGATATCGGCGAGCGAAGCAAGTGTGTCGCCAGCAGGCGCAGTGCCGCCGGCGATATTGATCGTGTCGTTGCCTGCGCCCGCGTCGATCAACAGATGGTCTTTAGAGCTGAAGGCGATCGGTTCGGCATTGTCGATGGATACGAAGCCATCGCCGAGGAATGCGACGTAATTGATCGCATTATCGGCATCGAGAATGGTCGCGCCGGGTCCGCCGCTGATCGAAAAATTTGGAGATGGAACAAAATCATTCACAGGCTCGAGATTCTGATAGTAAATGTTTTGAACGTTATGCGATGTGTCGGTAATCGTGCTCAGCCCGGAGCCCGAGCTGGCGCCAATGGCCAACTGGTCGGACAGAATCGTCGGGCCGCCACTCTGTTGAAGCGTGAGGCTGTCGAATCCCGCGCCACCGTCGTAATGGATTCCGTCTGTGGGAGCTACTAAGCCGTTGGAACTGTCGACCGTCAGAGTGTCATTGCCCGTAAGTGCGTTGAAATTGATTTGGGTGACTGTCGATGAGGGTGCAGTGAGAACCGTGACTCCATTTAAAATGGCGACGTCATTTCCCGAGCCGTCTTGTTGCAGCAGCAGCGTATCGTTCCTATTGGCGAGCAGATCGCCCGTGATGTTCCAGACGACCAGTAAGCGCCGGTCTTCTAATCGCTCGAGCGCGCCAAAGAATGCGGCCCGCGAATCAATTCGCGACTTGCCGACTTGCCCTCTCGATAGTGCCTTGCTGTTTTTACGCCCCACACGGTTACGAAACCAATTGCGTCGCATCGTTGCATCCTCTTGAAGCTGATTCTTATCGACGTCAGACAGCAACCTCCTCCGGCCACCAGTTACGCGGCGGAATAGGCCCAGAAACAATCAGCCGCCAGAATAAGCAGCTAGGAGAGCGAAGTCAACGAAATCGACATATCTTTCCCAGATTGCCGGTTGCTTGGCGCTGGCGGGTGATGCCGTAGAGAAGCTGTGCATCGCCAGAGATTCGCCAGTAGAGTCGTCTGGAGGTTGCCCGCTCGGCAGGCCCGCAGCATGCGTTAATCCAGTGAGCAAAACGGCTTAGCTGCGGGCGCGCACGACGTTGCGAGATCCTGGCGCGACGGGCCGGCAATTGTGAACGGGCCTAATTTACCTGTTCATCGCTGCTCTGGCCGCTCACGGTATCTTTCGAGCTTCCCGAAAGTTTGGCGAAGTACCAATCCAATCCGCTGCCGCCGGTGAGTGTGTCGGCGGAAGTGTCGTTGGTCACATTGGTGGAGTTCAGCGGGGAGATTCCGGACACGCCGACTTTCAGGCTGCTCACGCGCGTAGCGTAATCGAGATCGGTGCGCGACCAGTAGGCGAGCAGATTATCGATCATTGCCAGATTGCTGTCGAACTTAGTGGTGCCGCTGAAGAGGATGCTTTCGCCGGCGCCGCCAGCGAGCGTATCGGCGCCAGTTCCGCCGAAGAGCAACGCGCGGCCGCCTGCGGCGAAGAGCTTGTCGCTGCCGGAGCCGCCGATCAACACATCGTTGCCGTTGTCGGCGGTCAGCGTGTCATTTCCTGAGCCGCCTCGCACCACGCTGATGTTGCCGATGCCGCCGCCGATGTTCGTGGCCGTGCCGGTGGCGAGATTGACGACGACCGAGCTTGAGTATGCGGCGTAGTCGAGCATGTTGATGCCCGCCCCGCCGTCGATGTGGCCGGTAACTCCCTTCGATTTTGCGAGCACGAAGTTGTCGTTCTGGTTGCCGCCGGAAAGATTTTCGATTCCGGTGAATGAGGTGCCGTTCAGCTTGCCGGCGTTGGAATTGCTGACGCTCCAGGTATTGGCCTGGTTGGCGCCCACCAGCGTGTCGGCGCCGGCGCCGCCGTTGATCGTGCCGCTGAGGCTGCCGCCGGCATTCAATTGGAACACGTCAGCCAGGCTGCCACCGGTGATGTTTTCGATGCTATTGAACGGGTTGCCGTTGAGCGTGCCGGAATTAGCGCCGGTGATGTTCCACGCGTTGGCCATGTTAGGGGCCACAAGGGTATCGGTCCCTCCCAGGCCGAACACGAACATTCCGCCCGGCGGGTTAAACGTACCGAGCGATGTGGTCTTGTTCTTGGTGGAACTGTTGCTGATCGAGACAGTGACGCCCGAGGGACCGAACGACACGGTGATGATGTCGTTGCCCGTGGTGCCGCCGACGAACAATGCGGACAGTGCCGGATTGTTCGGATTGGGCTCTAGCGCGGCGCTGACGACGTGCTCGACCAGCGTCGTCGAAACGCTGCCGACGCTGGGCGCCTGCGCATTGTACGTGGCGGTGATGCTGTGACTGCCTGCGGACAGACTTGCCGCAGTGAACGTGGCCTGACCGCTAACCAACGTGACGGTTCCCAGTACGGTCTTACCATCTTTGAAGGTGACGGTGCCGGCGGGAACCGGATTGCTGGAATCGACCGGGCTGACCGCGGCCGTGAACGAAACCGATTGTCCGGGCACCACCGTGCTGCTGGCGACAGACAACACAGTGGTGGTGAGTGAGCGAATGGCAAGGATGGTGCTGGCTTGCGCGGTGGCGGGGGTGTCTTGCACGTTGCCGGCATTGTCGGTCGCCACGCTGAAGAAGCGGTAGGTGTGGCCGTTGACGCCGGTGAAGACGGCGGAGGTATTGGTGGTATCGGACTGCCACTGGGTGAATGCGCCGCCATTGTCGGACACGTACACATCGTAACTGGCGATGCCGCTGGCGTCGGAGCCGCTCCAACGGACGGTGAATCCCAGCGAGGTTTGCGTGGCGGCAAGCGCGCTGACGGAACTGGTAGGCGGAGTGGTGTCGGTCGCCAACTGCGGCGAGTTGGGGACGACCGGCGGATCGAAGTTGCCGACAATCGGCGTGGCGAATTCGTCGAGGAAGTTCGAGTACAGATCGCTGCCTAGCGGCGTGGGGCTGAACGCGTGGTTCAGCAAGTTGAAAGCGGCATTGGGATCGGTCAGGCCGGTGTTGCGCGGCAGGCCGTTGGCTTCGAAATCGTTGGAAATGAGGAAATAGGTTTCTGCGATGTCGGCGGTGCTGGAGCCGGCGCGGCCGGGAACCCAGAGCCCGATATCGGTGATGCCGTCGTGATCCATGTCGGCGGCAATGGGAACTTCGCCGACGCCTGGGAAGCCGAAGTTGATGGTGGCATCGACCGCGCCGCTTAACTGCACCGGAATGCCGGAGTTGCCGCCGGTGCCGGGGACGCCGAAGTTAAACTGGAAAACGTCGTTCTGCCAGGTGCCCAAATCGATGGCGCCGTCGCCGTTGAAATCGCCGACGATGGGGGTGCCGCGCAATGCGGAAGTGATGACGGTGTCGCCGGAGTCGATCACATTATTGTGATTGGTATCGAGGAAGAAGTGAGTTCCATCGAACAGGCCGATTTCGTCGCCGTTGTCGGCGTTTCCGTCGAAATTGCCAGCGAAAGCGATGCCGCTGCCTTTAAACACCACAGGGGCGCCGTTCTGGTCGAACATCGTGAAGCCGGTTGCTTGGAAGGAAAGCAGATCGGCGGTGCCGTTATCGTCGGTATCCAAGAGCCAGCGGAAACCGACGCCTGCGACCGGATCGGTGCCGTAGAGGCCGAGCTTGGAGAAGCCGTCGGCGACGCCGGAACTATTGGCGAAGTTGCCGACGAACACGCTGTCGTGGACACCGAGCTGAGCGCGACCGAGCAGCGAGGGATCCAACTGCATGGTGAAGATGAGGTCGCGGTTGGTGAAGTCGGCGTTGGTGGGATCGTAAATGCTGTTGCCGTTGATATCAACATAGACCCGAGCGGCGGCGAAATCGGCGAGTTCGGGTCGGGTATCGACGGTGAAGCGGGCCACGAAATCGCCGCCCGAGTGGCCATCACCGCTGGGGAAGAATGGTCCGTTGTTGGGCTGGGAGGCGTTGCTTTCGCCGTCGAGCTCATTTTGGGCGGGATCGCGAAGGCTATCGCTGATGGTCAGCGTGAATCGATCGTCGGGTAGCGCTTTTTCGAAGATGATTTGGATTTCGGCCGTTGGGACTCCGCCGAGCGTAACGGCATCATTGTGGATGATGACTTCCTTGATGGCCACTTGGCCGTTGGCATCGCCGACCACCGAGAACAGGCCGCGGGCCTGGTCGGCGGTGAGCATGTAGTCGATGGCCGGATAGAGAAAGCCCGGGAAGCGGGCCGGCAAGTCTTGGAAGTTGACTGTGATCGAATTGACGAGCGGAGTGGGGCCTTGCGGCGCATTGTTCGGTTTCAGGCCAAACAAGTTGTAATTCAAGTTTTCGCCGTCGGTGCCGTTGGGAGGCGTGTTGGGGTCGCTGATCCGCACATCGGTAACTTGCGGGCCTTCCAGATCGGCGGCGCTGACGCCCGGCAAGCCGGTGATGAGCGCGGCGATGTTGTTGAAGTCGTAGTCGTTGATCGAGGGGGGCGTGGCGCCGAGCACACGGACGTAAATCGTGTTGAACTGCGGGAAGTTCGGATCGTTGGTCGCTGCAAAAGTTGCGGTTTTGCCGCTGCCATCGGAATTGGCGGTGCCGGTGGTGATGAGGTTGCCGTTGGCGTCGTAAATTTCGAGGTTCAAATCGCCATTGCCGGGCAAGCCGGGACGGCCATTGGCCAAGGTGGCGAGAGTCTTGAACAGAATGCCGACCTGGTAGGTGCCGGTGGCCTGCGGGCGGAAGACGTAAAAATCGTTGTCGCCCGGAAGATTGAAGCCAGGAATGCCAGCGGGATCGATGTTCGGGCTATTGGGATCGTCGCCGATGCGCTGCAGTTGCGCGGCATTGGGGAGCGTATCGTTGTACTCGAACGGATCGGTGTGGAAGACCTTGATGCGGCCGTCGCCATCGGTGCCGGTGCCGCCGGTGATGGGATCGACCGGCGTAATATCGACGCGTTCGATGTTGGTGTAAGTCACGGGGGCGAAAGCGCCGACGGTGATTGAACCGCTTTGATTGTCGTCGGATTGCCGCCACAGAATCAAATCCCCCAGGCCGTCGTCGTTGACGATCAGGCGATCGTTGGCATTGGGGGGGCCCCCGTCGACATCGAAGCGCAAAGCGGTCTCGGGATGGGTGGTTTCCAAGGCATCGGCCACGCTGACGCGGATAATATCGTTGCCGGCGAGCGCGAAAATGTCGGCGGCTTCGATCGAATTCAAAGCGCTGAAACTGGTAGTGAAAGCGTTTAGTGTGAAGCTCAGCGAACTGCTGCCGGTTTGCACGGCGTTGATGGTGTCATTTCCTGCGGTGGCGGTGAGGCCCAGGGTATCGAAGCCCGCCGTGCCGCCGTCGATGGCAATGGAGGGACCGGCGCCAGTGTACGTGAACAGCGGGCTAGTGCTTACCACGGCGCCTGTGGAGGCGGCGGTGAAGCTGCCGGCATTGGCCGCGCTGGGAGTGAAGTTGAAAGTGTCGTCGCCGGCGGTGCCTTTGACCACCATCGGTTGATTTGCAATGGTGAGATTGACTCTTTCGATGCCGATATACTGGACGGGATTGAAAGACAGTTCCGTGATGGTCGAAAGGCCAAGATCCACGGTGACAGAATTGGCTGATCCGGTGAAATTCAGCGTGTCGCTGCCGGAAGGATCGCCGCCATTGACGAATACGCCGCCTGTGAATGGATGATTGCCGGGGACGTAGAAGAAGTCGTCACCGCCGAGGCCATTGAGCGTGAGAGCGCTGACGCCCGGAGTGAAGACGCCGACCTGTGCTGCCTGGCCGCCGGTGGAACTGGCAAGAGCATAGTTAATGCTGCCATCTGAATTGACAGTGAATATATCGCTGGAGTTGGCAACATTGATGGGGTTATAGGTGAGGAAATCTTCCCGAGCGCCGCCGTTGCTGGCGAAGGTGACGGTGCCATTGTTGCCGCCGAGATTTAAGTAATCGACCCCCAACAGTTGCGAACCGCCAAACATGTTGGAGCGGCGCATCGTGACCGAGCCTTGATCTTCGACCGGTCCGGGATTGAGGGTGATGAGATCGTTGCCGGTGGGGGTGGTGATGGTGAGTGCATCGTCGCCGCCTTGACCGTTGATGGTCAGGTGTTCCACAGTGGCCAAATTAATTGCCACTGGGCCAGCGCCCGTAACGATACCGGCGTCGATCGCCGTGGGAGAGAAATTGATGGTGTCTTTGGCCGTGGTGCCGTTGACGATGACGGTATCGCTGGCGGTGGGATCGTCGCCGTTGACAGTGATATCCTGGAGCGAAGCCATGGTATCGCCGTCGGGAGCGACCGAGCCATTCAGGTTGATTTCGTCGCTGCCGGCGCCGGCGTCGATGATCAAATGGTCCTTATTCGTGAATCCGATCGGCTCGAAATTGTCGATCGTTAGATCGCCTTCATTGAAGAGATGGATCGGCGTGTTCAAAATCGTGATCGAGACATCTTGCGAGGTGTAATTGATCGCATTGCTGGCATCCAGCACGCTGGCCACTCCGGGAACGCTGGCGATGGTGAAATTCGGCAGAAG
Organism: Pirellulales bacterium; assembly: GCA_963820835.1. GTDB lineage: Bacteria > Planctomycetota > Planctomycetia > Pirellulales > JADZDJ01 > CAVRAW01. The sequence continues at coordinate 59,435 of CAWGBP010000005.1, read as the reverse complement.
GGATCGAATCGAACACCGGCTCCAAATTCTGGAAGAACACGTTTTGAGTGGTGGTCCCGTCACTAACGATGCTTTGACCTGAACCGGGAGTAGCGCCGGGGGCCAAATGGTCGGAAGTGATGGTGGGTGCGTTGTCGCCCCCTTGCGTCAGAATCAACTCATCGAAACCGTTACCCTGAGAGAAGCTGCCGCCGCCGACCGAGCCACCCGGCGCCCCGCCAGATTCAAACAAAAGTCCATTGTCGCCGTCGAATAACACGGCGTTCCGATGAGCGAAGTGCTGCTGTCGACGGTCATCGTGTCGTTGCCGGCGGCGCCATAAAAGGAAAACTGCTGGATGTTGGTGAAGGAGTAGTTGGAATTTGGATCCGTCGTGGGCGGATCGAACGTCATGCTGGCGCTAACCGAATCGGTCGGCGTGAGGACGAGCGTATCGTCGCCGCTGGTGCCGACCACAATCATCTGATCGCCGGGGGGGCCGGAAGTTCCGCCGCCGTCGAATTCGACAGGGGCGTTCACCACGCCGAACGTACTGTCGATTGTGACACGATTGTTGTTCCCGTCGCCGACCACATTGATGTCATCGGACGTGTTGTTGTCCGGCGTGGCTACAATAGCGCCGTTGCCGCCGTCAACATAAACCTGGAGTTTGTTGGAGTCTTGCGGATTGACGCGGATGACGATGCTTTCCTGAGTGTTATCGAGCGTGACCGTGGTGGTCGACAACATCTGGCGTTCTTCGAGTTGTTCGAATCGCAGGGACAGTGAACGTTCCGTTGATCGCCAGTTAGAAAGCCACCGGTCAAAGCGAGTGCGTTTATTTTGTGCGCAGATTTTTTGTGGTTCGAGTTGCGTCGCATTGGTGCAGCCTCTTGAAGATGTGCGGTCAGGATGAGTGCAAACGATCGACCAGTGGGCCTAATCTCTGGCAGCGTCGACACACTTGCAAGTAGTGACCAGATTATGCAGCCGAGTGACCGAAGTCAATAAAAAACGCCCTGTTTTCTGGGGGCGTTTAAGGCCTAAGTCAACGAGAATTGGCGCGCAATGTGGTTGCGGGAAAGGCAATCGAAGCGATCACTCGCCATCGAAGATGCGGAGTAGCGTAGTTCCGGGAGGCGCCACACAGACTGAGAGCGCGTAAAAAACCGGCCGAGCGCTCTGGGTGCGCCCGACCGGTTATTAATTTCGCTTACTGTGAATGGGCCGTGAGCTTAAACTGGCAGGATCTTAGAACTGGAATTCGGCGTGGGCGACTAAACCGGTGAAGGCGATCGTCTGGCCAACATGCGTGAAGCTCTGGTTCTGAACCGCTTGAATGAACTCGGCGGTATCGACTGCGTTGAACCAGAACTGGGTCATGTAACCCGCGCCCACGCGGAAGTGGTCGTTGCAGCTCGTCCAATTGATGCCCGCTTCGTATTCCAAAATCGGCACCACGCGGCTATCGGTCCAGTGCGACAAGGCTTCGACCGTGTCGGTCGTCACGTCGTACTGCCGGTAGTTGCTAGAAAATTGGCCGAAGAGCACGTTGATCGTTCCTTTGCCGTATAGAGCGAAGCGGCTTTTGTGAATTCGCCACTCGCCATCGAAGCCCGTGCGGAGCCCCACGCCGTCGAAGAGGATATCGGTATTGGTCTGTTCTTCGCCGGTCGCGCCGGAGAATTCGGCCAATTGTTCAAAGCCTTGATCCAAATGGGCATAGCGAACGCCGATATGGTAATTCAAATTCGCCCAGCCATTGCGCGCCAAGTTCACAGCGTAATCGACATCGGCGATGTCGAAGCGAATATCGTAGTTGGCCGAGAGGAAATCGAACGTCGAAGCGGCGGTGACCGTGTTCGGAAACAGCACGAGCGAGGCAGTAGTCCCACCAATCCCCGCCGGAGCAAAAATGATATTGCTTGAACTGTCTGAGTATTGCATGTAGTCGACGCTGAATCCTGAGTCGCAATCGCAAGCGAAATTGGCGCCAACGCGGAAACCCGGTGCGAATTGCGGCACGCAGGTGCCGACAGCACCATCGGGCGCGGTGCCTAAACCACCCACGCCATTTTGCTGAATGCCGTGCGCCATATCGATGTCGTAGGCACGCAAATATAAGAAATCGACAAACGCCCCACAGCGGTTTTCAAACAAATTGTCGCAGCAGCAGCCGCACGTTGGGCACGAGGGGCATGTCGAGGCGCTGGTCGCCGTGTCGCCACAACTGGCGGTGGCGGACATTTGCACCGGCGCCGTCGGTTGTGCGATGGGCTGCGCAACGGTTTGTACTGACGAAGCGGTCGGCAACTGAGCCGGCGTGGGCGAATTCGCTGGCCGCATATAGCCGGCGGTACGAGCGATGACGCTTTCCAAGCTCGAGTCCATCGCGGCTCCGTTTTGCGAATCACCGACCGGCTGCACGAACGGATCGTAGCTGTCGGAGCGCGAAAGCGGCGGGGGAGACCAAAGATTGTCGGCCATGGCCGGCGCGGCCGCCAGAGCCAGCGCGATGCATCCGGTAAAAACGCGTCCCCCAAATCTCATGGCAGCCTCCGTGCAAGCATTAAATGCATTCCAAGCGGGCAATGCGCAATAGTCCTGAATGGCCGTATCGACAAACCTTGTGAGCATCTCCATATCTAACCGAACAGTCGGCAAAGTTTGCCTGGGTTAACGCAGTCTGGTAGGAGACCGTGCCGGTTGCTTCGTTTGGTGAAGCTTGGGAAAGATTACGGCCGGAGCTTTATGCGACAAAACTACTGCGGTGTTGCTACTCGCGACGGGCAGCTTTTGAAGAAGTCGCAAATCACATCGCTGGCAGTGAATTTTTGGCTGGCGACGCCAATGATGCTCTCGGGCAAATAAAGCGGTCGGCCCGGCCAGGTATGGCCACCGTTTTTAACCAGGTAATACTCCATCTTCACGCCGCCGGGGCCGTCGGGATATTTGCTGATCACGACGGTTGTGCCATCGTGCGGGTCGCCATCGAGGATGCTGACCGTCGGCTCGCCGTGGCTGCCGTTGCGCTCGAGATATTTGCCGAGTGTGTCTTTGGTGGGAATTACCTTGCCGCGCTTGCGCCCGAATCCAAGTGATATTTCGCCGCCATCGATGGGCACCAGCGGATCGGCATCTCCCTGAATAATCAGAATCGAAACGGGATACTTCGGATTGAACCTCTCGGCAATCGCCGGCGCTAAACCGCCCGAGACCGGCGCGATGCCGGCGACTAGGTCGGAGGCTTCGGCCGCCAGCCGGTGCGACATCAGCCCGCCGTTGGAGATTCCCGTGGCGAAAATGCGGCTCCGATCAAGCTTGTGGTCCTTTGCGACCTCGTCAATGCAAGCGCGAATGAATTTAACATCGTCGATGTTCTCGCGCTGGGCGCGAATAAAATCCATGCCGCGCCCATCGTTCCAATTTCCATCGACAGCCTCGGGGTAAATCACCAGAAAACCATCGCGCTGGGCCGAATCGTCGAACTTGCTGTAGCGCTCCATTTGGGCCGCGCTGCCCCCGCCGCCGTGCAGCATGACAACAACCGGCAACGGTTCCTTAGCGCCCGCAGGCACAAACAGCCGATACGTGCGCGTGAGGCCATCGACCGAGTTCGTCTTTTCAGTGCTCGTGGGAGCAGACATAAGCGCCGGAGAATTCCAAAGGAAAAATGCGGACAGCGCGATTATAAACAATAGTCGCAACGGCATAGAGCACCAAGGGTGCCGCGGGTTATCACACGCCTATTAATTACTTCGTCCAATGAAAGCGTAGCTTGGCTTACTGCGATGATTTGATGCTGTTTAAAAAAGCCAATACCGCGGTGCGATAGCCTTCGGGGTCTTTTTCCAACAACTGCAGGTGGGAGTGATCCAAAAAGCATGCGCTTGCGATACTATTTCGATTCTGCCGACTGTAGCGCGTCGCGGCATTGAATCAACTCCGCCGCGATGCTGACGGCAATTTCGCCTGGCTGATTGGTGCCCAGCGGCAGGCCGACGGGGCAGCGGAAGTTTTCGACGACATCAGCGGGGATGCCGTCTTCAAGGAGTTCGCGAACAAGGATTTTGCGCTTAGCTTGGCTGCCGATCACGCCCAGGTATGCTAAGTTGAGGCGCTTTTCGAGAATCGCGCACAAGATCGGCCGATCGGTCTTGTGTCCCATAGTCATGCAGATTGCGAAGTCGTCGCTGCGCAGTTCGGGGACGAACTCGCGCGGTTCATTTAAGTGCCTGGTGCGCAGCTTGGGAGCTTGTGGCAGCTTGGCCAGCCACTCAGGGCGCTGATCAACGCAGACCACACGACATTCCAACAAGAGCAGCAGGCGCACGAGCGCCTGGGAGACATGGCCGGCTCCGAATACCACGACGCGCCACTGGCGAAAGTTGTACGCCTCGAAAAACAGTTTGACCACGCCGCCGCAAGTCATCCCGACGTCGCGCTGCAGGTTCCATTCGACGAGCTGGCAAGTTTGAGCTGCGCCATTGGCCAACATTCTTTGCGCGTATTGAATGGCTTGGTTTTCGACCTTGCCGCCACCGACAGTCCCAAACAGCAATCCCGAATCGTCGACCAGCATTTTGGTGCCGGTGTCTTGAGGAGTGCTGCCGATCGCTTCCACGAGCGTGACTGAGGCGAAAGGGCGCGCGGCGGCTGAAAGCTCGGCGAGTTTTTCGACATATCCGTGCGGAGCGGCCATAGTCAAACCGGAAAACAAAAATGGTGGTCAGCACTATTCTATGGCAAGTTTACCACAGAGAAACTGTGGATTGTGATCCCGCAAAGCCAACTTAAGATTTCGCCTTTGCCGTGGCGCTTGGGGCGGTAGCGCCATTGCCGTTGGTAACGGCCGCTGGTTTGGGCTGCATTTGCGCAACGTCAGGCAGCGCAGGATTTCTTCGCCAGTGGCGGGCAAGGTGAGTGCCTGGGATGCGGTCGGGGAGGTGAACGAGAGCGCGTGCTTCACGGCAGTCCAAACCGCGATGGCGTGCATCAGCGGCGGTTCGCCGACCGCTTTGCTGCGCGCCACGACTCCACGTTGTCGTCGTTGGGAAACATCTCGCAATTGAAAATCGGCGGCACGTCGGTAACCGCCGGAATTTTGTAAGTCGTCGGAGAATGCGATAGCAACTCGCCGCGCTCGTTGTACACCAGGCATTCGCCCGTGACCCACCCTAGGCCCTGAATGAAGCCGCCGATAATTTGACCCATATCGACGCCCGGATTGATCGAGCGGCCGATATCGATGAGCAAATCGACGCGCGGAACGGTGAGCTCGCCGGTGAAGCGGTCGATTTTTACTTCAGCGGCCGCCGCGCCTTGCGTGTAATATAAGAACGGATTGCCGCGGCCGGTCTCGCGATTGAAATCAACTCCCGGCGTGGAATAAAACCCGCGGGCACCCAAATCGACGCGGGCCATGCGAGCTTCGGCGCAGAATTTTTTGAAATCGAGTTTTTCTTCCGGATGGCGGCTGTCGTAAACTACGCCCATTTCGAAGACAATCGTTGATGGCGATTCGCCGTAGCCGATATCAGGACGCGCCAGCCGCCGGGCGGCGTAGGCCGTCAGACGTTCTTTGATTTGCCGGCAGGCGTTGACTGCCGCCGCGCCGTTCAAATCCGTGCCGGCCGAAGCAGCAGTGGCTGAAGTGTTGTGATTTTTTTCAGTTGAGGTCGCCATCACCAGGACATTGGCCACAGGGATGCCGAATTCGTCGGCCACCAACTGGCGGATTTTAACGTTGAGTCCTTGACCCATTTCGGTGCCGCCGGTCGAAACTTGCACCGTGCCGTCGGCCTGCAGGCTGACCAGGGCGTTCCCCTGATTGAGCCAACTGGTAGTGAACGAAATGCCGAATTTCACCGGCATGAGCGCCAAGCCGCGCAGCCAGAGCCGATCGGTGCTGTTGCTTTTTTCGACTTCGGTGAGGCGTTTCCGGAAATCGCACGATTTGGCCAGCGTGTCGATAATTTCAGGCAGATGATTCTTTTTGAAAATCTGCCCGTAGGGCGTAATGTTGCGATCGTCGTGGCCGTACAAATTGATTTGCTGCACTTCGAGCGCCGTCAACTGGCGGCCGGCGTGACCGTTGCTGCTGGCTTGGCCGTCGCGATCGCGGCCACTTATCCCCGATCGGCCGCTGAGAAACAGTGCAATTTCGCAGATTACGTTTTCGACGACCGCCATGCCTTGCGGGCCGCCGAAGCCGCGAAAGGCGGTGTTCGACGGATAATTGGTGAAGCAAACGCGCCCGCGAATTTCGATGTTGGGAATGTAGTAAGCGTTCTCGGCGTGGAGCATCGTGCGCTCCATGATGCCGGTCGATAGATCGGCCGAGCAGCCGCCGTCGGAATAAAACTGCACTTTGTAGGCCAGGATGCGACCGCGTTCGTCGAAGCCGACCTCCCACTCGCTGCGGTAAGCATGCCGCTTGCCGGTGGAGCACATGTCGTCGTCTTTGTTGTAAATCACTCGCGCGGCGCGGCCGGTTTTTTGAGCCACGAGCGCCGCCATCACGGCGGGAATGCTGCCTTGCGTTTCCTTGCCGCCGAAGCCGCCCCCCATCCGTTTGCAGATGCAAACGACCTGATGGAACTGCAAGCCCAGCGCCTCGGCCACGACATGCTGCGTTTCGGTTGGGTTTTGCGTCGAGCTGTGCACCACCATCTGGCCTTCCTCGCCGGGATAGGCGATCGCAGCTTGCGATTCCAGATAGAACTGCTCCTGGCCCAAGTTGTGGAATACGCCCGACAGACGATGCGGTGCGGCCTTCAAGGCTGCTTCGGGATCGCCGCGCCGAATGGTGCGCGCGGGCCCGATGAAGTGCTCATGCTCGATGGCTTTCTCGATGGAAAGAATTGGTTCTATCGGCGTGATGTTAATCTTCACCAAGCGGCGGGCCCTCTCCATCGCGGCGCTCGTTTCAGCGGCGACAACGACCACTGGTTGGCCGACGTACTGCACGTTTGAATCGGCGAGCACCTGTTCGTCGCGGATGATAGGGCCGAACAGGTTGTGGCCGGGAAGATCTTTGGCCGTCAGCAGCGCAACGACGCCTGGCACTGCTTTGGCGGCATCAAGCTCGATCGATTCGATCCTGCCCGCCGCCACTGGGCTGCCGACAAAGCCGACGAACAACTCGTCGGTGCGTGCCGGCACATCGTCGATGTACCAGGCCGAGCCGGTCACATGACCGACAGCCGAATCGTGCGGAATAGGTTTACCAACGGAAGGCATACAAACTTTCAAATTCAGCAATCAAGTCTTGCTAAGCCATTGCTAATTGTTGTTCGTGATAAAATTTCAACAGCACGTTGCGGGCAAGCTGCAAGCGATAATCTTTGCTGCCGCGCACATCGCTAATTGGGCTGATTTCGCTCACGGCGATATCGCCGGCTCTTCGCATCGTTTCTTCCGAAAATTCTCGGCCGACCAAAAACCGCTCGGTTTTCGGTAGCCGCAGCACCGTTGGCGCCACCGCGCCGTAAGCGATTGCCGCGCTGGAAATTTGGTCGCTGTCTAGCCGCAATCGAACGGCGGCCGTGAAGGTCGATATATCCAAATCGCGCCGCCGCGAAATCTTAAATAGCCGCAATATCTCGTCCTCCGCCGGCAGTGGAACACGCACCGATGCGAGCAGCTCGTCGGGCCGCAAATCGAATTCTTTATAACCGTGATAGAAATTGTTGATATTTACGCGGCGGCGCTCCGTTGGGCCGGCAAGTTCCAGTTCCGCTTCCATCACGAACAAAAATGGCAGCGAGTCGGCGATAGGCGAGGCATTGATAATATTGCCACCGATTGTGCCAGCATGGCGGATTTGCGGCGAGCCAAACACCGACAAAATTTCGCCAAATTGAGGCACTTCCTTCTCGAGCAGTTCCAGCAGTTCAGTCCAAGTCGCTCGCGCTTCGGCCATGAGAACCCGCTTGCCGTCGTCTGTCTCTACAATTCGCGCGCCTTCCAATTCAGCCACTCGATTCAGATCCAAAAAGACGTCGGGCTCGATCAACCGCTTATTCATTTGCACGCCGACATCCGTCGCGCCCGCAATGACTTTGGCTTGCGGATTATCGCGGCGAAAGGCAATTGCTTGGTCGATGGTTGTGGGGCAATAAGCGCGCCGCGTGGTGCCTGCCCAATCGGCGCGCAAATCAATTGCGTCTGCCTCCAGCGGCTTAAGCGCCGCTAACATTGCCGCAGGAGGATATAGCTCGTTCAGCTTAGCGACCCTGCTAGCTGCGATTTGCACACCGGCTTTCAAAATCGGAGTGTAGCCAGTGCAGCGGCACAGATTTCCGGTCAGCCCGTGCCGCCAATCGTCCTCTGTCAAAGCATGCCCATTGGCCGATTCGCACAAGCCGGTCATCGCCATCACGAACCCTGGCGTGCAAAACCCGCACTGCGAACCATGGCAATCGACCATCGCTTGCTGCACGGAAGTCAATTCGCGCGTGGCGGCATTGCGATTTTGGCCGACGGTAGTTTCAACCGTGCCATTCAATGGGTGCTCAGCCTGCGCCCCTGCCAGGCCTTCGACGGTAATCACATGCATGCCGTCGAGTTGAAACATCCAGCGGATGCACGAATCGATCGGCTGGTAGCGAAATGCATTCCCCTCGCTCCGGCCGACAAGCACGGTGCAACTTCCACAATCTCCCTCGGAACAGACAATTTTCGTACCGACCAGCGCGAGCCGATAGCGGAGAAAGTCGCTAAGGCTCAGGAAGCAATCGCCGCCATGAACTTCGCGCCTCTTGCCGTTGAGAAACAGTACGAGATGCTTGCGGGTAACCATCGGGGTGTCCCGCCTTGGGTAAAACCGCCGTCCTGCACGCCGAACACACTAGCCCGGCCGCGCAAAGCCGCCTGTCAATACTATACACGACAATTCGCTCCTTCGGTAAGGGTTTTTGAGACAGACCGCCGATCGCGCGGTACTATTCCCCTTCCAACTGTTTCTTGGCTGCTTCGATTTGTTTCAATCGCTCTGGCGTAACCTCAGGATATTTGAGCCCCAGCGATTGAATCGTATCGACTAAAATCTTTGCCACCAGCGCTCGGCTGACCCATTTGTGGTTCGAAGGAATTACGTGCCAGGGCGCCTCGTCGGTGCTTGTGGCGTCGATGCACTCTTCGAACGCTTCCATGTACTCGTCCCAATGCGCGCGCTCCGCCACGTCGGCGGTCGAAAACTTCCAATGCTTGTCGGGGTCGTCGATGCGCGTAAAAACCGTTTGCGCTGCTCGTCTTTTGAGATATGCAGGAAGAACTTAACGATCTTCGTGCCGTTGCGTGTCAGGTGCTGCTCAAAATGATTGATATCTTCATAACGCGCTTCCCAAAACTCCTTGTTCACTTTTGCGTCAGGTATGCGTTCTTTGGCCACCAATTCCGGATGCACCTTCACCACGAGCACGTCTTCGTAATATGAGCGGTTGAAGATGCCAATTCTTCCGCGCTCCGGCAGCCGCACCATGCACCGCCAGAGAAAATTGTGATCGAGCTCTTCGACCGACGGCTGCTTGAAGCTGTACACCTGGCAGCCCTGCGGATTTACCCCCGACATAACGTGCTTGATAATGCCATCCTTGCCGGCGGCATCCATCGCCTGCAGCACCACTAAGATCGACCATTGGTCGGCCGCATACAACAGGTCTTGCGCCGCGGCCAAGGAATCGACATCTTCCGAGAGCAGTTTTTCGGCGAAGTCTTTACGCTCGGATTTGGCGATATCGGTGTCGCCCGCCCAGGAAGGGTCGTGATCTTTCAGCTTAAATTTCTTCCCAGCTTTAACGCGGCAGTGTTCGAAGAGATCTTTGAGTTTCATGGGTGGTGGCTCAGGAGATTAAGTTGAGGTTTCAGAGGCGCGGCGACAGAATTCAACGGCCCGATTCGTCTGCATCGATGACTTACTTCGGTTCCCACAATTGGATCGGATTTCCTTCCGGGTCGCTGAGCCGCGCGAATCTTCCGTTGGGATATTCTTCGGAGTCGACCTCGACTTCGATTCCGGCCGACCGCAGCTCAGCGACGGCGGCATCCAATCTTTTCACGCGAAAATTTATCATCCACGTCTGAGCGCCTTCGCCGAAGTATTTCGTGTCCGCCGGAAACGGCGCAAATACCGTTGGCCCCGCTTCCTGCTGCCACGGCGCTATATCGTAACTGGGCGGCGGCGGCAACACACCTAAATGCTTCGAGTACCACCGGCTTAACATGGGGGGGTCGTGCGCGAAAAAATATTCCGCCAATGCCGGTTATTTGGTTCATGCTTTATCCCATCGAGCCAGGCCGCTAGGTGCGCGTGCGACTCCGCCATTGCGCAAGCTAAGGGCGAGATGATGCGCACCTAAAATAAAGCGAGACCCCGGCGTTTGCCAGGGTCTCGCTTGAAATACCTTTGTATTTTCGCTTTTCAAAAACGCCAAGTGAATCACTCGTCTAGCGCACGATCAAGCGGCCGAACAATCCGCGGCGGTAATAGACCGGATACCCATACGAGTAAGCCGGCGCAGCGACCACCGGCGAATACACCGTCGCTGGAGCATAATAGGCACTGACAGGCGCTGGCGCGTAATAAGTCGTCACCGGCGCGTAATAGCTCGTCACCGGTTCAGGTGCGTAATACGTGGCGACGGTCTCAGCCGGTGCATAGTAGGCGGCGGTTGTCGTCGGATAGTAGCTGGACACAGTTGTCGGCATCGGCGAGCCGGTCACTACCGACGCCGTTGTCGATGGCGCGTAGTAGGCCGTCGTTGCGGGCGCGTAATACGCTGTCGTTGCTGGAGCGTAGTACGCCGTCGCGGGTGCCGCGCCGCCGCACGCACATTCAGCATTCACGGTAGTGGCAACTCCGAGCACTGCTACGGCGAACAACGGTGGAACAAAGCGTTTCATCGCGGGTCTCCTCGTCTTGTATTGGGGATTCAGATTGAATTGAGCAGGAAAAGATAAGCGATAGTTCTTTGAAAACTACCTAGGAAAGTATGTCACTTAAATCTCAGGTAATCAAGCAAGTGCAGGGTGCGTGCCAGAATTCTTTCTTCCGAAAACAAAAAGCAACAGCGTAGCCAAATGGCAACAGCCGAGGCAACTTAGGGAAAGATAGCCGGATGCGCGAGAAATGACGGCACAGCTTCCACCGCAAGCTTTGCCCAAACAGTACTCAGCCAGCGTGCGTTTGATCAGCCCCCGAAAAAGCAAGAGTGGCAAGTATATCGAGGACGAGCGGCGCTTTTCCAGAATCGAGATTTCTGCGTATCGATTTGATACCAGCTACTTTCGAGCGGCTGGCGGTGGGCCAGCCTTTTTAGGCTGAGGGAATTTCGCCCCGTTTTAATGATTCAATCCAAAGCGGCGGGTGAAGCGGACCGCCCGATGCTGGGCATACCAATGTCGTTTGGCGGCGTTTTGCGAAAAGCGGCGATTTCTGGTTCCGTCTGGCATAGGTCACGCTCCTTTCTACTCAGTGAGAGCGTAAAGCCGAGCGGTTTGTTACAGGCCCCGACATAAATCAGCAATTCTCGCCCTTCCAAGCAGGTATTCGTCGAAAAGCCCGATTCATTGGCTGCTTGCTTTTGGGTGAGGTGCCGCGTTCAAATAGGGGCCAGAGTGGGAAGCATTTTCTCCTCATCGGCGGGCTCAATCAGCTCAAATGCAAGCCATGCGCATTTACATTGGCACTTATGCTCGCGCCGGCGGTAAAGGGATTTACCAGTTGAATCTGCACCCGGAAACCGGTGCGCTCGCGCAACCCCAACTCGCCGTCGATGTCGTCGATCCACCATTCCTTGCAATCCACCCCGGCGGCCGCCTGCTGTACTCCTCCGGCCAAATGGCAGACGCGGACGGCAATGTTATTGGGGCTGTCAACGCCTACTCGCTCGATCCAACCACAGGCCGGCTAACTCTGCTGAATCAACAGCCATCGTGCGGCCCGCGCACTCCGTGCCACGTGAGTGTCGATCGCACGGGCCGCTTCGCGCTGGCAACGAATTATCCCAACGGAGCCGTCGCGGTGTTTCCCATCGAAGCAGACGGCCGCTTGGGTTTAATGACCGGCTTCGCGCAGCACCATGGCGCGAGTATGAACCCTGCGCGGCAAGAAGGCCCGCACACCCACTCGATCAACATGGACCCCACGAATCAATGGGCGCTGGTTTGCGATTTGGGCTTAGATAAGGTGTTTGTCTATCGGCTGGATACCAATTGCGGCGCACTCATACCCAACGATCCCCCAGCAATCGAATTGGCGCCTGGCAGCGGGCCGCGCCATTTGGCGTTTCATCCCAATGGCAAATTTGTCTTTGTGCTCAATGAAATTTTCTCCACTGTCACAGCGCTGGCCTGGAATTCTGAGAAAGGAACTGCCACTGAAATTCAGACCGCCAGCCTCCTGCCCCCCGGAATGAAACTGGCCGACAGCATCGCGGCCGACGTCCAAGTTCATCCCAGTGGCGAATTCCTCTACGCATCCAATCGTGGCCACGACAGCCTGGCAATGTTTGCCGTCGATCCGGCGACCGGGAAACTAAGTTATCTTGGCGATCAGCCCAGCGCCGGCAAAACACCGCGCAATTTCGGCATTGATCCGACTGGCCGCTGGCTAGTGGAAGCCCATCAAGATAGCGACACGGTCTGCGTGTTTCGCATTGACACTTCCAGCGGCAAACTTCACCTTACTGATTACAAAGTGCAAATACCCAGCCCCGTGTGCGTGAAGTTTTATTCAGGCGGAAGTAGCTAAATTCACCCGACATCCACACACAGGTTCCACCATGTCACTCGGCAACAAACTCGAATCGTTCGAGCCCGCCAAACGAGTCGGTTCCTTATTCGACGAATTCAAGAATTTCGCCTTCAAGGGAAACGTGGTCGATTTAGCCATCGGCGTCATCATCGGCGCCGCGTTCAGTACGATTATTAAATCGCTGGTCGACAATATCATAATGCCGTTCATTGCGTTGATCGTGCCCGGTGAAAACAGCTACAAAACTTTGGCCTGGAACATCGGCCCGAAAGTGGTCGACGGAAAACTTGTCGGCTACAAAGCCACCATCGCGTTTGGACAATTCTTCGCTGACGTGCTGAATTTTATTCTTGTTGCGTTGATCTTATTTATTTTCATCAAAAAGTTCTTGGGGCTGATTTTGAAGGAAAAAAAGGCGGCCCCGCCCGCGCCGACCAAAGATCAAGAGCTGCTCACCGAAATCCGCGATCTGATCAAGCAGAATAAAACTTAGCAGCAACGGCGGAAGCCGGGTGAAGAAGCAGCCCGCATCGGCAATTAAAACCAGAAAATCGAATCAGCGGGCGCGACAATAAACTCGCGATTCGAGATGCCTTTGATCGCGCTACCGCACGACCATGTCGCAGCTTAGGCCGCCGGCGGCGGGGAGGTAGCAATGCCGCACGTAGTCGGCCACCATGCGGTGCGAACTAAATCGCCAGGCCAAGGAACTGATGCTGTTCATCATCCGCATGATCCAATGCCGCGGCAGGCCGTCGGCATCACGATCGTAATAGAGTGGAATTACTTCCTGGTCGAGCACGCGGAACAACTCTTCGGCATCGCGACGGTCGCCAATCTCATCGGAAACGTGCGTCGTGCCGTGGCCGATCGCAAAGCCGTTTTTGCCGTCGTACGCTTCGGCCCACCAGCCGTCGAGAATCGAAAGATTGAGCGCGCCGTTGAGCACCGCCTTCTGGCCACTGGTGCCGGAAGCTTCCAGCGGACGCCGCGGGTTATTAAGCCAAACGTCGACGCCTTGCACCAAGTGGCGCGCCACATTGATATCGTAGTCTTCCACATAGACCACGCGGCCGGCAAACCGCGGGTCGTGACGCAAGTTGGCGATTTTGCGAATCAGCCGTTTGCCGGGCTCGTCGGCCGGGTGCGCCTTGCCGGCGAAAATGATTTGCAGTGGCCGCTGCGGATCGTTGACCATGGCAGCTAGGCGATCGGCGTCCCACATGATCAAATCGGCACGTTTATATGTGGCGAAGCGCCGCGCGAAGCCAATCGTCAAAATGTTTGGGTCTAACAGATTGCGCGCCTGCTCGACCGCTTCGTCGCTCTCGCCGCGGCGGCGGCACTGCCGGCTGACGCGACGGCGAACGAACTGCACGAGCAAGTTCTTCAGCGCGTAGTGCGTTTCCCAAAGTTCGCCGGGATCGCAGCGGTAAATCTCCTGCCAGATTTCCGGCTCGCCCATCCGCTTGAGCCATTCGGCGACGAAGATGCGGTCGTAAAGCTGCTGCATCTGCCACGCCAGCCACGTGGGAATGTGCACGCCGTTGGTAATGTGGCCGATGGGAATTTCTTCCTCGACGCGCCACGGCCACAGATGCGCCCACATGCGCCGCGACACATGGCCGTGCAGCGCGCTTACGGCGTTGGCGCGGCGCGAAAGCTTCAAGCCCAGCACCGTCATGCAAAAACTTTCACCCTCATTATGTGGCTCGACTCGGCCTAGCCCCATTAATTGCTGCAGCGAAATGCCCAGCGCGTCGCGCGTGGGGCCCAAGTGTTCTTCGATCAAGCCACCGTCAAAGCGATCATGACCGGCAGGCACCGGAGTATGAGTCGTGAATACCGTGTGCTGCGCCACTTCGCGCAGGGAGTCGTCGAAGCTCATGCCGTCGTCGTGCATGCGCTCGCGAATGGCTTCCAGCGTGGCAAACACACTGTGCCCTTCGTTTAAGTGATACACGCCGGGATAAATGCCCAGCGCGCGCAGCGCCTTCACCCCGCCGACGCCTAAAATCAGCTCCTGGCGAATGCGCGTCCGATAATCGCCGCCGTAAAGCCGGCTGGTCAATTCGCGTTCTTCGGGCTTGTTGCCGTCGACATCGCAATCGAGCAAGTACAAATCCACCCGCCCCACGTGCATCAGCCACACTTTGGCGAACAGCGGACCTGTGCGCGTATCGACGCGCACGGTAATCGGCCGGCCATCGACGCCGCGGGCCGGCTCCATCGGCACATTTTCCACCTTCGTGTCGAGATACTCTTCCTGCTGGTAGCCGTCGATATCGAGGTGCTGCTTGAAATAACCCTGGTCGTAAAACAAGCCGAGCGCCACCAGCGGCACGCCCAAGCCGCTGGCGCTTTTAATATGATCGCCGGAGAGCACGCCCAAACCGCCGGAATAAATCGGCACTGATTCGTGCATGCCGAACTCGGCGGAGAAATAGGCCACGGGCTTCGAGCCGAGCACGCCTGCATGCGTGGTTCCCCACGTGGTGCGCGGACCAATATATTCCTTCAGGCGGCGGAAGGCCTGGTTGATGCGGCTGTACAGTACCAATTCGGCGGCCCGCATTTCGAGGCGCTCGGGCGTGAACTCGCCCAACAGCGCGATGGGGTTATGGTCGAGCTGGCGCCAGCGAATGGGGTCAAGGTCGCGAAACAGGTTGACGACGTCGGGGTGCCAAGTCCACCACAGATTCTTGGCGATGGCCAGACACTTTTCGTAGAGCGTCTGGGGCGAGAATTCACCCAGGCTAAGTTTTGAAGCGGCCACCGGAGCGACGATGCTCTCAAGCTCGGTTTGACTCATGCGATTTCCTTACCACCCTCGCTCCAATTGCGGACTGCGGCCACGCAAACGGCCCAGCTTTCGCTGCCGACAAAGCTGGTAGATTATATCGAATGGTTTCGAGCGATGCGACCCCTTGGATTACGATGCAGGGAGAGTTTTCCGCCGACAATCAATTGGCTAAATTGAACGATGAATAACAGAACGGGTGAAGGGGTGAGCAGGTGATGGAATGGTGGTGACGGCGTGAGCAACTTAAATATGATTGAATCGCCCGACGATGCGGCACTCGACGAACTTTGCCGGAGGTTGGCCGAGCGGGCGGCCGAGGTCGATTCCAGCGGCGCTTGGCCTGCCGAACAGTTGCAAATGCTGGCCGAGGCGGGGGTGTACCGGTGGTTTCAGCCGCGCCAATGGGGCGGATTGGAATGGAATGAAGCCGATTTGCTGCGCGGCTACATGCGGTTGGCGTCGGCGTGCCTGACGACCACCTTTATCCTTACCCAGCGCAGCGGCGCGGTGCGAAGAATTGCCGATAGCGAAAATTTTGCGGCCCAGGAAAAGCTGCTCCCCGGCTTGGCCGACGGGAGCTTGTTCGCCACGGTGGGCATCTCGCATCTGACCACCAGCCGCCGCCATTTGGCCAAGCCGGTGCTCGCGGCCCGAGAAACGAACGACAGTTTTATGCTCGACGGCTTTAGTCCCTGGGTCACCGGCGCGGCCCATGCCGAGAACGTGGCCATCGGGGCGACCCTCGACGACGGGCAGCAAATCTTGGTCGCGCTGCCGAGATACCTTCCCGGTGTTTCGACGCCTCCGCATGCTCAGTTGGTCGCGCTCACGGCCAGCCATACCGGTCCCTTGAATTGCCAAAACGTGAAAGTTGGCCGCGACTGGTTGCTCGATGGTCCTGCGCCCAATGTGATGAGCGGCCACAGCGGCGCCAACACCGGCGGGTTGCAAACCTCGGCGCTGGCTGCAGGGCTCTCTTCGGCGGCTGTTGCCTTTTTGGAAACCGAAAGTTTGAAGCGCCCCGATCTGGCCCAACCTGCAGGCAGCTTGCGCGAGGAACTGGCTGCGCTCGAGCGCGATCTGATTGCGCTGCCCTCCGGCACAGCCCGATGTTCCTCCGACGACGTGCGCGCCCGGGCAAATAGTTTGGCGCTGCGTTCGGCTCAAGCAACTCTCGCAGCCGCCAAGGGAACCGGCTACGTTGCTGGCCATCCGGCAGGCCGCTGGTGCCGCGAGGCGCTCTTCTTCTTGGTTTGGAGCTGTCCGCAAGGAGTCATGAACGCCAACTTGTGCGAGCTGGCGGGATTAAGTGATTGAGTTCTGCTGCACACGCGACTTCCACTCCCCAGGACGAGTGCAAAGTCGCCGGAGAAGGGGTCAGGAACGAATGGCACTTGAATAGGTCTTAAGCGGTTTGGAGCAGACGACTTCGAGCTTCGGCCCGCGGGATCGTGAGGAAGTGTTGGGAGCGCCGACGTTTGACGGCGCGTGGTTCGACGCGGTCCGGTCGGTCGCCCACTTTGTGCGAGGCAATGGCGGCGAGCAGGATCGCGTGCCGGCGTAGATCATAACGATCGTTTAGTAAACCGAGATGCCGAAACGCGCCGAGTGTCTGCAGCGCGCCTTTGAAGCTGATCGTACAAGGCAACAGGTCGCTGCAGGCGGCGGCTTCCGCCATGATGCGGCGGATCAAATTATAGGCTAACAGGTGCGTGGCGATTTCTTTGCGGACCATCGACGGTGTTTGACAACGTAAATGGTCCATTTGCAGCACCGTCTTCAGCGCGCAAATCGAGTTCCGCCTGCCAGCGAGCACGATACAAGCCGGCTAGGTCAGCCGCCGAGAAACATTGCGGATCCAGCAAGGTAGTCACCAGCACATAGCTACGGACGCGAAAGCCTGGCTGGCTGACCTGCACCAGCAGTTCCCGAACGACCAATTGGTCGGGCAACGCGGCGTAGGCAAGCTCATCCATCCAATACGGGCATTGAGTCGGTTTCCGCCAGCTTACCAGATGATCGCGCCGGCCCAGCCGCTGGCCGGAACGAAAGTCGGCTTTGCGCATTTGATGCTGCCGCGTGACCAGGTCCACGCCGCGCTGGGCAAGCATCGCGAGGTCGTAATAAGAACCGTAATGGCAATCGGCCAGTAAGATGTCGTCCGATTCAAGCCCGTCCAGGAGGCTGCGGAACAATTGGTTCTCGCCGCTTCGCTTGCCTTGATAGCGACCCATGGCAAACTCCAATACGGAGCCAACCGACAGTGAAAAGATCACCACCAATCGCGCGATTGGGAAGCCTAGACCCGGCTTTTGCACATTGTGCTGCGGATAGGCCAGTTGATTCTCTGGCGTATCAGGCATGGTCACGGTGGTGCCGTCGACGATTTTCACCGTGCGGCCTTTCCACAGCCATCCGGATCGTTGCCGTGCGTCAACGTGCGAAGCATGTCCCGTGGTCTTTACTAACTTGGCAAATAGCTCTTCCGGCAATTGACGGCGTGCCGTACAGTAAGCGCCGGTTTCCGGAGAGCAGGGCGATTGCCCCTGGCTGGTGCGCCACGCCAGCAGCCGAGCGACCGCCTCGCGGCAAGAGTGATCGGCCGATAACACCTGCGAGAGGAACACCCACAGCGTCACGGCGGGTCGATAGATCCGCTCGCGAAAGGTGCATCCCAACTGCTCCAGAAGCGAGTTGACGAGCTGTTCAGGAAGCCACTGCTGAAAAGATAGATCTCCGTCCTCTTGCAATTGTTTGACAATCCTCTCCACGCGTCGAGAAAATGACGTCGCTGAAATACTTCTGGACATGGGCGGCCTCCTTGCCTGGAACGTGAAAGATTTGTGATCATTCCTTCACATCCTCAAGAAGGCCGTCTCTGTCCAGATCAATTCTGCCACCGACTCGCGCTTATTTAAGTGCCATTCGGGTCAGGAACATGTTTTTGGGCATGGCTTGTCTGAAATAGATAAGTCAAATGGCCAAAAAATGTTCCAGACCCCGGACTTTGCAATCGTCCTATTCCACTTCCATCAGCAACTCACTCCAGACCGCTTCATGGAGTAGAATAATGTTGCAGTTCTATTAATCCATACGCAACTATGGAAAGAATGTCATGCGTATTCGAGCATTCCACGGCGTGGTGAACGGCAAAATCATCGAACTAAACGACGATCCCGGCGTCCCACCGGGCCAGCATGTGGAAGTGGTCGTCAAGCCAGTGTCTGCCGCGGGTTCCGCGTGGGGAGAAGGTTTGCGCCGCTGCGCCGGGGCGTTGGCCAAGGAATGGTCTGCTGCCGATGATCAAATTCTTGAGAACATTTACCGCGATCGCAAACACGATGTCCGGCAGGAGATCGCGGAATGAGCCACTTGCTGGACACCGACATTTGCTCGGCCCACCTCAAACGTCCCGCAGGATTGATGCACCGCTTTATCCAACACTCAGGCGGATTATACATTTCGACCGTTGCGTTGGGCGAATTGTACACCTGGGCACATCAGCGCCCGTCGCCGCAATCGCTACTTGATCGCATTGAAAACGATCTACTAGCTGACGTGGCCGTACTCGATTACGACAGGCCATGTTCGGAAGCGTTCGGTCGGATGCGCGGACAGTTGCTCCGGCAGGGGCTGTCGGTCAGTCGCCTTGATCTTATGATTGCCGCCGTTGCACTGGTTCATAACCTCACGCTTGTCACGCACAATACGCGCAATTTCCAGAACGTTCCCAGTCTGCGCCTCGAAGATTGGTTGCAATCTTAAAGTGCGTGATCAGACTCCCCTCTCCGCTTGCGGGAGAGGGCCGGGTCGAGGTGAGGGGTTTTTATCAGCATTGCCTCTCACGCAAATACTTCAATTCCTTCCAGCAAAGCAAAAATCGTGCGCAAAGAAAATCGCGGGAGTTGATCATCAATGGCGACAAGCAGTTGCGGCACAATCGGAATGGCAGCCCAGAGGGCTGCCAGGAATATCGGTATAATAGGGGGGCGTGTAGCCTAATTGAGCGTCGCCAGACGCTTGAGCGGGGGAACCAACTGAAACCGGCCGAAAAAGCACCGAAATCGAGCGACAACCGCGGCGACATACTTGCGGCAAGCTTCGAGCGAATTTCGGTGAAATCGGCCGGGTTCCGGGGCGCAGGCTCAGCCCAAAGCTGAGCCAGGGCACTTTCACGCCCTAGCCGGTCAGCTAACCTCGTCGGCCGGATCCGATACGTTATCGGGTCCAAAGTTGAAAGGGCACTCTCGTCGAAAGTTCGATCGCACATGCGGCCACGAGGCAATGAATTCTCGTACGTCACAGTGCTTCTCGCCGAGCGCGGCCTAGTCTCTGGCGCGTCACTTTTCGCAATCGCGCAACAGATGATTCCAAGTAGTCTTTGCTTTCGTTACACTGCCGCGTAACTTCGCGAGCGTCGGGCTAGCTTCCAATCGTCTTTTCAGCCGGTCCGCTTGCGCAACTCGCTCGCCCAACTCGACGGCTCATCCTGCGCGTGGGGAGGATTTCATCGTGTTTACTTCAACTCTCGTTTTGAACGGTTTATTGAGCGCGGTGCCGTTTTTGCCGCACGGCGCAGTTCTTTTAATCGCCAATGATGTCGCCGATGCGATTTCTAGCGTGGGGCCCATTTTCATCGGCCTCATCGCGGGACTGCTCGTTGTGCTGTTGATTGGTTGGTTTTGCTTGCGCTACGTTCCTAATGTCAATGCGGCCATTGTCGAAAAGCTATGGTCGTCGGAAGGCTCCGTGCCCGAAGGGCACATCATCGCACTCGGCGGCGAGGCAGGTTATCAGGCGGAGCTTTTGCGTGGCGGCATGCACTTCGGCTATTGGCGCGGACAGTATCGAGTTCACAAAGTGCGGCTCGTGACCATCGCCCAAGGGAAAATAGGCTACGTGTACGCCCGCGACGGCGAGCCGCTTCCCTCCAGCCAAACGCTGGGGCGCATTGTGTCCTGCAATAATTTTCAGGATGCCCGTAAGTTTCTGGGTGTCGACGGCTCCCCGGACCAGCACATCGGCCAGCGCGGCCGGCAACGCGCCATTTTGCGTGAAGGCGTATACGCCATCAATTTGGCAATGTTCGTGGTCATCACCGAATCACGAGTTTATGCGCTGCGGCAATTGCTCGACCGCCAGGAAGCTGAAGCGGCCGACCAATGGCGCGAGGAATTGTCGTCGATCGGCGGCTTCGATCCGGTCGTGGTCGGCGCGCCGCTATCGGCGCCCGACCCGATCGATCCCGAACAAACGATCGAGGTCGACAGCATCGGCATTGTCACCGTGCAAGACGGCCCCTCGCTCGCGCCGGGGGAAATCATCGCACCCGCGGTGGGAACCGATCTGGCCGGCGAACATTACCACAACAACTATCAAGATGCCGAAGAATTCTTGAATGCCGGTGGCCGCCGCGGCCGGCAGTACACGCCGCTGACCGACGGCACCTATTTCATCAATCGCTGGTTCGCCTCGGTGGGATTGATTCCCAAAACCGTCGTGCCCATTGGCTATGTCGGCGTGGTCGTCAGTTATTACGGCCAGAAGGGGCAAGACCTGTCGGGCGATGCCTTCCGGCATGGCGAACGCGTGGCCGAAGGACAACGAGGCGTGTGGGAACGGCCGTTGGGGCCGGGCAAGTATTCGTTCAACACGTTCGCCGGCAACATTATTATGGTGCCAACCACGAACTTCGTGTTGCATTGGATCACCGGCCGCAGCGAATCGCATCGGTACGATGAAAGTTTGAAATCGATCGATTTGCTGACCAGCGATGCCTACGAACCGCTGTTGCCGCTGTCGGTGGTGGTGCACATCGATTATCAACGGGCGCCCAGCGTCATCCAGCGATTTGGCGACGTGAAACGGCTGATTACGCAAACGCTCGATCCCATGCTGTCGGCCTTCTTTCGCGACGTGGCCCATAAGAAAACGATGCTCGAACTGTTGCATCAGCGCGACGAAATTCAGTTGGAAGCGCGCGAATCGTTGAAAAAGCGATTCCGCGAATTCGATATCGAATGCGTCGACGTGCTGATCGGCAAGCCCGACCCGCGCCAAGGCGATTCCAAAATCGAAACATTGTTGGAACAACTGCGGCAACGTCAACTCTCGTTCGAGCAAATCGAAACGTACGAACGCCAGCGGGCGGCCGCCGACAAGCTGCGAATTCTCAACGAATCGCAAGCCCAGGCCAACATGCAAACTGAGCTGACCAACGCCCGGGTGCAGGTGCAAATTGCCGAAAGTCACGGCGAGGCCGACTTGGCCCGCGCCCGGAAGCAGGCCGAGCAAGTGGTGGTCACATCGGAGGGAGAATTGAATCGTTCGCGCCGGCAAGCCGAGCAAACCGTTGTGTTGGCCGAAGCCGATGCCAAACAACGCGATTTGGCCGGCCGCGGCGAAGCGCAAAAAATCGCCCAGGTCGGGTTCACCGAAGCCGCGGTGCTCATGCGGCGGATTGCCTCCTACCGCGATCCGAAGCTGTATGCTTTGTCGCTCTTGGCCGAACAGTTGTCCAAAAGCACGCAGCCGCTCGTGCCTCAGCGTGTGTTTGTGACCGGCGGCGCAAGCGGAAATGGCGCAACCGGCGCAGGCGGCGATCCGGCATCGGGCCTGTTCGGCACGCTGCTGAGTTTGCTGGTGGCAGAAAAGACTGGGTTCCAGACCGAAACCGCCGACCCGGCGCTGGCGGAAGTCGATGCCCTGGCCGACCGCGTCACCAAGCAAGTCATGCAATCGGTCGAGCAACGTCCGAAGATTGGATAATCGTTAGGGATGTGTTCGCCTCGACTGCATATGAAGTCGGGTGCGCACAACGACGCGTGCATTACTTGGCGGCTGGGATTATGATATTGGGCTAAATAAGCCAACCCGGCCGCCAACCCGCCTGGCCATACCTATGTTCGCTCAGACATTTTGCTTTAGGCGCCATGTTGCGCTCTGCGTCGTGCTCATGGACGTTGTGTGCGCGCTAACGGCGCTAAATATCGCCCGCGGAGAAACTGCGGGGGATGGCGCGACGCCACCTTCAGTTCCGCAGCCGACGTTTGCTAACGATGGTTTGCCAGCGCCCAGCACGACGATCAACTCATCGTCGCTGGCCGATTTAGCCAAAGCCATTGACGCGGCCAAGCCCGGCGATTGTCTCGTGCTGGCCGATGGAACGTATAAATCAGCAGCGCCAATTGTCATCAAGAATCGCGGTACGATCGAGCATCCGATCGTCATTACCGCGCAAACGGTCGGAGGAACTGAGATCAACGGCATCGGCAGTTTTACCTTCGCTGACGGCGCAAGCTATGTAGTGGTGCGCGGTTTCAAAGTCACGCATTCACCAGAAATTATGAAGGTGCCCGAAGGGGCAGACCATTGTCGCATCAGCCGCTGCGTGTTCGAGTTAGCGACCAAGGGGCGCTCGCCATATTTGCAAGTTGCCGGCAGCGACTTCGAAATCGATCACAACGAATTTCGCAACAAGCGCACCGAGGGAGAAATGCTCTTGGTCGTGGGACCGGGCACCAGCGAAATGGCCCAGCACACTTGGATTCACCACAACTATTTTCACGATTTTAGATCGCCCCCGGCGAACAATTGTTCGGCCATTCAAATTGGCATGAGCGGCCGCAGCATGACTTCGGCCTACAGCCTTACCGAGCACAACTTGTTTGTGAAGTGCGCCGGTGAGAACGAGGGCTGCATTTGCAATAAATCGAGCGATAACATCTACCGATTCAACACCTTCGGCGAAGGTTCGACCGAAGTTTCCATTCGCCACGGCAATCGATGCCAGGTGTACGCCAACTTTTTCATCGGCAGCCAGGGAATTCGCTTTTTCGGCCACGACCACAAGATTTACAGCAACTATTTCGAGCGCTGCAATCCGGCCATTCACATTGGAAATGGCGATGGCGTTATTCCGCCGGCCAAGCTCACTGCTCATGATGAGCCGACAGGCGAAGTCGTGGCGTTCAATACGCTGGTAAACAACAAAACGAACATTACGATGCGCCGTCGCAACCGCGGCCTAGGCGCCGACGATATCACTGTGGCCGACAACATTATCGAGGGGGGCCCGCAGGCGGCGGCACTGGGGGGCCCAATTAAGAACGCCGTTTGGACAGGCAACATCGTGTGGAGCACCAAAGCAGGCGCCGGCGATATTCCTGCCGAAGGTTTTATTAGCATCGATCCGCAGCTTGCGCCCGATGAGCATGGCGAGTTTCGCCTTCCGCCATCGAGTCCAGCAGTGGGTGCCGCGGCCGGTTCGTTCCCATTTGTCACCATCGATGTGAATGGCCTGGCGCGCGGCTCGAAACTCGACGTGGGGGCGGAAGCGCCTTTGGCCGGCGACGGGCAAAATCATATCTTGCCGCCAGCCGACGTCGGCACGTTAGCCGTCGAAAAAGAGCGAAGTGTTCCCGATTTTGCCGCGCTATTCAAATAATTCCTGCGGCTTAGCTCGCGGTTGGGGCCGTTCATCGGTCGCCGTTTTCTTTCGGCAAATACGGCCGCACTTTTTCCGCGAGTAGCTTGTACCCGGCCGCATTAAAGTGCAGCTTGTCGGGGGCAAATAGCTCGAGTCGCGGCTGGCCGTTCTCATCGAGCGGCATTGTCGCGACATCGATGTATTTCACCCATGGGGTCTGTGCGGTGTAATCTTCGACCATTTTGTTGAGCGCCAACTCTTGATCTTTCTGGCTCCAGCGCGCCGCGGTCGGATTTTGCGAAATGTAATAGATCTCGGTTTGCGGCAGCCGCTCGTGCACTTTGGCGACGAACTCTTTGAAATCGTCGAAAACTTGCTCGGGCGCTTTGCCGTTGTGAATATCGTTGCCGCCGCTGCGGAAGAAAATCATTTTGGGTTCATAAGGCAAAATAATGCGGTCGGCGAAATGAGTGCAATCGACGGTTTCCGACCCCCCGAAGCCGCGATTAAGCACCTTGTTGTTGGGAAAATCGGTCGCCAGCGTGGTCCAGCGGCGAATGGTCGAAGCGCCGGTAAATAGGATCGCGCCCTTAGGGGGCGGGTCTTTGCGGTCGGCCGCTTCGTAGGCAGCAATCTCTTTTTCCCACTTATCAAAATTGTGCGCTGCCGGAGATTTTGCCGGTTCGGCCTTTTCCGACTGCGCGTTGGCCGGAAGCTCAACAGCACCGATTTGCTGCACAAAAACGAGCGCAAGGATTAGTCTCGGCACGTGCTGCCAGACGCATTTCAAAAAGCGGACCATTTTATTGACTCCCTTGGGCTTGGGTACTAACTGGATTGAATTCGATCATGTCCAAGCGAGGCCATTATATTCGGAAATCGCTTAGAAACCTTTCAAAACGGCGGCAAATCGCCTGATCCCATTTGGCGCGGCCAGATGACTGCCTTTCGGCCAGCCGCCGAATAAAAAAAGAAATTTGGAAATTCTCTGTTAATCGTTCATTCGAATAACGGTCTCTCCCTTAGGCACTTTCACCCTTTCGGGAGATGTAACCATGATTCGAGACGATTTACGCGTTGGGATCCACCATGTCGGAGTCGCGCTGCGCGACCCGGTCACTTTCGCCGCTGCCTGGAACGAAGGCCGCAGTAACTATCGATGGCCCGTGTGGCTGGCGTTGACCGGCACGGCCATTCTCGGGACCACCGCCTACGGCATGACCATGGGGCTCATGGGTGGACCGGGTTCAATCGTCTACAAAGGCTTCATTTGCACGCTAGCAGCCGGTCTATCTTGGGCGATTCCGCTGCCGGCTCTTTACATTCTCAACAGTCTCTCCGGCTCCCGACTCTCGGCCAGCAGCACGCTGCTGGGGGCACTTGTAACCGTTAGCTGGGGTGGGTTGGCGATGATCGCGTCGATTCCCATCAACTGGTTTTTTACCGCAGCCATTCCCAATTCCGGCGTCGTGTTACTGATAAATCTGATTGTGTTTGCCGGTGTCGGTGTATCCATGGTGGATGTCTTTCGCCGAGTGATGCTGCGGCTCGAGCCAGACCGCGCTAGCGCGCCGCTTTGGTGGCTGGGAATTGTCGCCGTATTGGGCGCCGAACTGTTCTATTTCTTCAGCCTGTTTCAATTCAAATAGTTGATTTGCGTTTGGTCGCCGATTCGCCTTCTATCCACTTCAAAAATAAATTCACTCAATCAAAGGGATCTTCGATATGAATACCGCGCAACACATTCACCGCCGAAAAGAACGGCAAATGGCAGACTTAAGTGAGAATTATTCTGAAGTCTGTTCTGATCAGTCGCGTCCCGATGCCGTGGAGGTTGATTCTGCCAGCAATCTGACTGATTTCGAAAGTACGCCGCCCATACAGGTCAGCACGCTCAATATTTTCGGGCTCGTTGAGGTCTTGCTTAAAAACCTGAGCGGCTTACACCGCGTGCTGCGGACTCGCCAGGCGCACGCTAGCCTGCTCCCACGTCTGTTGACCATTGCGCTTGTCGGCTTTGTGCTTTACGGCGTTACTATGTCACTGGTCCTCACCGTCGCCGATCGCTGGCCTACTCTTACGCCGTTTGCCACCTGGCTCAAAGCGCCCCAGTCGCAACTCGTCTCAATCGGTTCCATCAATTCGCCACTAGGCAAATTCGCCCCGTGGCTAAGCGGGCGCACCTTCGTACTTACCGCCGCCTATGCGTTTGGCCTGATTGCGGCCAGCGGTGTGGCGCTGCCGAGTCTGTATTTCTACGGCTTGCTGGCTGGGGTTCGTCTGTCGATGGTCGATGTCTTGCTCCACGCCGTTAAAGCCAAGGCCGTCGCCGCCGTTGCACTCATTGGCATTCTGCCAATTTACGTGGCCGTCGCCATGGGCGTCGTCATTTTCAATGTGCCCGAATACTACCTCGATCTCGCCATCGTCCTCGGTTTACTGTTGCCGTTTATCGCCGGCCTGTGGGGAACCGCGTCGTTGTATCAGGGTTTTTCGCAGCTCTGTACTCCGACGGAGGACGCTTGCCCGAGCGATCGCGAATGCTTCCTCCGCCGGTTGGTCCTTTCTTGGTCGGCCTGCTATAGCGCCATCATGCCCATCATGATTTACACCCTTTGGGCCACATTCTCGCAGACATAATCGTCGCGTTGCGACCGTTGCTAAATCCTGCCTCAGATAAGTTCATCCACTAATTCAACGCAGAAATCTGACAAACACATAGGAGCCAGCCATGGGACTTTTAAAGCGAATGCGCCGCCTCGTTTCCGCCAATCTTAACGACCTGATCGAGCAGTGCGAAAACCCTGAACGAATGTTGCGCCAGGCGGTTCGAGACATGGAAACGGCGCTGGGCCAAATTCTCGATGGGGCCGCTCGCGCAATTGCCCATCACAAAATTCTCGTCCGGCAATTGTCGGACCAGCGCGCCGCAGTCGATCGTTCCGCCAGGCAGGCTGAAACCGCCGTGGCCCGCGGTGATGACAACGCCGCTCGCGCCGAGCTATTGCGCAAAGCCAAACATCAGCGCATGGTCGAGACCCTCGTCGGGCAAGTGGCAAATGCCGAGGCACTAAGCCAACGCCTCAAAAATCAGGTCTCGGCCATGCGCATCAAGCTTGCCGAAGCGCGCCGCAAATTGGTCGATGTGACTGCCCGCAACCGCGCAGTCGTGGCCCAACGCAAATTCGTCGCCCAATTGCCGGGCGATACTGAACTGGGTCGAGTCTGTTCCGATTTCGATGCGATGTGTGCCCGCGTCGAACAATCCGAAGCCGAAACCGAAGCACTACTGGAATTGCTGGGCGAGCCAACCGCTCCGGCGGCAAGCGACTTGACAATCGAGGCCGAGTTGCGCTCGCTCGAGGAGGCCGCACATCATGCTACTTGCTGAAAGCGCAATTTTTTACCTGATTTTCGGCGCTTGCGTTGCTGTAGCTGTTTACGTTCGCGAGCGAAAAGGCTCTGCCGGCCCGACGATTCTGAAAGCTATCGAAGCATGTCTGTTTTGGCCGTTGTTCATTCCAATCTTGCTAAGTTCGCCGATCGACGACCCGCCCCATACAGATGAATTTGCTGAATTAAACGCGGAAAATCACGATTCACTGGCCGCGGCAATTTCGCAAGTTGAAACTGAGCTCGATGCCGCACTTGGCGGGCTCGACGGTTGGGCTGAAGATGTTCTTAACAGCGAGCAGCACCGGCTGGCCGAACTGCGCGCCGCCTGGAAATCGCAGGCCGATCGAATTCGCCAAATCGATCGCCTGCTGGCCGAGCCCACAGCTCGTAACGATTCGCTGGCCCAGCTTACCGGCGAGGTCGATTCCGCCCGGCGCAGCGAACAGACCCGCCGCGAAAACATCGAGCAGCTTTCGCGGCTAAGAAATCGGATGCACGCCGACCTGGTCGGCACGCTGGCTTGGGTGCGCGAATTGGTCACAATGATCCATCTCGCGAAATTCAGCGGCGCGCCCGCGGCGCGTGCCGAGGAACTCGTCGCCCAAATCGCTGCCGCCGTGCAAGGGCTTTCCGAGGTCAGTTCCTGGCGCGAAACCGATCGCGCCTCAGCCGAAATCCATCAAACTGTCTGATATCGGTCCGAAATTCTGGACACCCTGTCACACCCGTGCCTGCCGTCGAACTTGGCGCCGCGCTATGCGGTAATACTTCCAACCTGGCACAAAAAACGAGATCGCCGAGACAACTCCAAACAAGCTCACGGCCAAATTTGGCATGACGCTCTGTCGCTGCATCCACGCCATGACCAAACCAGTCGCGCACAGCGCCACGGCTTGTATGTAAAACACTCCCGACAGCATCGCGGCCTTTGCTAAAAATACTGCGCCGCCGACCGGCCCCAACATGGGAGAGAGTGTGAGCACCGGCATCCCCAGCATGAACTCGATGACATACATAAACACATCGACGATCATGCTTCCGGCCCACACATGCGCAATTTGCCGCTCGACGAACGTAATCGGTCCGCTGCGATGCCGCAAATTCCAAAACACGACTGCCCAGGTTCCTAGACCGATCGTCCATAGCGCCAGATATGGCCACCGCGACGCGATCCCGCTCAGTTGGAAAACGTTCGTTACCACGCACAAAATCAAGAGCACCACCGAGTGCAGAATCCACAACAGTCCCCAATTTTCAAGTACGCCGACGTGGTGCGTCTCGCGAAACGCGCGCGTCAATATCTGTCGGAATTTCGACGATCGGGCTGAAATTGGTTCATCGGCCAAATAGGCCTCCAAGTCGGCAGCTAGATCCTCCGCCGAGGCATACCGCAGTTCGACCGGCCGCTGCAAACATTTGAGCGCGATCATTTCTAGATCGCGATCGACGCGCGGATTCAGCAACTGCGGGGCTATTGGATCCTGTTCCAACGCCATGAGCACCGTATCCACCGGCGACGCCGCTTGAAACGGTGGGCGTCCGGTGAGCGCCGCATAAAGTATCGCGCCCATGCTGTAGACATCCGTGGCCACACCAATTGTGCTTCGGCTCCCCGCCGCTTGTTCCGGGCTCATGTAACCCGGTGTGCCCAGGATTGCGCCTGTCTGAGTGATTTGCGCGAACGACTGGGTTGCATCATCGAGCCCACCGGTCAACAACTTTTTTGCCAGTCCAAAATCGCTCACATAAGGCCGGCCGTCCCCGTCGATCAAGATGTTCGACGGCTTCAAATCGCGGTGCAGCACTCCCTTTTGATGTGCGCTGGCGATCGCTCGGGCAATCGGAGTGAGTATTTGCGCTGCCTCCCGCCCAGGAATTGGCCCCTCCGCCAGCCGCTCGGCCAGCGTCGTTCCGGGAATGTACCGCATCGTAAAGTACGGCAATCCATTATGCTCTCCGACTTCATAAACCGGCACAATGTGCGGGTGATTGAGCTGCGCGGCGGTTTCTGCTTCACCCCGAAAGCGCGCCAAGTCTGCTCGGGTTGCTGCCGAGCCTGCAAGAATGATTTTCAGGGCTACGATTCGATCGAGGCTTTTCTGACGTGCGCGGAAGACCACTCCCATTCCGCCGCGGCCCAACTCTTCGAGCAATTCGTAATCGTCGATGTTCTTGCCAAGCGTATCAATGCGCGCCTGTTGCGCGTCAATCAAATCGCCGGCTCCCTCGATGGTCGAATTCCCGCACCTGCTTCCAAATTCCTCCGCCAGCGCCGCTACGCCCCACAATTCGCGCAATTCTTTCCCGAAGTCTGGGTTCGCCGCTGCCGCTTGCTCAATATCGACAGGCTTCCCTGCTCGGCGCATGCCAGGAACTCGTCCATCAATGCCGCCAAGCGCGTCGCGGACGATGCACCCCCAGCATCACTTTGCCCAGCCGTGTTGGAGAGGTCAGCGGTCATCTCTGCGGCTCGCACAGAGCCGTCTCTCTAGTTGAGCGCCGATTTCAATTGACGTAGCGCCCTTAAGTATCTCATTCCCGCCGCTGCTTCACTGATCCCCAGTAACTCGGCGACTTGCGAATTGGAAAGCCTTTCCCCGTGGCGCATCATTATAATCTCGCGCACATCGTCATCTAACCGCTCCACGGCCTGCTCAAATCGCAGCTCGAATTCCTTCTCGAGCAGTTGTGCCGCGGGGGTCAACTGCGCATCGCGCAATTGTGAAAAAGGGCTAAGCGACGATCGCTCGCAGTCGGCAACCGCCCGTTCGCGCCTAGATCGCGCTTCTCGGCCAATTCCCGCCGATAAACATCGACCAGCCGGTCGCGCGCCAATTGCCGCAGCCAGGCGTGGAACGGCATGCCAGGATTTTGCAGATACTCAGTCAATCGGCGGCTTGCCGTCAGCAATGCGTCCTGCACAACATCGCTCGCATCGACGCGCTTTGCCACGCCCTGATTCAGCCGGCAAGCCACCATCCTGTGCAGCGAATCGCGATGCCGAGCCATCAGCCGGTTCACAGCCTCCGGGCTGCCTCGCTGTGCTCGATCCAATAACTCAATCGTTTCTTGCTGATTCGGCCACATCGAAAAGTCCAATTGGAAGCGAACAATTAAGAATGCGGCGGCCGGATTCGTCGTGCTGCGAAATCCATATGAGAGGCCCCTACATCAGCACTCCGTTCGGCGCACGGGTCATGACTACTTTTGGCGAGTCGTCTATCGCCCA
The DNA here is from genome assembly GCA_963820835.1 of Pirellulales bacterium. Taxonomy (GTDB): domain Bacteria; phylum Planctomycetota; class Planctomycetia; order Pirellulales; family JADZDJ01; genus CAVRAW01. Next base: position 28,843 of record CAWGBP010000005.1, on the reverse strand, counting down.
ATTTTAGCTGGCATCAATCGACACTTGAATAATGCGCCGACAGTCCGATAGAAGAATCGGGCGAGAATTATAACCAGGGTGGCTAACGGGACTTGAACCCGTGACCCCCAGATCCACAATCCGAGCGCCGAAGTTCTAAGTCCAGACAAGCAAGAAGTTATATCATCGCCTGCGCCGGTTTGCACCAGGGTTTGCACCAGCGAAGCGAAAAAGGCCAATGAGAGCTCGGCGGATTCTGACCTGCAACTAATCGCAAGCCGCTGGCATAGCCTCCCTGCTTCGGTCAGAGAGGCCATTCTTATTCTCGCGCAAGCGGCGGGAGGTCCTCGTGTCTAGCCAAACAAATTCGTCGCAAGACGCCTCGAACCTGGACGGACCCAACGCTACGAACCACGACGTGCCGGTGCCAAGCGGCGGTGCCGCCGCGGAGTCCGCGACCGGTAGTGGCGGCGATTCCATCCCTGGGGCTGACTTAGAACAAGCGGCTTTGGGTGCCGCAGCCAGTGTTAGCAGGAGCGAGCAGCTTCGAGGACATGGCCAAAAACTGATGGCCAAGCAGGAAGCACTGATTGCTGCGTTGTTGACTGAGCGTACCTACAGCGCTGCCGCTACGAAAGCCGGGATTAGCGAAGCGACGCTTTACCGCTGGCTAAACAGGCCGGCTTTTGCGCGGCTTACCGTCGGGCTCGCCGCCAATTAGTGGAATCTGCCGTGGGTCGTATTCAAGCGGCCACCGGACAGGCCGTCGACACGCTGGTGGCTGTTGCCAGTCTAGGTCGACGCGACAGCGATCGTGTGCGGGCGGCTGTGGCACTATTGGAACAGAGTTTCCGCGGGCTAAGTGAGGCGGATCTCGTGGAAAGCCAAGCCGCTGTTTCTGGCAGCGCGGCGATGGGTGCCGACGAGGTCATCCAAGTGCTGTCTGGGCAATTGCAACAAGTTGCTCGGTCGGATTTGCCGGTGTCGGAGAAATCACGCTTATCGGCCTCGCTTGCGGACGCTCTGCTGCGCGCGATCGGCGTCGGTGTGATCAGCGGAAGACTGGAAACTCTCCAGGGCATCCTGCAGAGCAGAAACGAATCAAAAAAATGATGGTACCGCTTCACCCGTTCCATTTCTGTGAAGAACGGTTGAAATCAGGTGCTGTAAGTCTTTCAACAAACGCAAGCGAGTGTTTTCCGCGAATTAAACCATTAACCATCGAACGGGAATTAACCATGGATACCAAAGTTCTTGCTGGTGATTACGATCGTCTAACTCCCGAAGAGCGCTACTTCCTTATTGTTGCTGCAGGTGCGCGCGGTGACGAAATTGAACAGGGTCGACTATCGAGTGCGGGCAAGGAAGTTCATCAATCAGTCCTCGACCACTCTCCGTATTGCCACGCACTCCAGGAGCTTAACAACATGATTTCTTTTGAACTGTTTGACGCTGCCGTTCGATTGGACGAGGAATGCCGCAGGCTAGGAGAGTGGGACAAGAAAGGAATGCGGGATCTCAAGTCGGCGGCTGAGACGACCGAAACCAATCTTTCCAGCAAGGCTTTTTTGCGTGACTCTGTCCGATGGCAAAAAAGACTTAACTGGGTGTTGGCGGCTGGCTTCGTATTGCGAATCAAAGCAGAAGGATGGAAGCTTTTTTGCGACCGCCATCACATCCCTCCGTTTGCTTTTATGAAGCTGCTTCCCGGTTTCGAACGTTTCGAGCGCGCTCTCTCAATTGCCGAAAAAGTGTCATTCAACCCAGAGGGTTTTTCGAAGTGGCTAAACCGCATGCAGAAGCCGGAGGACGCACTTGTGACCAAGGTTTTAACGGCCGAGGATGAAGCTGACTCGCACGAACATTTCTTTCAGGAGCGCGCCCGGTGGTGGGGAGGGAAATAGCTGTATTACGAGTGAGCCCGACGAATCTGAAGGAAGAATGCTCAGCGCTTGTTGAACGGCCGGCTTAGCGGGGAGCTTTCAGAATCTGGTGATGGGGCGAAGTGCAGTCGTGTTGAGTAGAATCGGGAAGCAACCATGGACGCTCTTCGAACACCAACGGATTTCAAGTGGGGTTTTACGATTTGCCAACCAGCGATAGGCTATCTTGCGCAAAAAGCGTCTGATAAATAGCTCTAGACGAAAGCCTCTCGGATGCCAGTGACCATAGTTGTTGGTGGACAATACGGATCGGAAGGCAAGGGCAAAGTTGTTGCTCTCCTTTCACGCACGCGGCCAATTTCATGCGTCGTTCGGTGCGGAGGGCCGAATTCAGGACATACAACGTCCGTCGGCTTCACCGATCAGATCCTCCGGCATTTGCCCTCGTCTGTTGCAATTTCGGATGCAATTGTGGCAATTGCAGCAGGTGCGGTTGTCGACGAATCTGTTCTGGTAGACGAAATAACCGATCTTGGGATTACGCGGTCACGCGTAATTGTTGATCCACGAGCCGCGACAATTTCAGAAGCTGACAAGGTCCACGAATCACCACTGACTCGGTCAATTGCAAGTACGGGTTCGGGTACTGGAAGTGCATCATCCAGGCGACTGCTTCGATCTACACCGGTTCTAGCGGCAAATTCACAATTGATCGCACGCGTTGCTCGAATCGAGCCGGTCGCACCACTTGTTCACGACTTAATCCGCCAAAGAAGAAATGTAATCGTGGAAGGAACACAGGGATTTGGCCTTTCTTTGCTTCATGGCCCGGATTACCCATACGTGACTTCCAAAGATACGACCGCGGCCGCGTTCGCTGCTGAGGTGGGAATTTCACCGCGTGATGTTAGCGAAATTGTAATGGTTATCCGAACATTTCCGATTCGCGTTGGAGGTAATAGCGGCCCAATTGCGAATGAAATCAATTGGAAGTATGTGCAAGAAATATCGGGCGCACCGACGGTTGAGCCGGAATACACCTCAGTTACGAAAAAGCTCCGTCGGGTGGCAATGTTCGATCTAGAATTGGTGCGAAAGGCGTTCGATTATAACAAGCCAACTTCCATTGCGGTTATGGGCCTCGACCGATTGGACTATGCCAATCGCGGCGCTGAAAGTTTGGCTACACTCACTTCGAAGGCCGTCGACTTTCTCTCACTTCTTAAAGCCGAGTTACGAGCACCAATCGATTGGGTTGGTACTGGCTTTGGTACATTCGATGCAATCTCGCTGGCCAACGAATGCTCCAGAGAGGTAGCTAATGTCAATTAAGCTACTTAAGACGTTGCGTCAGCTCCGCGAACGTACACGCAACCTTGGAAGTACTCTCGTCGACGACCATGCGGCGTTTCGAGACCCCGAGGGGTCCACCTTTTTTTATCGTCTTCCAAGCAGGCCACCATCGCCATTAAGTGCTCCTAGCGTTACACCGACTTGTACGGCTTGGATGGCATTCTGCGTTGCAGGAATACCATCCATGGTTTTTCGTCCGACAAAGAAAGCTTTACAAGCATTCTCAATAATAATGGGTCAACCATGGGACACAGGCGGCCTTCCGGCAAATAACGCGTTCACCGTAGCTGTTGTGGCGAGGGCGGCAGGATTTATGCGTGCGGCTCGAGTATTAAGTGAAAAAAACGTTTCAGAGGAATATCGATCGTACAACGATGAACCTGACGTTCCTGATGCATGGCGAATCTGCAACCGCAAATCCATCATCGCAATCCTTGAAGAATATTTGAAAGTCCCTGATGCCACATTCGCCCTATCGCCTTTCCCCGCATCACCGACAATTGGTTTTTGGATCGTCGACGCAGCGTCCAAACTTTGTGTCAGGTTGGAAAGCGATTCCGCACAGGAACTCGCCAATTGGGCGGCCGCAGAATTCAGACGACAACACTCACTCATTGCAGCCGAGTATCAGGCGATGATGGATCCCGTTGCGTTGGCAATGGCAGCTTGCTTATGCCGATCTCTACAAAGATTTGCAGAAAAATCAGTTGAACTCTACGAAGCTTTGAAGAAAACGCAATTTCCATCAGAGTCTGAGTTGAGGGGAGGGATCAAGGCTTTTTTTGAAAAGCAAAACGAGCAATCAGGTGTTTGGGAGAAATACTTTCCCATCTTTCACTATCCGACATCTGGTCCCAACCATTGTTGGCATTTCGAAGTACTTGAAGCAGTCGTATCCGAGTTTCCGGAGATCCTTTCTGATCCAGATACTTTGCGGCGTCTTGACAAGGCACTTACCTGGTTGGAATTCAACAGACTTGAGTTTCGTCACAATGGAAAGGTCTTTTATGGTTGGAACGCCGGTGGCGACATTCAAGCCATGCGCCGTGGCGAGCCAGAGTCTTGGCCAACCGGCGTCGCGCATATGTTCTTGGCTCGTCTCAACAATCAATTGTCAATTCACATCAGGGACACAGTTCTGGCAAAATTTCAAAATCGAGCGCGATCTTGGCCAAAAGAAAAGGCCGCGTGGGACAAATACCTGGATTTTCATTTTCTTAAGGCAAAAGAATGCGACATAGTTGACGATCGAAATTCAGTTAAAAAACTAATCGACAAAGAAATTCTTGAGCCAACAGAGCAACTCTTAGAAAATGCATCTCTATCACCGCGGCTATACCTGAAGTGTCGGCATTCTGCGGTTCTCTTTGGTCCGCCAGGAACTTCCAAAACAACGCTCTGCGCAGCGGTGGCTAAACGTTTAGGTTGGTATTTTGTTGAACTATCGCCCTCGGACTTTCTCAGTGCGGGCTTGGAAGGTATTTACAACAAGGTTTCTGAGGTTTTCGAGGACCTTCAGGACTTGTATGGCGTAGTCGTCCTATTTGACGAAATGGACGCGCTTGTTCAGAGTCGTGATGTTGCCGAAACCGATGCTTCAACTAATCCAATCGATGTCTCCCAGCAGTTACTTACTACCAGCATGCTTCCAAAACTACAGCGACTTAATCAAGGTGGGAGGTGCATCTATTTCATGGCCACAAACTACATCGGTAGTTTTGACGGAGCCATTATTCGTTCAGGTCGCTTCGACCTATTGGTACATATGGGACCTCCGCAAACAGCGGAGAAAATAAGAAGGCTAGAAGACTGGCGGGCGCAGGACGCGGATGACGAGATCCAGGATGCCCAGAAGACTTTGAGTAGGATTTGCACCGGGGAAACCAAGAACGAGTTTGATCGGTTCACCTTTGGAGAAACTGGACGTTTCTTCTACGCCCTTAGACTACAACACGATATATCTAAATTAAAATCTGCCATTGACAAGGCAGGCGATAAAAAAGTTGCAGAGGCTATTAAACAATGGGCGTGCTCAAAGATTACACTTGCAACTGGCGTTGCCGGTAAGAAGGAGTGGAAAAAATACGAAAAGGACGCATTGCGAGTGTCGATTCAATGAACGCAAAAGGTCTCAATCGCTTCAAGCACATCTTTGAAAACTAATCGCATCGGCTGGTCTGAGCGGACGCGTGTAAGTCGAATTGATGGCACTCGATCAGTTAGTTCACAAAGGTTTGTGATTGCCTGACTAAACCGTCGAGCTGAAGCAGTCGGCAAATCATCTTGACGAAGCCGCCACTCGGTTGATCCGCATACCGGGCAAGTATCGTTTCGAGACGAACTCCCAAGATGACCACATGCTGAACAGGACCTCCGAGATTGAATTCGCGCAACGGCTACATCTTCAGGGAGGTCAAGCAAAATGACGTGCCAATCGGCTTGCGCTGAGTCGAGTACATCAACTTGCTCAGGATGTCTCGGATAGCCATCGACAACTATCTGTCGGTCGTCTCCATCACTAAGCCATTCCGCGACGAGGTCTTGAACCATAGATTCGGGGGCTAGAAATCCCATTTCTAATGATGAACTTAGCGTCTGATCGGTAAGAGCACGCTTTCGAAGTTCTTCACCTAAAAGCAAACACTTCCATCCCAGCCGCGTCGCCAATTGTTTGGCCATCGTTGTTTTACCGGCACCAGGCAACCCTGTTAGAAAAACACCTCTGTTTGCGCCGGGCCGGATTCACGCCAGCGCATATTTGCGATCCGTGGATTGATCATGTAGCCTTCATCGTCAGCACCAATTGCCTCAAAGGAACCTGCCAAATAAAAGTGCCCTACTAGTGCTGACGTTATCGCGTCTAGCTCATCATGAGATAGACCAGACGCAAACTCATATCCGAATTGCCTAAGGCCCTCTTCAAGAAGCGTTTGGTCATCTTTTTTGCGTGGAATATTCAGAACATCCTGTGCTGCGCCAGGATACGACTCGATTACGCGGATTCCGTGCAATTCAAGTTCTTTGGCAAGTGCAATTCCGCGGGCCGTCAGTCTTTGCATCTGCTTTATTAGCGCTGGATAGACGCGAATGTGCCTGGACCACAGAATCCGCTCCGCGTCGCGAACAATTCCACCAAGCTTGCGACACGGGCTGTCATCTGACACAGACGTACGGCCACGTGGCAGCGATAGTGGAGCATCAATTGAAACCAAATCAGGCTTTACAGACAGAGTTCGCGACAGAATCTCCTGATCAGAATGGAGAATGGTCGTTTTTGCAGTGTCCTCATGGCACACCGCCCATCCGGTTGGCCGCAATTCGTTGCCGCGAAGGTCGATTCCGACGACTACCGGGCTATGAATTCCTTTCGCAGTCAACTTTTCGCGAAGCTGCGAATAAGATGGCATTCTACGTCGCCATTCTTCGCAGAGGTCAACGTGGGTCGCAGCCCGCATGCCAGCCTTAGTTCGCCCTTTGACAGCTAATGATGATTCGACGGAGAGCGGAATTTCGTTTGATAAGATCTCGTAAAGATGGGATGCCAACCTCGGCAGTGCTTCGACATCTGCGCGATTGTACCGAAGTAAGCGGTCATATTCCTTTGTGTTGCCGTAGAGTGCGGCACACCAAGAAAATACGGCTTTTTCGCCGTCATACTCCGCGATATCAATTCCCCGCCTGAGGCCACACTTCTTCTCAATTTCCTTTTGTCCGCCTCGCATTCCGGCTGCGTGTGCAACCTGCCGAAGGTCGATGTGCGCCTTCCTACGACCGAGCAGTGGGAGTTGTCGGTTCAAGAACGGAATATCAAACCGGCTACCGTTGAACGTGATTACCGCGGAGGCCTCTTCAAGCAGCTCGCTAAATCGAGCTACCGACTGCGGCCAAGTCCATTGATGGAAAACGCCTTCGTACTGAGCGCCAATCACGGTGACGTAATGGTGCTCACGAGATAGGCCCGTGGTTTCAATATCAAGAAATAGTGCGCGGTCAATTACGGCCGGAAGTAGTCGCCAGTGGGCCGATGGCCGCAATTGCTCCAAAAAATATTCGTACCTCGCCATTTCAAGCGCGCTACGGGACTCATCTAGGCGATCGATCCACTGAATGGTCAGCTTGTCATTGTTCAGCTCATCTTTGCCGGTCGGCTCATTAAAGAGCTCTCGTTGCTGCGATACCCGCGTACACTCGCGAGCCGATCGCCCGGACGTCAGCGCCTGCCAAAGTCCATCCCAGTCTTGGAAACCCGCCTTCCAAAGTCGTCGCTCCAGCGACGGGCCTACAGCCGGTAGATGTAGGAAAGTGTGGCGAATCACGGTGGACACCGACATCCTTGCACGTTGGTTAATCCAGCCGAGAGAGAAGCTGGTTGGCAACAGTATAGCACGTTAGGAAGCGGAATTCTTGCCCCACAGTCCCAGGGCAAACCTCCATCATCCACGTTTGTAACAGCCCTCGCACCTCACTATATTGTGAATTTCCCCCTCCAAGGGCTTCTCAGCCGGGGTAGGTCACATGGCTTCTGAAAACGGGCAGCTCAATTGGATCGCAGGCTTTATCTGGAACATCGCTGACGACGTGCTTCGGGACCATTACGTCCGCGGTAAGTATCGGGACGTTATTTTGCCGATGATTGTCATTCGTCGGCTCGACGCCGTCCTCGAACCAACCAAGCAAGCGGTTCTCAAGCTCAACGAACAGCTAGACAAATCCGGCGTTGCAAACAAGCATGGCGCGCTTGCCGATGCCTCCGGTACCAAGTCCTTCTACAACACTTCTCCGTTCACCCTCCGCGACCTCCGCGCTCGCGCCAAGCAGCAGCAGCTCAAAGCCGATTTTGAAACGTACCTCGACGGCTTCTCCCCCAACATTCAGGAGATTCTTGAGAAGTTCAAATTCCGCAATCAGATTCCCACACTTGTCGAAGCCGACATTCTCGGAAGCCTCATCGAAAAGTTCACGACCAACGACATCAACCTCAGTCCCGAACCGATCAAAAACGCGGATGGCTCCATCCGTCTGCCCGGGCTCGACAATCACTCCATGGGCACAATCTTCGAGGAGCTCATCAGGCGCTTCAACGAAGAAAACAATGAAGAAGCCGGCGAGCACTTCACTCCGCGCGATGTCGTCCGCTTGATGGCGAACCTGATCTTCCAACCCATCGCCAACGACATCCGCAGCGCCACCTACCGAGTTTATGACGGCGCGTGCGGCACCGGCGGAATGCTAACCGTCGCCGAGGAAACACTCCTGGACCTCGCCAAGGCGCACGGCAAGGACGTCTCCATTCACCTGTTTGGGCAGGAGATCAACCCCGAAACCTACGCCATCAGCAAAGCCGACCTGCTGCTCAAAGGCGAAGGCCAGGCCGCCGACAACATGAAGTTTGGTTCGACGCTCTCGGCGAGCGCATTTCCCTCGATGGAGTTCGACTTCATGCTCTCCAATCCGCCTTACGGCAAGAGCTGGAAGACCGACCTGGAGCGTATGGGGGGCAAGGGACAAATGATGGACCCACGCTTCATCGTCCAGCACAAAGGCGAAGAGCTGTCGCTCATCACTCGCTCCAGCGACGGGCAAATGATGTTTCTCGTCGACAAGCTCTCGAAAATGGTCCCCGTTACCGACCGCACTCCGATTGGCAGCCGTATAGCCGAGGTTCACAACGGCTCTTCTCTCTTCACGGGCGATGCCGGTCAAGGCGAAAGCAACATCCGCCGCTGGATAATTGAAAATGACTGGCTCGAAGCCATCATCGCCCTCCCGCTGAACATGTTCTACAACACCAATATCGCCACCTACATCTGGGTGCTAACCAACCGCAAGGCCGACCACCGCCGCGGCAAAATCCAGCTCGTCGACGCCACGGAAATCTACACGCCGTTGCGCAAGAGCCTCGGCAAAAAGAACTGTGAACTGTCAGCCGAACAGATTAACAGAATTATTGATATCTTTTTTGCCTTCCAGGAAACTGCACAGTCCAAAATCTTTTCCAACGCCGCTTTCGGCTACTGGAAGATCGCTGTGGAGCGCCGCTGCGAATCCCTGGCGTTGATCCAGGTCGTGTCTACACCGCCAAGGAAATCAAAAAACTTAAAGAGGAGCATGGCACGAACCAAGATGCCCCGCCGGTCATCCGCAAGAAGACCAAGACAGGCATAGAATACGAACCTGACCCAGATCTGCGGGACACCGAGCAAGTGCCGCTACTCGAAAACGGCGGCATCGAGGCGTTTTTCCAGCGCGAAGTACTGCCCTACGCGTCAGACGCCTGGATCGAGCACGAAAAGACGCAGATTGGCTACGAGATCAACTTCACCCGCCATTTCTTTGTGCCACCGGAAATGCGACTTTCTCGAAGAGATCAAGCGGGACCTTCTCAAGCTTGAGGAAGAAGGCGAAGGGTTGCTGGAAGGAATAGTTGGAGGGGTGCACACGTGACAAAAGTCCGACCATATCCCGAGTATAAAGGTTCTGGCGTGCAGTGGCTCGGCGAAATGCCTGCGCATTGGGCGCGGGTGCACGGCGGCGCAGTTCTCCAGCAGAAAAATGCCAGCAATCGTGGGATGATTGAAAGCACGGTGCTCTCCCTCAGTTACGGCCGCATCGTCGTGAAGCCGTCGGAGAAACTCCACGGGCTTGTGCCGGAGTCGTTCGAGACATATCAAATCGTGGACCCAGGCGACATCATTGTCCGACCAACAGACCTGCAAAATGATTGGAACACCATTCGCGTCGCGATTGCGCACGAACGGGGGATTATCACTTCCGCGTATATCTGCTTCCGGGCGCGTAAACCGCTCACTGCCGAATATGCGCATCTACTTTTGCTCGCCTACGACCTCAAGAAAATCTTCTACGGCATGGGTTCCGGCCTTCGGCAAAATCTCGAATGGGCGGATTTCAAGAGGCTGCCAATCCTGCTTCCGTCTCCCGATGAGCAGAGTGCGATCGTTTCTTACGTGCATGCAATGGACGCGAAGATCAACCGCTTCATCCGCAATCGGCGGCAATTGATCGAGCTACTGAACGATCAGAAGCAGGCGATCATCAACCGGGTCGTGACCCGCGGCCTAGACCCCTCCGTCCAACTCAAACCCTCCGGCATCGACTGGCTCGGCGAGATTCCGGAGCAGTGGAGCGTTGTTCCAATCAAGCGATTGTTCCGGCGGATGGACTATGGGATTTCAGAGAGTGCGAGCGACGAGGGTAGGTACCGTGTCCTGACCATGGGTAACATTAAGAATGGTCAAGTCACGTTGGATGGTTGTGGGCGAGTTAACGAAGTACCGGCTGAGCTGGTACTTAACAAACACGATCTCTTATTCAACCGGACGAACAGCCTCGAACTGGTTGGCAAGGTTGGTCTCTTCGAAGGAACCAGCGCGGATGACGTGACCTTTGCATCGTATCTGGTGCGAATGACGACCGAGGAAGAAGTCCTGCCGGGTTATGCGAACATTTTGCTGAACGCCAGAAGTGTTCTCTCTTTTGTAAGACTTCATGCCATTCCTAGCTTGCACCAAGCAAACTTGAATCCAACTCGCTACGGACGATTGCCAGTGCCCTTACCTCCTCAACAAGAGCAGCTTGAGATACTAAAGCTCATCGCGGCACGGTGCGAACCTACTGACCGCGCAATTGAAGAAGCGCAGCGCGAAATCGATCTCGTCCGCGAATACCGCACCCGCCTGATTGCCGACGTGGTGACGGGCAAGTTGGACGCGCGTCACTTCGCGGCCGCCGATCCGGTGGAGGTTGATAACCTGACCGAAGCGCTGGACGCGGTCGACAAAGAACAACTGCCCGCGGAGGATGAACCAGAGCTTGTCGAGGAGGCAGCCGGTGGCGACGCTTAAGATCACGGCGATGCGATTCAAGCATCCGTTCAACGTCATAAATGGGGTCACGAATCCGACCATCAGCACAAAACGGTGCATTAAGTATGCCACTGTAGTGGGCAATTCGCACTACTCACGGGCGTTCAGTCGTACCAAAACCGCCCTTGCCCTGGCTGCTTACCGTGCAATGGCAGTACGGTGCGTCATCGATTTTGGCCATCCCGAGCTACGAGCGCGTGCCGAGTACTCTAACCTAGAACCTTCGGAGAAAGTCAATCTGTCATTTTGGATTCGGGATGACATTCGCGGCGATTGCGGCCGACGACGTGCTTGGGGTTCCGAGGCTCACGCATGCCCTCAAACAACATGGGCTAGCCAAGTCAAGAAAGACAAAGAGCCTAGCTGATCTCGTCGGCCAAGACGCAAATCACCGTTGGCACGTATTTGAAGCTAAAGGTCGTCAAACGGCTCCTGATAAGAAAAAACGCCGAGCGTTCAAAAGACAAGCTCGCACCGTACGATCAATCAATAGTACGCTCGTCTCGACGACAAGCTACTGCGTTGGCTTATTGGCCAACCCCTGCAGCGTGCGACTTGTTGATCCACCACCGAAGCGCGCCCCCGTGGACCTAAAAATCGATCCTGCCGTGTTAGATGAAGAATACTATCGGCCATTCTTCGAATTTCTGCAACAAGACCAAAGAACAGTCACTAGCAGTGGCCGTACCGCAGTTGTCCGTCCCATCTTGTATGACCCGATTGACATGCAGGTTATTTATATAGGACTCGACGAAGGCCTGCATTCGATACTTCGACGGCGCGGCGCGATTCCATTCAGAGTACGTGAATACGAAGATGCGAACCTATATATCGCTAATGACGGAGTGGCAATCGCCAGCTCGCCAGGGGTAAATGACCTATGACAACGGACACCTCTGAAAAAGGTCTTGAATCACTAATTGTCGATTCGCTCGTCGACGAAGCAAAGTACGTTCAAGGCCACAGCGATGACTTCGACCGCGATCACACCCTCAACCTCAAACAACTACGGCATTTCGTCGAGGCGACCCAGCCGCAAGCCGCCGCAGCGCTCAATCTCGGCGAAGATTCCCCTAAACGCACCCAATTCCTCCACCGCCTGCAAGGCGAAATTGCCAAGCGCGGCATCATCGATGTTCTGCGCAAAGGCATCAGTCACGGCCCGGTGCAGCTAAACCTTTTTTTTGGTATGGCCACCCCAGGCAACACCAAAGCCGTCGAGCATTTCGCCGCCAACATTTTCAGCGTCACCCGCCAACTCCATTTCAGCAAAGACGAAAGCAAACTCTCACTCGACCTCTGCGTGTTCATCAATGGGTTGCCCATCGCCACGTTTGAACTGAAAAATAACCTCACCAAGCAAACCGTCGCCGATGCAATTTTGCAGTACAAGCGCGATCGGGACCCAAAGGAACTGCTATTTCAATTTGGCCGGTGCATGATCCATTTCGCCGTCGACGATGCCGAAGTGCGCATGTGTACCGCTCTAGCCGCCGGCGATTCTTGGTTTCTTCCCTTCAACAAGGGTTACCACGACGGAGCCGGCAATCCGCCGAACCCAACCGGCTTAAAGACTGACTACCTTTGGAAAGAAGTGCTCACGAAAGAACGCTTGACCGACATCATCGAGAACTACGCCCAGCTTGTCGAGGAAAAGGACCAGAAGGGACGCGTCAAGCGAACGCAAATCTTTCCACGCTATCACCAGCTTCGCGTAGTGCGCAAGCTACTCGCCGACTCCAAGGCCAGCGGTGCAGGAAAACGTTATCTCATTCAGCACTCTGCCGGCAGCGGCAAGAGCAATTCCATCGCCTGGACAGCACATCAACTGGTCGGTGTCGAGCGCGACAGCAAGCCGGTGTTCGATTCAATCATCGTTGTTACCGATCGCATTAACCTCGACACGCAGATCAAGAATACTATCAAACAATTCGCGCAGGTCTCCTCGACAATCGGACACGCCGACAAAAGTGGCGACCTGCGGCGCTTTCTGCGCGAGGGAAAGAAAATCATCATCACGACGGTCCAAAAATTTCCATTCATTCTCGACGAAATTGGCGACGAACACCGGGGCCGCAATTTTGCAATCATTATTGACAAAGCGCACTCCAGCCAAGGCGGGCGTACCGCGGCAAAAATGAATATTGCGCTCTCCGCTGAAGGAAGCGAGGAAGAAGAACAGGACTACGAAGACAAAGTCAATGCGGTCATGCAGGCGCGCAAAATGTTGCCTAACGCCAGCTACTTCGCTTTCACCGCCACCCCCAAAAACAAGACACTCGAAATCTTCGGCGAACCCGATCCGCAGGGCGATAAAATCCGCCACAAACCATTCGACAGCTATACCATGAAGCAAGCCATTCAAGAAGGCTTCATCATGGACGTATTGGCAGATTACACGCCCGTAAGCAGTTACTACCGGTTGATGAAAACCGTGGAAGACGATCCGGAATTCGACACGGCGAAGGCCGCCAAGAAGCTACGGCGCTATGTCGAATCGCACGACCACGCCATTCGGCAAAAGGCCGAGATCATGGTCGACCATTTCCACACCAAGTCGCACCGCAAGATCGGCGGTAAGGCGCGGGCGATGGTCGTCTGCAGCGGGATCGCCCGAGCAATTCAGTACTACGACGCCATCGAAGCCTACTTGAAGGAACGGAAAAGCCCGTACCGCGCGATTGTCGCATTCTCTGGCGAACACGACGTCGGCGGGCGCAAAGTGACAGAATCGACCCTGAACGAATTTCCCAGCAGCCACATCGAACGAACGTTCAAAGAAGACCCATACCGGTTTCTTGTGGTCGCCAACAAGTTTCAAACCGGTTACGACGAGCCGCTGTTACACACGATGTACGTTGACAAGCAGCTCTCAGGAATCACGGCGGTGCAAACGCTTTCGCGGTTGAACCGTGCGCACCCGAAAAAGACCGATACCTTCGTGCTGGATTTCATGAACGATACCGACACGATCGTCAAAGCTTTTGCCGACTATTACCGCACCACAATCCTCAGCGAGGAAACCGACCCGGACAAACTGCACGACTTGAAGGCAACACTGGATGGCTACCAAGTTTATAACTGGGAGCATGTAGACCAACTTTCCCGCCTGTTTATCGACGGTGCCCCGCGTGACAAGCTGGATCCAATACTCGACGCCTGCGTCCATGTCTATCTGGAAACACTTGACGAGAACGGCCAAGTGAAATTTAAGGGAAAGGCCAAAGCTTTCGTGCGCACTTATCAGTTTCTGGCTTCGGTGCTGCCGTACACCAACAGGCAATGGGAAGAACTATCGACGTTTCTCAATTTCCTGGTTCCGAAATTGCCCGCGCCGAAGGAAGAAGACCTCTCCAAAGGAATTCTCGAATCGATTGATATGGAGAGCTACCGGAGTGAAGTCCGTGACGCTATGAAATTAACGCTACCAGACGAGGATGCCGAAATTGACCCCGTGCCCACCGATGGCGGAGGAGGCAAGAGGGAACCGGAATTGGATCATCTGAGCAATATTATCAAGTCGTTCAACGATCAATTCGGCAACATCGATTGGAAAGACGCGGACCGCATTCGCCAGGTAATCGCCGAGGAAATTCCGCAAAAAGTTGCCGCCGACAGGGCTTACCAGAACGCGATGAAAAACAGCGACAAAGCGGCGGCGCGCTTGGAACACGATCGGGCGCTACAGAAAGTCGTGATTGGTATGCTTGCCGATCACACCGAATTATTTAAGCAATTCAGCGACAACCCCAGCTTCAAGAAGTGGCTGGCGGACACGATTTTTTCGGCAACATACGACGACAACGCAGCTTAAAATCATGAAGCCAGGTTCCAGTCATATTGTTGTGTGAAATGCGATGATCCCGTGAAGTTACTTATAGGCGGGAGTGCCTTTACGGCGTGAAAAAAATTCTCTCGAAACGGCGGTTAATAGTTTAGAGATGCACATTACGATGCACTTCCAGCTTTAATTGCCGCCAAATGGACGAAAACTGATGTCCGTCCCAGAAATGACACCAAAAGAAATCAGCCGGGCTGCAGACCGCGTCTTTTTAGACAAGCTACCGTCTAGGCTGGTTGCACGGAACCAGCAGGACCAGGAAGACTTTGGTATCGATTACGAGATTGAACTCATGCATGCAGGAGATCAACCGAGTGGAGACATATTCAAAGTACAGCAAAAGGGAACGCTTAAGCTGGAAGTTATCGACAATGGAACTACCATTAGCTTCCGTGATTTGAGCATTGAAAAGGCCCGATACTATCTCCGAGAGATCCATGTGCCGGCCGCATTCGTCATAGTAGACGTGCCAAACAAAGAGGCGTATTGGGTGGAAATGCAAGGTAATGAGCAGCTTGAGTGGGCCTTTGGCGCGGCTGTCGAACGTCAGAATAAGACACTTGCCGTGCATGTTCCTATCAAAAATGGGCTTCCGCAGACAACGAACGAATTGCTACGAGCTATGCAAGGCTGTCAAAATGCAATTATGCTACGCGACCTGAGTAAAACAGCGTCGCTTGACGTACTGCAAGCCGCCATCCGAAATCCTAACTTTGACCAAACCGTTCAAGCTGCAAGACGACACACTGACATTCTCCGGTTGGAACAGGTCGAACGCTTGATCCCGGAGTCGCGGCTGGCTCTAGATAGCGTCGCATGGTGGCACGTTCCGACGTAAGTTCGGTCAAGTACCTTACTGGCAAGACCCGCCATGCACAACATCGACCTTAAAACCGCTATTCGAGAAATCCGCCAAGGGTGCGCACCGCACACTGATAGCGATTTCCGCCCATTTTTCTTTATCGTTGGTGCCGGAATTTCGTCCCCACCAATCCCATTAGCGGCAGAAATAACTGAGCATTGCCAAGCAAAAGCTATCTCAGACGGAGTAGTTAAGGATCACACACGAAGAACAACGATGGACAACTACTCACATTGGTTTGACAGTGCATATCCCCATGCGGCCGAACGGCGCACATATTTGCATGAGCTAATTCACAACAAACCGGTATCGCCGGCCAATTTAAGATTGGCTCACATACTCGAATCAGGACAGTTGGCTGACATCATAGTCACCCCGAATTTCGATGACCAGCTTGCCGGCGGCCTCAACTTGTTCGGAAAATACTTCACGCAATGTGACCATCCGCAAACAGCTGTACGAATCGACCCAGAGCGACACGACATTGTTCAAATCATCCATGTGCACGGAACCTACTGGTTTTACGATTGTTGCAACTTGAAGGATGAGGTCCTCAATCGATCGGCCATGTCAGCCAACACTACCGCAACAATGGCCAGCCTTCTCGATCGCATCCTCGCAAAGCGTTCGCCGCTTGTTGTCGGCTATTCTGGATGGGAAGAGGACGTCATCATGTCAGCTCTACGCAGACGCCTCAGCGGCCAGGGTCTCGCCTACCGACTCTATTGGTTTTGCTACCGCTACGCGGATTACGAATCGTTACCTCAATGGCTTAGAGAGCACCAAGATGTCCGCTTCATCCTACCAGACGGCACTCGTAAAGAGGAACCGAATCGAACCGAGTCAAATGGAATTAGTACCCCAGTGGACATTCGGCCGTCAGAAGCGACATTGAGTGCCCAGCAGGTTATGGACGCATTCGTCCAGGGTTTCTCGCTGGCTGCCCCAAAACTTACCACCGACCCTCTTGGCTTTTATGCAGATCACCTTAAACGTTCCGTCATACACGATAAAGACGACACACCGGGAGATCTATACGGTATCAATGGCGTAATCTCACGTATCTCCCACGCCAACACACTCGAGAAATTTCAACGGGAAGCCAATGAAGAGTCACTCGAACAAATTCGAGATTCGTTACGACGATCCGCCTACCAAGAAGTTATCGACCGTGCCCTGGCGCTCGACGTTTCCCATTTTGATAGTCGGCAGTGCGAAGCTTTAATGCAGGCGCTGAATGACGTGCTAAGGCCGAACCTAGTTCAGTCGCTACAGCGTGTGACCGAGGCATGCGACTTACTTAATCGAATTGCAACGAGCGCCAATGACGTTGCGCCCGATGAGAAATACCTGGCTCGCATCGGCAGCTCAATGTACTGCAAGGGCTATTATGTGCATTCCGTAAAGCACGAAAATGCAGCAGCAGCCATAATCTTCGATGCATTAGTGGCACGTTTCGACGCCGATCCTTCGAGCCTACGGAGGTACTCCGCAATTGGTCGTTACTACATTGGTGTCACGCATCAAGTCCTCGACCGGGCCAAAGCAATCGAAGCCTTTGACAAACTCATTTCCGACTTCGGACCTGAGGGCACCCCTGGCCGGGATATGACGATATGGGCAATGTTGCGCGAGGTCGAGATTTATGCAAGTATGCAGCAAACTGATCGTGCAACTGACTTGCTTAACCGACTGAAAGAAATCGTCGCTGGCTCCTCCGACCCCTTGATTACTACGCTATCTGGACAAGTTAAATCGACGGAAAACTTCCTATCGGCTTTCACCAAGCTCGCCGAAGCTCAGAAGGCCGCCGAAGCCCAAAAAGCTGTCGAAGCCCAGAAAGCTGTCGAAGCCCAGAAAGCCACCGAAGTCCAGAACGGCTCTGGAGAACCGACCCATGCGGAAGACCAAAAACCAGCGATGGCAAAGCCGTAAACCGATGTTTAATACAATCCACTCGTTAACCGCCGTTCCGCCGGATTCGTTTTCGCACATATATCACTTGAACGGTTTCCGCCACACTTTGAACTCCTGTCGTTCCAAAGCTCACTAGCTACATCGTCTGCCGATTGCGCTACATAATATTTCAGGGTCGTCTCGATGCTCTCATAGCGCATTCGAAGCTGTAATGTCGCCGGTTTTACCCGTGATGCCCAGCGAGTGCCGTAGGCCCTCCTCAGGTCAAAGCGAATGACCAAGGGCAACCCTCGGGCGAGATTCGTTAAGAAGCCTGTTAAGTTGGGGAATCGATCCATAGCACTTTCGGACACCACCACCGTGTTGGGCCAGGGTACGGATCACTCGCCGAGTCAGTCCGTGGCTCCGAACTATCGGCAACCTTGGATGGCGCGCCGTCCTCTGGGAGCTTCATCACTTCAAGGCATCCACGCAAGTTCACATGGACTGGGCGCTAATGCGACAGAATATGCCTTTCTCATGCTGATCGACGGATCAGTCCACTCGCCACTGCCGGACAGCTCGCCCGTCGCAAAGCGTGGGTCGCTGTAGGCCATTCCCGCCCCATGCGAGCCCGACGAACATTGGATACTGTGACTGTTTCGCCAGCGCGGTCATGACTCGTCAATTTGGGGTGGTTACGCTTGATCGTCTCCTATCTCGCTCAATAATCGCAGAGCCCCCGAGTGCTCCGGATTTCGTGCAAGCACACTGCGGGCATCGGCGCGGGCCGATGCAACATCGCCATTGTAGGCATATACTCTTCCACGGGAATACAGATGCTCGATCCCATTAGAGTCAATTTCGATGGCTTGGGTAAGATCGTGGATCGCGTCATCGTACTTCTTCAACTTGCCGTACGAGAACGCGCGAACACCTAGCAGATTTGCAGTATGACGCGGTTCATTTTGCGGTAACCCGAGTCCTCGCGTGGCAATGTCGATCGCTTTCGGATACTCTCCAATGTGATTGAGTGCGTAAGATAGATTCCAGTACGTCCGCTGGAATTTACCGTCCATTTCGATGGAACGGCGGTAGTGGACAATCGCTTCATCCCAGCGCTGCTGCCGCGCTAATCGAAAACCCTCGTCGTCCAATTCCCGAGCGGTTCGTCCTTGTAAGACGGAACCCGTCGACAGCGGCGCACCGCCGGGAATGGGTTCTCCACACTGGCTGCAAAATCTACTTGCTTCAGGAAGACGGCTGCCGCAGCTCGGGCAGTCCACGAATGGAGTAACGGCATCGATCGCTCGCACCGCGTCACTGGCGGATGCGAACCTCGAGGCACGTTCACGCTCTAACAACCTAACAACCACGGCAGCATACTCTCGAAACAATTTCGCATCGCCAGATGCCATACTCGGGGATGCACGTAGTGGAGCTGGAGAATAGTTATCGTCCAGCAACAACTCACTCACCTGAAACAATCCGCTCGGATGTGCAAATGGATGACGTCCAGAAAGTAGCAAGTAGCCAATGATTCCGACCATGAAGAGATCCGATTGGAAATCAGCGTCCTCTCCCCGTGCTTGCTCCGGCGACATAAATTCTGGTGTTCCAGTTCCACCTTGGCGCTGTGACGGATGAGCATGTGCGTCGACGGGTTCAGGGGACAATGCCCGAGCGATTCCCAAGTCAGCGATTTTTGGAATCCTACTGTTCGTCAACAGAATATTTGCTGGCTTGAGATCACGGTGGCAAATTCCCTGCGCATGAGCATAAGAAAGCCCTAGCAGGATCTCCTTCAGAATCGAAATCGACTGATCCAGCGGCAGCGCCGTTCCGTCCTTAGCGCGACTGCGAAAATCGTCCCAAAGCGAGGTTCCATCAACAAATTCCAAAACAAGAAATAGGTCATTTGATTCTTCGATAATCTGATATACCTGAACGATATTCGAGTGGACGAGCTTCGCACCGCGTTGTGCCTCTCGTTTGAACTCTTCCATCTCCGTTTCGGACAGATTGCTGCCTTTTCTGAGGGGGCATTTGATCGCAACGTTTCTGCCAAGGTTCGTGTCGACTGCTTTCCAAACAATGGAATTTCCCCCGACGCCAATTTCGTCCTCAAGCACGAATTCTCGAATTCGAACGCCCTTCTTCATTGAAATCATTGTTTTTCTCAGCGTTTGAAGCACGCCGCATAAAGCCCGCGCCCAGTAGCGCACCTGAACTTAGTAAACGGCGATGGAAAGAGAAGCAACCACTAGAGCAGAGCGAATTGACGGCCAGGCTGGCAGTTTAACGCGACACAAATGCATTTGGCGAGATCAGGTGATTGTGACGCTTGCCGGCTTGACGGAGGCTCAGGCGCTGGCGCAATTCATCGCTCACGGTTTAAGCTGGCGCACTGCCTCTGTGCGCTGTCTTGAATCCGGAGCGCCGTCGACTCCACGGCCGTCACAAACCTGGCAGCGCACATTGCCAGTGCCACCGCACGTTCGACAGTTCTCCTGAAAGTGTTCGGTCCCATACATTTCAATGCCGTTCAAAGGATTCGGTCCACGATCCACTTGTTTTGCAACAGTGATAGTTCCGTGTCCGTGGCAGTCTGGGCAGGGGACCATGCCCGTACCGCGACATGCGACACACGCTCGATCTTCAATCGATTCCGAATGCATCTTTCCGCCAATCGCCACTCGCTGATCTTTGGCGGCCTCGCAAAGTATCAACACAGTCGATTTGCTTACGAGTGCGTCAACCTGCGACCACTCCAGAGTTTTCTTATTTGGCGTTGTTTCGCCAAAACCCGGAACGTGATCCGAAATAAAACTAATGGCTTGCTCAATCGGAATACCACCGCCCAGTTTTCCACTAAACGTGAACCCCGCACGATGAATTGCAATGACATTTCCGCGGTTATCCGATACTGGTCCGCCGCTATTTCCATGATTTGAAGTGGCGTCGTAGAGGCACATATTCTCATTGCTGGCCTCGGGAAGACCAACAATAGAACCGCGAGTCGATTTCAATCCAGTTCCAATCTCAAAAAACTCAGGGTAGCCGAGTAGCATGATGTCCGTGCCGCGACCGGGAAACTTTGCGTCAAGATGCACCGGTGGTGCGTTCAGCTCGTCGCAACGAAGAAGAGCCAAATCGTGATCTTCCGATAGCGCCCCTAGGGTAGCGGTCATCTTCGGTTTGTCTGGATTTTCAGGATCGCTCACAAGAAACCCGCTGGCGTTTTCTGCAACGTGCCGGTTTGTGAGAATGAAATGTGGGGATACCACAAATCCTGAACCGCCACCGAAAATCACTGCATTCGCAGGTAGCGTTGGTAACTTTAATGCAACCTTATCGTCCGAAGGCTTGGCGGGCATCAGGGGGAGCATGTATAGCCAGCCCCTGCTACCCTTTGTGCTCGATTTAGATTCTTTGACCAGAGTACTGTACAGGTCAGCGTAGCCACTCGCACAAGAGGACGGAATTGAAAGGTTCTTTTTTCCCACCTGATCCAAAATTCGTTGCACGTTACTCGCGAGTTCGGGTGCGCGTGGATCCACACCAACCGCAGCGCGTAAGTGCTTCAGCGCGTTATCGTGGTCATTTGTCAGAGTCTCTATTAATGCCAGATTGTTAAGGGAGCAAACATCCTGGGGCTCTCGTCGAACACATTCAGAAAAGTGAGATTTACCAACCTTATAATTTCGGTCGTCCAAGACGTACACGAGCCCAAGTAGAAAATCTGCTCTGATTGCCTCAGGGTCGAGCTTGCTGGCCTTTTCAAGCCGATCTTTCGCAGCCGAATCATTATTTGTTCCGAACAGGTCGATTGCCTGCCCGACTAAGTTCTCTGCGTCATCATGTGCCTTCCGTGCTGTGTCGGCGGAGACCCAACTTTGACCAAGACGTACATAGTCTTTCGCTGCTCTGTCTTCCCAAATTGAAAGGTGCTTACGCGCGAGATCCTTGGCGTCATCGCTCACTTGGCCATCAGCTAGAAAGAGCTTGTACACCAATAAGCCATCTTTGGCGGTTCGACAGTTCTGTGCGTCACGCTCGACGGAAGCTGCCGCATCGGGAGGTTTGATTCTCGTGGCCTTGGGTTCCGGTACAGCAGAAGCGCGAACTTCAATCTCCGTATCAGTCGGCTGGGAGCTCGATAGGAAAGCCGCCCGTTTTTCGGCCTTTTCTCTTGCTAGGCCATTTAGTTTTCGGGCTGCTTGTGCGTACCAATATGCAGCACGTCTTTGTATCGCTGACTGCTCATTACCTTGCCGAGATTCACCCAATCCCCACCACTGGTCCGCAAGTTTGAGTTGTTCCGCCGGGTCCTTCGGGGACGCAAGATCCTGCTTCGAAATTGCATTCAATGCATCATCACTCGAATGAGCTAACAACGGTAATCCAATTTCCCACTGCTCCTTGGCGAAGCATCGAAATTTGCCCACGACCAAGTTCGCGCTAGCATCCGCGGAGTCCTTTTCGAGTGCACTCTCGGCCTCTTTGACACCGTCATATAACACTAAGAGTGAAGCGACCCTTTCAGAGCTAGATCGCGATTTCAAAGCTAATTGGTCATCACCGAGTTTCCGTGCAAACTCCGTCAGGTTTTCGCAAGCGCGCTTGGCAAGATCGTAACGATCGGCTGCGAGAGACCCGGCCAGCAGCTCTTCGTCTGAATGATATAGTTTGCGAAAATCTGGAACTCCTTCTGGCGCGGCAACCGCCTCTAGAGTATCCAATTTCATCGAGAGAGTATCGATTTTGTAATTTGCGTCGATCTTTTCAATTGCGAGGTTTGAAATCTCGAAATCACCCGTTTTGGCTCCTATGTCGCGTGCAATTCGCCACAAAACAAAGCGTGCGATTGGATCGTCAGAAGTGTCGGTTCCAACTTGAACAAGCCTGCGCAAGAGTGATCTTTTCTTCGGGTCGTTTGGCTTGTCGATACTGATCGCGATATATCTCGGCGATTATTTTCTGCGCCGCTGTCTGGGACTCATCGCTCGGCACGTCTAGCTTGTCTGCCGTCTGCAGCTGCTACCGCGTGGATGTGAATTAACTGGTCGGCGAAACCAAGCGCTATTACGCAAAAGACCATTCCGACCGAAAAACGACGGTTAGCCAACGCATTTTGGACAAGCATTGTTCCACCCTTACTGGAACGGCGGTCGATTAGGGAATCGCCTAATTCACCAGACAGATCGAACAAGGAACAAGCCGAGATCGCCCGAGAAGACTAGAGGGCTCACAAGGAACAGCCCCCTCCGCAATAGGGGACGATTGTAGACGCTGGCGTATGGAAAGACAATGGTCCGCGCTCAGCACACGTCATAACCCGCGGCATTATTGTGCCTCCGGTGGAGGGCGACGGTCCAAACCTTAGCCGTTCCACACGACATGATAAGAATTAGGCCACGCCGTCGGATTGAAATTGGATCTATAAGTGGCCGGTATTCCACTGCGGTAAATCCCTTTGGGTGAATGAGTCACTCGGCAAATGCGTCCAGCTTGTCAATGTTCGTCACCGGGAATGTCAGTTGCGTGCTGCAGGCGGCGGTATTCGGGCGGCCCGTAACCGGCGCATAAAAGCCTACACATCCGCGAGCTGGATATAGCCGAGTGTCTGCCAATCGCTTCCAGTCGTATATTTGTAGTGCGAAGATGCAAATCGGTAGCCCATTATCTGCGTGCTCCCAAACACACTCGTAAACGCATTTGCCATTGTAGACGGCGATGCGGTCTACATTGTGCCGCCATCCGATTCTTTTTGATGACTTCAACGTAATCCGCATGCTCGCGCCGACTGGCTCGATTGTGGGCCGTCCGTCCGCATCCACCTGGCCGGTTGGGAATGGAAGATGAATAAAGTTCATCGTTTCCGTTGGCAAGTATTCGCGGTACAGCGCGGCATGGAACCCTCTAATCCAGCGTGCGATGATCGTCGATAGGCGGCACGCCGACTAGCCCCAGAGCTGGTATTGCCTCGAAGGAGTATTCCCGCACATCCAGCCGCCGATTCTTCTCGCCTGGATACTTGCCGTGGATGGCTTGCACAAGTTGACCGATGATCTCGTCGTTGCCTGATTGTCGCTGGTTGCAGTTGCTGTGCGTGCGCAAGATCAGCGGCGGTTCTCGATCTTTTTGGGCGAAAATCGTCTTCGGTGGAAGGTGATCACGGTTAAGTGTTTCCCCCGGTGGCATCGTCCGCCCGCAGACGTAGCAAAAACTGAGTTGCTGCGCTTTCCGCAGCGCCACTTGGTTATCGAGATTAGTTGGCATCACAAACCACCGTATTGGCCTGGTATTGTATCAGACGCGAACGCACGTTTTTGCCAATGGTGGCTCTATAGCGTCATTGAAACGAGAATACTCCCGTGTCTTAAGTCAATTCGTCATCAGGAATCAGACTGTCCGCAGCACCCGAGGTGTTTTCTTTCGCTTGTGGATACTCGATCTTGTAAGCTGTGGGCTAGGCGAAACTAATGCGGAGGTGTTTATGGCAAAGCGAGCCAAATTCTCGCGAGCGATTAAAGGTTTTCGAAATTGGTGCTTCACAAAAATCGCCGAGTTAAAGCCGCGCCTCGCCGTCGAAGGGGTTGTCCCCGGACTCAAATTCAATAACCAACCTGCCGTAATTGTTGGTGAATTGCTTGAGCGCTTGTGTGAACTTGGATTGGCTTTCAGGATTCGAACAATCAATCCCCGGAGCTATAAATCAGCCCGAGCCACTATCGCTCTTTTGCAAGAAATATTGAACGAAACTGACGCAGACAATCTCCCGAAGATGATTACAAGGGCGTTGGCTACGACTAACTTGAAAGGCAGGGGACCGGTATTGAGCCACCGGAAAAGCTTGATCTTGCAGGCATTGCAAGAACTGAAAGCAGGATCCCCGTACGATCGTGTTACAACCAAACAAGTGGCAAAAGCGGCGGAGGGGCCTGCAGCAAATCCAGATGCATTCAAAGAACCAATTGCGGAGTTGGTAAAGGACGGTTTTGTCAAATCAAAAGCGGGTAGGGGCGGTGGTTGTTGGCTAACGAAAAAAGGCTTGAATTACTGAGAGAGATAAAGTGAAAACTACCGTTTCCTTACTGTTTCCGGACTGATTACTCGCTGACGACAGGAGAAACTTCTAAGTGTCAGGAAGGCATTACGCCTGCCCAGCTCTGACACCGATTCGGAGTTTCTCTGATGGACCCGACAGGCTTAAGTGTCGATTCACCGGCCGCTAATAGTCCCGCGTTTTTTGATGTCAAGGCGCTCTCATTGCGGCTTACTTGCAGTCCTCGGCATTGCCGCCGATTGGCTGACTGCGGCCGAATGCCGCAACCCCTGAAACTTGGCGCTCTTCTCCGTTGGAATCGCGCCGAAATCGAGGAATGGATTGCCGGCGGCTGTAAGCCTGTCCGACATACCTCGGTGAAAGGCAGGCGGCAAGGATGATCTCACGTTCCACCAACCCAATAAAAAACCCGGCGGCTGTCACCGCCGGGCACGGAGAACGGTGATCTATGGGACACGTGAACTCCAACAACATATTAGTATCCGGCGATAACAGACGCAAAGCCGCCAGAGAATATTGGGATCGCGGCTGGTCAGTGTTTCCGACGCGACAAATCCAAGCTCCCTGCGTTTCCCTGGAAAAGGTATCAGACCGTACGAGCGACCTTGGACGACTTGAATGATTGGTTTGGCAACGACAAAGAGTACGGCGTTGCCGTTGTCTTTGGCGGAGTGTCGGCCGAACTCGCTGAGCGCGATTTCGACAAATTCGCATCCTATGAGCGATGGGCAGCAGCACACCCTGAACTTGCGCGGAGGCTTCCCACCGTCGAAACCAGCCGCGGAAAACGCGTGATGTTCAGAGCCGATCCTCAGCGTATCGCTAAGTTGCGGAAAGCCCTGGATAATCCGGAAGCGACTGGGGCCATTTCCTGTGGCGATGGCGAGTTACGCGCAGGCTGCGGTTGTTATTCGGTACTTCCACCGTCAAACGCATCCGTTGGGGCATGTTTACCGCTGGACGGTACCCTTGCCCGACGGATCGCTGCCGCGGGTCGATCCAATTGAAACCGGCATGTGGGAATGCAACAGAGAGAGCTTAGAGGACCTAAGAGATAAATTAATTGGTGAAGTAGAAGAAAGAATAAATGGATCGCAAAAGAGCCTAACTAATTTACCAACATCTTCTTCATCTCTTGAGTGTTCTCTGAACTCTCTGAATTCTCTGTTACGTGACCGGGTTGCAAAAGCGATCGAACGCACAATTCCAACATCCGGCGGCAAGCGACATCGCAAAACTTTCGACTTCGTCCGTGAGTTGCGGGCGATACCAGAGTTGGCCGACTTGCGGCCACAAGCTTTGAGGCCGATCGTGCAAGAGTGGCATCGACGGGCACTGCCCTTCATCAAGACTCAAGCCTTTGAGGAAACATGGTTCGATTTCGTTGAAGGATGGGCGAAGGTCAAGTTCCCCAAAGGACAAGGACCGATTGACAGGGCCTTCCAGATGGCTGTGGCCGCGGAGGTACCCGAAGTGGCGCTGCAATACGATCAACCAAAACTCCGGCTGTTAGTGAGCCTTTGCCGCGAGCTACAGCGGGCAAATCCCCATGGCCCGATCTTTCTCTCAGCCCGTGAGGGAGGCCGGCTGCTCGATGTTTCACACGTTCAAGCGTCGCGCTGGATGAAATTGCTATGCCTTGACAACATATTGACGTTGGAAAGCCAAGGAGATATCGAATCGGGCAAGGCAAGCCGTTATTACTACATCGCTGAATCGTAAAAACTAATAGACAAAGCCGGTGGTCGGGTGTAATATCTATTACATTATGGCCAAAAGGAGGATGCAAACACCGATTTCAAATGAATTGCACAAGGTCATCGTCGATAGTGGTTTGCCGTTTTTGACTCTCGAACAAAAGACGGGGGTAAAACGGCAATCATTGATGAAATTTATGGCTGGCGAGCAAACCTTGCGGCTTGACATTGCTGATAAGCTCGCCGCCTATTTTGGTTTGGAATTGAAGAAACGAAAGATTAGGTGATTCATGGGAACTGTCTACCGCAAAACCGTCACCAAGCCGCTGCCGGATGGTGCGGAATTGTTCACGCGCAAAGAGAAGCAATTTGCTGATGGCATGACGCCAAAGGCAAACTCCGGACCGCGCCTTTAACAACGGGTCGCGATGGAGCCCCGCGGATTGTGCTGACAGCCCGGACATACACGGCAAAATATCGCGACGGATCGAATTTTGTACGGGAAGTGGCCACGGGTTGTCGCGATGAACAAGCGGCGCGTTCGATTCTGAACGAACTGGTGACGCGGGCCGTGCGGGTACAGGCAAAATACCTTACTCCGGCGGAAGATGCCGTAATCGACCACCAAGCCATCCCGCTGTCCGTACACTTCGACGCCTATCGAGAGCATCTGGAAGCGTCGGGCACGAGTGAATCCTATCGAGCTAATACCATCGCGCAGTTGCGGCGAATCGCCGCTGAGTGTCGCTTCGACTTGCTGGCCAATCTCGACGCCGCGGCCGTCGAGCGGTGGTTGGCTGCTAAATCTAAGGCCAACGTCGATGCTAGCGGGTCAAAGGAAAGCACTAGCAGCATGGGGGCGCCACTCGTAATTCGTATCGAACAGCGCTGATCGTGTTTTGCAATTGGTGCATCGAGTCGGGACGGTTGACCGCCAATCCATTCCCGAAACTTCCGAAGGCTGACGAGCAAGTAGACTGTCGGCGCAAGCGACGTGCGTTGACGGAAGATGAACTTGTGAGGTTGTTGTATGTCGCACAGCATCGGCCATTGGCGGAATTCGGGCGGTTGACGATCCGCAAGGATCCGAATGAAAAAAAGCGAAGGCGCAACACTTGGCGAATTGCACCCCTGATCATTGAGGGTCTCGGGACGGCGCTGACCGGGCACGGGAGCGTCTGGAAGGCAATCCATCGCGCGTTGCTCAGCTTGAACTGTTAGGCCGCGAAAGAGCACTGATCTACAAGACTCTGGTACTCACAGGTCTGCGCCACGGGGAATTGGCATCGCTCACGATAGGCCGCTTGCACCTAGACGGACAGTGGCCCTGTGCCAACTTGCAAGCGGCCGACGCAAAGAACCGTCAAGCTGCTCAGATTCCATTGAGAAGCGATTTGGCGGTGGAACTAGGTGCATGGATCAAAGATATGAGGAAACGCAAACGGCGCAATGCTGACGCGAATGGCGGGCAATCTTGTCTGCCGTTGACAGCCGTACCACAAGCCGACGCATTGCCGGCCAGTACACCGTTGTTCACAGTGCCCGCGGCGCTGGTGAAGATTCTCGACCGCGATCTGAAGCTGGCAGGCATCGCTAAGCGCGATGAGCTCGGCCGATCGGTGGACGTTCACGCGTTGCGCCATTGCTTCGGCACGCTACTCAGCCGGAGCGGCGTCGCTCCCCGCACGGCGCAAGCGGCCATGCGACACAGCACTATTGATTTGACGATGAACGTCTATACCGATCCAAAGCTTTTAGACGTTCACCAAGCTGTTGAATCACTCCCCCACCTATCACTCGTTAGCCCCGAACAGGCGAACCGAAATCGCGCAACGGGAACTTTTGGAGCCTCTTCCCAGTTTGCACCAGGGTTTGCACCTTCTGTAGCCAATTCTGGTAAATCACTGCCCATCGCAGTCAATTCGGCAACCGAGAGCGACGCAGAGCACCCTCGCGTGCGCGAGGGAAAAAGTGCCTCTCCAGTGGAGAAAAACAACCCGCTTTCAATAGATTTCGAGAGGTTGCAAAGTAGGGTGGCTAACGGGACTTGAACCCGCGACCCCCAGATCCACAATCTGGTGCTCTAACCAACTGAGCTATAGCCACCGTCTGAACCGCAAATTATATCGGCTGGCCGACAGGGCAGCAATTGGAATCGAGACTGACTCATGCCCCATTCGTGCGACGTCGAAGCGAGCACACAGCATCGCGACAATTGCTTCGCCTGGCGCTGACGAGATGCGAGAAGCAACTATCAGTCGATATTTTCCAACGCAGCCATTATGATCCCACAGCTCACATTTGCGCTGGTCGCAAATCATGCAAGCTCTGCACTCGAACGTTAATCTGGCGAGCCATTGAACTTTTCATCATTCCGCAC
>CAWGBP010000004.1:0-50005 GCA_963820835.1 Pirellulales bacterium | reverse complement strand
GCAGAAAGGGGCTTGCAATGAAGCCCGACGACCCGAGCATTACCTGGATTGAAGAGCCGAAGCTAGGTTTGGCCGGCCGCATGTACTTGCCGCTGTTGGTGGGCGGAGTGACGACGACCGTGCGGCACTTGTTCAGCCCGAAAGTAACGGTGAGTTTTCCGGAAGAGCGGCCGAAAATCGGCAATCCGCTCATCTATCGCGGCGTGCATCGGCTGAATAAAGACGGCGAAGGGCGGGTGAAGTGCGTGGCCTGCTTTTTGTGCTCGACGGCTTGCCCGGCGCATTGCATCGACATTGTCGCCGCTCCCAGCCCCTGGCCCGATCGCGAAAAATACCCCGAAAGCTTCGCGATTGACGAGCTGCGCTGCATTTTCTGCGGCATGTGCGAAGAAGCATGCCCGGTCGATGCCATCGAGCTAACGAGCCTGCTCGATCTAACCGGCCGCAGCCGCGAGGAAATGATTTTCGACAAGGAAAAGCTGCTCAGCGTGTACGACATGACTAAAGACGCCGAACCCATGAAATCGGCCGCGCTGGGAGGCACCGTATGATGGGTGCAATTATTGCCGATTTTTCCACGCTTTGCGCGTGGGCTGATCTTGGCCGAGGACGCTGCGCAGCCGGCTGGGGCGCACAGCGGCTGAGTTGGCACGCAATCCTGTTGCATGGGGCGTACTTTTGGGCGGAATCGCGCTGTGGCTCATGCTGCCGCGCGGCGCGGCAAAGGGACGATTGTGGGCGCTGTGCTTGCCGTCGTGGCACTGGGCTGTCTGGCGACTCAACTTGTGCCGCTGGCGCGTCGAGCGCAGATCGCAGTGTTTTGGATTTTAGGTGGCATTACGGTGGTTTCCGCCACTTGCACGGTAACCTTCCGCAGCCCGGTCTATTGCGCCGTTTGGTTCGCGCTGACGCTTACGGGCACGGCGGGCATTTTTTTATTGGAAGGCGCCAGTTTTTGGGAGTGGCGACTATTGTCGTTTATGCCGGTGCGATCTTGGTCACATTCTTGTTCGTGCTCATGCTCGCCCAGCCGCGCGGCAACGCGTACTACGACCGCGTGAGTTGGGAAGCCGTGCTGGCGGCAGGCACGGGCGCGGCGCTCGTTGGAATATTGTCGCTTACGATTGGCAAGCTTAGTCTCGATCAAGCCGCAGCGCAAAGCCAGAGGCGCTAGCGGCCGATGTGTTAGCTTCTGAGCACGTTTCCCGCTTGGGGGCCGAATTGTTCGGCCGGCATCTGATTGCCGTCGAAGTTGCTGGTACGCTGCTTTTGGTTGCTCTTGTTGGGGCGACAGCCATCGTGGCGCATAGCGGCAAATTGCACAAACCGACCGATGAGCATCCGGGCTTTGTGCGCTCAACGGGCACCGAACGCGACGACCGCGTGCGCGAGCATGAGGAGGCACTGCGATGAATGCCGCCTACGAAGTCGCTCTATTGCACAACTCGCTCTTGGTGGGGGCGGCGCTCTTTGCGATTGGGCTGGTGGGATTTCTAAGCCGCCGCAACATGATTGTGATGTTCCTTTGTGCTGAAATGATGCTGCAGGGTGTGTCGGTCAGCCTCGTCGCCTGGGGCCGTTGGCACAACAACTGGGATGGCCAGGTGCTGGTGATCTTCATTTTGACCGTTGCGGCCTGCGAAGCGGCGATCGCGTTGGCGCTGGTGCTCATGCTGTTTCAGCGCCGTGGAAATTTGGATATTGCCGCTTGGGACGATTTGCGCGAGACAACTTGCCTCCCTACGCCGATCACGAACTACCGGAGGTAGCTGAACCGCAACAGCGCTGGCCGCACTTAACGCCTTCCGGATTGCAACCCAAAATCGACGAGCAAGCAATTACCCATCGCGAACATGTGTGACCGAGCAAGGGACGTGGGACGTGCAGCGAGGGACGACGGGCGGACAACGAGTGACAAATGACCAATGACAAGGGACACGCAAGACAAGATGAAACCGAATGTTTCCGCTAATCGCTAGCTAACTGCTTCCTATGCTCGACATCGACACACTCCTGGTTCTCATTCCCGCTTTGCCGTTGGCGGCATGCCTGCTGGTGGCCTGCTGTGGGCGGGTACTGAAAGAGCAAAGCCACTGGCCGGTGGTGTTGGCGTTTGCCGGCTCGTGCGCATTGAGCTTGATACTGCTCTTTCAGGTAAAGGTGCAGTCGAGCGAATCGTTAAATGGTGGGCAAGGCCATATCGGCTACGAGCACGTCGTTACGCTGTGGACCTGGGCCGATGTCCAAGATGCGTACACGCCACATGCCGGAGGCGGCCAGGCAGCGGGGATTTTGCGTCAGGCGGCAAGCACGCAGGCTGCCATTTCTAACGCAGGCACTCAGAAACTAGACACGCAGACACCGGCCACCAAGGCACCTTCCTCACTTCCCTTCGCAATTGAAATCACCCTGCGGGCCGACCCGCTCACGGCATTCATGTTGGCGATGGTCACGTTTATCTCGACGCTGGTGGCAATTTATTCCAAAGGCTACATGCACGGCGATCCGGGTTACCCGCGCTTCTTTGCGTTCATCGCGCTGTTTGTGTTCTCGATGACCATGTTGGTCTCGGTCAGTAACTTTTTGTTGCTATACGTATTTTGGGAAGCGGTCGGTTTGTGCAGTTATTTGTTGGTCGGATTTTGGTATCAGAAGCCCGAAGCGGTCGCGGCCGGCAAGAAAGCTTTCATGGTCAATCGCGTGGGAGATTTCGGCTTCGCGATCGGGCTATTTTTGATTTGGACCACCTACGGCACGCTCAACTTTCACGACACTCAAATTACAGCCGCCGGAGGTGCGACGCAGCAAATTGCCGGTGTGTTGGGACAAACTCGCCTGGCCAACCCGGCGCTGTATGCGACCGGCGGCGTGTCGGTGGCCATTTGTCTGCTGCTCATGGCAGGCGCCTGCGGCAAAAGTGCGCAGTTCCCATTGCACGTGTGGCTGCCCGACGCGATGGAAGGCCCCACGCCGGTTAGCGCGCTCATTCACGCCGCCACGATGGTTACAGCCGGCGTGTATATGGTCGCGCGGTGCACACCGCTGTTTATGGCTTCCGCCAACACACCGTGGTTCACTATCGGCGGCTCGCCAGTGACCGCCCAAATGGTTGTGGCCACGATCGGCGGCTTTACCGCGTTATTGGCGGGCACCATCGCCATTACGCAAACCGATTTGAAGCGCGTGCTTGCTTATTCGACCATTAGCCAACTGGGCTACATGTTTTTGAGCCTGGGCACCGGCTCGCTCGTGGGAATTGTGGCCGGCATGTTTCATTTGTTAACGCATGCATTTTTCAAAGCACTTTTGTTCCTTGGCTCCGGCAGCGTGATGCACGCCATGGGAGGCGTGATCGACATGCGTCGCATTAGCGGACTGCGCCGGCTGATGCCCGTAACGTGCATTACGTTTTTGATTGGCTGCCTGGCATTGGCCGGTTTGTTTCCCTTCTCGGGTTTTTGGAGCAAAGACGAAATTCTCGATGCGGTGAATCTGAAAGCGCACGCGGCCGAAGGCTTCGCGCACGGCTTATATGGCGGTCTGTATTGGGTTGGCGTATTCACTGCGGGGCTGACAGCGTTCTACACGTTCCGCGCCTTTTTTCTCACATTTTTCGGCCCCGAGCACATTCCGCATGAAGCCGGGCATCGCGCACGAGTCGCCGAAGGTGATGACAGTGCCGCTGGTGATACTGTCTGTTTTCGCGGCGGCGATCGGCGGATATTACGGCCTGACGCACGGCATTTGGGAATTTTTGAAGCGCACGCCGTCACTGGCTTATCAAACCGTCGCGCAAGGGGCGACCGAGCCCGAACTCAACATGGCTGTGGCAGGCGCAAGCACGCTGGTGGCCGTGCTAGGCATCGCGCTGGCGGCCTATTTGTATTTGGGTAATCAATCAGAAGCCAGTTGGCTGGCGAAAAACTCCGCCCGCTCTATCGATTGTCGTACGGCAAGTTTTTTATCGACCAGATTTATCAAGTGTTCATTGTGTGGCCGTTGCGAGCGCTGGCAGCATTGTGTTATTTCGTCGATCGCAACGTTATCGATCGGCTGGTGAATTTTATAGGCGCACTGCCGGGTTTTTTCGGCGCGATGATGCGTTCGCTGCAAAACGGAATGGTTCAGTTTTATGCGATTGCCATGATGCTCGGCCTGTTGGTGCTTATCGGCGCACTTGTGTTATGGAGTTAAGTGTTTAAGCCTGCAGGGAATCACCTCTTCACCCGCTCACCTCTTTACCCGCTCATTCTTTAGCATGTCCAATCTGCTCCTGGTCACGATTTTCCTGCCCATGATCGGCGCAGCCATTATTTGGCTGTTCGCCGGCGGCGGCAAAATCGCGGCGCGGCAAATGCGCTTGTGACCGCGACGATCACGCTCGCCATGGCCGCGTGGCTTTTGGTGCGCTATTGGATGGATTTGCGCCTGGCGGGGGAATATGCCGTCCAGGAATTCGATTGGTTCGGCAGCGGCGTCAATATTCGGCTGGCTTTCGGGCTCGATGGACTGAGCGTGTGGATGTTCGGCCTGTCGGCGCTGCTAACCTTCGTGGCGGTGTTGGCCAGTTGGCGCGCCATTGAAGACCGCCCCGGCGTTCTACGCGCTCATGCTCATGCTCGGTAGCGGCATGCTTGGGGTATTTGCCGCCCGCGACATCATTTTGTTCTACATCTTTTTCGAATTCACCCTGGTGCCGCTGTACTTCCTCATCGGCATTTGGGGGCACGAAGAGCGGCGTATGCAGCCAATAAGTTTTTCTTGTTCACTTTTGCCGGCAGTGTCCTGGCCCTACTGGGGCTAATTGGAATCGTATTGTGGGTCTATAACCATCCAGTCGATCCCGCTGCGCCGCATCGCCTGACCTTTTCCATTCCCGAATTGCACGAGGCGCTCGGCCAAACCCCATTCCAATGGACGCCTCGCACGGCTACTTGCAGTTGCTCATTTTCTTGGCGCTTCTCGCGGGTTTTGCGGTCAAGGTGCCGATTGTCCCGTTTCATACGTGGCTGCCACTTGCGCAGTGCAGGCGCCCACCGGAGGCAGCATCGATCTGGCTGGAATCCTCTTGAAATTGGGCACCTACGGCATCTTGCGGTTTTGCCTGCCGATGCTCCCCGACGCGACAGCAATGTGCATGCCCATTGTGTTGTGGCTGGCGGTTGTAGGCATTGTGTACGGCGCTTTGGTGTCGCTAGTGCAAACCGATTTGAAAAAGCTGATCGCCTATAGCAGCGTTAGCCACATGGGCTTTGTGATCTTGGGATTTTTTGCATTAAACCCGCTTGGCCTCCAAGGGGGCATTTTGCAAATGGTCAACCACGGCTTGTCGTCAGCCGGCTTGTTCGCGGTCGTGGGGATGATTTACGACCGCTACCACACACGGGAAATCAGCGAGCTAGGCGGGTTGGCCAAGCGAACGCCGCTGTTGGCGACGTTCATGCTCGTGTTCACAATGGCCAGCATCGGCCTGCCGGGGCTGAATGGCTTTGTCGGCGAATTCATGATTTTGATCGGCATGTTCCAGCGCGCGTGGGTCGATGCTCCCGGGCCGCTGGGGCCTCAGATGGTCATCATCGCGGTGTTGGCTGTTAGCGGAGTGGTGTTGGGGGCTTGGTACATGCTGTGGATGGTGCAAAGAGTCTTTTTTGGACCTCTAAAGGAAGGGCACCTATCGTCGGATGCCGGCCAGCACGTGCGCAACCTGTCGGGTCGCGAAGTCCTGGCGCTTGCGCCGCTAGTGGTGTTTATCGTGTGGATTGGGCTATATCCCAAGCTGTTCTTAGAGCCGATTGCCCCGGCTGTCGATCGAATTACCGAGCGCACCAATGGGCCGCTTGCAAGTTTCTATGCCGCCCAGCCGCCGACCGATGTGGCGACTCCTGTGGCGATATTGGCCGCTCCGGCAGCCAATCGCCAGACGGTCGCGACTAAACCAATATTGAATGACGAATAAATCATGACCGATTCGCACACGATTTATTTGCTATTGCCCGAGATTACCTTGATTGCCGCGGCCACGCTCGTCTACATGGTCGGCGCGTTTTCGGCGCTGCGCGGCTCGGCCCCGTGGCTGGCTATTGTGGCATTGGCGCTCGCGGCCTGGGCCTTGTGGGGCCAATCGAGCATCGCAATCGAATCGGCTACCGGAAATGCGCTCCAAACCAGTGGGCCGATGGTCATTGATTTATTTGGGTATGTGTTTCGATGCGCCACTTTGGCCGTTGGGTTGGTGCTCGTACTGCTTCTGTCGCAGGCACGGCGAAATGAACAGACCGCGGAAGAAATGGCGTCGCTCTTGCTGATGCTGGCAGGTTTAATGCTCTCGGCCGCTGCGAATGATTTGATCTTGCTGTTTGTCGGTTTGGAGCTCGTGTCAATTCCAACCTACGTGCTGCTTTATGTCGGCCGGCACGATTCCAAAGGACAGGAAGCGGCTTCGAAGTATTTCTTTTTGAGCATTTTGTCGTCGGCGGTTCTGCTGTACGGATTCAGCTTTCTGTATGGCCTTGGGGGTTCGACCAATTTAACGCAGGTGGCCAAGGTGTTGGCGGGTACATGGGCTGCCCCGCCAACCGCTCAAGCGGCGGGAAGTGCCGCTGTCGCGGGAGCGGCCGTTGCCAATTCAGCAACCGCGACAGCCGGCGCGGCAATTACCTCTGCCCAACAGAGCAATTTTGGCCCGCTATTCGCGCTCGCTCGCTTTGCTGTTGGTTTTCGCCGGGCTGGCTTTTCGTCTAACTGCTGTGCCGTTTCATTTTTACGCTCCCGATGTCTATCAAGGCACTAGCCATGCCAATGCCAGCGTGCTCTCAACGCTGCCGAAGATCGCAGGTTTGGCGGTGCTTGCCCGCATTGCGATCGCTTCTCTGCCAACGGCCGAAATGGCCGCGCTGGGGTGGAAAATCGCACTGGTGATTTCTGTGCTCACCATGACATTGGGCAACATGTTGGCCCTGTGGCAAAACAATATCCGCCGGATGCTGGCCTATTCGTCGATTTCGCACGCCGGTTATCTACTTGTCGGCGTGGCGGTGGCCCTGGCGGCTCAAACAGCCCCAGCGAGTTCGGCCTCGGCCGCGGTTAAGGCGTTCGAGGGACTCGGCGCGTTGATGTTTTACCTAGGCGTCTACATGTTCGCGACATTCGGCCGCATTTGCCGCTTTGGTTTATTTGAGTTCCGACGGCCATCGCCAAATTGACACCTTTGACGATCTAGCTGGCGCAAACCGCCGCAATCCACTCGTGGCGATGCTTATGGCCGTGTTCATGTTCAGCCTGGCGGGCATTCCACCGCTGGCCGGATTCTGGGGCAAGTTCGCTTTACTGTTTCGCGCGCTAACGCTCGACGAAACGGGGCCGCGGGGCTCCATTATTGCGGCCGTGGTTCATCGGATTGGCCATCGTGACTGTTCTGAATGCCGCTATTGGCGCGCATACTATTTGCGCGTAATTGGCACCATGTATTTCCGGGCCCCCAACGACGCTTCGGTTCGTGCCCAGCGGGCATTGGTCCCGCTTTGGCGATGCTCTCGTGCGCGGCGGTCGTGCTGGGCGTTGGCATCTTTTGGGGGCCATGCTTGCGCATTTCGAACGAGGCAGGCCATGCATTGCAGCGCTCGGCAGCCGAGCAAATAGCCGCTCGCCAGTCGCCCCCGTTGTCTGGGCAAATCGCGC
The DNA here is from genome assembly GCA_963820835.1 of Pirellulales bacterium. Classification (GTDB taxonomy): domain Bacteria; phylum Planctomycetota; class Planctomycetia; order Pirellulales; family JADZDJ01; genus CAVRAW01. The sequence goes on along the minus strand of CAWGBP010000004.1, from coordinate 42,328 downwards.
AGGGGCGGAATTGAGTAACGCATAGATGCCTGATGATACAATAGACCTATTGGTCTATGCCTTCCACCCGCGCCAAAACGCGAGCTTTTGAATCTTCTGCAGGAATCTGCGCAGCCAATCTATTTGCTGGACGACGATCGAAGAATAGTCTTTGCCAACGAGGCCTGCGCCCGGTGGCAGGGGGTTTCCGCCGAGGAACTGATCGGCCAAGTGTGCCGCTTTTGCTCGGGCGATACGGAATCGACCGGAACCGCAGCCGATCGGCTTTCACCACCCCCCGAAGCCCTGGCCGGAATCCGAATTTTCTCGCATCTCGTGTGCCAGCCCGCGCTTCCGCGGGTCGGCTGGCGTGGCGAAAAGCGGAATTTATGCCCATTTGTGGCGAATCGGAAAATTGGCTCGGCGTGCTGGCGATTGTCGACTCCGCCGATCTGCCGCAAAGCGCTGACGGGGCCCCGCCTTCCTCGCAGCCGGCGGATGAGGCAAATCGCTTGCATTTAGAAGTGGCGCGAATTCGCCGCGAAATCGCTGCGCAATATCACATCGAGCGCATCGCTGGCAATAGTCCCAGTATTCAGCGCGTTTCGGCGAGGGTCGAACTTGCGGCGGCCGCGCACGGATCCGTTCTAATTTTCGGGCCGTCGGGCATTGGCCGGCAGCACGTCGCCCGCACAATCCACTTTGCGAGCGAATCTCCCGCGCCTTCATTCCCATCGACTGTTCGACTCTATCCGCCGAAGTGCTCCGTTCGACGGTTGTTAACGCGCTGGATCGCCGGGCAGATGCGACGACCAATAACATTTCAACGCTACTGCTCATTGACGTGCAAAACCTGCCAGCGGAACTTTACACCGAAGCTCTACGCTGGGCCGCAAGTGGTTCCAGGAATGTGCGAATCATGGCCACCGCGCACGAGCCCTTGCTAACGATTGCCGAGCGCGGAGAATTTTCCGTCGATTTGGCCCACGCCCTGAGCACTTTAGTCATTGAGCTGCCACCGCTTATCGCCCGCCGCAACGACATTCCGCTCTGGCGCAAATGCTAGTGGAAGACTTCAATGCCCGCGGAGGCAAACAATTCGCGGCTGCACATCGGAGGCGCTCGATCGATTGGCGATGCACGATTGGCCCGGCCAAATAGACGAGCTGGCTGGCGTGATCGATGAAGCCTGCACTCACGCCGAGGGTTTCGAAGTGACTTTGCGCGATTTGCCGAAACGGCTTATTCAGGCTGCCGATGCTGCTCGCTTCACGCGCAAGCAGTTGGAACCGATCGAACTGGAAAAAGTGCTGGCCGATGTCGAATTGAAGCTCATCGAGGGCACCCCTGCGCGACGCAAAGGGGAACAAAAGCAAAGCAGTGCGCCTGTTAGGCATGACCCGACCGAAACTCTATCGCTCCATGGTGCGGCTGGGATTGGCTGTCGAAGGCGATGAGCAGGAATTGACGAGCGAGCCATAAATCAAATTCCGGTGAATTGAAAAATGGCGAAATCTGCAGTGGCAATTGTGTTTGAATCGACCGGCCAATGGGCCGCCGAGCTGCGGCGCGAATTGCCCCCAGGCTTTTCGCTGGCCGAAACGCGCAGCGTTGTTGAAACTTATAACGGATTAAGCAATTCGCCGGCTACATTGGTCGCAATCGAGCTGACTCAAGATAACGTCCAAGTCGTCATTGATGCGCTGGTTCATATTTCGCGCAGTTTTCCCGCCGCCGCTTGCATCGTTTTGACCCAGCGGACACTTTCGCCTTGGGAAGATATAATTCGACAAGCCGGCGCGGTTCATTTCGTCGATACGCCGCGACATTCGTATGAAATCGGCCAAATTGCCCGCCGCTGGCTCGACGGCGCTCGACGGCTCCAAACGGCAATTGAATACGCGCAATCGAGCTTTGAGGAAGAAGTTGCCGCCCTGGCGCCCTGGCGGTAATCAGCGGTGGCCGGACAACGAGCGCGGTCGCCATTAATCTATTCAAGAAAGAAAATCGCATCCATGCCTGTAGGTCAAATCAATCAATCTGCGGTGATGGCGGCATTGGCAGAGTTTCAAGATCCCGAAACGGGCCGCGGAATCGTGCAAATGGAGCAGGTGCGCGACGTACAAATCGAGGGGAACACCCTTGCGCTTACCTTGGCGCTTACGACCCATTCCGCGCCCCTTTGGCACGAGACTAAAACCGAGTTGGAGCACTTTCTTAAGCATCGCTTCCCCTCATTAGCCGGCTTGAATATAAAGCTGGCGGTCCATATTCGCCCCCCGCAAAAACTCGGCAGCGTCGGGCTGGCGGCCAAGAGCGTGATTGCCGTCGGCTCGGGCAAAGGGGGGCGTGGGTAAAAGCACGATCGCCGCCAGCATTGCGTTGGGCTTGGCGCGGGCCGGCTCGCAGGTCGGCCTACTCGATGCCGACGTCTACGGGCCAAGCATTCCGCATTTGCTTGGTTTGCAGGGACAGCCCGAGCGAGCTGGCGAAAACAAAATTCGGCCGTTTGAATCGGGCGGAATGAAAGTGATGTCGATGGGCTTTTTCGTTCCAGCCGGCGAAGCCGTCGTGTGGCGCGGGCCAATGTTGCACGGTGCGATCACCCAGATGCTGCGCGATACGGCTTGGGGCGAACTGGATTACTTGATTATCGATCTGCCACCGGGCACGGGCGACATCTCGCTTACCCTTTCGCAACTGTTGCCGCTGGCCGGCGCCGTGGTGGTTTGCACGCCGCAAGACGTGGCGCTATTAGATGCCGTGAAGGCCATCGCCATGTTCCGCAAAGTAAATATTCCGCTGTTGGGTTTGGTCGAGAACATGAGCTATTTTCTTTGCCCCGATAACGGCAAGCGGTACGACATTTTCGGCCACGGTGGCGCAAGAGCAGGGCGGAAGAATTGACGGTGCCGTTTTTAGGCGAAGTGCCGATCAACATTTCGATTCGTGTCAATGGCGACGAGGGGCGCACGGCTGCGAACTTCGACGATCCGCAAAGCGCCCCGTTCTTCCAGGAAATCTGTCATCGCCTGGTGAAAAACCTGGCCGACCAGCACCGGGCGGCCCCTCCGCTGCCATCCCTGTCACTGGTGTAAGTTGGTGGACCAGAATAGGGGGGTTGGACTATCCAGCCGCTGCGGCTAAATGGGCTTGGCTTAAAGAGTTGATGCTGGGAGAGAATGCCAGCTCCCCTCTCCTTGCGAATGCCAGCCGCCGAAAAACGCTAGAGCCGCGAGAACTGAAATTTCAGTTCCCGCGGCTCTTTCTCGTCGGGTCATAAAGAAGCACAAGCGGCCGCGGCTGTTAGCCGTCGAACGCGCTCGCCAAGGAAGAAGCTACTTCTTCTTCTTCTTGGTGGCCTTCTTCTTGGTCGACTTCTTGGCAGCCTTTTTCTTCTTGGCCACAGCACATCCTCCGTTAAAGAGTTCGCGGCAACCGCACCCACCCGCCATCCTCGACGGCTGTCCGGTAAGCGAGTTGCCCACGACACAACGAACAAAGATTTGTCATGTGCGTCGTCGCGACGGCAATACGGTGTCGATTCACCGCTACGACCTTCCGATGTTCGCCGCACATGAGCATCATGCCTGTAGTTGTACGCAGTTAAAAAAAAATTGCAACACCAATTTACAAAAATAATCGCGCGGCGAGAAAAAATTGTCAAGAGCAGTTGCCGCGCGAACAAAAAAGTTCCGCGCGCTTCGAAACAATGATTCTAAAAATTCGCGCGGTTGTTTTCTTGTCGTCATTGCCCTTCGCCGCATTTGTAGAACGCCATGAGCAACGAATTATTCTGCTCTCTCGCGTCGAATCGCAGTCACAAACGGCTCAATCAGAAGAAGGATACCGTCGATCCGTCGCGCAAACGGCCGTGCGGCGGCTGACGGCGGCGCTCGATGCCAAAGAGCCAGCGCTGCTGAGGCGCCCGGCTGCATAAGTACAGCCAACGCAATACCGATCCTCGCGCGGCCGGCGGCAGCGCCGGCGGCTCATCGTGCCAATTCACCAGAATTTCCCGCCAGACCTGCGGCCAATGTCCGGTGCGGATGTGAATAGGATCGAATCCATACCAGTCGGCACGCTGCTCGACCAGCCGGATGGAGTGTTTCCGACCCAGCTCCACTAGTCGGTCGTGCAATTCGTGGGCCCGCGACTGTACTTCTTCAAAGCCGAGCCGGCACGTCGGAAACAAAATTGCGCGGAAGAAATAGAACCGCTTTGGCGAGAGCTTGGCCAGGCTGCCGATTGGCAAGAGCGTCATCGTAATCCGCGCAGCATATTGGCGCAGACGCAAAATGGCGGCTTCCACCCACTGGGCAACCTGTTGTGGTTCGACTTGGTAGAGCAGGTCGTTGCCAATATCGGTGATTAGGGCCGCGGTGGGAATTTTCGGCCGGCCGGCCAGCCTGTCCCACAAGCCGCACTCGAGAATCGCCGGCAGCCGGCGTCCCAGCACCGACGAGTGCAGGCCGTACGATCGCCCGTGCCCCAGCGCCGAGAGAATCTCTAGCGGCCGCCCCCATATGTTCCGCGCCGTTTCCACAACCGTCGAAATGCCGCGCGTCAAGTTGCTAGCGCCTAACAGCACCACACGCTTCGGCGCGCTTCCGTTGCTCTCAGCCATATCCACCGCTCATGTATGCCTGCAATGTCATGAAACTTGAGTACGCCAGCATCCCGAACATGATTCCCGTGAAGGTTTGATTGTTCATGAATCCCCACACGGCAACCGACCCGGCCGCGATGATCGACAGAACCAACGAAAAGCGAATTCCTTCGCGAGGGTTCGAAAGCGTGAATATCTCGCGGGCGATTTGCCCGCCGTCGAGCGGATAGATCGGCAGCAAGTTCAACAGCGCCCACCAGATGCTCGCCGAAATAAGCGAATCTTCGAATAGCCAGAATGCCAATGAATTCATTCGATAACCGTGCTCGAGAAAATCAAATTTTCGAATGAACGGCAGCGGGTTCAACTGAAAATAGCCTGCGAAATGAACTCCCGTCAAAACTGCGGCCCCAAGTGCCAACTGCGACAATGGCCCTGCTAATAGGATCACGATGTGCTTTTTCGGATCTTGCCACGGATGATACCCGAATCCAAAAGTCGCCGAGCGCCGCGGAATCGCCAAGCCGCCAAAATGATAGAGCACCACATCGGCTTCGGTGCCATAGAAGCGAAACGCCAACGCGTGGCCGAATTCATGCACTAAAATCGAGATAAAAACGGCGGCCGTCCAAAGCGCCAATGCTGCGCCCACATTCAAATTGCCACCGGGGGCATTGGCGAACATTTGAGCAGTTTCCCATCCCAACACGATGCTCGCTAACCAGAAAAACGGCGTCACACGCACATTGATGCCCAGCAGGCGAAAGTGCAGATCGTACGCGGTGCGTGGCGGTTCGGCTAAAAACATGCGACTAGACGGACTGGCGGATCGACGGCCGCCACGATGCGGGCTAGGAAGCTGGCCACTCGTCAGCTTGGCCAGCTAAAGCCGATGTCAAGATCATAGCAGGGCCCGCCTGTCCTTCAACCGCAGGTCGGGAGACCATCGCGATTGAGCTTATTAGTGCCGCTTCGGCGCCACAGCCCGAGGCACACGGTTTGGTTGTCAAAGAAACCACCGGAAGCGTTGGCAGGCGATCAGCATGGCCGATCGATTCCGGCGAGCTACTTTCGGCCGCTGATTTCGTGGCTATTACGCGCCGCTTCGCTGAGCCAAACAGTACGGTTCGCGCCGCGCCCCACAAGCCGCCCAGCGAGCCGAGGCTTTGATTCACCGCGGTCGGCTCATAGCCGCAGTGCATCATGCAATTGCGACATCGCGGGTTGCCGCTTGCTCGTCCGTAATTGCTCCACTTGGTGGTTTCGATCAGTTCGCGGAACGTCTGCACATAACCTTCGTCGAGCAAGTAGCATGGCTTCTGCCAGCCGAAGACGTTGTAGGTCGGGTTGCCCCAAGGCGTGCATTCCAGTTGCCAATTGCCTTGCAGAAACTCCAAGAACAACGGCGATTGATTGAACCGCCAGCGGCGCGGCCTGTCGCTGAGTATTTGTTGGAACAGCCGCACGGTCTTATCGCGCTGCAAGAAAGTTTTCCTGATCGGGCGCTTTGGAGTAACCGTAGCCGGGCGAGATCATCATCCCTTCGACGCCCAAATCCATCAGCGTATCGAAGAATTTGCGCAGGCGCGCCGGATCGGCGTCGTTGTAGAGCGTGGTGTTCGTCGTCACGCGAAAGCCGGCCGCGACGGCGGCGCGAATCGCCGCACGGCGATGTCGTAAACGCCCTCGCGGCAAACGGCGGCATCGTGCTCTTCGCGAGGGCCGTCGAGATGCACCGAGAAGGAAAAATACTTCGACGGATTGAACCGCGGCAGCGATTCTTCGAGCTTGAGTGCGTTGGTGCAGAGATAGACGTACTTCTTTGCGCGCGACCAGCCCCGCCACGATCTCGTCGATCTGCGGGTGCAACAGCGGCTCGCCGCCGGGAATCGAAACCATCGGCGCCCCACATTCTTCGACGGCCCGAAGGCATTGCTCGGGCGTAAGCTGCCGGCGCAGAACCTCGGCCGGATGCTGAATTTTTCCGCAGCCCGCGCAAGCCAAATTGCAGCGCATCAGCGGTTCCAGCATGAGCACGAGTGGGTAGCGCTTGTCTCCGCGCAGCCGCTTTCGCAATACGTAGCTGGCCACGGTCCACATTTGCGAAATTGGCACGCCCATTCGGAAGTTCAAATGTAGCGGATAAGTGCAAACCGAAAAATTCAGAAATTTGCTTGTCTCAGACATTCCGACTTCTGCCTTCTGCAGTCTGCCTTCTGCCTTCGTCTTCTGCCCGCCGCTTTCGCCCACCGCGACAGCGCCAGCAGTGGGAAGTAAATGCGGTAATAGTGGTATCGCAAATAAAACACCTGCGGGAAGCCGGTGCCGGTGAATTCGGTTTCGTCCCAAGTGCCGTCGCTGTTCTGGTGCGACGAGCAAATACTGCACGCCGCGTGGGCACCGCCGGATGATCGTGCAATGCCCGCGGCAATTAAGCCCAACAGCGCCCAGGCCGTTTGCGAAGCGGTTTCGCGGCCCTTGGCCGCGGAGTCTCGGATCGGCGTAACTGTCGGCCGATTCGCCCCAGCCGCCGCGATGGCTGTTGATGTGCAATCAGCCACTGTGCGCCGGCGACGATGGCTGGATCGTCGGTCGGCACGCCGACGGCCGCCAATCCGGTAAGCGCCTGCCAGGTGCCGTAGATGTAGTTCACGCCCCAGCGGCCGAACCAACTGCCGTCGGCTTCTTGTGTGCGCCGCAAATAGTCGACGCGCCCGATCGACGGCCGCGTCGCCCACGCGCGTGCCCAAGCTGGCCAGCGATTCCAGCACCCGCGCCGTCAAGTCGGGGGAACTGGGGTCGATCATCGCATTGTGATCGGCAAACGGCACGTGGCACAAGAATTCGGCCGTGTTGTCGCGATCGAACGCTGCCCAGCCGCCGTCGCGGTTTTGCATGGCCAGCATCCAACGCACGCGCGCGATCGGTCGCGCCGGCGATGTCGTCCAGCACCAGCGCTTTGCGACGAGCGTCGGGCATGTTGGCGGCCGAGGCTTCGGCAATCAAGTTTCAAATCCGGAGGCAACCAGTGGCCGCGTTGCTGGTGCGGCGTGCGGTAGGCTTCCTGCAAGCGCCATGACGACCATCGCCGTGTCGTCCAGATCGGGATAGATGCGAATTGGCAAATTCGAAGCACCAGCCGCCCGGCTGTGCGCTTTGACGTTGTGGGCCCAATCGCCGCGTGGTGCGAATTTCCTGCGACAGCAGCCATTGCACGCCGCGTTCCAGTCGATAGGATGCGTCCGCTATCCAGCCCGCTGTCGGACCAAGGCCCGCAGCGTGAGGGCGGTATCCCAAACGGGCGATTTGCACGGTTGCAAGTCGGGCCGAGTGTCGCCGTTGTCGATCACCAGGCTCCAGCAAGCCGCTCGCGGCAGTATCGCATTTCGGCGGATGTCATCCGGAATAGCCCAGCGATCTGCAAGGCCACAATGCTCCAAATCATCGGCGGAAAAATCGCGCCCAAGCCGTCGCTGGCCCGCGAAGCGAGTCGAGTCATCCAGTGCTTTGCTTGATTGCACGGCCAGCCGGCGCAGCGGCAGTAGCTTGTGGCGCTGCAGCAATTTGAACAGCTGTATCGATGCCGTGGAAAAATCGATCCCAACTCACCAGTCGCTTGCTTTGTGGCAAGCCCGGACAGCGCGGATAGGGCCAAGTAAGTGGATCGCTCAAGAATAGTTCGCGAATGCCGCGCTCCGGCTCGATCTGCCGCACAGGCTGATAGGCCGACATGATCGATAGCGGCACCATGATGGTGCGCGACCAGGCGCTGATCGAATACAAATTCACCGGAAACCACTTCGGCAACAGCACAAATTCCGGCGGCACGTTCGGGCAGGCTTCATAGGGGATTTGGCCCAGCAGCGCCAGATAAAAACGCGTAAAGCTGTTGACTCGCGTCGGCTCCCGCCGCAGCCATGATGACTGCCCGCGCGCTTTGCAGCGTTCAGTTGAGGGATCGTGTCCAGTGAGCTTCAGAGCGAAGTAGGCTTTAACGTGGCGCTAAGATCCAAGCCACCACCGGGATATTGGGTCCAAAATCCGTCGGCGTGTTGCTTCTCGAGCAAGTAAGCGGCACACTTTTTGGCAAGCGGCGTGTGCTCTTCGCCTCAAAAACGCCAACAGCAGCAGGAATTCGCTTTCCAAAATCGTGTCGCCTTCGAGCTCGGCGACCCAGTAGCCGTCGGCGTGCTGCTGAGAGAACAGCCATTGCTGGGTGCGAAAAATTGCCTGGCGCAACGTTACGGCTGAATCGCGGATAGCGTGTGCAGCCGATGGATGACCGTGAATGTCGGGCGCGAGCGGGGCCGCAAGTTGGCTCGGCGGGGCCGAAGAACTCATCCACGAAGTTTCTGGCAACATGCGAGCAGTCTTCCTTGACTGGCGGAATGTGCAACGTGCACGGATGAAAAACGTTGGCGCTGACTCAGCCGCGCCATTTAATTTCTTTGGGCGGGCCTGACGCACCGTGGCTTGTGCTAACGGACAACGTGCCAAAAGCTTAGGTCATCGCGCGGCATGACACAAGGTCAGTGGCCGCCGAAACATCAATACGTTGATAGCACGAAGCGATAAGCTGGAAAAGTAGCGCGAACTTTGCGGGCCACGAAACAGCAGTTCACTGGTTACTGCCAGTTATGTAGTCGCGCAGCACCGAGTTTATGAGCACCTGGAAATGCGGATCCTTCGATTGAAACCATGTTAGAACATCGGAATACAATTGGATGAAGCTGCTGGCTTCTCGCGCCGGAATCCGCAATGTCGCATTGTTGAAAAACTGCTCATCCAGCGGTGGAAGATCGGAGTAGTCGATCTTTTCGTCCGGCAGTTTTTCAAGTGCCTCAAAGTTAGTGCGAGAGGACTTGCTCATAGCGTTCTCGTTCGATTTCCCCTCCTTTCTGTTCATCCCACTCAAAACGCATTTCATTCGTCCTTAATTATATCACGCGATGCCTAAGCATTTGACGCAAGAAGTTGGGCTATATCCGCCACGATTTTCTCTGGCGTCACTGTCGGCGCGAAACGCTTGACCACTTCTCCCTGGCGGTCCACGAGGAACTTCGTGAAATTCCATTTGATCGATTCGGTCCCCAAGAGTCCCGGTTTTTCTCCTTTGAGAAATTGATACAGCGCGTGCGTGTTGGGGCCGTTGACATCGATTTTGGCAAACATTGGAAATGTAATGTTATATTTCGTCTGACAGAATTTCTTGATGGCCGCCTCGTCCCCCGGCTCTTGATGGCCGAACTGATCGCATGGAAAACCAAGCACCGAGAATTCCTTGTCTTTAAACTGCCGATAGAGTGATTCGAGCCCTTCGTATTGGGGCGTAAAGCCGCACTTGCTGGCGACGTTTACGATCAACAGCACCTGCCCGCGATATTCAGCGAGTGATTGCTCGCAGCCGTCGATGGTGGTGGCGGTGATGTCGAATAGGGACATGGGCAATGCGTCACTGCGAACGGCTAGTTGAAATTGGAAATTTGCTGGCGTGGTGAATCCGCGCGGGAAGCAGAATAGTAAACGTCGCCCCATGGCCGGGCTGGCTCTGCACAGTGACTTTGCCGCCGTGCAGCATCACAATTCGCCAACATTTCGAGAGCCCAAAGCCCAAACCGCGGCCCGCTTCGCGTCCGGAGAAGAATGGGTCGAATATTTTATTGGCGATTTCGGGCGAAATGCCGGGACCATCGTCGGTGACGGTGATTTCGGCAAACTGGGTATCGCCATTGCGCAAGATGCCGATCTGGATATTGCCACCGCGGCCCAGTGCTTCTAACGAATTGATGCACAGCGCGCGCAATGCCACATGCAATTGCACTGGATCGGCGTCGATCAAAACCGGATCGAGATCAAGCGGCCCGTCCAAAATAGTCTCCTGTTCTGCCGCTTCGTCGGCCAACTCGGCCAGCACTTTAATTGCCAATTGCACTAAATCAACCGGCTCGGGGCGCATTTGCGGCGGCCGGGCAAACAGCATCATATCGGCCAACATTTCATGGCGCGGAAAGCCTGCGTGTTGATCGCAGCCAATCGTCGCCGCCGCTCAGGATGCGATTCCTCGCGCAAAAGTGTTTGCGCGCGCGAGGCGATGTTCGCCAGCGGATTATTGAGCTCGTGCCCAGCCCCATAGGCGAATTCCTTCAGCGCCTCGCGCTTCGCCGTTTGCAGTCGTTCATTAAAGTCGCTTTCGACTTGTTCCACTCGATCCAGCCGCGCAACAAGCTGTGGCAACAGAGCCTGCGCCTGATGAATATCGACCAGCCAGCGCCGCCACGCCTCATCGCCGCCGGCGCGATTCGGCGCTGGGCGACACATTTTGCGCGAGCTTCGCGGGCCACACTGGGGGCGGCATATCAGTTCGATCCTCCCCATCGGCCGACGCATCCAACCAATCCGCCCCCCGGGAACAAAGCGCGGCAAGAATCTGAGGAGCTGATGCGTCGTTGCCCCCCAGCAAGCGATTCACCTCCTGCGCCTCCGCCACCGACTCTGCCACCAATGCAGCAAAACGAGCATTTTGCTCCGCCGAGAAAACGCGCGCTTCCAATAGATGCTGCTGCAGCCGGCGGCTTAAGTGATCGTCCAGGAATTCCGCCAGCGCGCGAATCGAATCAGCTTGCCTGAATCCCCAACAGCACACCCACACCGCAAATGCCGGATCAACCGATAGTATCTCTCGAAGTTCTCGAACACGCGCCCCACGATCTTCATTCACTAGCACCGCTGCCAGCCCTAGTGCCGTCGAATCGCACAGTGGCAGCGCGAATGGGCCGCTGTCATCGAACTCGGCCGCCAGCGCCAGCATGGTGCGTGGAGTCATGGAAAATCAGTGGCGCTAGTGCAATATAAAAGCCCATGGGCTGCGACCCATGGGCTTGGAAAACAAAGCGCGGTAAACATCGATTAGCTCACTGGCCAATCGCCTCGCGAGCACAAAACGAAATCAGCCCGCCGTTACCGATTCCACATCCAATAGTCCGCCGATTCGATCGACTAGCGTTTCCACCTCGAACGGCTTGTGCAAGAAGTCGTTGGCGCCGGAGGCCTTGAGATCCTCAATCTTTTCGTTTTCGATCATGCCCGAGATGCAAATAATCTTCACATCGTCCATCGTTTTGTCGCCGCGCACGCGGGTGCAAACTTCGCGGCCGTTGATGTCGGGCAGCATGACGTCGAGCACAATTAGGTCGGGATGATATTCCTTGACCATCATGCCGGCATCGAAGCCATTGTTCACCGAGCGAACCTCGAAACGGCCATCCTTTTGCAGCACATCGACAATTAAATCGACCAGTTCCTGATCGTCGTCGACGACCAAAATCTTGCGTTTGCCGCTCTCAAGGGCGTCGGTCGGAATGCCATTGTCACGCATAAAGGCATACAGCTCCGCGCGGGGAATGCGGCGGAAGCGGCTGCCAGGGACGCGAAAGCCTTTGAGTTGTCCGGAATCGAAGCAACGGATGATCGTTTGCTGGCTAACCTTGCAGATTTTGGCCGCTTCGCCGGTCGTAAATACGGTTTTCATCTGATATTGACCACCCTCTCCCTAGCCGTGGTGCAGCTAGTCTTTAGCGGGACCCTGATTGCGCGTTTTTCAACGGGATTTCAGGGCACCTAGTCCTCCATGTGTCGCAAAGACGAGCGCCGCAGCACATCTGCCGCAGCCTCACCAGGAACTAAACACTCGTCCAACCCTGACGACTAGACTCCATTTCGGAAACGACGAACAGAGCCGCCGCAGACGGCACAGACTAGCAATCGCCTGGTTTGCCAAACTTGCCATCCATGCGAATTATAGCCATCTTGCGGATTGCGTCAAGATTGATCCATTTGCCGCAAACACCGGATGACAAACAGCTTGCGCAAACCGCAAATTCGATGCGTAGGATCGGATTTTGGGATAGATGGGGGGTCAAACTGGCCGTCATTGGGTCTGTAAATGAATCATTAAAACCGCCACGTCAGCCGGAGTAATGCCGCTGATGCGGCTCGCCTGCGCCAGACTAACCGGACGTGTGCGGGCGAGTTTTTCGCGTGCTTCGGTGCGCAGTTGCACCAGCGCTGCGTAGTCAAAACTCGCCGGAATTCGCTTCTCCTGCAGCCGATGAAGCCGATCGACTTCGATCTCCTGCCGAGCGATATAGCCTGCGTACTTTTCATCGTACTCAATCTGCTGAGCCACCTCGCGCGGCACTTGGGAGAGTTCGGGAAGCTGCGCGAGCAGGTGCTCCCAAGTTACCTCCGGCCGCTTCAGCGCTTTCAGTAACGATTGCCCATCGGCTGCGCGAGCTTCAGCCAGGAGAGCGCGCGTGCGGGCAACTTCAGCTTGCTTATCCTCAAACCGTTGCCAGCGCGCTTCGTCGACTAGCCCAATTTGCCGCGCCAGCGGAGTCAATCGGCGGTCGGCGTTATCTTGCCGCAGCGACAATCGATACTCGGCACGGCTGGTGAACATGCGATAGGGCTCATCGACGCCGCGAGTTACCAAGTCGTCGATGAGGACGCCGATATAGGCTTGATCGCGCGATAGCACGAGCGGTTCGGCGCCGCGAACTTAAGCGCGGCATTCACGCCGGCAATTAGTCCTTGTGCCGCGGCTTCCTCGTAGCCGGTCGTGCCGTTAATTTGGCCGGCGAAGTAAAGCCCGGCCACGCGCTTGGTTTCCAGGCTGGGCCACAATTGGTCGGGGGGCGCATAATCGTATTCTACGGCGTAACCGTAGCGCATGATTTCGGCGCGCTCCAATCCCGGCACAAGTTGTAGCATGGCATCTTGCACGTCGCGCGGAAGGCTGGTCGAGATGCCGTTGACATACACTTCCAGCGTGTTGCGCCCTTCTGGCTCCAGAAACAGTTGGTGCCGCTCTTTGTCGGCGAAGCGCACGACCTTATCTTCGATCGAAGGGCAATACCGCGGGCCGCGGGATTGGATTTGGCCCGAGTACATGGGAGCACGGTGCAAGTTGGCCCGGATCAATTCATGCACTGCTTCGTTGGTGTAGGTAATCCAACACGGCATTTGCTCGCAAGCGATTTTTTCGGTGAGAAAGCTGAATGGCTGCGGATCGTCGTCGCCGGGTTGAAGCTCGCAGCGATCGTACTCGATGGTACGGCCATTTAAGCGGCAGGGAGTGCCAGTTTTGAATCGAGCAAGTTCGAAGCCAAGCCGCGCTAGCGCCCCGCTGATCCCCGACGTTGTTCCTTCGCCGGCGCGGCCGCCGGGCGTTTTGATTTCGCCCGTGTGCATGATGGCTTGCAGGAACGTGCCGGTGGTGAGAATGACGGCACGAGCGCGATAAATGGCGTCGCCGCGGACGCCGACGCCGGAGATGCGCGACATCCCACATTCATCAACCAACAGGTCTTCCACCACTTCCTGCCGCAGCACGAGGTTGGGTTGCGACTCGACAATGCGCTTCATCTCTTGCTGGTAAGCCTTTTTGTCAGCCTGCGCGCGGGGGCTGTGCATGGCCGGGCCTTTGCGGCGATTGAGCAAGCGGAATTGGATTCCCGTGGCGTCGATGGCCTGGCCCATCGATCCGCCCAGGGCATCGATTTCGCGCACAATTTGCCCCTTGGCCACACCGCCGATGGCTGGGTTGCAACTCATTTGTGCCACGGTGTCGCAATTGGTGGTCAGCAGGGCGGTACGGGCGCCCATGCGCGCGGCGGCCAGTGCCGCTTCGCACCCGGCATGGCCGGCGCCGATGACTAGAACGTCGTACTCGTAGTGGGAACCAGGCATGTAAAGTGTTAGCGTCGGTCGCGCGATCGAATGACCATCACTTTTCCCCGAAATCATCGACGCGGAAATCGTCCCCGTCGTCGCTTTTGGCGTAAAGGTGGATTTCTGATGGCTTGGTTGCTTGGAGTATCTTCTCGGCTTCGGCCACTTTCCGTGGATCGCTTCCATGAGCGATGACAAGCACTTTCCCCGACTTTATTTTTTGCTCGTATTTTGCGATGTGATCCTTGTGAACGCTCCAGCCGGCGATGCTCCCGATGAGGCCGCCCACCACCACGCCGGTGAGCGCCGCCAATGGGCCGGCGATTAGCACGCCGAGTCCGGCAAACGTTACGACCGTGCCGCCCCCCAAGGCTCCAATCGCCGCTCCAATGCCTGCGCCAATGACGGCATCCTTCTCTGATTCGTCGCCGAACTCGATCGCCTGCTTGACCGCTGCCGGCTCGTTCTTAAGGGAGGCGGTGACAAGTGAAATATTTTGTTGCGGGAAGCCGGAGGCGATAAGCTTATCGATCGCCGACTTGGCGCTTTGAGTGTTGTCGTACACGGCGATTACGCATTCTTCTGCCATGATGGATTTCCTGATGAGGTTGGAAACTATTGTGCGCAGCGGACGGTTTTACAAAAACGGAAAAAACGGAGAAAAACGGTCAACAAACGGATGATAAACGGAAAATAAACCGAGCGAAAACGGTGAGGCGTTCAGTTGGTATGCCGGCACGGAAAATATGCAGTTTTCGGCAATCATGGGGCACAACTGTTCATCAGTACACATACGCCGTTGATTGTGCCATACGTATCGAGCAAATTCAAGGGACGAATTGGCCACTCAAAGTTGAGCCCTGATGATACCGCATGCTGCACATCCGGTGCCAGCCGCTAGGTAGCTGTACAATGAAGTCGGTTATGACTTTCTCAAGGGTTAAAAGCGATCGTAGAGCAACCGCAAGCCTTGGGCCGTGATCTCAAACGGCACGATTTCGTCGCTGGCGGCGCTGCCGCGATGCTTCGCAATGTGCAGCGCGCGGCGGACCTTTGAGCCGTCTTGAGTCTTGCCAAGTTGGATGAACCGCCCTTGCCACACGTGGCCGCTGCCGTGGTAATGACGATGATACCGCCGGACATGCGACGCGAGCAACCATTGCATCCAGCGCGGCCACAGCACCAGATGAAAGTGGTTGGGCAGCAGCACGTATCCCAGAACCCTTATCGGCAGCCGCTGGTTGGCGTCGGCCATCAACTGAAGAAAGGCTGCGAAGTCGCCATCCTTGTGAAACACTTCCGCCCGACCATTGCCACGGTTGAGCACATGGTAACACAGCCCACCGACGGAAACACGCGCGGTTCTTGGCATGCCCCAAAACTGCCAAACTCACACAGCCCCGTCAATTAAAGTAGAATTTCCCGAATGGCACTCGTTGACGCAGTGCCATCGCTGTTCTCCTGAGTGGAAAAGCCAGCAGCTTGACGGGTTACCGGGCACGCAGGAAGATGCGTTTCGCCGAACGGACACAATTGAATTGCTTGATCTGCCGACGTGGGTCGTGGGCGCAATAATCGCTGCCGATCAAATAAAGCTGTCGAAGTGGCGCGCCCGGAACGGCAGCGGCTAGCCAACAAGATTGAAACTTGGCTTGAGACGTCTTGCGGTGATTTAATCAAATTGATTCCCGTCACCTTTAATTCCCCTCGGTGATCGCTTCGAGCGCTAGGCCGCGGAAACGCAGGGGGCCGTTTTCGTCCTCGAGTTCGGCGAGGAATTTGCGGGCCAAGTTCGGGCCCAGGCTGCCTGCGAGCGAGCGCCAGGCGCGGGCTGCATTTTCAAAATCCATGGAATGCAAATAGAGCATGCCCTCTTCGATGTAGCGGCGCGTTCTCGGAGCGCTGGGCCGACCCGGACCAGGTGGGCAGCCTTTGGCGAATCGGCCGCGCGGATCGCGGCCAGTTGGATCGGGCACGGTTGGAAGTTGTGCAAGGGTCTGCTCGGCCTGCTGGAAAATGGCCGATTGCAATTTTGCGACTTCGGATGCGGGATCGGGGAGAGCGCCGGCGATTGATTGGAACTGAGCGTTCATGATTTCGCGTGAAAATAGTTTTAAGGGTGGAAACCGCGGAAAGGGTGGAAACGGGATTTAACGGTGAAAAACGGAAAAAAACGGCATTCGTTGGATGCTGTGCCAGTCGACGCGAACCGCCATTGAATACGGTGGCGGGCGTGATAGTGTACGTCGGTACACACTACGAACTTCAGCGTAGCAGAGGGCGTGGCCCAATTTCAAGAGGTGGTTTGGCCAGGGGGGGTTTACCGCAGAGGGTTTTTACCGCGGGGTCGCTCTTTCGCCTGGCTCTGGAGGGAAGAGTCGCGGAACGGAAGACTGAACAACGATCCCAATAGCCAACTCGCTCCAAACGGCTGCCAATTTCCGCGCCGCGATTGCCGGCGACTTGAATTGCTTAAACTGCCGACGTGTGTCGTGGACGCAATAATTGCTGCCGATCAAAAAAACTATCGAAGTGGTGCGGCCCGGAACGGAAGCGGCTAGCTAACAAGATTGAAACTTGGCTTGAGACGTCTTGCGGTGATTAATCAAATTGATTCCCGTCATTCCCGTCACATTCGTTTTCTCTCTAGCATTCTCCATCGCCATCATAACTATCGAGTCGCGTCCCCGTTTTCTGCCCCTAGCGTTCTCCATCGCCATCGTCAATATCGAGTCGCGTCCCCTTTTTCTGGCCGACAAATTTGAACCTTCGCTTTAGACGCCTTGCGGTGATTTAGTCAAATTGATTCCCGTCACCTTTAATTTTCCCCGGAACGACAGTGGCTAGCCAACAAGATTGAAACTTGGCTTGAGACGTCTTGCGGTGATTAATCAAATTGATTCCCGTCATTCCCGTCACCTTTAATTTCTCCCGAATGTCCCCTTTTCTTCCTCTCTTCCCCAATCACGGACGGCGCGGTAAATAGAGTTGTGGCGAGATTTGGAAACGAACGGCCAGATTGAGGTGAGCGGCGAAATGGAAATGGACAGCATTTAATGACCAAACCTATCGCGAATACGCTGGAGTATCGGCGTATCTGTTAATTTCACCAGCGAAGTTTGACGCCAATCGGTCGTACTCCAGATATGCAGGTCTCCGGATCTGGTAACCAATAACAGTTCTTGATCATCATTCGCGAACGCGATGCTTTCGGCGCATAGGTATGCACGTAGCCAAGTGTTGTTTTCGATAGAGTCTGTTTTTAGTTCATCAACGCCGCTCAGTTTAACAAGGTCGGCATGGGACACGATGACGTCGTGGTCGAGCATGTCCTCAAAAATAAGTTTGCTTGTTGATACATCGAAAACCTCGACCCGATCCGAGGCCCAAGCAGCCTTCTTGCCATCACATGAGACCGATACATGCGGGAAATCCCCAGCGCTGTTTATTTTTACAGCCCCGATACTCGTCAATGATTTTAGATCTAGTAACGAATGGCACTTAAATAAGCGCGAGTCGGTGGCAGAATTGATCTGGACAGAGACGGCCTTCTTGAGGATGTGAAGGAATGATCACAAATCTTTCACGTTCCAGGCAAGGAGGCCGCCCATGTCCAGAAGTATTTCAGCGACGTCATTTTCTCGACGCGTGGAGAGGATTGTCAAACAATTGCAAGAGGACGGAGATCTATCTTTTCAGCAGTGGCTTCCTGAACAGCTCGTCAACTCGCTTCTGGAGCAGTTGGGATGCACCTTTCGCGAGCGGATCTATCGACCCGCCGTGACGCTGTGGGTGTTCCTCTCGCAGGTGTTATCGGCCGATCACTCTTGCCGCGAGGCGGTCGCTCGGCTGCTGGCGTGGCGCACCAGCCAGGGGCAATCGCCCTGCTCTCCGGAAACCGGCGCTTACTGTACGGCACGCCGTCAATTGCCGGAAGAGCTATTTGCCAAGTTAGTAAAGACCACGGGACATGCTTCGCACGTTGACGCACGGCAACGATCCGGATGGCTGTGGAAAGGCCGCACGGTGAAAATCGTCGACGGCACCACCGTGACCATGCCTGATACGCCAGAGAATCAACTGGCCTATCCGCAGCACAATGTGCAAAAGCCGGGTCTAGGCTTCCCAATCGCGCGATTGGTGGTGATCTTTTCACTGTCGGTTGGCTCCGTATTGGAGTTTGCCATGGGTCGCTATCAAGGCAAGCGAAGCGGCGAGAACCAATTGTTCCGCAGCCTCCTGGACGGGCTTGAATCGGACGACATCTTACTGGCCGATTGCCATTACGGTTCTTATTACGACCTCGCGATGCTTGCCCAGCGCGGCGTGGACCTGGTCACGCGGCAGCATCAAATGCGCAAAGCCGACTTTCGTTCCGGCCAGCGGCTGGGCCGGCGCGATCATCTGGTAAGCTGGCGGAAACCGACTCAATGCCCGTATTGGATGGATGAGCTTGCCTACGCCGCGTTGCCCGACCAATTGGTCGTTCGGGAACTGCTGGTGCAGGTCAGCCAGCCAGGCTTTCGCGTCCGTAGCTATGTGCTGGTGACTACCTTGCTGGATCCGCAATGTTTCTCGGCGGCTGACCTAGCCGGCTTGTATCGTGCTCGCTGGCAGGCGGAACTCGATTTGCGCGCTGAAGACGGTGCTGCAAATGGACCATTTACGTTGTCAAACACCGTCGATGGTCCGCAAAGAAATCGCCACGCACCTGTTAGCCTATAATTTGATCCGCCGCATCATGGCGGAAGCCGCCGCCTGCAGCGACCTGTTGCCTTGTACGATCAGCTTCAAAGGCGCGCTGCAGACACTCGGCGCGTTTCGGCATCTCGGTTTACTAAACGATCGTTATGATCTACGCCGGCACGCGATCCTGCTCGCCGCCATTGCCTCGCACAAAGTGGGCGACCGACCGGACCGCGTCGAACCACGCGCCGTCAAACGTCGGCGCTCCCAACACTTCCTCACGATCCCGCGGGCCGAAGCTCGAAGTCGTCTGCTCCAAACCGCTTAAGACCTATTCAAGTGCCATTCGTGTCAGGAACCGATTTGGTGTTTCTTAGGTCGTCCGTGCGGGCGCAGGGTTGATTCCAAGCCCAACTCGCGGACCGCCCGCTCGCTCCACCGCTCGTCGCCAAATGGACTGCCGCGGGTGATGCTGCGCCGCACTGCGACTAGTTCGCCTTGTGTCTGCGGACGATTGACATGATCGGCCCAGTTCGCTTGCCGGGGCACAGGCCAAGTGGCCAGCAATCTGCGATCTTCGGCCGAACCGCGCAGCCAGCGATAGAGGCTTCCCCAGTGCCAGCGCTCGGCATTAAATGTGGAACGTGTGCTTGAAGGCTTGCAACTCGATGGGATATGGGATAGGGGAAAAACGGTAGAGGCAGCGAACCTCAAAGAAAAAATTAGTGTCGTAGCCGGTCACGATCAATAATCTTCGCGAATATCCCATGACCGACGACGAATTCCTAGACCAGTTCGAAAACTGCTCCTGGCCGCACGACCAGTGGCATCATCGCCAGCATATTCTCGCCGCCTACTTATACCTGCGCCGCTACCCGCTCGATGAAGCCATCCAGCGCATGCGCATGTCGATCAAGCGCTTCAACGCCGCTCATAAAGTGCCCGAATCCATCGACCGCGGCTATCACGAAACGCTCACGCAAGCTTGGATGCGACTGGTGCATTTCACATTGTGCGAATATGGCCCCGCCGACTCAGCAGACGCGTTCTACGATGCCCACCCGCAACTTTGGCAGGCCAAAGTGCTCCGCTTTTTTTATTCCCGCGAGCGCCTCATGTCGCTAACCGCCAAATCCCAGTTCGTCCCGCCCGACCTCGCAGCTCTGCCAATCAGCCAAATGCCAAAATCCTTCTAGCCCCCTGCGCTTCACCTCTTCACTCCTTCGTGAACGTCGGCTGTGTAATCTCTCGCACCCAAATGTTGCGGAACTGCACCGGATTGTGATGGTATTGCAGCCGCAGCGGAGCTCTTCCGGAATACGCAGAATTGTCGGGCGGATGATTGAACGAGCTGGCCCCTTCAATCGCGAAATGATCTTGCACCACCACGCCGTTTTGCAGCACGGTCACATACGCCGGCTGCAAGCAATTTCCTTTCTCGTCGAATTTCGGCGCGGTGAAGACAATATCGTAAGTCTGCCACTCGCCCGGCTTGCGGCACACATTCGCCAGCGGCGGGTGCTGCTTGTAAATGGCACCGCACTGACCATCGAAATAGGTCGGGTTGTTGTACGAATCGAGAATTTGCACTTCATATCGATCGGCCAAAAACACTCCGCTATTGCCGCGCCCCTGACTCTTTCCTTTCACTTCAGCCGGCGTGGCGAACTCGATGTGAATTTGGCAATCGCCGAACTCTTGCTTGCTAGTGATATCGTTGCCGCCGGCTGTGACCACACCATTTTTCACTTCCCACTTGTCGGCATTATTGAACGCCGACATGTCTTTGCCGTCGAACAGCACTATAGCGTCGGCCGGATGCCCGCCGGGCACTCCAGGATCGACCACTTTCGGCTCGGGCCAGACTTTCCCCGAAGTCCATTCAGCGGCGAACATGGCCAGCGTTCCTCCCAAGGAAAGCACAACTGAGACTGCTACGGTGGCACGCAATTTTAGGACCTGGCTATACATTGGAACTCTCCGAGTCGAGGGTTGCGACTTCCATTTTCTTAATCGCCCATCGTATAAGTTGCAACTATCGGCACTCTGCGTAGCGAAGCAGGGCAAGGCTTTCAGCCTAACAGGCGTCCCAGTCCGTCAACCCAGAACGGCCCATCGACCTCAAATTGCATGCACTCCGTGTTTCAGCAAACCCTTCCCTAGCACCGCTCGCAGCACTTAAAATGGCCCGCGCGCCCCAGCGACACAATCGCGGTTCGTTTTCACCAAATCAAACCACAGCCAATCTCGCGGTTTCCCCCCGCAAGGAGTAATGCCATGTCGACCGATTCATCTGCCCCAGTTCCACCTCAGCCGCGCGGGGCCGATAAACCGCTGCGCGTCATTCTGCAAGAGCAAGGGGTGTTCGGCCGCTGGGGCCGCCGGCTCCCGTGGCTCTTGCTGATAATCGCAATTTTGTTCGCTCTAAGCTACAAGGGGGCCTACGACCGCTATGTGCAGCGGAACCCCAAGCTCGAAGAGAAATACGTTTCGCACTCTGAGACAGCCCAACAAAAAGTCGCGATCATTACCATCGAAGGCCCAATCATGCACTCTGATGGTTTTGCGAAATGGCAAATCGACCAAGTCGCCGACGATCCCGATGTGAAGGCCGTGGTCGTGCGCGTCGATTCCCCTGGCGGAACGGTCACCGGCAGCGATTATTTGTACCACCATCTTCGCAAGCTGCGCGAAGACCGCAGCCTTCCCATGGTGGTGAGCATGGGAGGTATGGCAGCCAGCGGCGGCTACTATATCTCGATGGCGGTCGGTAATAACCCCGACACCATTTTCGCCGAACGCACGACCTGGACCGGCTCGATCGGCGTCATCATTCCCCATTTCACCATCGCCGACTTGCTGGAAAGCTGGAAAATCAAGGACGATTCGATCACCAGCGGTCCTTACAAAGATCTCGGCAGCCCCACGCGCAAGCTTCTCGCCCGTGATGGCCGAGGAAGAGCGCAAAATCCTGCAAACAATGGTCGATCAAACATTCGACACGTTCAAAGAAGTGGTGACCGACGCCCGACCGCAACTAGCCGCCGACAAAGATAAACTCGCCAAGGCGACGACAGGCCAGGTGTTCACCGCCAAGCAGGCGCTCGAACTGGGCCTAGTCGATAAGCTGGGCTTCATGGAAGACGCGGTCGATCGCGCGATCGAACTGGCAGGGTTGGATCCCAAAAATGTGCGCGTCGTAAAATATAAACGACAAGAGGGACTTTTGAGCGGAGCGCTTTTTGGCCCGAGCGACGATAGCCAAAGCCCTCTGAATGCGCCGTTGAGTTCGAGCGGCTTCAATCCCGCTGCAATTCTCGATGCCGCCACCCCGCGGGCCTATTACCTATTCACTCTGCTGCCGACGCTCATTACGAACCAGGTGCATTGACGATCGCCGCCGGCCGCCTACCGCCTACGAGACAGCCCCCTCTGCTTTCTCCGTCACCTTATCCAACAGTTCAACTAGCACGCGGTCGGCGTCGATTCCTTCCGCCTGCGCTTCGAAATTCACAATCACCCGATGCCGCAGCGCCGGCAAATATACGCGCCGTACATCTTCGAAGCTCACATTGTAGCGCCCATCCAACAGGGCTCGAACCTTGGCCGCCAGCGCAATGGTTTGAGCCGCCCGCGGACTTGCCCCCCACCGTAAATACTGCGCGGCGATTGTGGGGGCGAACTCTCCTTCGGGATGCGTGGCCAATGTAAGCCGCACGAGATAATCTTGCACGTGTTTGGCCAAAATCACTTCGCGCACAAACTGCTGCCAGCGTAATATTTCCGGCCCGTCCATAATTCTTTGGGGCTCGATTGTTTCTCCGGCTGTAGTCCGATCGATAATCGCTGAAATCTCCTCTCGCGACGAATAACCGACCAGCAACTTGAAAAAAAAGCGATCCAACTGCGCCTCGGGTAGTGGATACGTCCCTTCCTGCTCAATCGGGTTTTGCGTCGCTAGCACAAAGAACGGCCGCTGCAATTCGTACACATGTCCGGCGACCGTGACCGAAAACTCCTGCATCGTCTCCAGCATGGCCGATTGAGTTTTCGGCGTGGCCCGATTGATTTCGTCGGCCAGGCACAACTGCGTGAAAATCGGCCCGCGCTGAAACTCGAAGAATCGCCGCCCCTCGGGCGTTTCCATCACCATATTGGTGCCCAAAATATCGGCCGGCATCAGGTCGGGCGTGAACTGAATGCGCAAAAGTGCAAATCGAGCACCTTAGCGAGCGTCCGCACCAACAGGGTTTTGCCCAACCCCGGCACGCCTTCCAACAAACAATGCCCGCCGACGAACAGGCACGTCAGCACGCCGTGAATGACCTCGTCGTGCCCCACGATCACACGGCCAATTTGTTCGCGCACCGCCTGATAGCGGTTACGGAACTGTTCTGCTTGCTGTTGAATCGATTCGCCGGTGGCCATATATAACTGCGATTATTCCATATCGAACCGCTGGCACGCCATTGTGTCTTACCAAAGTGTACGACGCAATTCATAGTGTGGCCGACGATCGTCATTGGCAAACCTTTCGATCTCCGCGATACTGTGCGCTGGATTGTGAATCAGTAGCCTGACCATACTCTTTATTGAATGAAAACAGGGCGCAGCCACTAACCACTAAAAACCAGCCACAGTGAACATTCTCCACGAGCTACAACGCCGCTTTGGCGAAGTTCTGCGCGAATTTGCCGAGGATTCCGGCGAATTTGCCGCGCAAGTTCGACCAAGCCAAGATCCAAAATTTGGCGATTACCAGGCCAATTGCGCCATGCCTTTGGGCAAGCACTCGGCAAGCCGCCGCGGCAAGTGGCCGGGGAAATTGTCGCGCGCCTGAAGATTGACGATCTTTGCCAGCCACCGGAAATCGCTGGGCCAGGATTCATCAACCTGCGCCTGCGCGACGAGCGTATTTCCCAGCAGGCGGCCGCGGCGATTGCTGATTCCCGCATCGGCGTGCCGCTCGTGGAGAAGCCTCGCACGTTCATTGTCGATTACAGCGCCCCCAACGTGGCCAAGCCCATGCACGTCGGCCACATTCGTAGCACGGTCATCGGCGACTGTCTGTACCGCACGCTTAAATTCCTGGGCCATAAGGTCATCGGCGACAATCACCTGGGTGATTGGGGCACACAATTTGGGATGATCATCTACGGCTATAAAAGCGCCGAAATCCGCCAGCAGCATTGCCGACAGCGGTATGCCGGAAAAACTCGGCGAGTTCGGGGCCATCTACGCCTACGTAAATCGGCTAGCCGATGAAGCGCCGAAAGTGCGCGACGCGGTACTTAACGAAACTGTCAAACTCCACTCTGGCGATTCGGAAAACCTGCGCCTGTGGAAGGAAATTTGCACGCAATGCGAGAAAGACATCGAGCGCGTTTACGAACGGCTGGGCGTTACTTTTGACGAACAACTCGGCGAGAGTTTTTATCACGACCGGCTGGCAGGTGTAGTCGATGACCTGATGAACAAGGGAATCGCACGCGAAAGCGAAGGTGCCGCCGGAGTGTTCTTAGCCGGTCACGAAGCACCGCTGTTGATCCGCAAGAAAGATGGCGCGTATTTGTACGCCACCACGGATCTGGCCACCATTGCGTACCGCATGGAACGCTGGCAGCCCGACGCCATTTTGTACGTGGTCGATCATCGGCAAAGCTTGCACTTCGAAGAACTGTTCGCCACCGCGCGGCTGTGGCATCCCGAGTGGGCCAATGTGGAACTTACGCACGTGAGCTTCGGCACCGTTCTGGGGCGGGACGGCAAGCCGTTCAAAACTCGCTCCGGCGATACCGTCGGCCTGGAAAGTCTGCTCGACGAAGGGGTCAGCCGGGCGCTGGCCATCGTCAGCCAAAACGACGACGCCAAACCGGGCGGACCCGAGCTTTCGCCCGACGAGCGCCAAACAATTGCCGAAGCGGTCGGAATCGGCGCGCTAAAATATGCCGACCTGTCGCAATCGCGTACAACCGATTATGTGTTCGACTACGACAAAATGCTGGCGATGAATGGCAACACGGCCACCTACTTGCAATATGCCCATGCGCGCATTCGGGGAATTTTTTTGAAGGGTTCAGGGGTCGGGGTTCAGGGTTCAGAACATCAGACACTCAGACCCCTAGACACCCAGACACCAAAGATCGCGACTTTCGCATCCGGCCGAGCGATCACTATGCACCGCCTGCTTGCAGTTTCCCGAGGCGCTTCGACTTGGTGCTAGCCGATTACCGGCCAAATCAGCTTACGAACTACTTGTTCGAACTGGCCAATCGCTTCAGCACGTTCTACGAGAATTGCCCCGTGCTGAAAGCGGAATCGCCCGAACTGCTGCAAAGCCGATTAACTCTGTGTGACCTAACTGTCAAAGTGCTGCGGCGAGGTTTGACGCTGTTGGGAATCGAAGTGGTCGAACGAATGTAATTTAGCAGCTGGGATTCGAATTCCGCGCAAAGACGCCGCTGTGCAAACGCCGGTCGTCGCTGGTCATCAACCATAGATCGCCCGATTCGATTTCGTTTGATCGACGTGCCAGCCCCGCTGCCGACAAACAAGCTTTAAGAAGTGGGCGTCATAACCCGGGGCATGACAAGTGAGCAGCACAAATCGCGGCTGACGATTCGTCAGTTCGCCGCAAATCGACAACAGTTCCGGCAAGTGATCGTCGATCTTCCAAACTTCGCCGTCGGGTCCATGGCCATAACTGGGCGGGTCGAGAATGACCCCATGGTAATGCCGGCCGCGGCGCACTTCGCGCTTAGCGAATTTTAGCGCATCTTCAGTGATCCAGCGGATGGGCGCTTTCGCCAATGATGCTGCCGTCGCGTTGCGCCGCGCCCAAGCCATGACGTTCTGGGCTGAGTCGATATGCGCAACGGTCGCTTCTGCTGCCGCCGCTGCCAGAGTGCTGCCGCCAGTGTAGGCGAATAGATTGAGCACTTGCGGAATTTCGTTCGATCGCCGCGCCGGCGTGTACTTGTTGGCCAATCCAATCCCAGCAAGCCGCCTGTTCGGGGAAAATTCCGACATGGCCGAAATCGGTCAATTTCAAATCGAACACCGCACTACCGTGGCAAACATTCCATGTTTCCGGCACTTCGTGCAGCAATTTCCATTGACCGCGCTGCGGCGCTTGCGGCGCTGAATCCAGCTCGAATCGTGCGCTTGCCGCTCGCCATAAGTCGGCTCGCGCTGGCCGCAGACCCACTGCCGCCGGCGACGGCCGATCTAAAACCACGTCGCCAAATCGCTCCAGCTTGCGGCCATCGCCGAAATCGAGCAATTCGTATTGGCTGGGGTCAAACATTGCAGTCCGATTTGCCGATTGCCTGCCACATTACAATCGCAGTGCAAGGAATTGGTGCTGGGGCTATACTGGGATGGTTTAATTCAAACCGGCCTCAAGTTAATTCGCCATGCTCCGCTCAATTATTATCGTTATCGCGAGCTTGACGTTCGTTGCTAATGTATTCGCCCACGAAAACTGGCCCGAATTTCGCGGGCCCAACGGCGACGGCATTTCCGACGCCACTGGTCTGCCCGCCACCTTCAGCGATACCGAAAACGTGCGCTGGAAAACCGCCATTCACGACAAAGGCTGGAGCAGCCCGGTCGTGTGGGGCGATCAAATTTGGCTGACCACCGCCACCGAGGATGGCAAGCAATTGTTTGCCATTTGCGTCGATCTGAACAGTGGCCAAATCACGCGCGACATCAAACTATTCGATATCGAAAAGCCGCAGGACGCCATTGCCTTCAATAGCTACGCTTCTCCCACTCCCGCGATTGAAGCTGGCCGCGTGTACGTGCACTTCGGCTCACCTGGCACCGCCGCGATCGACACCGCCACCGGCCAAGTTCTCTGGAACTGCGCCAAGATTTGCCGTGCAACCATTTTCGCGGGGCGGGATCGTCGCCGATCATTGTCGATAATCTGCTGGTCCTTACGTTCGACGGTTTCGATTACAACTACCTGGTCGCGCTCGATAAACGCAGGGGCGAAACGGTTTGGCGGCACGACCGCGGCATCGACTATGGCACCAGGTACCAAGGAAATGGTGACTACCACAAAGCCTTCAGCACCCCCAAAGTAATCGAAGTCGACGGCAAGCGGCAAATGATCAGCCCTAGCGCCGGCGCGACCATCGCCTACGATCCGGCCACGGGGGATGAACTGTGGCGCGTGAAATCGGGCGGAATGAATGCCGCGGCTCGGCCGTTGTTCGCTGGTGGGTTAGTGTTCTGCACGGCGCCCGCCGGTGGTTGGCAACTGTTCGCGGTGAAGCCGGAGGGGAGGGGAGATATAAGCGATACGAACGTCGCTTGGAAATTTCCCGAAAGGGGTCCCGAGCCGCTCCTCACCAATTCTACTCGACGGGCTGATCTACATGGTCAACGACGGCGGCATCATGAGCTGCGTCGAAGCAGAAACGGGCAAACTCGTGTGGCAATATCGGCACGGCGGCAACTTCACCGCCTCTCCGATCTATGCCGATGGCAAGATTTATTTCTTCGGCGAAGAAGGCCGAGCGCCCGTCATCGAACCAGGCCGCGAATACAAATTGATCGCCGAAAACAAACTCGAACCAGGTTTCATGTCTTCGCCCGCCGTGGTGGGCAAATCGCTCCTTCTGCGCACAAAGACCGATTTGTATCGGATTGAAAAGACGCCCTGAGAGCATGGCCGATCAGAAGCAGATCACGCACGCGGCGTGCGTGACAAGGCGAATCGTTCGATCGAGCCACCTCCCGTCACGCACGCGGCGTGCGTGACCTACCCAAACTGAGCCAACCGCTTATCGCTAGCCGTAAATTGGTCTCCCTCAAAAATCACTCAACGATTTCGGCGGCCAGGCGGCGCGCGCGGCGTTCATGACCGCCAGCACGTCGATCACTTCTTGCAAAATCGCGCCGGCCACGGGCGGCAAATAACCGGCCGCAGCGATGAGCATCGCCACCACGCTGACCGTCATGCCTCCAATGACGCTTTGCAAGGCAATTACGCCGCATTCGCCGGCTGATGTGCATGAATTCATCGACTCGCTCCAGCGACGTATCCATCACGACTGCCCCGCTGGCGTCGCCGGTTATTTCGTTTCCGGTGCCGAACGCCAAGCCGACCGTCGCGGCCACCAGTGCCGGGGCGTCGTTGATGCCGTCCCCCAAGAACAGCGTTTTCGCCCGCTCGGTCTCCCGCCGCACAATGTTCACCTTGTCTTCCGGGCTCTGCTCGGCGTAAACCTCCTTGATGCCCGACCTGATCGGCCAAATAGCGCACTTCGCTTTCGCGATCGCCCGAAACCAACAGCACGCGATCGAAATGGTGCTTTGGCGCCAGGTGATGCACGAAATTGCGAGCCCTCGTCGCGCGGCTGATCGCGAAATCGATAGGTGGCGGCGTAGGCATCGTCAACCAGGATCACGCATTCCAAGCCGCCGACGACCGGCGGCAATTGCGCGGCCATTCCGGGCGCTGCGCAGCCAGTTTATTGCGGCTGGTAATTTGCACGCGGTGCCCGGCGACCGTGCCGCGCAAACCCTCGCCCGGTTTTTCACGAATCTCTGCCGCTTCGTTTAATGCCAGTCGCTCGTGCTGCGCTTCGATTAAAATCGCTTCCGACAGCGGATGTTTCGAGTACGCGCTCCAGGCTCGCGGCCAGCGTCAGCACCTCGTTGGCCGCAAAACCGTTGGCAACCATCTGATCGATCAAGCGCGGCTCACCGTAGGTAAGCGTGCCCGTCTTGTCGAAGATAACGGTGCGGCACGCGTCGGCCTGTTCCAACACCGCCGGATCGCGCACGATAATGCCGCGCCGGGCCGCCAGCGAAATGCTGCCGATAATCGCCACCGGAATCGCGATCAGCAGCGGGCAAGGCGTCGCCACGACCAGCACCGCCAGAAACCGCCTTGGCTCACTTGTGATCGCCCACGCCGCCACCGCAATCGCCACAGCCAGCGGCGTATACAGCGCCCCTAACTGGTCGGCCAGGCGCCGAATGCGCGGGCCGACGCTGTTCCGATTCCTGCATCACGCGCATGATCTGCGCATAGCGCGAATCGACGGCGCGCCGAGTGGCGCGAATCACCAGCGCCGTATCGCCGTTGACCGCGCCGGAAAGCACCGTCGACCCCGGGCGTCTTCGACATCCGGTACGGCTCGCCGGTCAGAAACGATTCGTCCATGACGCTATGCCCTTCGATCACGTCGCCATCGACCGGGCAAATTTCGTGGGGAAAGACGACGAGCATGTCGTCGACGGCGATCTGCTCAAGCGGCACATCGTCCAATTGCGATTTGCGTCGGCGGTGCGCCACGAGGCATCCGCCGCGCCAGTGCCTGCAGCACCGAGGCGGCGCTGCGCACGGCAAGGCCTTCAATCGACTCGCCGCCAGAAAGCATCAGCACCACCAACGTGCCGGCCAGGTATTCCCCCAAGAGCACCGAGGTGACAATCGAAATGCCGGCCAACAAATCGGAACCAAAGTCGCGCTGGAACATTTTGATGAGCAGCTCGACGACAATCGGCGTGCCCCCGAGCGCCAGCGCGACGTAGCAGCGGCCAATATTGGCCGTTTCAACCGAAACGCCGCATCGCGAACCGCAAGCACGAGATAGGCGACAATCGCCGCAATGGCCAGCACGGCAATCAGCGGATACCGCCGGCCGATCAATCGTGACCAAGAGTTCGCATCGTGGCAATTGTTTCCGATTCGACAGGATGTCGAGGGGAAAGTAAAGGCATTCGTCCGGTTATCGATTCCGGCCGGCGGCCGCAAAATCATACGATATGCTCAGAAGCGAGCGAGAAGTCCCAACGGCATCAACGCGGCACAATCCGTCTTACCAGTACGCCTGCAGGCCGAAGGAGAGGCCGTTGTAGAAAACTTCCCCCGAGGTGTGGATCGTCGGCGGCACGCCGGCCGCGTTGGAGAATTTCACCTGATCGGGCGCCATCGCAATCCCGCCCAAGAGGGCCAGATCGTAGCTGCCGAAGAGCGTGACGTTGTCGGTCAAATTGAAGCCACTCAAGAAGCTGAGACGACCCCAAAACGCAGGCGTTTGATCGGTGGTGTGTCCGTGGACCGGGCTCTCCGGCGTGTTGGGATCGTTTACAACAATATCTTCCGCGCCGCGGGAGAAGTTCGCGAAAATGCCCGCCTTGCCGCGAATGCCCCAGAACCAGCCTTCGTGCAAATCCATGCAATCGCCGCCGATTTGCACGCCCAACAGCGTGTTTTCGGTGTGCGTGTGGAAGTCGCCGGAGAAGACCGCCGGGCTCACACCATCTTGCGTGCTGAGCCAGTGGAAATCTTCGTTGCTCTGCACGCCCACCAAACCGATGAGGAGCGATTGCGTGCGCCCGGGCGTCAATTGGCGCGACCAGAATCCGTCGGGACCCATGACCATGCGGTCATGTTCGGGGCGATTCTGAATGCGGTAATTCACTTCCATGGTTTGCAGCGAGGAGTGATATTCGTCGCTATAGCGATCGGCAAAATTGAATCCGCCGAAATCAGGGGCTTGCAGCACGCGCAGCGAACCGGGTGTGAGTGCGTTTAAGCTGTCGTTCGACGCGAAGTTGTTGAAGCCCAGGTACGTGAATTCGATGCTGTGATCGCGATTATCTAAATCGCGATCGAGAATGTAGCCGAGCGTCCCCTCGCCGCCCGGTTCCAGGCTGATCGGCGTGCCGTGGCGATTCAAATCGCGCTGGCCACCGGTGGCGACGGAAGTATCGATGCCCAAGATGCCATCGTGGGCTCGGCCTCGATGCCAAACCAGAAAATCGAATTCACCATACCAGCAACCGTTTTTCCACCACTGGCCGCTAGAAAAGGGATACGGCGGCGCACTTTCGCACGGCGGTCCGCCGTCGGTATATTGCTCTTCGGCCGGGCCTTGCGGCGGTCCGGCTTGGTCGTACTCGCCGCGCCCATCGTTCATATCGCGCGAATCAACGCCCATGCCGCGCGCATCCATCGACCCGTCGTCAGGCGGCGCTGATCCATATTCCCGCGCCGCACCACTGACGAAGGTTCGGGAAGCCGCTCGGGGCTCTGGGGCGCGACAGCGTGGCTGTTGCCAGCACAAGAATGCCGCTAATCAACTTTGCCAATCCGCCGAATTTCACTCGCCGTTCCTCTCGAAAATTCGAGCTACAAACGCGGGGTTACTATTACCGCGACGCTGGCAGCCAATCTGGGAGTCGCAGCGCGGCGGAATTTCTCTCCCAAAGATCGGACGCGGCAAGGCTTATCCCACAGGAATAATCGCTGAAATCGGCAAAATTGGTCGATCTTGCCTAAGTTTCGCAGCCGCCGAACTTCACAAAGACCTGCGGACAAAGCATTTACAGGTGGTAGGCGGTCATTTCGCCGTTTGCTACGATGCGAGTTTCGCCAGGTCACTAGCAGTAAAAACGGCTTTCGCAGGAGCGGCGTTAAGCGGCGATTCCCTGCCTAGTGGGCTGCTCATTACTGCTAGCCACTAGTCACTAGCCACAAGCAACTCCCACGAATGCCCATCGACCCTTATTCTCCCTGTCCCGGCGGCACCGGCAAAAAGGTGAAGTTCTGCTGCACCGACTTGGTGCAGGAACTCGACAAAGTGCAGAGCATGCTCGACGGCGACCAACCGGCCGCCTGCCTCGATTACGTCCGCAAGCTCGACGAGCAGTATCCGGGCCGGGCGTGCTTGCAGAGCATTCGACTGTCGCTAGAAAGCGCCGTGGGCGATCACGCTGCCGCCGAGGCCACGCTGGCTAGTTTCTTAGCCAAGCATCCGGGCAATCCTGTGGCGCTGGCCGAAAAAGCACTCTTGGTCGCAACGTATGAAAATCCATCGCTGGAAGTCCCTGGCTTCAGCAGGCGATCGAAGCGTGCGGCCAGGAAATGCCGGTTCGCGTTTATGACGCCATCGGCACCCTGGCTTTGTTGCTGCTTTCCGCGCGGCACTACGCCCCGGCGCGGGCGCATCTGCAGCTTCAGCTCGGTATCTCGCAGGCCAAAGACGAACGGGCGATGGCGGCGCTTTTGCAACTCGAAAACTCGGCTGCAATTCCGGTGCCGCTGAAGGAAATGCCGCCCTTGGAAGATATTGAAGGCCAAGCCGTGCCGTGGCATGCACCCTTCCACAAAGTGCTTGAGTTGGCCCAGCGCGGCCATTGGAAGAGCGGCCGAAGCGTGGAGCAAGCAATCCGCCCAAGCCGCCGATTCGCCGCAATTTTGGCGAAACTTGGCCACGATCCGAAGCTTCCTAGGCAATTACGCGGGCGCCATCGAGGCGCTGCAAAAATATGCCGCCTTAAATGTGCCGGCCGATGACGCGATCGATGCCGAAGCGCTGGCCCAGTTATTCTCGAAGACGCCGGCGAAGCGCAAGTCGATGAGATCACTGTCACCTATCTGATCAACAATGCCGAAGCGGTGCAGGAAAAGCTTGCCGCCGATCGCCGCGTCGAGCGCTTGCCCTTCGACACCACGGCTTGGAGCGCCAAAACGAGCCGCCGCCGCGCGGTGTGTACTCGCTGTTGGACCGTCCGCTGCCGGCCAGCGGCGCTGAGATAGCCATCGACAAAATCCCGCAGCAGCTTGGGCAACTATTGCTATTCGGTAAACAGACCGACCGATCGGCGCGACTGGAACTAGCGCTATTTCGCCCAGAATTTCCGGCGGCAAAACGGGCGCTCATCGAGATATTGGGGGACGATATCGCCGTCACCTCATCCGAAGTTGTCATCGGCCACTTGGGTGAAATCGAGCACGCCCTGAGTTGGCACTGGCGATTGCCCGACGATACGCCTGAAGAACTTCGCTACAAGCTGGCGCTGGAAAAGCGCCGCACCATGGTTCTCGAAGCTTGGCCGAAGCTGCCGCAACCCGCATTTGGCGGCCGCACCGCCGAACAGGCGTCCGCCGAGTCGCAGTATCGCAATCGGCTGTTGGCCGCCATTTGGCTATTGGAGCTGGCCGACGCCGATTCGGGCGCCGACACGTACAACGAGTTGCGCCGCAAACTGAAGCTGCCGGAATTGAACGATATCGATCCCGCACAGCTCGATATCAATCGCCTGCCGCTTTCGCGCATCGCGCGGCTGCAAGGTCGAGCCGCTTTCCGACGAGCAATTGAAACAAGCGTTCAATCGAGCGGTGGTGACCAGCTTCACGCTGGCGCTCAAGCGGCTTTCGCCCGAGGTGATCAAGCGGCCGAACATGCCGGCGGTCGAATACAAGCTCTCGGCCTACCGAGTCATGGTGCGCATGGCCACGAATTCCGCCGAGTCGATGCGGCTAATCGAAGAGGCGCGCCGGCTGGCCGAGGAAAATAAGCAATCGAGCGCGGCTTGGGACTTGATGGAATTGGCCTTCCGCATCGAGCGCAACGAAGCGCCGGCGGTGCTGCAGCTCATCCAGCACATTCAACGGCAGCACAGCCGCGAGCCGGGTGTGGCTCAAGCACTGGTTCAGTTGCTCGTGCAAACCGGACTGGTGGGGCCCGACGGGCAATTGAACATCGGTGTGCCGGCCGCTGCGGCTAGCCCAGCATCACCATTCGCGGTGCCTGCCGCGGCCACTGAGCCAGGCAAACTCTGGACACCCGACGCCCCACAACCCAGCGGTGAAAAAAAATCGTCGCTGTGGCTGCCGGAGTGACGATTAGATCGGAGTGCGGAATTCGGAGTGCGGAGTGCGGAATGAGAAATGCAAAGCTCCTTTACCTCTTCACCTCTTCACCTGCTCACACGTTCAATCTTTGAATTGCGCATTGGCCGGTCTTGTCAAGATAATTGACGGTCGCCAAAATGCCGGCCCATGGAACTCCCCGCCGCAGCCCAACTCGCCCGCCAGCTAATGAAACAGCATGGCCTCGCGCCGCAGTGGCGCTTCGAGTTCGACCGCGCGATTGTACGCTTCGGCCAATGCAACTGGCGAAAGAAGCGAATCACGCTTTCGGCTAAGCTCGTGTTGCTCAACAGCGAAGCCGAAGTGCGCGACACCATTTTGCACGAAATCGCTCATGCGCTTGCCCCGGCGAGCGGCCACGGGCCGAAGTGGAAGCGCATCGCCAAATCGATTGGCTGCAATGCAAAGCGTTGCTTCGGACATGAAGTGGCCGTGCCGATTGCCAAATACACCGGCATTTGCCCCACCTGCCGCCGGCGGATTCACCGCAATCGGCGGCTGCGCGTCTCATGCGCCCATTGCGACCGCCGCTTTAACCCGAGGCACTTAATCGTGTGGACGAAAAAGGGCTGATCGGGTGGCTCCCTCTTGTATGTTGCAAAGAGAACGTAAATCAGTATCACAGTCCGTTGCCGGCGACAGATCGTATCCCTCTGGGCGCCTCCCAGGACGCCGTAGAGAAGCTAGATCGTCGTCGGTCTTTGAAGTTAACCCGAACAGCCGCCGGAGCGGTCGTCGTGCGCGAGGACCAGCTCGCATTCACAAGATTGGTACCTTCCATGGATGGCTCTGCAACCAGTCCTGTGCTCAGCTACGTGGGGATTGATGTCTCGCAGTCTGCGTGGGACGTACATGTCCTTCCCCAAAGTAACTCCTTCTCGGTGTCTGCCGATGATGTTGGTTTGGCCACGTTGAAAGAACGGCTCCTGGCGTTGGGATCTTGTCTGGTCGTGGTGGAAGCCACGGGAGGCTTGGAACAACGTCTGGCGGCCGAGTTGATTGATGCCGGATTAGCCGTCGCAGTAGTAAATCCACGACAGGTGCGCCACTTTGCGCGAGCGATGGGGCGACTTGCCAAGACCGATCGGATCGATGCCGAGACCCTGGCCCTCTTTGCGGAGAAAATCCAGCCGCGTCCCGCCACAAAACGTCCGGAAAAACAGGTTGAACTCGATGCCTTGGTCACCCGTCGTCGCCAATTGGTAAGCATCCGAGCGGTCGAACGCAATCGCCAGCCACAGGCTACAACCCAGGCCGCCCGTCGCAGTATCCTCAAACTCATCGAGGTGCTCGACAAACAAATCGCAGCCCTGGATAAAGCGATCGCCAAACTGATCGAGTCCGACGATCACTGGTCGGCAAGGTGCGAGCTGCTTGAATCCGTCCCCGGCATCGGACCCACCAGTAGTGCCACGCTTGTTGCGGAACTCCCGGAACTTGGCCAACTCAGTCGAACGCAAATCGCGTCCCTGGCCGGTCTCGCGCCGTTCAACCACGATAGTGGCAAGTACCGCGGACAACGACACATCCGCGGTGGACGCGCCGCGTTGCGTGCGACCCTGTTCATGGCCACGCTGACGGCGACGCGCTGCAACTCGGCCATTCGCTCCTTCGCCCAACGCCTCAAAACAGCGGGCAAACCATTCAAAGTCGTCATCACTGCCTGCATGCGAAAGTTGCTTACCATCCTCAATACCATGGTCAAAAATAATCAGTCGTGGTCATCTAAATCCATCCACTAACCTCCTTGAAATTCAACACAGCCGCTTCTCTCGCGGGAAAGGGACGGGTTAGCGTGGAAGCAGTTCAGATACTGTTGTGGCCGGCCGCCCTTTTCAGATTGTCAATGCTTTGGCGCGCCAGCCGTTCGATGCCGGGCGTGTAATCGAACACTTCCACGGATACCCAACCGCCGTAATCGATTGCTTTTAGCGCTTGCATGATGGGCACGAAATCCACGTGCCCAAAGCCAGGCCCCTGTCGATTGGGGTCGTTGGCGTGGAAATGCACCATGATATCGTGATTGGCCCGAATGATTTCCGGTATCGGCTGCGACTCGCTGGCCATCGCCTTGCAATCGAGGTGTAATCGGACGTGCGGCGAGCCGACGAGCTCGACCAGCTCGCGCCCTTCGGCGGCGGTGAGCAAGAAATCTCCTTCGCTGAAGCCCAGCGGCTCGACGGCAATCGTCACGCCGCATTTTTCCAGCACCGGCACTGCGGTATTGAGCACATGGGCGGCGTACTCAAAAGCCTGCGGCTTGGTGACGCCGGGCAGTAGATTCCGCTGTTGCGGCGAGCCGAGCACCATGATCG
Source organism: Pirellulales bacterium (assembly GCA_963820835.1). GTDB lineage: Bacteria > Planctomycetota > Planctomycetia > Pirellulales > JADZDJ01 > CAVRAW01. The sequence goes on along the minus strand of CAWGBP010000004.1, from coordinate 6,327 downwards.
ATCCGCCCAGATCGGCGCACAGCCGCGCCAACTCCGCCAAATATTCCCCTGTGCGCCGCCGCAGGGCCGCATCGGGCGAAGTCAAATAAAATCCCTCAGTTTTGGCCAACAGCCAGTGCAAGCCGATAATTTCCAGCCCCGCCGCTGTCGCTTGCCGCTTCACCTCGGTCCGTTGCTTCGCGGAAACCTCGTCGGCATACCGCGCCAAAGTGAACGGCGCTACCTCGAGCCCCGTGTACCCGCACTCGCGCACGATCTGAAACGCCCGCTCAAAGGGCCAATCTTGGAACGTTTCGTTGCAGATGGCGTATTTCACGAAAAATCCGTCGGCTCAAGAACGCCAGGCCGAGTAAAAGCGACGCGGATCGAACTCGCAGGTTTGCATCGGCTTCACTTCCGCCGCGCCGCCACGATTGCCTTCTTTCGGCTAAATCGTTTTCGGTTTTGCTCCCGCTCCTTCAGTGAAATGCCTTTGGCGGTGCTCGGCGCGCTAACGAGCGGTTCGGGCGATCCCTCCAGCTCGTCTCCGACTTGAATGCTTTCCAGCCGTTTGCGAATATTCGCGGCATACTCGTTCGACAGTTCAAATCCTAGAAACCGGCGACCCAGCTTTTTGGCGACGGCCAGTGTCGTGCCGCTGCCTCCGAACGGATCTAGCACCACCTCTCCCGCATTGCTGCAAGCGCGAATAATTCGCCCCAACAATTGCTCCGGCATTTGGCACCCGTGCCAGCCCGCCCGCTGCTTGAATGTGCCGGCAACTCGGGGAAAATACCACGTGTCTTCGGCCGATTGAAAGCTGCCGGCTAAATCCTGCGGACGCAGCGTAAAAGTGTTTTTCTCCGACATCAATTCGAATGCTCGCGGCGGAATCAGCCAAGTGTCGTCGGGCAAGCGGCCGGCCGGATTGCCGCGCGAATCGCCATAGACCAATTGTCGCGCAGATGGTACCCGAATCTCGCTGGTGTCAAACGTAAATTGCTGCGCGTTCTTGACAAAATGAAATAAATGCACGTGCGAACGGCTGAATTTCTTCGTGCAGTTCACGCCAAAGGTGTAGTACCACACGACCCAACTGCGGCAGGTAAACCCGGCTTCGCGCTCGCGAGCACCTTCAACTCCGCGGCGAATTCATCGCCGATCGCCAGCCAAAACGCGCCGTCGGGCTTGAGCACGCGGTGAATTTCGCCGATCCACTGGCGGCACCAGGCCAAATAATCCTCGGCCGCATGGCTGTCCTCATACACATCGTATTCATAGCCAATGTTGAACGGCGGATCGGCGAATGCCAAATCGATCGACCCCGCCGGGAATCGCCGCATTCCTCCCGCGCAGTCTTCATTCAAAATCTCGTCCAGTGGTAAGCGCACAATCGTAAACCTCCGTGAAATGCAGCTTAGATTTTAATGCGTCGTGCTGCGCCGTTATTTGGCAGCGCAATCGGCCGTGCATTTCGCATTTTGGAATTCGACGACTATCGTATCACAGCGCGGCGATGCAACGAGTGAAATCCGACGGTATATTTGAGCGATGCGCCAACGCCGATCTGCGGCCGATTCGAAGACGGCGCGGTGCCGCTCTCATGATTCTTTGTAGATCACCGAAGCCACGTAGTAGTTCATCTACCTTAAAAGGTCACTAACGATTAGACTCCCTGTGTGTTGTTTGATGCCAGACGACTTTTTGAGGAGGGCGACGCGATGCGCAAAACGAATGAGAAGTTTCGGGTGCATTTGACGGACCAACAGCGGCAGGAGTTAGAGATAGTGTGTCGGCAGCAGCGGTGCCCTGCGGCGAAGTTGCGTAGGGCGCAGGATTCTGCTGTTGGCCGATGAGAGTCATCCTGCCGGGCATCACCTGGATGAAGAGATTGCCGAGCTGGTGGGATTGTGCAAACGCCAGGTGGTGCGAATCCGTCAGCAGTTTGTTCGGCAAGGGGTACGGCCGACTTTGGCCCGCAAGGTCCGTGCGACCCCGCCGCGTCCTTACAAATTGGACGGTCAGGCCGAGGCGCGGCTGGTCGCGTTGTGCTGTAGCCAGCCGCCGACGGGACGGGAGCGTTGGACGCTGAGCTTATTGGTCGACGAACTCTGCCGCTTGCAAGTCGTCACCTCGGTCTGCCCGGAGACGGTGCGACGCTGTCTAAAAAAAATCGTCTTAAGCCCTGGCGCTCGCAACGGTTTTGCATTCCGGAAAGGGATCGGGCGCGATTTGTGGCGCACATGGAGAAGATCCTCGACGTCTACTGCCAAAACTACGACGCGCAGCACCCGCTGATTTGCATGGACGAGGCGGCCAAGCAGATTGTTAGCGATTGTGAACCGGCCCTGCCCATGAGCCCCGGCCGGCCCCGCGCGAAGATCATCATTACCTGCGGCAAGGCGTGCGGGCCATCTTCCTGTTCTTCGATCCACTGCGTGGGTGGCGACGGGTCAGCGCGCGGGAAGGACGCACCCGTTGGGATTGGGCGGAGGAAGTGCGGCAGTTACTAGAGGAAGATTATCCGCAAGCGCGGCAAGTGACGCTGGTGTGCGACAACCTCAATACCCACGACATCGCCAGTTTCTACACCGCCTTCGACGCGCCCACCGCGCATCGATTAGCCCGGCGGGTGAAGCTGGAGCACACGCCGCGCAACGGCAGTTGGCTGAACATGGCCGAAATGGAACTCAGCGTGCTCACTCGGCAATGCATCGGCCGGCGTTTCGACAGCGCCGAGCAAATGGACCAGGCCATCGCCGCCTGGCAACGCCAACGCAATCAAACCGGCGCCGGCGCCACTTGGCGATTCACCACCGCCGACGCCAGAATCAAACTACAGCGACTCTATCCGACAACTGACATTTAAAAGTAGACGAACTAGTAGGTCAGGCCCTGCGTGCGCTGACATAATTCGTACTGGATATTGGCCGGCCGCAGCATCGGCTGATCGCAGCCTTGCGTGTTCGATCGACCCAACCGCTTCTCGATGCGCCGCTTGCCGGCCGCCAGCCGTCGTCGTATGCTGCTCTTCACTTGAAATCCCTCCGTGACTGTGATGTCTCCGAGTTTTGCCACTCATGAAACACCGCGGAAACGCTGAGGGATTTCGAGTTTTTCCGGTGCACCGATCAGCACCACCTGCCAAGCTTCGCTTGGTTAAGGGCTAGTGGCCGTCGCGCCAACCGCGTCGTAAGAAAAGCCGAGCGAATTCTGCCGCTGCAAAAACGCGGTCATCTGCTCAGGCGTCGGCCGGCGAAGAGACATCATTGCGATGAACGGCCCATTTCTCAGGGAGAATTAAAGGGGACGGGAATGAATGGCACTAAGTTAGTTCGTAATTTCTGAGCGACTCAGCACTTAGGGCAGCTAGCACGAGTCATTGGCCGAGAGCTGAAGGAAAGGTGGACCTCGATGTCAGAATGTTGGTGTGAACTAAACATCACTCCAACAAAGAGGTCGCACCATGACGCTGAGTATTGTCGAGGCGGTTGGCCGCATCAAGGCCGAGGTGGCCAAGTGCTTGACGGCCGAGTCGATCGAAAGAGTTTGCCGCGACTGCGGACACCGTTGGCGGCAGCGCGAAGTGGGACCGGTCCAAACCGTGTGGACGTTTCTAACGCAAATCTTGCATGGCAACACTGCCTGCGCACGCCATCCGTCTAGCCGGTTTGAGTTGCTCCGCCGAAGCCTATTGTCAAGCTCGGACACGCCTGCCGCTGGCGGTCTTGGAGCGGTTGCTCCAGCAAACCAGCCGCGCAGCTCGCCTGACGTGTTGCCTGCCAACGTGGCATGGCCATCGGACATTCCTGGTGGACGGTTCGACGTTCTCGATGCCCGACACGCCGCTGCTGCAGGCCAAATTCGGTCAGCCGGGCCAGCAGTTGGCCGGCTGTGGTTTTCCCGTCGCCCACTGGCTGACGCTGTTCGATGCGCACAGTGGTTTGTTGATCAAGCAGCTGACGGCCCCGTTGCGGACGCACGACATGGCCCAAGTGGCGCAGTTGCATCCGGAATTGGCCGAAGAAGACATCCTGGTTGGCGATACGGCCTTCACCTCTTACGTGCATTTGGCCCTCTTGCGCCAGCGGAATTTGCATGGCATGTTTCGCGCTCATCAGCGGCAATTGGTTAGCTTCCGCCGCGACCGGAAGCTCGTGGGCAAATTGCCGGCCGGGACTGTCGCTGAACTTTCCAACGCGCGGCTGATCCGCAAGCTAGGCAGGTACGATCAACTGGTGGAATACAGCAAACCTTCACCAGTCCCACAGTGGCTAGACGAGCAAACGTTTCGGTCACTGCCCGACAAGCTCGTCGTGCGTGAACTGCGCTTTGCGACGAAACAGAAAGGCGGACGTACGCGGATCATTACGCTCGTGACGACGCTTTTGGATCCGGACGAGTATCCTGCCCAGGAGCTGGCTGCGCTTTATGGCTGGCGCTGGCAGATCGAAACGCATCTAGGCCACTTGAAGACAGCCATGGGCATGGATGTGCTGCGCTGCCGGAGCGTGCCGGGGGTACTGAAAGAGGCAGCCATGTTTGCGCTGGTCTATAACCTGGTTCGCCTGGTGATGGTTGAGGCCGCTCGGCACCAGCAGACGAGCGTGCGATCGATCAGCTTCATCGACGCCTTGCGCTGGCTGGCCTCCGCTTGTTGGCGACTGCCCGATCTGCATCTGGCAATCAATCCAGTGCGCCGCGGTCGCTGTGAACCGCGCGTCAAAAAAAGACGCCCCAAACAATTTGACCTGATGAATCGACCACGATGCCAGCTACGCCAACGCCTTCTCCGACAGCATGTTGAAGCTTAACTTAGTGCCATTCACTCCCGTCCCGAATGGCACTAAGTTAGTTCGTAATTTCTGAGCGACTCAGCACTTAGGGCAGCTAGCACGAGTCATTGGCCGAGAGCTGAAGGAAAGGTGGACCTCGATGTCAGAATGTTGGTGTGAACTAAACATCACTCCAACAAAGAGGTCGCACCATGACGCTGAGTATTGTCGAGGCGGTTGGCCGCATCAAGGCCGAGGTGGCCAAGTGCTTGACGGCCGAGTCGATCGAAAGAGTTTGCCGCGACTGCGGACACCGTTGGCGGCAGCGCGAAGTGGGACCGGTCCAAACCGTGTGGACGTTTCTAACGCAAATCTTGCATGGCAACACTGCCTGCGCACGCCATCCGTCTAGCCGGTTTGAGTTGCTCCGCCGAAGCCTATTGTCAAGCTCGGACACGCCTGCCGCTGGCGGTCTTGGAGCGGTTGCTCCAGCAAACCAGCCGCGCAGCTCGCCTGACGTGTTGCCTGCCAACGTGGCATGGCCATCGGACATTCCTGGTGGACGGTTCGACGTTCTCGATGCCCGACACGCCGCTGCTGCAGGCCAAATTCGGTCAGCCGGGCCAGCAGTTGGCCGGCTGTGGTTTTCCCGTCGCCCACTGGCTGACGCTGTTCGATGCGCACAGTGGTTTGTTGATCAAGCAGCTGACGGCCCCGTTGCGGACGCACGACATGGCCCAAGTGGCGCAGTTGCATCCGGAATTGGCCGAAGAAGACATCCTGGTTGGCGATACGGCCTTCACCTCTTACGTGCATTTGGCCCTCTTGCGCCAGCGGAATTTGCATGGCATGTTTCGCGCTCATCAGCGGCAATTGGTTAGCTTCCGCCGCGACCGGAAGCTCGTGGGCAAATTGCCGGCCGGGACTGTCGCTGAACTTTCCAACGCGCGGCTGATCCGCAAGCTAGGCAGGTACGATCAACTGGTGGAATACAGCAAACCTTCACCAGTCCCACAGTGGCTAGACGAGCAAACGTTTCGGTCACTGCCCGACAAGCTCGTCGTGCGTGAACTGCGCTTTGCGACGAAACAGAAAGGCGGACGTACGCGGATCATTACGCTCGTGACGACGCTTTTGGATCCGGACGAGTATCCTGCCCAGGAGCTGGCTGCGCTTTATGGCTGGCGCTGGCAGATCGAAACGCATCTAGGCCACTTGAAGACAGCCATGGGCATGGATGTGCTGCGCTGCCGGAGCGTGCCGGGGGTACTGAAAGAGGCAGCCATGTTGCGCTGGTCTATAACCTGGTTCGCCTGGTGATGGTTGAGGCCGCTCGGCACCAGCAGACGAGCGTGCGATCGATCAGCTTCATCGACGCCTTGCGCTGGCTGGCCTCCGCTTGTTGGCGTGGTGACTTCCCGATCTGCATCTGGCATCAATCCAGTCGCCGCGGTCGCTGTGAACCGCGCGTCAAAAAAAGACGCCCCAAACAATTTGACCTGATGAATCGACCACGATGCCAGCTACGCCAACACCTTCTCCGACAGCATGTTAAAGCTTAACTTAGTGCCAT
>CAWGBP010000003.1:0-10112 GCA_963820835.1 Pirellulales bacterium | reverse complement strand
CCAACATCGTCCATGTTGCCAGCGTGGCTGGAAATGATCGGCACAATTCCATTAGCAGCCCTTATGTGGGTAGGCCCCACTTGCATTGACTCATTCTGAAAAATGAGTCAGAGCGGCGTAGATAAGATGGCAGCGTGAAGCCCTGCCACTCTCTTAAAAGCGAAGAACCCAGTCAGCAATGGCTGGGTTTTTTGTTTTTAGTTTCACATTTTTATGATTGCGTCGGGGCCAGCTACCCGCCTCAAACTCTCGAACCACTTCACCAGTCGGCATGGTTCATAGGCTGGCATTTTCACAATTAGCCAGCGATCTTCCTGCCAAGGTTCTTTCGCTTTTTCTGGTTTTTGTGAGGCTGCAAAGGTTGCTATTACGTTTGTCATGTTTGTTGTTTTCTCCTGTGTTCAATATAAGTCCGACAAAATCCCACAGGCTAGATAGCAGACTTTGTGCTATAGGCATTGAGGTTGACTGGGGTCTCGAAAACTACGTCAACATCACTGACAGTTTGATTCTGTGTCGATTCCGTGCCAGTTCTGGCTGTGTTATCGACCGGCACGAATTTAATTTCGTAAGCCTGAGAAGTGTTGATAACTTCGCAGTTATTTTCCAGACCGCCAAAGTATTTCTTGGCCTCGACAATTGCCTGGAAGATAGGGCCAGAAATCAATTCCGCACCTTCAGTGCTTGTGTCGGACGCTTCAGCCCGCACGATGAATTCCTTTGCTGTGTAGTCGCACTCGACTAGCTCAGCAGACCTTTTCATGCTGTCGCTGATGCTGGTCTGTCGGTCGCCCCCATAGCGTATCACCACTTGAATGTGTGGGCAGCGCCGCGAGCAATCCCACGCCGCACCACGCGCCGAATAGCGCCAAGCTCCAGCGGAGTGGCGGCCGCCAGCGCGGGGCGAAAATCATCGCGGCGAGCGCCAAGTAAAACACCGCCAGCCACCACTCGCTGGGACCCGCGACCCAGGCGTGGCTCACAGGCAAACGGTCGGTCCCCTTCACGGCCCACGAGAGCACGCTCAAGTTCCAATCGCAAAACCAACCAAACAGCCTCGCCAGCGGCGGCAACCACCAGCCAAACACAAGAATTCCCAAGCCAGAGAACATCGCCATCGTGACGAAGGGCAACAGGAGCACATTGAGAAGTACTGCAGCCGGCGTAAGCAGATGAAAGCGCGCCATCACTAGCGGCGAAACCGCCAGCCACATTGCCGCGCTGGCCAACAGCAATTCCCACAGATGCCGGCCGAAGCGGCGCGTCATTCGCTCGTGCCAAGGCCGCGTCGAAGCGATCAATCGATCGAGCGGGTCGGGCTCAGCGCCTCCCCATCCAGCCGGCGACAGTCATTAACACCGCCACCGAGAGAAACGACAACTGCACGCCGGTATGAAACAGTCCCGCCGGATTCATGATAAGCACCACAAGCGCCGCCAGCGCCAGGCCGTTCAAACCCATCCAGGGGCGGCCCATCCAAATCGCGCCGCACAAAATCCAAACCAATAGCGTGGCGCACCGACCGGCGGCTGCGCGTTGGTCACTAGCATGTACGCACCCGTGAAAATCATCACGCCGACAAGCGCCCAGCGCCTCGACACCAGCCCACTGCGCAAGATCCAAAACAGAAAGCAGGCGAAAATTCCCACATGCAAGCCGGCCACGCACAAAATGTGGATCGCGCCGGTTACCATGAACGCCTCGCTTGTATCGCGATCGACTTGTTCCCGCTCGCCCAAGAGCACGGCCCCGGCTAGACCCGCCTGGGAATGCGACAAATTGCTCCACAATAAATCGTTGCCGCGCTCGCGCAGCCAGTCGATCCAGAGCCGTGGATTCCAAACCGAGCCAGCTTGAACGAGAGTCACGCAAGCCGCGTGTTTGGCTTGGATCGTGGATAGCTCCCGATTGCCCCGATCTTGGGCTGCGTAGTCAAACTCGCCTGGATTACCTACCGGTTCGGGCGCGGCAATATGTCCGAAAATTCGCAGCCGGTCGCCGGCATGCACACCGGTTAACTTTCCGGGCACAGTTAATTGCGCACGCCCTGACACCGTTAGCCAGTTCGCGCCGTTGCGCACGGCGACTGGAGCAATTGTCAAACGAGACACCGGCTCAGGCCGCACGGGTTCTAGCGGGGTGTATGGCGGCGTCGCACTCTCGCGCGGCGCGGAAAGCGCAATCGCCTCCAAACAAATTGGCGCGGGTTGCAGGCTGGCAAAATGGCCAAGATCGTCGTCGGCGAATAAATTCCACTTCGCGTGGTGCCACGCACCGCCGATCGACGCTATCGAAAGCGCAAGCGCCGCCATTGCCGCTCGCTGGCGATCACCGCGCCACAAAAAATACCAAGCGACCAATGCCACGCCTGCCAGCAGCCACCACCATTCAAAGCGTTGAGGAATAATCGGCCACACAGCCCGATCCAGCGCAATGCCGGCGCGCACCGCCGCTAAAACAATTATCAACGGACAATATCGATTCTGCGGGAGAGATTCGCCCTGCGCTACGGGGCGTGGCTCAAGATTCACAGGCTGAACGGGCAGTAGTGAAGAATCTTGCCTGCTTATGGCCGGTTCGACGACGCTCATCAGACTGCCCTTGCTAGCAGCGACTAATTTGATGCCCCAACGCAACGTAAAATCGCACCGACGAAACCGCAGCAGTTTAGCGTGGTTTACCAGTCGATGGAATCAGCCGACGCGACGCTTATCAGAACTTATGATCGATCGGCTGGCAAAACCCCTGCCTGAGCATCGACGTAGTAAAGTAAAGCCCATTTCTGCCGATTCTACGTGTGCGCCGAATTCGGCTTGGCGGATGAGCAATCTTTCCGTTACCTTGCTTAATTCCCCAAAGACAGGCCTCGCTCCACGCAGCAGCACAAAGCAAAATCTCAGGAGTGTTCTTCATGACGTTTATTAATTCCGGCGGCTTCTCTTTCGATTTTGGCCGCGCCCGAAAGTCGCCTGCTTCACTAGCAATAATCGTCCTGCTCAGCAGCGCAATTCTTTCAATCGCATCGACCGCGCCCGCCGCCGATCAGCCAAAGCTACCCGATCAGCCAAAACAAACCACTACGGCCGAGAATGCCCCTCTCATCCCGCGCGACGTGCTCTTCGGCAATCCCGACAAAGCCATGGCCCGCATGAGCCACGACGGCAAGCGGCTGGCCTACTTGGCCCCGGTGAAAACCGAAAATGGCGACGTCTTGAACGTATTCGTCGGCCCGCTCGACAATCCCTCGGCTGCCAAGCCGGTCACGCATGAAAAAGATCGACCGATCGAAGAATACTTTTGGGCGTACGACAACAAGCACATTTTGTACATGATGGACGACAAGGGGGACGAAAACTTTCACGTCTATGCCGTGAATCTCGACACGGGCAAAACCGCCGACATCACTCCGCTCGATCCCAAAAACGCGACCGACGAAAAAGGGAACAAGAAAAAGGTGCGCCGAAATCGAAGGCGTCAGTTGGCGCTCGCCCGAGGAAATTATCGTCGGCCTCAACGACCGCGACCCGCGCTATCACGATCTGTACCGCGTGAATATCAACACCGGCGAGCATAAGCTCATCGAGAAGAATACCGAATTCTCGGGCTTCGACCTTGATGAAGATTACAAAGTTCGCTTCGCCTCGAAAATGACCGACGATGGCGGCAACGAACTCTTCGAGCCCGACGGCAAAGGGGGCTGGAAATCGTGGATGAAAATCGGCAAAGACGATGCGCTGACCACCGGCCCCTCGGGCTTCGATAAATCGGGCGACATTCTCTACTTTATCGATAGCCGCGGCCGCGATACAGGCGAACTAAAAACGATCGATCTCAAAACCGCTCAGGAAAAAGTCATCGCCGAAGACCCGCTGTGCGATGTGGATAGCATCATGGCCCATCCGACCGAAAACACCATTCAAGGCGTGGCGTTCGTTTACGGCCGCACCAAGTGGAAATTTTTCGATAAAGATGTCGAGGCCGATTACAAGCGCCTCAAGCAAGTAGCCGACGGCGACATTAAAATCGTCAGCCGCACTTTGGACGATCGCAAATGGCTCGTCGGCATCGTCATGGACGACGGCCCCGTGCGCTATTACTTTTACGATCGCGACAAGAAAGACCCCAAATTCCTATTTACCAATCGCAAGGCGCTCGAGAACCAACCGCTGGTGAAAATGCACCCGGTGGTCATCGACGCGCGCGACGGCCTGATGCTCGTCAGCTATTTGTCGCTCCCGCCGGGCACCGATCCGAAAAACACCGGCAAGCCCGATAAGCCGGTGCCGATGTTGGTCAATGTGCACGGCGGCCCTTGGGGCGTGCGCGACGAATGGGGCTTAAACGCCGAGCATCAATTGTGGGCAAACCGCGGCTATGCCGTGCTCAGTGTGAACTACCGCGGCTCCAGCGGCTTCGGCAAAAAATTCGCCAACGCAGCCAACAAAGAGTGGGCCGGTAAAATGCACGACGACCTCATTGATGCCGTGAACTGGGCGATTAAAGAAAAGATCGCCGACCCCAAAAAAATCGCTATTATCGGCGGCAGCTATGGCGGCTATGCTACGCTCGTGGGCCTTACCTTCACCCCCGACGTCTTCGCTTGCGGTGTCGATGAATGCGGCCCGTCGAATCTCATCACGCTCATGCAGAACGTACCGGAGTATTGGCTCCCGGACATGGCCATGTTCAACACGCGCCTGGCCGATTACAAAACCGAGGAGGGCAAAAAATTCCTTTGGGAGCATTCGCCCCTGTCGAAGGTCGATGCCATCAAGCGTCCGCTGTTGATTGGCCAAGGCGCGCACGACCCGCGCGTCAAGCAGCAAGAGGCCGATCAAATCGTCAAAGCCATGGAAGAAAAGCACATCCCGGTCACCTATGTACTCATGGCCGACGAAGGGCACGGCTTTGCGCGCCCCGAAAACGAAATGGCGTTTATCGCAGTGACTGAAGCGTTCTTGGCGAAGAATTTAGGCGGCCGCGCCGAACCCATCGGCAATTCGTTCGAAGGCTCGACCATTTCGGTCCCCGCAGGCGCAGCCGATGTGCCCGGCCTCTCAAAGGCCCTCAACGAGCACGATAAAGCAGCCGCAAAGTAGTCAGGGCGAAAAGACACAATTAAAGCTATTAGCGGTTGATTTTGAGCGCTGACCCCGTTATTTGGTTAGTGCTGTCATGCGGCAGTAACGTAATGCCAATCAGTGGCCAAGCCGGCGCCGCGCCGACTCTGCGCCACAAAAATCTTACCCGCCGGCTCGGTCCATTGCATTGGCGGGTTATGTCACGCGGCCGGTTCGCCGTCGTCAACTTCAATCTCGCCTTCGGCGATGACGAAGTGAGGCGCATTCGTCTTCGGGCGGAACAACCGCCAATCTTCGCCACGCGTTCCCGCGGGGAACATGCGGAGCACGAAACCGCCGCCGAATGTGATCGCGGCCCCGCCGTAGTCGTCTGCATCCACGGCTTGCACGACTAGAGACGCGCTGTGCTGCGCCAACAATTGACTGAACTGCGAGTCCTGTAAGTTCGGCGACCTCTCGTAATTCCACGACTCGAAATCGAAATCGGGACCGCGCTCGACCGGTTCCCAAAGGTCTAATCGCCCCGTCACGATGCCCTCGGGCCCCTCGATCCGCCACGGGCACTGGATGTGGAGCGCGATTTCACCGACGGACCCGCGGTCGACCTCCCGCAGGGTTCCGAACTGCAGCGTGCGCATGTCCGCGGCCCGACGAGCAGCCGAGAGCGGCAGCCCGACGAGTTGCTGGAGATGCGCAATCGCCTCGGTTCGTGTGGATGTGCGGGGGTCTTCGCGTGACATAACTATCGATTCAACAACGAAAACATTGGTTATCAGCCTGGCAATATAGTCAGATAACATCCTGCGCCAAGCGACCTAACGTTAAAGATAGCAGCGGCTTGAATGCCCCCGAATGCCTCTGATACACAACTGTGTCGTTGGATATCATGGAGCACGTTTATGACTGTCGATACTTCTTCGGCGTAGCCGTCCTTTACAACCAATTACGGAAGCCGAATTTCGCGCACGATTATCGAAACCAGCCTCACGGATCGGCCCCCTCGCGCTCGCAGAATATCCGCGGATTCCCCCGAACTTGCGGCTATTTCGACCTCATCTCCCAGCTTTTACCTAGTTTTTACAAAAGCGGTGCGCGCCCCTGACACATCGGGCTGGCTCCATTCTTAGAATTTGACGATGTTAGTGACGACCGCTGCACCGTAGCAGTCTAAGCGCGGTCGGAAATCAGGGGAGTTAACCACCTCGCACGAGGGAATTTCGCATGTCGCTTCTAGTCGAATCTAACGATAACACGGCCGTCATTGAGCCTTCCGTATCGCTCACGGCCGACACGAATACATCTACATCCGCTCCGATTGCAAATCATCAAACCTCCAAGCGCCGCCCCGGCAATCGCCTGCAACCGGTCGATCCTTGGCAAGGCGGCCTCGATTGGGGCACCATCGTTTGGTTCAGCATCGTGCATGCCGGCGCGCTGGCCGCACCGTTCTTCTTCACCTGGAAGGCGCTGGGCCTGTTCTTCGGCTTGTATTGGCTCACCGGCGGCATTGGCATTTGCTTGGGCTACCATCGCCTGCTGACGCACGGCAGTTTTCAAACCTACCGGCCGGTCAAATGGTTCATTGCATTCCTCGGCGGCTTGGCCGGCGAAGGCTCGGCCGTGATTTGGGTGGCCAATCATCGCAAGCATCATGCCTACAGCGATAAGGAAGGCGATCCCCATTCGCCGCGCGATGGCGGCCTGTGGAGCCACATGCTCTGGTTCATGCCCAACTTCGGCCGCAAGTGGCACGACGATATGGGCCGCCACTACGCTCCCGATCTGGTGAAAGATCCGATGATTCGTTTCCTCGATAAAACTTTCTTGCTCTGGTTCTTCGTGCTGGGCGGCGCGCTGTGGGGCATTGGCTACGCCTTTTGGGATGCGTACACGGCCTGGTCGTTCGTGGTGTGGGGAATGTTCGTGCGCATGGTGTGGGTCTATCACATCACCTGGTTTGTGAACTCGGCCACGCACATGTGGGGCTACCGCAATTACGAAACCACCGACGACAGCAAAAACCTGTGGTGGGTCGGCCTGTTAGGCTGGGGCGAAGGCTGGCACAACAATCATCACGCCTACCAGCGCATGGCCCGCCACGGCCACAAATGGTGGGAAGTCGATCTGACGTACTACGCCATCTGCGCACTGGAAAAAGTCGGCCTGGCCTGGAACGTGGTCCACAAAGTGCCGGCCTGGCAAAAGCCGGAATAGCAACTTCAAGAGCGATTCATCGGAAGGGCGAAGCTCCTGGTTTTGGCAAGGTCTCCCTTGAGTTTGTGGCTCCCAAGTCTTTCGTCAAACGCGTCGTCCTGCAACATCGCCAATGTGGCGTGGATCGCCGCAAAAGCTCGGCGGTCCTTCTTGCCGAGTCGCTTGATCGAACGGGAGAATGCTGATGATCGGTGGACTTCGCGCCTCACGACTCGATCTCGCGCATCAGGTCATCGATCGATGTTGCACGCGTTTTGCCGGCAGCAAACTCGGCGCGGGCCTCGCGTGCGTCGACGACGATCTGCTGCCGACCACGCTCGGCGAGTCGTCGGCGAACCACATCGACTAAATCAGCCTGCTGTTCAATCGGCAGATGTTCAATCGCGTCAAGCACTTCGCCAAACGTCGTTGTTGGCGTAATAAACTCCTACTCAGATTATCCCGTCTCGACGATTCGCACGCAATATGGCGGGTTTCGATCACTGAATACGCAGGCATTGTCGATCGCGGTCATATTTGGATCGCGGAGCCCCCGTACGAGCGATCGTGGATATTCGACGACGTCCATAGCTGGCTAACGGACCAACGTTCAATGGCCGGCACCGCGCCGACTCTCGAACCACAGAAAGCTTACCAGCCCCCTCGGTCAAATGCATTGGCGGGTCATCCCCGCCGGTTGCGGATTTCACACCTGACCGGCATAGATCAAAAGCAGAAAGATTGCGATCGACCACACAATGGGCGCTGCGATCGCGACATTCGCCAACCGCCGATTCCGTGTGGGTACTGCTTTCGGAAGCGCAATGCGCGCGACGCAGGCGAAGATCAACGCGCCCCCCAGCACAACCACCAGCGCGATTATCTCAGGCAAATGGCTCAGAGATGCGAGCACCGCCAGGCCGAAAGCAATCGGGCCGCTACAAACGCCGCAAATGAACGCCGGCAGCGCAAGCGGTCCACCGCGCGATTCGTCTCGAGCATATTCGAGCGACAAAGGCACAACGATTGATTCCACAACGAAACCGTCGTGAAACTCCCCGACACTATAGCCGCATAATTGGCCCACCCCTGCTGCCGTTGTTTCGGTCTCATTTACTATCGAAAAACCTTAACCTCCGGCCTATCGCGTTTGAAATTCTTAACGCCGTCGTCTGTCACGGCTGTTCGCCGCACGCTGATTGCTTTCAAGTGAGCGAGTTCTTTCAACTCGGCCAATCCCGCATCGCTAATCGGCGTTTCCGACAGCCCCAGTCTTTCGATTGCTGGAAGCTGCTTCAAGTACTTGATATCTCCATCGGTCATCTTGCATCGCAACAGGTGCAGCGTTTTCAAATTTGGCAAGGCTGCCAGGTCACTAAGCGATTCCATGTTGAATTTACAATCGGTCAGATACAGCGTGTCGAGCTTGTCCAAGCCGGCCAAGTTTTTGAAACCCGCGCCGGTAATATCAGTGTCCGACAAATCGAGGCTCGTAAGCTCCTTGAGCTGCGCCAGAATCTTAAGCCCCTCGTCATCAAAATCCTGCCCTTGCAAGCGCAAGAGTTTCAGCCCTTGCAATTTCGCGAGATGCGTAAGGCCGCTATCGGTGATGCGTCCTTTTGGCGCAATCGGTGGAGCATTTGGCGACGGTGGCTTTGTCCGCGTTTTCCCCAAGCCCAACTCCGTGAGCGATGGCAATCCTTCGAGCTTCGCCATGCCGTTGTCGTCAATCAGCGTGTCATCCAGATACAACTTGCGTAGTGCCGGCAGGCCGCTCAGCGACTCCACCCCCGCGTCCCCGATTTCGTTTCCACCCAGAAATAGCAATTCCAATTTCGGCAAGCTCTTCAGTGATGGCAGTCCACTATCAGTAACTCGCGTATGAAATAAAAATAGCGAGCGGAGTTCTTTGAGCGATTGCAATCGCTCGAGCCCCGCATCCGATATCTTGGTGACATCCAGGTGCAGCGTCTTGAGGTCGTGTAGCGCAGCGATATGCTCCAGGCAGTCGTCGGTAACTCCAGTATTCGACAGGTTCAATTCCTGAACCTCCGGAATCAAGGCTAGGAAAACCAGATCAGAGTCGATGAGATTGTTGCGTCCGCGCAGATCGACTGTCACGACGGGCTGACCGGGTTGCTTGTCGTCAACGGTGTACTTGCCTCCCAGCTCCCTAATGTGCTCAAGCGCCTTTTCGCGCTCACTCGCGCGATCTTGCTCCGGCGACGAAGCAGCCGCCGCCATTGGACAGCAGCGGTACACGAGCATAATGCTTGCCAGCAATAAGGCTGATTTCATACGCTACTCATTCGGATGAATGTGTAAGTGATGCTAACTAAAAAGCTCGCCTGAGCCATTGAAGGGGTCATTGCCGGCCAATTCCAATTCTTGACAAACGATACGCATGTACAGTACGCTTACTGCAACTTGAAATCCGCCGCTGCGCCCACAGACAGCAGCGCGGCCTGATCGCGACAACCACCGCGATTAACCAACGCTCACGGACCGGCACGCCATTATGTCCTCCCAACATACCCCTTTTCCAAACGTAAACTCACCAAAAACCATCACTTTCAGACGTAACTTCGCCTAATAATGTCTCGCTCGTTTTGCAATTCGCACGGCATTTGCACGTTAGCATCGCCAACCATCGCGACAAAACACCCCAATTTTGTCACCGAATTTAAAACCCGCGCCAAAATGACAATACTCCGCCTCAGCCATGCCGTTCATCACTCAAGGCACCCGTTCGGCTCATTCCGCCTTCCACTTTCCGCCTTCCGCCTTTGGCCTCGCTGCCCCGTGCCTCGGTCCCTCTGTGTTGAAATCAATCACCCC
>CAWGBP010000002.1:0-70914 GCA_963820835.1 Pirellulales bacterium | reverse complement strand
GGGGGCCGATTTGCTCATCGTCTCCAATGCTTGCGGCGGAATGAACCCGATGTACCGCGTGGGAGACGTAATGGTCATCGACGATCACATCAACCTCTTGGGCAGCAACCCGCTCATCGGCATCAACGAGGATCGTTTGGGCCCACGTTTCCCTGATATGAGCCGCCCCTACACGCCCGAACTAGTCGAACGGCGCCTCGAAGTGGCTCGAACGGAAAACTTCGTGGCCCATCGCGGCGTGTTCGTCGCCGTCGGCCGGGCCGAATTTGGAAACGCGGGCCCGAATGCGTTCCTCCGTTGGATCGGGGCCGATTGCGTCGGCATGTCCACCGTGCCCGAATGTATTGTGGCGGTCCACGGCGGCATGCGCGTACTGGGACTTTCGGCCGTAACCGAGCCTGGCATTCGCCGATTGCCTCGAGCCGGTCGATATCAGAAATCTTGCACGGGGCATCGCTGGCCGAGCCCAAGCTGCGCAAAATTGTGCTGGGCGTGCTTAGCCGCGAAGCTCGCACGGTTTAGCGGCACATTGAGCTTGGCTATGCGGCAGCGGTCGTCTTGCGAGTTGCGATCGCCGCGACAACCATCAACGTGCCAAGAATTGCTAGCAGACCCGCCGGCGGCTCGGGAACTGCTTCAGACGCCCAGTTGCAGCCCCAACACGCCATTAGGTTCGTCAAATGTTAACCAATCGAAGGGGCTGGGCGACAAACTATCGAGATCTAACGTAGATCCTAAATCTAGTGCATCGCCGCTGCCGGCGTCGGTAACGCCCGAACTTGCGGTAAAGAAATTCATGCCTAAAATGCCATCCAAAGTCAAACTATTTCGCGGCGCATCGGTAACGGTGATGTCGTCGACCAAAACGGGGGCATGCAGAAATCGCAAATGGTTCGGATCGTCGTCGTTGGCAGGATCGCCTTCCATCGTTCGCAATAGGAGCGAATCGAGAAAAAATCCTGGCACGTTTTCCGCACCGGACCCTCCAATGCCCCCGATTTGCAAATTGAATTGGTCGGCGATACGAGTGCCATTGTAGGTCAGATAGGTGCCGCTAGAATCGGTCACGACCTCCACATGAAGCTCGTCGGCCAAGGAGGTGGAAATCATCGAGGCCGCAGCACCGGTGTCGAGCAAAAAGCTCCCCTCAGTCGAAAGTCCGTTGTAGCCAATTTTCACCTTCGGAGTATTGTCGACAGGAATCGTATTGTCGATCGCCGACAGCGGATTCGGGCCAATGAACGGATTATGCGCCAGCGTCGGCGGCAAACCGGTAGGCTGATCGACGCTCGTGAAGCGGTCGAACGACGCGAAGCTGAGCTTTATGTGGCGATTCGTCGTCGGAATGCCTGGGTCGGTGTCTGTCGTCGTCGAGTGAAACGGCGTACTGGGGTCATAGGCGTACGTCCGTAGCGTCGTCTGACCTTCGATCTGGTTGAATTGATCGAGACGCTTGCTGAATAACGACGGGATCGGTCGACGAAAACAAGGTATTGATGACGTTGTTCAAAGCGGCAGTGAAGCCAGCTCCGTTGCTCGCCAATGTATTTGTCGGCCGGGCATCGATCACAATCACTTTGCCAACCATGGCCGGCGTGCCGATAACGTTGATATCGCCGCCGAGCAACTGATTGATTTCGTTGTTCAAATCGTCGGCTTGCGACATCGGAAACCGGCCCGACTTGCGCGAGAAAATGCATTGGGCAACTGTGTATAGCTCGCCTGGCTTTCGACGTTGACATTCGGATTATCCGGCGCGAGCCAAACATATAGCGGTTGCGAAACGTTGAACTTGGCGCGCGCCAGTGGCCCCGACGTCGTTGTAGGTGACGGTCGTTCCGTTATTATCTTTTTCCAGGCCGAAGCCGAGGTTCGTTTGGGTCGAATTGCTCAAAAGAATGCCGCTTGCCGCCGGTATCGAAATAAGCTTGCAGATTGATAGTCGAGACCGTGTTTAAATTTTCATCCAGCGTGGTGCCTGTCAACAGTGGTCCGCCGCTGGTGGTACTAATACCACACGTTAATTTGCGGCTGAGCTAGGGCCGCCGGTTGAGGCGCTGGTGAAATCGGAAGCGCGAGCAGGCAATGGAGCGCAACGAAACCAATCGATGCAACCGCGCCGACGATTATTGGTATCAATCTCCGCCTGTAATGAACGATCCGTCCGCGAGTGTGAGAAACCATCCGCCTCTCCTAGTTCCGATGTAATAAAAGCGCAGCACAAGACAAGCTCGACCAACAGGAACGCGCCGACCCAGAAGAGGTCAAACGCTTAGCAATTCGCGAGATTCGTCACTAGCTACCGTAATGCTGCGCGAGCGAGCAGATAAGCCCCCGACTGGTTCTTTATAACCGAGAATCATAGTAATTGCCAGCGTTTTTCAGATATTTGGTCGGTTGTTACGACCGGCATCCCTCTAAACCTCCGGTAAAGTAGTAGTGCAAGACAAGCATTAACCTCGATCGACCAAGCCGCCTTGACACTCGCAGAGTGCTGCGGATCTGATTCATCCCAAACTTGGCGCGATTTTATGCAATGACCACCTTTAAAGTCATTCTTGCGTTCCACATTGGTTGCTGCGCAGTCGCGCTGGCGCTGGGCCTAGTTGCCATGTGGGCGACCAAACAGCGCGGCCTGCACACGCTCGTGGGAAATGCGTACCACTGGGTCTACGTGTGTTTGGCAGTTTCAGCCTGTGTTCTTGCGATAATCGAGTGGCACCGAATTTGGTGGCTGGCGCCAATTGCGATTGGTTCTTACGCGCTTAGCGCTTATGGGCTACCTGGCCGCTACAATGCGCTGGT
This sequence comes from Pirellulales bacterium, assembly GCA_963820835.1. Lineage (GTDB taxonomy): Bacteria > Planctomycetota > Planctomycetia > Pirellulales > JADZDJ01 > CAVRAW01. Next base: position 68,109 of record CAWGBP010000002.1, on the reverse strand, counting down.
CCGGCTGGCTGCAATACCACATTTCCGGCCAACTCGGTTCCTATATCGCTATGACCACGGCCGTTTTAGTCGTTAACGTCGGCAAAGTATGGTGGGCGTGGATATTGCCCACCATTATCGGCTCGCCCATCATCAGTTGGCTGAAGCACGAGGTGCGCACGGCCGCAGGCCCAGATACCCGCCCGCCGCGCTGTCAGACGCTGCTATGCTTTCTACGATTGCAACCCCGACCGATGGCTAGCGCGGCGTGCCATGCTGGGCATAAGGACGATATCCCAGCGCCTCGTAGAAATTCGCCGCGGCTTGCCACGCAGCGTGCGTCTCCAAGAAAACTTCGCGGTAGCCTGCGTCCCAGGCCGCTCGTTCCAAATGGACCATCAGCAGGCGCCCCATTCCGCCGCCGCCATTTCGGATCGACCATCAACCAATGAACCACCGGCTTTGCGCTATCCTGCTCGCCGCGCATGGCCAGCGTCACCGCACCGACGATTTGTCTGCCATCTCTGTCCATTGCTGTGCTCGCCGTTTCAGCCAGCCACATGCGCTCGGGCTGCCACCACCAGCGATCGAGGAATTCTCCGCGAAAATCGCCCTCAGACCATTCGCGCACTCCAACGCGCTGGCGCGAAGCCGCGATGCCGAAGTTCGAGCCAGCCAGCAACATCGGCATCGCCCGAATAATTTCGGACGTTAAAATCCTTCAGCAGAACCGGCGCAGGCAGTGCTTCCAATCGATGGGAAAGTTGCAGCACAGCGGTCATTTGAAATCGATAGCCCTCTGACAGTCTAGGGCAAAACGTCGGGGGACTGTCCCGATTTTTCGGTGCCCTGGGAGAAATATGGGACCGTCCGGACTGTCACCCTCTCCGCGGACGTTTTGCCTCCAGGCCCTAAAACTTAATTCGCAGTGCCGTAAGATGTTATACAATTCGGACTGCATCGAAAAGCGATCGCATTCAATCATTTGTTGCAAACGCCGATCAATAGCTTGATTGATTCTTCCACGTTGGCTGGCATAATCGCGTCACGCTGTCGGGCACGGGAAGAAATGAGTTCCTGATTCGCGAACCCTGAACCCTTCTTCCGCATTGAACATCCGTCAAATCAAACTTGAAATCTGCGACATTGGTCGCCGCATTTATAACAAGGATTTTGCCGCCGGCAACGACGGCAACATTAGCTATCGACTTTCCGATAAAAAGGTGCTCTGCACGCCAACTCTCATTTCCAAAGGCTTCATGAAGCCGGAAGATTTGTGCGTTGTCGACATGACTGGCAAGCAACTCTCCGGCAAGCGCAAGCGCAGCAGCGAAATTCTGTTGCACTTAACCATCATGCGCAGCGCCCCGACGTGAAAAGCGTCGTTCATTGCCACCCGCCGCACGCCACTGCATTCGCCATCGCGCGGAGCCCATTCCGCAGTGCGTGCTGCCGGAAATCGAGCTGTTCTTGGGCGAGGTGCCTATCACTCCCTACCAAACCCCGGGCACGCAAGCATTCGCCGATACGGTGCTACCCTACGTAAAAAGAGCAAGCGTGATGGTGTTGGCTAATCATGGCACGGTCAGCTATGGCGCGAGCGTCGAGCAGGCGTATTGGTGGACCGAAATCCTCGATGCTTACTGCCGAATGCTGCTGTTGGCGCGACCTGGGCAAAATCAATTACTTTACCGAGGCCGAAATGCACGAACTTTTGGAACTTAAAAAGAAATGGGGCTTCCCCGACGCGCGGCTCGATAAGGAATTGCAGAATTGTGACATTCGTGCCAACGACACGATCCGCGATAGTTCGAAAGCCGCGGGAGTCGAGCGCCGCGCGTTCAAAGCACCCCGCCGACGAACACCGCCGTGTCAGCATCGTCACCGAAAAACGACGCCGCCGATCAAGAGGCGCTTGTGAAACTGATTACCGCCCGCGTGATGGCAGCTTTGGAAAAATCGTAGATGTTCAATCCAAGAAGTTGCCCCTCTGATAGTTGAAAAGAGGCGGTTGCATTCATTGATGGATTGTCAGCCGGTTTTGCCTTTGGTGTCAAGTTGCGTGACGTCTAGTGCGGCCAGGAGTTGGGGGATTTGTCGGTAGCCTCTTGCACGGCGGAATTTTTGTTCGGCCCGCATCAGTCCAGCGCTGCACCAACGTTGTCGCATGTCGCCGTCGCGCGAACGTTTCACTCGCGCTGTCACGGTGCGCACGTGACACTGAGGGCTGATTCGATCACATTGGTGCTGGATAGGGTGCGACGCAACAGGTCGGGCAAGCCCAGACGAATGACCGTGAGCGTTTCCTGCAGGCCCTCTTCCAAGCTGGCCGCGGCGTCGGGAGCGAGGCGGTGCAGCCAGCGCACCGTATTCTCCAAGGCGGAACGAGCCTTCAAGAAGTTGGTTTGTTGGTACGCCTCCGCGAGCCGGCGATCCAGTTCTTCGTGATGCCGCTCGTGCAGATGGGCTTGGACGTTGCGGCGCTTATGGACCTGGCAACGTTGAATGACCGCCTGCCGGCCGAACACGCGTTTCACGCCGGCCACCAAGGCCTTGGCGCCATCCAGCACAAACAGCGTCGGCCGCGACGTCTCCAGACCTCGCTCCACTAATTCTTCCAACAGCGACGTGACCACCTGGGCGTTTTCGGTGGCCCCTTGCCGCAAGCCCAGCAGCTGTTTGTAACCCTGGTCAGTCAAGCCCAACGCCACCAGCAACGTTTCTCCCGCATATTCCACGCCGTCGATGAACACGGCGACATACCGTGCCGCCGGCCAGGCTCCGTGACGACCAGGCCGCCAAACTCCGGGTACTGGCCCGTACGAAACCGCGGCTGACACTGGACTTCTTCACGCCGAAGCCCTCGCTCGCCAGGTCGATCACGCCTTCATAATCTCGGGTGGAAACGCCGCGAACCATCCGCCGCAGGAAGGTCTGCGGCAAGGCGTCGGGCTGCTGCAGTTGAGCGTATCGCTCCAAGGATAGCTCGCCGGCTCCAGCGGTCGATCGAACCCGCGGCCGCTGGATCGAAATCTTTTGTCCACCGATACAAACGTAGCCGGGTTGCCGGCCGTGGCGGGTGGCCTTGCGATCGGCTTGGCCCCATTGATGCCGCGGTCCGCAATGCGCTTGGACTTCGTCGTCCAACAGGCCGACTGCTACCCGGCGACCAATCTCGATGGCAAACAAGTCCAGGGATTGTTGCAGCAGTTCCAGCACTTCTTCCTGGTCCAGCGAGAGCTGAAGCATCTGACGAACTTGCCGGCCCAGGGCCTCGCCCAACTCCGGCCCTTGAGGGCGCCCGTTCGTCGATCACCTTCGATCCGCTCGCCCCTGGCCCGCTTGCCTGCTCCGCTACTTCTGCGATAACTTCTCCTCATGGCGGTTGCTCCTGTTTCAAGGGAAACAAATTACCAGCCGGGAATGTACTCCCGGCCGGAGCAACCGCCAACTTTTCAACTACTCAAGGGACATCCTCCAATCCAAACCCTCGCTTCTGGCTCATGATTCCCGCATTCTGAGCCGCAAGGCTCGGCGCTCATTCTCGGCGAGCAGTTGAATTGTTCATTGCGAACGCGGTTCCACGTCGGGCTCAACCATTTGTCTTTTAATCGCTTCCGGGCTCGCCATATAAGCTTTCAGCCAAGCATTCATTCTTTCAGCGACGGTGTCATTTCCTTGTCGCTGGGCCTCCTCGAGTGCTTTGCGAGCCGCGGAAATCGCCTCTTCGGGCCGATTCATTTGCGCGTACAGCAACGCCAAGTTCGCGCGCTTCCGCAAAATCGGGCTTCGTTTGCAACGCCGCCGTGAATTGGTCTAGTGCATCATCCAGCCGGCCAAGATCCCGCAGCACCGCGCCATATTATTATGCGCCTGGTACAAATCGGGCCTTGGCGTCACGCCTGCGAATATTCGTCAATCGCACGGTCGTAATTGCCAAGCGCTTGCCAGGCAATCGCCAAATCGTTGTGGGCATTGGCTGCTTTTGGGTGTAGCTCCAGCGCGCGCTGGTAGCACTCAATCGCGGGCTCTTGGTCGTGGTTCTTCGCGTCTTCCAAGCCAAGATTGATATATGCCATCCAGCAATTTGGATTTTTATCAATGGTCGTCTGGTACAGTGTCGACGCGTTGGCGTACATCTTCGACTGGCGCCACGCGAGCAGTGCCAATGCGCCCACCACGGCAACAAGCGCGCCTCGACCGAATCCTTTCGCGACTCCGGGCAACCTGGCGACCGCCAACCATGCCCCCGCAGCCAGCGGAACAATAATTCCCAAACACGCCAAATATTGAAAGTGGTCAGCCACATACGAATAGACAAAGGGAAATACGTTCAAAAACCCCACCACTGGAAACAGCGTGCCGACAAAAAACAGCCAGCCGGCCAGCGGCGCACGAGCGCCTGCAAAGCGCCCACAGGCAAATGGTCACCGCGATTGCCGCCAACAGATAGAGCCACGGCCACCAATGGCTGGCGCTTATTTGCCACCGCGGATAGACGAATATCAAATCCGCCGGCCATAGCAGCTTGCCAATGTAGAACCAAACGACGCGTCCGGCCAACTGGCGGCGCTCGATCCAACTCAGGCCGAATTCCACTCCTTCCGCGCCGATCAGCTTGCGTTCTACCCAAGCGGTCCAAATTCCGGCAATCGCTCCGACAATAAACCAAGGAACAAGCGGCAGCACATCGCGCCGCCACTCGAGCCGCCCCCGCTGCCACCAAAAAATCACCAGCATCGCCGCCGGCAGCGTCGCGATGACCGTTTTCGTCAATAAGCCGGCCAGGAACAGCACCGCCGCGAAAACATATTGTGAAGTATTGCGACTTTTATCAAATTCCAAATAAACGAGCATCGCTCCCAGGTAAAACACCGCCGACAGTGTGTTCTTCTGTTCCGAAATCCAGGCGACCGTCTCCACTTGAACTGGATGCACAGCAAAAAGTGCCGCCGCCAGCAGTGCCCCTGGCACGTTTAGCTTCCGCAAAACCAAAAACACTAGCCAGGCCGCCAGCGCGTGCAGCAGCAAATTAGCCAGGTGATAACCCAGCCGCGTTATCACCCCACAGTCGGTTTTCTACCCAAAACGCGCTGTGCAAGAGCGGGTAGTATTGCTGCGTCGCGCCAACTTCCAGCCAAATTCGCTTCAGGCCTTCGGCCGATCGCAGTTCGGGCCGTGTCACATGCGCGTCATCGTCCCAGAGATAGGAACCGCCCACCGCCGGGAAATACGCCACACACAGCCCAGCCAGTAGTAATAGTGCAGCGATCGGTTTCCCCAGCCCTCTCGCGGGCGATTTCAATTCTCCCTGGCGCTGGGGTATCGCAATCGATGACATAGGCTTGGCTATCGGCGGGTGGCCAAAGATGCTGCTGTAATGGACCTATTGGCCGATTATAGTAGGTGCCTCAACAAACTCGACCAAGTCTAACCATCCCTTCCGCTCGCATGCTCTCGATCGTCATGCCGGTTTATAACGAAGGCCAGACCGTGCCGCAGGTGGCCGATATTATTTTGAGTTCGCCGGTCGAGCACGAGCTAATCATTGTCGACGACGGCAGCAGCGATAACACGCTGGAAGTGCTCAAGGAACTCGAAACGCACCCCCATGTTCGCATTTTGATCCACCCGGAGAATCAAGGCAAAGGCAACGCGCTGAAAACCGGCTTTGCGGCCGCCCGCGGCGAGGTCGTCATCGTTCAAGACGCCGACTTAGAGTATGACCCAGGCCAATATCCGGAACTCATTGAGCCCATCGTGATCGGCCGAGCCGATGTCGTTTACGGCAGCCGCTTCATGCCCGGTTCCGAAACCGAGATTTCCCGCACCACCTACTGGGCCAACCGCATCATTACTAAAGTCTTCAACTGGGTTTATTGGACGAAACTCTCCGATGTCGAAACCTGTTACAAAGTTTTCAAGCGCGAAGTCATTCAACAAATCGCTCCCAAACTTGTCGACAGTCGCTTCGGCGTGGAAATCGAGCTCACGGCCCGCACCGTGAAAATTCCCGGCATTCGCATCGTCGAGCTTCCCATTCGCTACCGCGCCGGACGAAACTGGAAGGGAAAAAAATCGGTTGGGTCGATGGGCTGCGGGCACTATGGTGCATTGTGCGATATCGGTAGGATTGAGCGTCCGCAAGATCGCGGCCCGAAGGAAGCTGTAAAAGCGGCGCACGCGAGGGATATCTGTTCGACTTTTAGCATTCGATAAATGCGCATTCGCGCAGCTACGGTGACTTATGAATTTCGCTTCGCGCAGTTTCGCGTTGACTATCGCGGCGGTGTTCGTTCTTTACGCACCTATCGTGCCAGCCGCCGAACAAAACAACGGTGCCAATGACATCCCGCGCGGCGAAGTGGCCAAATACACGTTCGACCACAGCAAAATCTTTCCCGGCACAACGCGCGATTATTGGATTTACGCGCCGGCACAATATGATCCTGCCAAACCGGCCTGCTTGTGGGTCAATCAAGATGGCGTGCAGTTTGGCGAAGTTGTGCTCAATAAAGAAAAAACAGCGGCCACCACGCCCGGCGTTTTCGACAAGCTCATCAACGAGAAAGCAATGCCCATAACCATTGGCGTTTTCGTAACCCCCGGCATTGTCAAAGCGCCATCCGATCAAGCGTTAAATCGCTTCAACCGCAGCTACGAATACGATAGCCTTGGCGATCATTACGTTCGCTTCCTGCTCGACGAACTGCTGCCGGAAGCCGAAACCAAAATGACCTCCGATGGTCGGCCGATTCGATTTTCGCACGACGGCAACGATCGCGGCATCGGCGGCTCCAGCAGCGGCGCGATTTGCGCCTTCGCCGCCGCCTGGGAACGGCCCGATGCCTTTCGCCGCGTATTTAGCGCCATTGGCACCTATGTGGGCCTGCGTGGAGGGAACGAATACCCTACGCTCGTGCGAAAGTTCGAGCCAAAGCCGCTGCGTATTTTTTTGCAAGACGGCAGCACCGATCACAACACTTATGGCGGCGATTGGTGGATGGCCAACCAGTCGATGGAGCGGGCGCTTACCTATGCCGGCTACGAAGTTAATCACGTCTGGGGCGAGGGGGGCCACAATCACAAGCAGGCCGACGAAATTTTCCCCGACGCCATGCGCTGGCTCTGGAAAGATTGGCCCGAACAAATCAAAACGGGCGCCGGTTCGGAACAATTGCAGCAGATTCTGATACCCGGCGAAGAATGGAAACTTGCCGCCGAGGGATACAAATCGTCCGATGGACCGACCGCCAACGCCCAGGAAGAAGTTTTCTTCAACGATAGCGGCAAGTGCTACAAAATCGGCCTCGATGGCACGGTCAGCACATTCATTGAAGACACAAAAAAAGGTGCAGGGGAGACGATCGGTCCCGATGGGCGACTTTACGCCGCGGCCACCGGCGCCGATCAAATTCTGGCGTATTCGCCCGATGGCAAATCGACCGTCGTCGCCGACGAAATTCACGGCAACGATATTGCCGTTCGCCATGATGGCGGGATCTACGTCACCGTTTCATCTCCGCCGGGCAACAGCAAGGCCGGCGGGCAAGTCTGGTACATGAGCCCCAAGGGAGAAAAGCACCTCGTCGATTCCGGCCTCAAGTTTCCCAACGGGCTCGCGCTCTCCCCCGATCAATCGCTGTTATATGTCGACGATATGCGCAGCCGCTGGGTTTACAGCTACCAAGTTCAGCCCGATGGATCGCTGAATTTCAAGCAGCGATATTATCATTTGCACGTTCCCGATAGCGCCGACGACAGCGGTTCCGACGGCATGCGTGTGGATCGCGACGGCCGGCTGTACGTAACCACGCGCCTGGGCATTCAAGTCTGCGATCAGGCTGGTCGCGTGAATTGCATTATTCCCACGCCCAACGGCAAAGTTTCGAACTTGTGCTTCGGCGGCGCAACTTTCGACACGCTCTTTGCCACCTGCGGCGATAAAATCTATTCGCGTAAGTTGAAAGTGCAGGGTTTGAATCCGGCTGATCCACCGCTGAAGCCCGCGCCTCCAAAATTGTGATTCTCGCTGGGGTCTGGAACATTTTTTACCCCTTCTCCGGTCACTTCACAATGGTTCGACCTCATCGAGCGTCTTTTGCAATTCCGCACTGAAGCTGGCAGAATTGAACCATGGCAGAAATTCGCCGCACTCTCATCCCGCAATTCTCTTTGCGCTTCATTCTCGCGGTCACCGCCCTTGCCGCGGTGGCGGCTTTCATCGTCTCATTGGCGGTGCCGCGGCTATGCCTGGGCGGGTGGCATTTCGGCCGGCCTGCTGATGTTGGCGGCAATATTACTTGTTTACGGGGTAGTTTTCCTTCTCGCCGCGCTTTTGGCGGTATCATTCGGCCGCTTGCGTGCCCACGAGAAGCCGAACCCTTCGCAACGCACGCCGGCCGCCTCAAACGGCGGCACGCCGCTCGCGCTACTCCTCATCATTACTCTAGCCGCGACCACAAGCGACGCTCTAGCCAGTTCCGGCGGCAGCATCACGCTCCCGGTTTTAGCCCCCAATCAGACCAACACGACCGACCTGCAACTCACCCTCAACACCAGTTGGATCGATTCCTCCGGCTATCGCCCCGTGCAAATCTTGGTGAAATCCACGGTCGGCCCACTCGCCGCCGACCGTTCGCTTCTCATTCATTTCCGACCCCACCGAGGCTATACCAGCGTCGATAGCACCACCGTCACACAAACCATCGACTTGGCGGCCGGCGAAGAATCGAAGCGCGCCATCATCTCCGTCCCACAAGAATGCACTTGGGGATCGATCGCGATGGATGTGTTTGAAGATGGCAAATTCCTCGACCAGCTTTCGATCTCCGGCTCCGCCGCAATGGGCACCACCTGGAGCGGCACCTACCAAGGCGATGCCTCGTCTCCAGCCGTGCTTGCCATTAGCGATAGCCCAACCCACCCCGCCACGAGCATCCAATTTCATAGCCAACCCTTGCCCGAGGTGCTGCTAGCCCGAGATGAAAGCCGGCCAAACCAATCGAAACTCGGCTTGCTTCCCCCAAACGCGCCGGGCAACGTGAACGACTTTCGCACTTCCGAACTCCCCACGCGCTGGATCGATTATTCGGGCTTCGACGTCGTGCTTGTCTCATTGCCAGAATGGAAATCGTTTGCCGAACATCATCCCGCCCAATATCGCGCCATTTGCGATTGGCTGCACAGCGGCGGCAATTTAATTGTTTACGGGGCCGGAAAGCAGTTCGACCAATTAAACGACGTCGCGCAGCTCGCAAATCTTTCGACCGGAAGCGACACAAAATCGGCCGATCCCGCCGCCCCCGATTTCGCCGGTTGGCATGCCCCCCATACCAGCCAGCGCAAGGCGGCTCCAGCGATCTTAGCGATGCCATCGGCGGCGACAACTCAGCCGCATCTTCGCCGGGAATTACACAATTTCTACCAGGTACGCAGCCGCCGACCATACCGCAGGCCACCGTGCCGCCGAGCAATCCATCCAAATCCGCCGCCGCCACCGATGCCGACGCCGACCTGGTTGCCATCGATCAAGCCCCCTTTATCATGCGCGCTTGCGGCGCAGGCGCCGTTGTCGCCATTGCCTCCGACGAAAATTTCACCGGCCGCGCATTCCCCTGGGCATGGCTCTTTAACACGCTCGGCCCCCAGCGCTGGCAATGGTGCAATCGCTATGGGCTGTCGCTCGATCGCGAAAACGCCGATTTCTGGAATTTCCTCATTCCTGGCGTCGGCCTCGCACCTGTGGGCAAATTTCAAGTGCTCATCACGCTCTTCATGCTCGCCATCGGTCCGGTGAACTATCTGCTTCTGCGCCGCTGGGGGAAGCTAAACCTCATGTCGCTCACCGTTCCCGCCGGAGCCACGGTGGTCACGCTCGGCTTGGTCGGCTTCGCCGTTTTCGCCGATGGCCTGGGTGTTCGCCTGCGGCGCGTAGTTTCACGGCCATCGACCAGCGCGCGGGCACCGCCACCTGCCAAGCTCGCTTATCGTATTACGCCGGCCTGACCCCCTCGGGCGGATTGACGTTCTCCGATGCCACCGCAGTATTTCCGCTGCTGGTCGAACCGGACTTTCTGAACGAGAACGCGCCAGCTCGCACGCTCGACTGGCAGCGCCGCGAGGTTTCCGATGCCGCATCGCCGCTTGAACAACATTTTTCGACCGGCTGGCTCCGCGCCCGCCTCCCCACGCAGTTTATCACCTCCCGCGCTACGACGACCAAAGCGCATTTAGACGTTTCCCCGACGCCACGCGGTTCGCCGCAGGTCGTCAATCAGCTTGGTTCAAGCATTCAGCAACTGGTGCTCATCGACGAAGCGGGCAAATGCTTCGTCGGCGAAAATATTGCCATCGCGCAAACTGCCGCGCTCGATTCGGTCGAATCGCAAAGCAAGGCCTTTGCCGATCACATCAACCCGGCCGTCATGGCGAACCGGCCCGAACTGCCGGCCGCCGCGCGGCATTCCAATGCTCCCCGGCTGTTTGGACTAAGCGGCCAGTCGTCGTATCAAAACATCTACGCCCAGGCAATGACCTACCCCGCGCTGCCCACGGCCAACGGAATGCCTCCCGTCACGCAAGCCACCGGGCTATTTGAACGTTCGATTCAGGAGATCGTCGACCAATTAAATAACGAGTCGCTCCCTCCGCGCACCTACGTGGCCATCGTCGATTCTTCCCCCGAAATGGAACTCGGCACCCCCGCCGCTCGCGAAGAATCAAGCCTCCACATCATCGTCGGTCACTACTGACTGTTCCTGCCCCTTCACCCCTTCACCTCTTCACCCGAACCCTGAACCCTGAACCCCCCGCATGTCCTCCCCGATGATCGAACTCCGCCGCCTGCATCGCTACTTCGGCCGCACCAAGGCCGTTAACGATGTCTCGTTCGAGCGTCGAGCGAGGGCAAGTATTCGGCTTCATCGGGCCCAACGGTGCAGGCAAAACCACCAGCATGCGCATTCTGGCGACGCTCGATTGCCCGCAGTCGGGCGATGCCTTCATCGATGGTTTCTCGGTCATCGACGATCCCGACCGCGTCCGTCGCCGGCTGGGCTTCATGCCCGACTACTACGGCACCTATCCCAACATGAACGTCGCCGAGTATCTCGATTTCTTCGCCCGCTCCTACGACCTGCGCGGCCCCGAGCGAACAGCAGGCCATCGACTATGTCATGGGCTTCACCGGCCTCGACAAGCTCGCAGGCAAGGCGATCAATGGCTTATCCAAAGGCATGAAGCAACGCCTTTGCCTGGGCCGCACCATGATTCACGATCCCGCGGTGCTCGTGCTCGATGAACCGGCCGCCGGTCTCGACCCGCGGGCCCGCATCGAGCTGCGCGAAATGATCCGCCGTCTGGCCGCCGACGGCAAAACCATTCTCGTCAGCTCGCACATCCTCACCGAGCTGGCCGAAATGTGCGACGTGGTCGGCATCATCGAGCAGGGGCAGATGTTAGCGGTCGGCACGGTCGATGAAATTCAAAACCACCACGCCTCGTCCGAGCAGCAGCGCTGGGTCCGCGTCCGCGTGCTGGGTGGCGCTGAAACGTTGGAAACCTGGCTCGCGGCCCGCGACGATGTGCACGAGATCAAAGTCGATGGCGAATTGGTCACCTTTGCCCATCGCGGCGACGAAAACTCCGAGGTCGATTTATTGCGCGAGTTGATCGCAGCCGGTTTCCGCATCGCAGCCTTCGGCAGCCATCAGCGTTCACTGGAAGATGTGTTTTTGCAAGTCACCGCCGGATTAGTGCAATGATTAGCCGCGGGGCGCTCGCCCCCGGTTTTAAAACAACTTTTTAGTCATTTAGGCATTCGTCATTTAGTCATTAGCCTCTATGTCCTCCGACCAAGCGATCTCCACCCTCGCATCCTCCCGCCTCGCCGCGCTCCTCGAGCGCGCAGGCGAGCACCTCAATCCCCTGTTGGTCAAAGAGTGCCGCCAATCGCTCAAAAGCCGCCAATTCTCCATCACCTTCACGCTCGTGGTCGTGCTCGCCTGGGGCTGGACAATCTACGGCATCGCCATGCTCGGCCCCGACGTCGCCTATCAATCGGCCGGGCCGGAAATGTTCTTCGGCTATTTCCTCATCCTCGCTCTTCCGCTGCTTTTGATCGTCCCGTTCTCCGCCTTCCGCTCGCTCATCGCCGAACACGAAGACAATACCTACGAATTAATCGTCATAACGATGCTTGGTGCCCGGCGCATCATCGCCGGCAAGCTCGGCAGCGCCACGGCCCAAATGCTCGTCTATCTCTCCGCAGTTATGCCCTGCCTGGTGTTCACCTATATGCTCCGCGGCATCGACGTGCTCACCATCTGCTGGATTTTGTTCTACACGGTGCTGGCGTCGCTGGGTTTTTCCGCCATCGCGCTGCTGGCGGCCACCATCGCCAAGGAAAAACACTGGCAAATTGTCATGTCCGTTGGAGTTGTCGTCGGCCTGTTCGTCGCATTTCTATATTCCTGGGATTGGTGCCTTTTTCTGCTGCGCTCCCCAGTCCTCCCGTTCCACAGCGAGTATTTCTGGACGGAAAACTTAGCTTTCCTCACCATCTACGCCAGCACCTTTGCACTCATTTATTTGGCCGCCGGCGCTCAACTCACCTTCGCTTCCGAAAATCGCTCCACGCCGCTGCGCAAAGCCATGCTCGTGCAGCAAATGCTATTTGCCGGCTGGGTCGGCTACCTCGGCATTCGCCAAAGTCAACAAGGCTACCTGCTCCATATCTTCTTCATGGAACTCGTTACCTGCTCGGTTATCGTCTCGTTGTACTGGTACCTGATGGGCGCTCTTATGCTCGGTGAGAATGTCGAACTCTCGCAGCGCGTCAAACGCCGGCTTCCAGCTTCATTTATCGGCCGCGTGTTTTTAACCTGGCTCAATCCCGGACCGGGCACCGGCTATGTGTTCGTCGTGTGCAACGCGCTCGCCGCCGGCGCGGTGGCCTTTGCAGGCATGCTCTTTTGCGCCAAGCGAGCTTTGCAGCTTTTTCAATCGCCTCAATTCGAACAATTTGCGACTATTCTTGTTTTGGCCATCGCCTATTTAGTCATCTATCTCGGCGCAGCGAATTTGCTTCTGCGCCTGCTACGCCGCTGGTCGCAAGTCACGATCGCCACCGCCCTCTTAGTCGAACTCTTGATGCTCTTGGCCGGCTTCGGCATCCCGCGGTTCATTCGCTACGTGATGGATTACCGCGGCAGCGAATACACGTTGCTCCACCTCACCGATCCATTCTGGAGCTGCCTGGCCCTGGTCGATCAAACACAGGCAATAATCTATATGTCCACCCTCCGCTGGCTCATTTTGCCCGCGGCGCTACTGATTTTCTTATTCAACCTCATCGTCATCGCCCCCGAACTCCAGTACTCACGCACGAGCGCCCCCCGCCGCGTCGAAGAAGAAGACGCCGCCGCGCTCGCCGCCTCTCACCCCACCCTCGCAACCCCAACTAACCCATGGGATTAAATACGCTCTTTGTGCCACTGGCTCTGCTGGGTGCCACTGGCTCTGCCAGTGCTGCTGGGCCGTGCCACTGTCCGCCTTCTTACTTAGACCCCGGGGACAAAACCGCCGGGGACTGGCTCATTTTGCGCAGTCCGCGGAGCAAAATGGTGTCCGTTCCGCAGAACTTTCAATTACCCACAAGTTTCCTATATCGTCGTTTTGTGGTCGAGGCTAACTTGGTGTATGAGTGTGAGCTTTGCTTGCTGACATCGGGATTGGTGGAGGACCATGGCCATGGAAGGCTGGGTCGAACGAGAGTTGAAAGGATGCGATTTTCCCGACCGGCGACTGAAAACGCGGTTGGGCAAGGTGCTGAGCGAACTGGGGCGCCGGATCGGCGAGACGTTGCCGTCGGCTTGCCAAGACTGGTCTGCGACGAAGGCGGCCTATCGCTTCTTCAGCAACCCGCGGGTGGATGAAAGCACCATTCTGGCCGGGCATTTCGCCGCCACATCGGCGCGCATGGCGGCTGCCAAAGGCCCGATCCTCGTCCTGCACGACACCACCGAGTTCAGCTTTCAGCGTGAACGGCCCGAAACGATCGGCAAGACTCGCCTTCTGCCAAGCGGTCGAATTGGCAGCAAGCCGATCACCAAGTGCGGGCTTCTGATGCATTCCAGCCTGGCGATCACCACGGCAGGCAAGCCACTGGGACTGACGGCCGTCAAGTTTTGGACCCGCGAGAAGTTCAAGGGGACCAATGCCCTGAAGGGCCGCGGCGTTGAAGGCGGCAAGCATTCGGTGAACACCACTCGGATTCCGATCGAGGAGAAGGAGAGCGTCCGCTGGCTGGAGAATCTCAAGCAATCGACGCAACTGGCCAATCCCGATCGCTGCATTCACATTGGCGATCGCGAGAGCGACATCTACGAACTGTTTTGCCTGGCCCAGGAGGAACAGACGCATTTTCTCGTGCGGACGTGCGTCGACCGGTTGGCTGGCACGGGAAGCACCACGATCGCCAGAAGGATGAATCGCGAGCCCATCCAAGGGACGCACCAGGTCGAAGTTCTGGATGCGAAGCGGCGGTCGATCCAGGTCGAGCTGCAACTGCGGTACAGTCAGATGACGATCCATCCGCCCATCGGCAAGCACACGAAGTACCCGCCGCTGTCACTGACCGTGATTCATGCCTGGGAGCGTGGCAAACCCGAAGGGCGAAAGCCGATCTATTGGAAATTGCTGACCGACCTGCCCGTGGAGAACCTGGAGTCGGCCATCGAGAAGATTGATTGGTACGCCCAGCGGTGGAAGATCGAGACATTTCACAAAATCCTGAAGTCGGGCTGCCGCGCCGAAGACGCCAAGCTGCGCACCGCCGAGCGGCTGACGAATCTGATCGCCGTCTTCTGCGTCGTCGCGTGGCGGGTGTTCTGGCTGACGATGGTCAGTCGCACCAATCCGAAGACATCCGCCGACGCGGTCTTTACCGAGACCGAAATCGCGATCCTCAACCACCTTGCCGGCGATCCCAAGCAGCCGCTCCCGAAAAACGTGGCCCACTATGCCCTGGCCATCGCCAAACTGGGCGGCTATCTCGCTCGAAAGAACGACGGACCGCCGGGAAACACCGTCCTGTGGCGCGGCTTATCGCGATTGACCGACATTCACTTCGGAGTGGAACTTGGCAAAGGATTTGGATAGATCCTGCCCGACAGCTGGAAGCGTGACGACGCGGCGGATGCGGCGCAATCTCAACATGACAGCACGTCGCAGGCTGCCGTCATCCGGTAAGCTTGCCTAGCCATCGCTCGAAGTCAGACTGCCCGTAGAGGTATGGACGATCCGTCGAAATCAGATCCGCACTCGTTAGGCGATCGAGTGCTTCCTTTATCTTGCGATCCAACTCGCGATTCTCATCGAATTGAACCTCCGTGTACTTCACAATCCACGGACTTGCCCATTCCGACGCTTGTTGACGAGATATTTCGCCGGCGACAAGCTGCCGAAGCTTCTGGGCAACATCGTCGAATGTTGGCACGTTAGCGTCTTCCGACATAATTGCCCTCCGCATCAAAAATATAATGAACCTTCGGTCCCCCCGGTTTCGGGGCGAACGATTCTCACTGTCCCTTGCTGATCCGATGTTTCAAACCAGGTTCGCTTATTACCCGTCACAGGATCCCACTCCCGCACTTTGACCCGACCAACCATCTCGCCAGGAACATCGGCCGGATCGAGCTCACCGTAAAACCGGAACCGGCCATTCTCCAATTGCTTGATGCCGGCAGCCCCATATTCTTCGGCCTGCCCGTAGAACTGCTTGAGCCTAGCGTATTGAGCTGCGGATTCCGCCCCATTTGTGGGTAATTGAAAGTCCGCAGAATCCGTTGGTTCGACTCGCTTTGGCTGGCTAGAAAGGCCTGTGGAACGGGCGACGGCCTCGCGCTTGGAGGCCCAAGAAGGAATAAAGTTGATCGAGAATCCTGTAAAAGGAGGTGCTGACTCGCTCTGGCGTCTTGACTCCACCAACACAGCGCATGTTGACTTCATGGGGGCTCCGCAAGCCTTCGAGCCCAGGAACTGGCCGGGAAACTTTCTCAATCAGATCGATCGTCACGCCACGAACCACGATTTTACTGTCATCGATCTCACTGGCGCAAACGACACGCAGATATACCAGATTTTGGAGAAGGTATACTCGCTACCGATACCGAAACAGGGTGGAATTATTTTCACAGGATGGTGACGTATGGCTGGCGACATTTTCTTCACTGATAGCCGGGCGTGGTCCTCAAGTTCCAACGGCTTCGTCGACATGATGACGCGAGCAATTAGCAAATGCCGAGTTAACGAGGACTCGCTCGTCCAGATACTTTCGAATGCAGAAGAAATCCGGTGTCTCGGTATAAACTTGCAAGAGGATCGCGCACTGCAAATGGGACTGACCGAGCGAGTGCTGGAAGCGGCACGGGACAAACTTCAAGAGTTGCGCGCAATCCAGCACTCCATCCCGACGATATTAGAATCATCGAGGAATTGGTGGCTACCGCGCAATCACATTTGAGGGAGTTACGCGATGGTCGCGAGTAACCGCCACCTACGATACGGTGTCATCCGCGCGGGTGCCACTGCTGGCTTGTCCAGCAGTGCAATGCGGCCACCACTTCTAGCAGCGTTACCGTTTTCTCAGGCAACACCTTGCACGTAGCCTACCCAACTGCGTAATGTGTTGGAATGGCCTCCACAAACCTCGCCTTGTTACGCAGCCGGGAACTCAATCAAGGTTCGGAAATGCCAAGCTGACGGCAAATACCGCGTGCGGTGTAATCGTTGATTTCCCGATGTCTTGGCACAGAAGCTTGCTGCTCGTTGGCCGGATTCATCCACACCGAGTGACTGCGCCCCTCGCGCAATAGTTCGCACCCTTGACGGCGAAGGTGCTTTACGAGGTCCTTTCGCTTCACGAAGCGACCTCTCCCGCGGGCGCCTGCTCGACCTCGCTGCTTGCGCTCAAATGGAGATAGATCGGCTCCTCGAAATCCATTTCGGGATCAGTCGCCTTGGGATTTGGCATCGGCAGCGGCTGGCCAAGCTCCAAACTCGTTTCCGCAACATCAAGCAGCGCCGCTGTCAGCAAGCGTCTCGCTTCGGTCAAATCGGCGGCGCAGGTTATAGCAGCGGGAAAGTCCACCACTTGCGCATGGACGCCTCCGTCAACAAACTTGTAACCCGCCTTATATTTCAACATCGGACACTCCAATGACGCTACCTATTAGGCGACACCTTAAGTATATCGCAGCGCCGAGTATAACTCCAAGCCGCCCTGCGACCGGCGGGTAGGGACCATTCCGCCCGGCCGTTCGCTAGAGCGCATAGCTAGGCGGCCTTATTCGGTCGGGCAAATCGGCTTGTCTAATCGCGGTGCCAGCCAGCGAAGCACGCGCCCCATCAAGCCCAGCCTGAGCTGCGCACTAACGTGACCGTGAGGCATTCGCCAGATTTCCGGCTGCTGCCACTTTTGCCAAAGCTCCTCGATAAGTTTCGGATCCCCGGCCAAATCATAAATTCCTTCAATCAACAATATATTTTCCTTCGGGATGACTGGCGTGGACAAAGTCAAATTTAACCGGCTCGTATCCATTGCTTCGTGTGCCAGCCTTAGAGCCTTGAACGCTTTCCGAACCCGCCGCCAGACGACTGGAGGAGAGGAGAACTGGCGGAAGGCCACGCCGGGCACAGTCAGAACGGCACAGGCGATGCGTGCATCGCTGCACGCGATCAAACCCGCAGTCCATCCCCCAAACGAAAAACCCAGAAGTGCCACGGATGGGCAACCTTCACCAACGAGCCAGCCCACCAGCGCGCGAATCTCGGCGACGTTCTGTGCCATGGCCCGCGCGAACTCCAAACAATTCTCTTCAATCGCTCGGCGCGGACGGCGTCGAAGCTGGTAGGGAGCGACCAATAGGGCCGCATTGAATCCTGCCCGATTAAACCGGCGAGCAATCCATGGAAACCCGGTGTGATAACCGAAGGCAGGACTGCCATCCAAGAGAATGATCACCGGTCGTTCTTGCCAGCGCTGGGCACACCGATAGAGCCGGCCATAAACGATGTTGTTCTCCTCGTCTTCACTCGGTCGCGGCGTGGGGAATCTGAAATGCCGCTGCCCATCAAATTCAATCCGCGCCGGATCGCTTGCGGCGGGAAAAAAGTCCGGCCCATTCAGAAATTCGATCGCTTCGGCCAATCTCCATTTTGACTCGGGCGCGTGTCTCAGCGGAGCAACGGCGTATGCCATCTGAAGAGCTGACCAATCAATGAATCTTGCCAATGGCGCGATCATGAGTTTAAGCCGCCTAACATAAATGTATTCAACGGCCGGCCGGGCACCGTGCCGCGTTCGAATCCCAAGGACCGTTCCGCCCGCCCTGCTGTGAGCTTGTCGGCCGGTCCATTGCAGTGCGTGGCCATCCTGCCTCCGTTTCGCCTTCGAGTGGCACGAGCTACGCGACGAATTCGGTAAAGCTGTTTGCCAACAGCGACACTGCTTTGTCGGGGTCGCCGGATTGCTCATGATCCCAAAACCAAATGTGTCCCCGGTTGGGACGAGCGACTTCAAGTAGCACAAGGCTGCCGCCTGGGTCGCACGCGATCGGGATCATACCGTTGGGGATGAAGCCGCGAAGGGCCAGGGTTTCGTAGTTCAAGTCGGCGTGCTTCTGCCAGAGTCCGAAGAAGAAGTTCAGGACTTCGTTACCACCGCGAAACCCGCTCGGCTCCGGGTATCCGCCGTTGTGGCGGATCAGAAACTCGCGGTAGTCGTCCGGAAGACGAGCGGCGATGCCCATCTCGAAATGGCTGACATCCACTTCGGTCGCGTCGCGATGTTCGGGGTGCGGTTCGATCCTCATGGGCCTCGGGCGGTATAACTGACCAACGTTCAATGGCCGGCACCGCGCCAGCCGACGTTCAATGTACCAGAACGCTCAACGCCCGGTGCCGGGTGCCACCGCTGGCCGGGTACCCTCCGGGTGCAGCAGTGTAAGTTGGCCATCCACTTTTAATAACGTTCCGGTTTTCTTAAGCCCGATGTTTGGTGTGACGCGCCGTCTTTCACGACGGCCCGCTCGATGCCGTTCGCAAGAGAGCCTACCTAGCCGCCGCTGACCCGTAACCAAATCCCCACCGTCCTGTCACGAACCCGTCTCGGAGAGTAAATCTTTGCCAGAAACTCCCCGACTCCGCTCAACCTGCGCCCTCTTGGCAGGACAAGCATACCAGCCCGCTCGGTCCACGGCATCGGCGGGTCATGCCCGCCGGTTGCGGATTTCACACCTCACCGGCATAGATCAAAAGCAGAAAGATTGCGATCGATCACACAATGGGCGCTGCGATCGCGACATTCGCCAACCGCCGATTCCGTGTGGGTGCTGCTTTCGGAAGCGCAATGCGCGCGACGCAGGCGAAGATCAACGCGCCCCCCAGCACAACCACCAGCGCGATTATCTCAGGCAAATGGCTCAGAGATGCGAGCACAGCCAGGCCGAAAGCAATCGGGCCGCTACAAACGCCGCAAATGAACTCCGGCAGCGCAAGCGGTCCACCGCGCGATTCGTGTCGAGCCTATTCGAGCGACAAAGGCATAACGATTGATTCCACAACCAAACCGTCGTGAAACTTCCCGACACTATAGCCGCATAATTGGCCCACCCCTGCTGCCATTGTTTCGGTCTCATTTACTATCGAAAAACCCTAACCTCCGGCCTATCGCGCTTGAAATTCTTAACGCCGTCGTCTGTCACGGCTGTTCGCCGCACGCTGATTGCTTTCAAGTGAGCGAGTTCTTTCAACTCGGCCAATCCCGCATCGCTAATCGGCGTTTCCGACAGCCCCAGTCTTTCGATTGCTGGAAGCTGCTTCAAGTACTTGATATCTCCATCGGTCATCTTGCATCGCAACAGGTGCAGCGTTTTCAAATTTGGCAAGGCTGCCAAGTCACTAAGCGATTCCATGTTGAATTTACAATCGGTCAGATACAGCGTGTCGAGCTTGTCCAAGCCGGCCAAGTTTTTGAAACCCGCGCCGGTAATATCAGTGTCCGACAAATCGAGGCTCGTAAGCTCCTTGAGCTGCGCCAGAATCTTAAGCCCCTCGTCATCAAAATCCTGCCCTTGCAAATCGCAAGAGTTTCAGCCCTTGCAATTTCGCGAGATGCGTAAGGCCGCTATCGGTGATGCGTCCTTGTGGCTTGAGTGCAATCGGTGGAGCATTTGGCGACGGTGGCTTTGTCCGCGTTTTCCCCAAGCCCAACTCCGTGAGCGATGGCAATCCTTCGAGCTTCGCCATGCCGTTGTCGTCAATCAGCGTGTCATCCAGATACAACTTGCGTAGTGCCGGCAGGCCGCTCAGCGACTCCACCCCCGCGTCCCCGATTTCGTTTCCACCCAGAAATAGCAATTCCAATTTCGGCAAGCTCTTCAGTGATGGCAGTCCACTATCAGTAACTCGCGTATGAAATAAAAATAGCGAGCGGAGTTCTTTGAGCGATTGCAATCGCTCGAGCCCCGCATCCGATATCTTGGTGACATCCAGGTGCAGCGTCTTGAGGTCGTGTAGCGCAGCGATATGCTCCAGGCAGTCGTCGGTAACTCCAGTATTCGACAGGTTCAATTCCTGAACCTCCGGAATCAAGGCTAGGAAAACCAGATCAGAGTCGATGAGATTGTTGCGTCCGCGCAGATCGACTGTCACGACGGGCTGACCGGGTTGCTTGTCGTCAACGGTGTACTTGCCTCCCAGCTCCCTAATGTGCTCAAGCGCCTTTTCGCGCTCACTCGCGCGATCTTGCTCCGGCGACGAAGCAGCCGCCGCCATTGGACAGCAGCGGTACACGAGCATAATGCTTGCCAGCAATAAGGCTGATTTCATACGCTACTCATTCGGATGAATGTGTAAGTGATGCTAACTAAAAAGCTCGCCTGAGCCATTGAAGGGGTCATTGCCGGCCAATTCCAATTCTTGACAAACGATACGCATGTACAGTACGCTTACTGCAACTTGAAATCCGCCGCTGCGCGCCACAGACAGCAGCGCGGCCTGATCGCGACAACCACCGCGATTAACCAACGCTCACGGACCGGCACGCCATTATGTCCTCCCAACATACCCCTTTTCCAAACGTAAACTCACCAAAAACCATCACTTTCAGACGTAACTTCGCCTAATAATGTCTCGCTCGTTTTGCAATTCGCACGGCATTTGCACGTTAGCATCGCCAACCATCGCGACAAAACACCCCAATTTTGTCACCGAATTTAAAACCCGCGCCAAAATGACAATACTCCGCCTCAGCCATGCCGTTCATCACTCAAGGCACCCGTTCGGCTCATTCCGCCTTCCACTTTCCGCCTTCCGCCTTTGGCCTCGCTGCCCCGTGCCTCGGTCCCTCTGTGTTGAAATCAATCACCCCGCCGTTTTCCACCGTTTACCTGCCGTTTCAAGTCCGTTTAATATCCGTTTTTCACCGTTTTCTCCGTTTTCCAAAAACCGTCCCGTCGATTCTGCTTTCTGCCTTCTGCCTTCTGCCTTCGACCGCCCCACTCCCTGTCGCACCGTTCCCCTCGTAAAATCGTGGATCTACACCATTCACCCAATGCAACACCCACCCGCGAGCTCGCTCCCATGAGAATCTGGCCCGGACAACCCTATCCGCTGGGCGCCACGTGGGATGGCCGCGGAGTGAATTTCGCCTTGTATTCCGAAAACGCCGAGCAGGTCGAACTCTGCCTATTCGATTCTCCTGAGGCCAAGGCCGAATCGCTGCGTATCGTGCTCCCGGAATACAACGACCTTGTCTTTCACGGCTACTTGCCCGATATCGCCCCCGGCCAGCTCTACGGCTTCCGCGTCTATGGCTCTTACGAGCCGGCCAAAGGGCACCGCTTCAATCCCAACAAGGTGCTCTTAGATCCCTACGCCAAGTGCATCGGCCGTTCGATGCGCTGGGCCGACAGCATGTTCGGCTACAAAGTGGGTCACAATCAGGCCGACCTTTCGTTCGACAAGCGCGACAATGCCCGCTACGCACCGCTCGCGAAAGTGATCGACACCGCCTTCACCTGGGGCGACGACCGCGCGCCGCGCACCCCTTGGCAAAAAACCTTCATCTACGAGCTTCACGTCAAAGGTTTCACGAAGCTGCATCCCCGCGTGCCCGAGCAATTCCGCGGAACGTACTCGGCGCTCGGTTCCGACTCGGTGCTGCGCCATCTGCAAGATCTCGGCGTCACTGCGGTCGAGCTTTTGCCGGTCCACTACCATTTGAACGATCGTCATCTGGTCGAAAAAGGACTCACCAATTACTGGGGCTACAACACGCTGAACTATTTCGCGCCGGAAAGCGACTACGCCCCTGGCGGCCCCGCGCGCGATGCAGTGTCGAAATTCAAAACCATGGTTCGCAATCTGCATGCGGCCGGCATCGAGGTCATTCTCGACGTGGTCTACAACCACACGGCCGAAGGCAACCACATGGGGCCCACGCTCTCGTTCCGCGGCATCGACAATGCAGCCTACTATCGCCTTTCCCCTGAAGACCCGCGCTATTACATGGATTACACCGGCTGCGGCAACACGCTGCGCATGCAAAACCCGCGCGTGCTGCAGCTTATTATGGATAGCCTACGCTATTGGGTGCTCGACATGCACGTCGATGGCTTCCGTTTCGACTTGGCCAGCACGCTCGCGCGTGAGTTGCACGCAGTCGATAAGCTCGGCGCGTTTTTCGATATCGTCCACCAAGACCCCGTCCTCTCGCAGGTGAAGCTCATTGCCGAGCCGTGGGATTTAGGCGAAGGGGGCTACCAGGTTGGCAATTTCCCCGTCCTCTGGTCGGAGTGGAACGGCAAATATCGCGATTGCGTGCGTCGTTATTGGAAAGGCGATGCCGGCGTGGTCCCCGAATTCGCCACGCGCTTCTGCGGTTCAAGCGACCTTTATGCCTGGAGCAAGCGCCCCACCAACGCGAGCATCAATTTCATCACCTGCCACGACGGGTTCACGCTGCACGACTTGGTTTCGTACGATCAAAAGCATAATGAAGCCAACGGCGAAGAAAATCGCGACGGGGCCGACGACAACAACAGTTGGAATTGCGGCGCGGAAGGACCGACTGATAATCCTGAAATTCTCGATTTGCGCGGCAGAAAAGTGCGCGCCATGCTTACCACCCTCTTGTGCTCTCAAGGCGTGGCCATGCTTTTGGCCGGCGATGAAACTGGCCACAGCCAGCGCGGCAACAATAATGCGTACTGCCAAGATAACGAAACGACCTGGCTCAATTGGGAATTTGACGACGGCCGCAAAGCCTTGCTCAAATATGCGCAGCGCCTGGTGCGGCTGTACTTTTCGCAGCCGGTCCTGCAGCGGCGGCGTTTTTTCCAAGGCGAAACGACCGAGGGAGTCATACCCGACATTCTGTGGCTCGGGCCCGACGGCAAAGAAATGACCAAAGAGGCGTGGGACGTGCCGTATGTCCGTTGTTTGGGCGTGCAGTTCTACGGCAAGCATGTCGAAGTGAACGAGCGCGGCGTGCCGATCGACGGCGACACGCTCTTGATTCTGTTCAATGGCGATCAAAAGGTAGATATTCCCTTTGAGTTGCCGCCGTTTGCGAATTGCTCCCAGTGGGAACGGCTGCTCGACAGTGCCGACGTGAACGCCGTCGGTGAAAAATACGATGTTGGCGTGAAATACTCGCTTCGCGCTTGCTCCGTTTCCATTTTGCGCGCGCTTGTGCCCGAGGCGCTGGAATACCCGATCAAGCCGTTCGAGGCGCTGCCGGTTATGCAAAGGGCCAATCTTCCGCTGGCTGCCACCGCGACTGACACGCAAGGCATTCTGGCCGCGCAGAAATACGAACAATCAGCCAATCCGCCGGTTTCAACCCCGGCTGAGGAACCTGAACCAGCGACTGCTCCCCAACCGCAGGCCGTCGCTAATGAGCAGTCGAAAGCAGAACCTGCACCAGCGCCCGCGCCAGCTTCCCCAGACCAGTCCAACCCCGAGCCCGCCGGGGCTGCTTCGTAATCAAACTATCACTCTCTAGCGAGTCTCATCTACAATCCGCCTTTTTAGGATGAAAGGGAAAACCGTCGATGGATTCGCCTCAGCTCGATGCTCGCCGAGTGGCGATCGAACACGTGTCGCCGCAGGTCGACGGCGGTCGCTTCGCCGTCAAGCGCATCGTCGGCGATGAAGTCGTCGTCGAGGCCGACGTTTTTGCCGATGGCCATGAAGAGCTTGCGTGCATTGTTCAGCATCGCCACGAAGAAGAAGCCATCTGGCATTTCACGCCGATGCAGCCCTTGGGCAATGATCGCTGGCAGGCAACTTTTTGCGCCGAAAGACTTGGGCGATATTGGTTTCGAATTCTGGGCCGAATCGATCGCTTCCATACCTGGCGGCACGACCTGAAAAAACGGGCCGACGCTGGGCAGAACTTGGAAGTCGATCTAAAAATCGGCGCTAAGCTGGTTGAAGCCGCCGCTAAACGTTCAAGCGATCGTGACACGACGACTCAATTAGATGATTTTGCGGCACGACTGGCGGGTGAAAATGTGTTGGGGGCCGACGAAGACGTCGACAGCTACGCGGCGGCGATGGACGAGGCTCTGCTCTTATTGATGGATGCCTGCCCCGACAATAGCGCGGCCACCATTTCGCCGGAGTTCGGCATCGTAGTCGATGAAGCCAAGGCCGCGTTCAGCGCCTGGTACGAACTGTTCCCGCGCTCCTACAGTCCGACGCCGGGCAAACACGGCACCCTGCGCGATTTGATCGCGCAGTTGCCCTATGTTTCTTCGATGGGCTTCGATGTGCTCTATTTGCCGCCGATTCATCCCGTGGGCCAAGCCTTTCGCAAAGGCAAGAACAACCAGGAGCGCGCCCAGCCTGGCGATGTCGGCAGCCCGTGGGCGATTGGCGCGGCGGAAGGGGGGCATAAAACCGTTAGCCCCGAACTGGGCACATTGGAAGATTTTCACGCGCTGGTGGCTGCCGCTGGCCAGCAAAACCTCGACATGGCGCTCGATATCGCGTTTCAATGCTCCCCTGAACATCCTTATGTGTGTGAACATCCCCAGTGGTTTCGGCATCGCCCCGACGGCACGATCCAATATGCCGAGAATCCGCCCAAGAAGTATCAGGATATTTATCCGTTCGATTTCGAATGCGACGATTGGCAGTCGCTGTGGGAAGAACTCACAAGCGTGTTCCTGTTTTGGATAGAGCAGGGGGTGCGCATTTTCCGAGTCGATAATCCCCACACGAAACCGTTCGCATTCTGGGAGTGGTGCATCGGCGAGGTAAAGCGCGTCCGGCCTGATGCGATTTTTCTTTCCGAAGCATTCACGCGGCCGAAGATTATGTACCGGCTGGCGAAGCTCGGGTTTACGCAGTCGTACACCTACTTCACGTGGCGCAACACGAAGCAGGAGCTCACCGAATATTTCACCGAACTATCGCAGCCGGCGCTGGCGAATATCTTCCGACCCAATTTGTGGCCGAACACCCCCGACATTTTGCACGAGTTTTTGCAAACGGGCGGGCGGCCCGCCTTCATTGCCCGGGCGGTGCTGGCTGCCACGCTGGGGGCGAATTGGGGCGTCTATGGGGCGGCGTTCGAACTGCTGGAACGCACGCCGCGCGAACCGGGCAGTGAAGAGTATCTCAACTCGGAAAAATACGAGCTAAAACATTGGGATTTGAACCATCCCGATAGTTTGCAAGAACTGCTCACAACCCTTAACCGCATTCGCCGCCAGCAGCCGGCGCTTCAGAGCGTAACAAATCTTACGTTTCACAACATCGATAGCGATCAACTGCTGGCCTATAGCAAACGCACCGACGATGCCGCCAACATCGTACTTGTGGTGTTAAATCTCGATCCGCATCATGCGCATTCCGGCTGGGTCGAGTTTCCGCTGGAGCAATTTCGCTTGAGCAGCGGCGCGTTCGAAGTGCTCGATTTGCTCAGCGACAAGAAATTCCGCTGGCAGGGCACACGGGCGTACATCGAGCTTGATCCATTTGTTGCCCCGGCCCATATTTTCCAAGTGCGGCGAGAATAGCGATCCGAGTTTGCTAGCCCGTCGCCGGCAGCATTCTGCTTCCGCCCGATGATGCCACTACGGGTGCTGCGGCCGCCTTTTTTGTCTCATCCTCGCGCCGCGCGGTGCGCCGCATGATGAAGTAATAGAACACCGGCGTGAGGAACAACCCAAACGACGTGACACCCAGCATCCCAGAGAACACCGCCGTACCCAGCGAAATGCGCATTTCAGCGCCGGCGCCGTGCGTAATCATCAGCGGCACGACGCCCAAAATGAACGCGAAGCTGGTCATAATGATCGGCCGCAAACGCAAGCGGCAGGCTTCGACTGTGGCCGCGTGTATCTTGTTCCCCAGCTCGCGCTGCTGCTGAGCGAATTCGACAATCAAAATCGCATTCTTCGCCGCCATGCCAACGAGCACTAAGAAACCAATTTGCACGAAAATATCGACAGGCAACCGCGCAATGAGCATTCCGCTCACCGAACACAATAAGCACATAGGCACCACGAGAATGACCGACAGCGGCAACTTCCAGCTTTCGTATTTTGCCGCCAAGACCAGGAAGACTAGCACCGCGCCCAGCACGAAAATAAACAGGCCCAACACGGCCGCAGGCACATAAAACATGCCCACCTTGGCCGGCATGGTTTGCATGTAGGCAATGGTGGTCCACTCGTATGGCAGCCCCAGTTTGTCGCACAATTTGCCCATCAGTTCGATGGCTTGCCCCGAGCTTTCATCTGGCGCAGGATTGCCGTTCACTGCCGCCGAGGGGTGCATGTTGTAGCGCATGTACATGACCGGGCCCCCTTGGTCCTTGACCTTTGCCACGGTGGCCAGCGGGACCATCTGGCCGATCTTGTTGCGCACTTTCAACTGGCCGATCGCGTCGCGCCGCGTGCGATAATCCCCCTTGGCCATCAAATTCACCTGCCACGTGCGGCCAAACAAGTTGAATTGATTGACATAGTATCCGCCCATGAACGTTTGCAGGGTATTGAACACGTCGGAGACAGGCACCATCAGCGATTCGCATTTGCTGCGGTCGATATCGATATAGAGCTGCGGTGTATCGGCTCGGAACATGCTGAACACGCCGATCAATCGATGTAGCGGGTCGGTGTTGGCATCGCGGCAAAGCTCCTCGGTCGATTTTTGCAGTTCTGCCAAATCGACGTTGCCCAGTTGTTCGACCTGCAGTTGAAACCCGCCGGCGTTCCCTAAGCCTTGGATCGGCGGTGCGCGAAAAACGCTGACGACTGCTTCGTCGATTTCCGCGGCGCATAGCTTGCGCAGCTTATCGGCGATGACGGCGTCGTATTCTTCGTGGCTGCGCCGCTTGTCGAACGGAGCGAGAATTACAAAAGTCGAGCCGAAGTTCGAACCGTTGGCGCTGAGCAAAATCGATTGCCCTGCGACGCTTAGCGTGTGATCGACCCCGGGAATTGGCTCGAACTTCTTGCCGTTCACGTCGCCCCCCAGCGCCAGCCGGTCGAGCTTATCCATGACCGCCTGCGTGCGCTCGCGCGAGGCCGAGTCGGGCAATTGCACGTTCACGAGCAAATAGCCTTGGTCTTGCTCGGGAATGAACCCCGTGGGCGCATGGCCCATTGTCCAATAAGTGGCGTACAGCAGGCCGCAATAAATCAAAAGGACTATTACCGCGATGCGCAGCAAATGACCAATGGCTGCTCCATACCACTGGGTAATTTTGTCGAACACCTTATTGAAGCCGGTGAAAATCGCGCCCAGCACGGCATTGATCGGATGAATTAAAAACCATCCCAGCACGAGTCCGACAATGGCGCCTGGTGCAAACGAAATCAGCCACACCAGCGGCGGCAACCAGCCGGGATATTGAGCGCCAATGGCGTCATCCCCCAGGGGCAGACCGAAGTGGTCGGCCACCGGCTTTTGCAAATACATAACGCTCGCGAATCCTAAGAGCGCAAAGATCCACCAAGGCAGCGCTTCGCGCACATGATGTACTTCGCCGCTTTCCTTGGCTTCGGTCTTGAACACCGAAACGGCGCGCGAGGGAGTGAGCGTCATGGCGTTGATGGCCGAAATGATCATCGCCGAGGAAATCGTTAGAGCAAACTGCCGATAAAATTGCCCGGTAATGCCCGGCAAAAAGGCGCTGGGCAAGAACACGCTGGTGAGCACGAGCGTGATGGCCACAATCGACCCCGTGATTTCGTCCATGGCCTTGATGGTGGCCGATTTTGGATCGAGCCCTTTGGCGATCCACCGCTCCACGTTCTCCAGCACGACAATGGCGTCGTCGACCACAATACCGATCGCGAGCACCAATCCGAACAGCGTCAAGTTGTTCAGCGTGAAGCCCATCAGCGCCATGATGGCAAACGTGCCGATAATCGATACCGGCACATCGATCATCGGCAGGATCATCGCCTTCCAATCCTGCAGGAAGAACAGAACGACAATCGCCACGAGAATGAGCGCTTCGATCAGCGTTTTGACAACTTCCCATACCGATTCGGTGATGAACGGCGTGGTGTCGTAAACGATTTTGTAATCGAGCCCGGCCGGAAACGACATCTTCAGTTTCCGCATGTGTTCTTTAATCTGCTTTGCAACATCTAGCGCGTTGGAGCCCGGGAGTTGAAAGATCGCCAAAGCCACCGAGGGCATTTTATCGAGTTGGCACACTTGCGTGTACTGCTGCGAGCCGAGCTCGACGTCCCCCACATCCTTCACGCGCACGATTTGCGCCGCCGGCGCTCCTTCGTCGGTATTGCCTTGGCTGGTTTTAATGATGATGTTTTTAAATTGATCTTCGCTGGCCAGTCGACCCAGCGTGCTCATCGTAAGCTCGAACTGCTGCCCAGCGGGCACCGGCGGCTGGCCAAGTGTGCCGGCGGCAACTTGCACATTCTGGTTTCGCACCGCATCGATGACGTCGTTGGTGGCAATGTTGCGGTCGGCCATCTTGTCGGGATCTAACCAGATGCGCTCGCTATAATCGCGCTCGCCCAAATAGTTGATGTTTCCCACGCCGTCGATTTTGAGCAGATCGTCCTTGATATAAATCGTGGCGTAATTGCTCAGATAGAGTGCGTCGTACTGGCCGGTGGGGGAGTACAAATTGACCGCCAGCAAAATGCTGGGCGATTGCTTGTTGGTGTTCACCCCTTGCAACTGCACCTGCTCAGGCAATTGCGACATGGCCAGTGCCACGCGATTTTGCACGAGCACCTGGGCCATGTTCAAATCGACGCCAAGATTGAACGTGACGGTGAGCGTGTACGAGCCGTCGTTGGTGCACTGCGACGACATGTACATCATGCCTTCTACGCCATTGACCTGCTGCTCGATGGGGGCGGCCACGCTGTCGGCGACGACTTGGGCATTCGCGCCGGGATAACTCGCAGTTACCTGCACGCTGGGGGGCGTGATGTTCGGATACTGCGCCACGGGCAGCGTGAGCAAAGCCACCGAGCCCATGAGCAAGATGAGTATCGAAATAACCCAGGCGAAAATGGGCCGCTCGATGAAGAATTTAGCGAACATTCAGCACACTAAGGATTATTTCACCACGAAGGCACGGAGGTCACGGAGCAGCAGGCCGTTTATAAGGAAGCCAGGAAACCAGGAATTTGCAAGAAAACTGTTCCATCGTTCTGATTCATTTCTTCTTCCATTCATGGTTTCCTAATTAATGTTTTTGTCTGCCTCCGTGTTCTTCGTGGCTCCCTGGTTAATTTTTTGCTTGGCTCTCGTCCGGACGAATCTGCACTTTCATTCCCGGCCGCACGCGCTGCAGCCCGCCGTAAATCACGCGGTCGTCGGCGGATATGCTGTCCTCGCCTTTTTCATCGGGCTTGGCTGGCCGAATTCCTTCGGGCGTGACGACAATTTTCACCGGAACGACCACCTGCAAGCCGCCGGCCTCTTCCGGTCCGACGGTCACTGGCCGACTCTCCACAACATTTTGCGCATTGGCCACGAGCAAGAATTTCTGCGATTGATCGGTGCCGATGGCGATTTGCGGCAGCACGAGCGCCGGGTGCTGATCGCCCACCGGCAATCGCACACGCAAATACATATCGGGAATAAAAACGCGCGGTCCGACCTTTGGCTTGGGGTTTTGAATGACGCAGCGCACTTGCAGCGTGCCGGTGGTCGGGTCGATTTGGTTGTTGACGAAATCGACATAGCCGACGTAAGGATAATCGGCGCCGCCGGAGAGTCCCAAATCGACTGGGTATTTGTTGTAGCTCTCGGCGCCGCTTTGCTCGCGCACCGATTTTATTTTGCCTTGCCGCATCAGATTGGTGATATTCTCGACCGTCATTTCATCGACATTGAAGTATGCATACATCGGGTCTTCCGAGACCACCGTAGTGAGCAGCGTGTTGGCTTCGACCAAATTGCCGATCGAGAGCAAGTTGCGGCTCACGACGCCATCGACATCGGTCTTCACGTCGGTGAAGTCAAGATTCAATTTGGCGGCCGCGAGATTGGCCTGCTGCGCTTCGACTTCGGCCTGCGCCTTGCCTTGCGCGGCAAGATATTTATCGACATCCTGCTGACTGATCGCCCCGGGCGTTTTGGCGACGACCAGCGCCCGCGCATAATCGGCCTTGGCGAGTTCCAACTGCGCCTTGGCCAAATTCACCTGCGCGGCGGCTTGATCGTAGCTGGCCTGGTAAGGCCGCGGGTCGATCTTGAACAGCACCTGGTTGCGTTTGACATCTTGCCCCGGCACAAAATTGAATTCCTTGAGCGGCGGCTCGTCGCTGCCTTTGTCGAAATTCCAGCGAACGAGATAGCCATTTACTTTCGCCCGCACGTCGAGCGATTGCGGTGCCTTGGTGCGGCCGGTGAAGTACACGTAGTCGGTAATTTGCTCGACTTTCGGCTGCACGACGCGAACCATCGGTTCGTCGGGGGCATGACCGGGTCCTTCGTCTTTGTTGGCGCAGCCGGCGATTGCCAGCGCGCAGTAAGCTGCGACCAGCGCGACCATCGTCCGCCGTGCGCGCAAGCGCTCGACGATAGAATGTTCGCTTCTACCGATCGAGAGTGAATCCGCGCTCAATCGCATGCGCAATGTTCCATTTCCTCAACACGAAATGCCGGAATTTAGCAAGGCAATCGCACCCGCAATCGCCGCAAAGGCCATAATGGGATATAGGTTACAGCATGCCGAAGATCGGGAGAGCAGAGCACCCTGGTCTTGAGGCAGGCCGATTTTGCCGATTGTGTGGCCTGTCGGGACGCGGTTCGGTGACTGGTGGCGATCAACAATCAGAATACAGGTCTTCGCGCGAATAACAATGAATTTGTTCACGTTACCAATAGCTGGTTTTCCACGTCTCGGAACATCGATTGCGCCGCGGTGGGATTGCACTATGCCGCTCTTAGCCGTTTTGCGCTGGTCCACCGATTGGTGGCTGTTGGTCATTGTTATTTGTTACGTGCTCGCAGTCGCGAGCGTTCCTTCAGTGCTTCTTCAGCGGCGTGGTCAGCCGCATGCCGCCGTAAGCTGGCTATTGGTTTTGTTTGCATTGCCGGGTTTGGGCGTGTTTCTGTGGTGGGCCATCGGCCGCAAGCACTTGGAGCGCCAGCGCCGCCGCCGCCGCAAAGCCGCCGCGCAAACGGCATTCAAATTGACGCTGCTGCGCGATGAATTGCCAGACGACGGAACCGCCAACCTGAGCCTTTTGCCGATCCAGCGCATGCCTATTGAAGAAGCGGAATGGGTTTTTCCGCCGACGACTGGCAATCGGCTGCGGCTGTTGGTCGACGCGGCCGAAGCATATCCTGCGATGGAAGCGGCCATTCGCGCCGCCAAAGAGCATATCCACATTGCTTTTTACATCTGGAATAACGATGCCACGGGGCGCAAGTGGCGCGATCTGCTCATCGAAAAGGTGCGGGAAGGCGTGCGTGTGCGGCTGCTCTTGGATGGCTTAGGGAGCCGCTTCGCCCGGCGGCATGGGTTGATGAAACCGCTGCAGGCGGCGGGGGGAGAAGTTGTTTATTTCCAGCCGCTGACGCTCTTCAGCATGCGGCCGACGATTAATTTCCGCAATCATCGGAAAATAATCGTCATCGATGGTTGCACAGGTTTCTTGGCGGGCCTGAATATCGGCGATGAATATCTTAGCGATTGGCACGACCTAGCGCTGCAGATGGAAGGCGTAGTAATCGATCAACTGCAAGAAACGTTCGCTGAAGATTGGTATTTTGCCACAGGAAGGGAAATTGTCGCGCCGCAGATTTTTTGCCAGTGGCATACTGCGACGGGCAGAGCCGCGATGCCGACGGTTGACGATCCGCACGCGGTGTGCAGCATTTTGGCCAGCGGCCCCCACACTCCGCACAACATTACGCACGATGCTTTTTTTCTGGCCATGGGCCAAGCCCAAAAACGCGCGTTTATCACAACGCCCTATTTGATACCTGAACCAAGCACCATGGCCGCTCTGCGCACGGCGGTCTATCGCGGCGTCGATGTGCGCGTGATTGTGCCGGGCAAAAGCGATGCGTGGATTGTGCAATGGGCCGGCCGCTCATATTTTCCCGATTTGCTGTCCGCAGGCGTGCGCGTGTTTGAATATCAGCCGACCGTGCTGCACGCCAAAAGCATTGTGATCGACGACGATCTTTCGATTGTCGGAAGCGCAAATATGGACGTGCGCAGCTTCCGCTTGAATTTCGAGGCGAGTTGCCTGGCCCGCAGCAAACCGCTGGCCACCCGGCTTGTCGATTTGTTTTCCCGCAATTTGCAGCAATCGACGGAAGTAACGCACGAAGATCTTTATCGCCGCTCCTACGTCGTTCAACTGGCCGATGCCGCCGCCCATTTGTTAAGTCCGCTTATGTAAGCGGAGCGCCAGCGGTAGGATATCGGGGGGCATGTGGGGCTCGATCGATATTATTTTTATTCTATTGAAGTTGGACCGACAGTCGCACGGCATCAACAAATTGTGAACCAAAAGCTTCGCCGACAAATTGCCTGGGATGCCGCGCAGATGATTCGCGCTGGCCAGGAAACGGAATATCAGGCCGCGCGCATTAAGGCCGTGCGCCGGGCGGCTCGGGGCTGGATTCCCGAGGAGGATTTGCCGAGCGACGAAGAGATTCGGGCGCTGGCTCAAGCGCCTGCCACAAAGCTCGAGGAAGATCGCTTCGACCGCTATCGCCGGCTGGTGTTGGCGCTGGAGCAAGTGAAGCTCAATCCGCAGTTTCATCCCGAGGGGGATTGTCTCAATCACACGCTGCAAGTGTTCGAATTGGTGCGCCACGAGCGACCGTATGATGAGGAATTCTTGCTGGCGGCATTGCTGCACGATGTCGGCAAGGCGATCGATCGCAAGGATCACATCGCCGCGGGTTTGGCTGCGCTGGGTAGCGACATTACGCCCCGCACTTGCTGGCTCATCGAACACCATACCGAGGCCAATCAACTGGCCGAAGGGAGACTTGGCGTGCGGGCCAAACGGCGCCTCGAGGCCGACGAGAATTTCGAGGATCTGTCAGTGCTTTCCAAATGCGACCGGGGCGGCCGGCAGCGAAATGTGCAAATTCCCGAGGTTGACGAAGTAATCGACTATTTGCGAGAACTAGACCGCCAGTGCGAAGAACAGCCGCCCGGCTAAATTCGTAGTAAAAGTGGTCTAATCGCAACCTGCAATCATCAGAGAGTTACATGCTATCATCGCGAATCGTTCGGTCTTCCGCTCTTTTAACTATCTTCACCCTTTCGATATGCCAGCTTGCTCGCGCGGCCGACGAACCTAAGAAGGCCGGGCAGCCCCCGACCGCGGCTGGACTAACCAGCGGCATCAACCGCGCGACTTTCGACACCTCGATCAAGCCGGGCGACGATTTTTTCCAGTACGTCAACGGCACGTGGATCAAGAACAATCCGGTGCCGCCGGAATACAGCCGCTGGGCGCATTTTCGAAACTGCGCGATGATAATCTGATCAAACTGCGCGATATCGTGGAACAGTTGGGCAAGGAATCGCTCGAGCCCGGCAGCAACAAGCAGAAGCTGCGCGATTTCTACGCCACGGCGATGGATGAAGCGAAGCTGAACGAGCAGGGGATCAAGCCGCTTTCGCACGAGCTCGATGAAATCGCCAAACTCAAAAACGCCTCCGACTTAAGCGCTTTGTTGGGCCGCTGGCATGCAGCGGGCCTTTCAGGGCTGTTCAGCTTCGGCATCGAGCAAGATGAAAAGATGAGCACCCGCTATGCCGTCATCTTGTGGCAAGGGGGCCTGGGCTTGCCCGAGCGCGATTATTACTTGGGCTCCAGCGATTACTCAAAAAACATTCGCGCAGCATATCGCGATCATGTCACAAAAATGTTCGTGCTCTTGGGCGATTCGCCTGAAGCCGCCGCCAAGGGCGCCGATACGGTGCTGGCCATCGAAACTAAACTGGCTGAAAAATCGCGTACGCCGGTTGAGCAGCGCGACCGC
The DNA here is from genome assembly GCA_963820835.1 of Pirellulales bacterium. Lineage (GTDB taxonomy): Bacteria > Planctomycetota > Planctomycetia > Pirellulales > JADZDJ01 > CAVRAW01. The sequence continues at coordinate 33,594 of CAWGBP010000002.1, read as the reverse complement.
GAAAACAACTACAACAAGAAGACGCTGCACGAACTGGCCGATATCGCCCCGAATTTCGACTGGGACGTTTACTGGAAAAATGTCGGCGTGAGCAATATTTCCGATTGCGTTATCGGCCAGCCTGAGTTTCTGGAGCGCGTCAACGACGTGCTGAAGTCGGTCTCGATGGCCGATTGGAAGACATACCTGCGCTGGAATCTCGTTCATTCGACCGCGCCCTATCTCAGCGACCCGATCGTCGAGGAAAACTTCAATTTCTATGGCCAGCAATTGCGCGGCATGAAGCAAATGCAGCCGCGCTGGAAGCGAGCCATCGGCACCATCGACCGCACCATGGGCGAGGCGCTGGGCCAGTTGTATGTTGAGAGATACTTTCCGGCCGACGCCAAAAAGCGGATGGACGAGATGGTGAAAAACATCCTGGCGGCATACAAGGAGCGCATTGAATCGCGCGACTGGATGAGCCCCGAAACAAAACAGCAGGCTCTGGCGAAACTTGCCACGGTGATGCCGAAGATCGGCTACCCTGTCAAATGGCGCGACTATACGAAGCTCGAAATCAAGTCCGACTCCTATGTGCAAAACGTGCTGCGGGCCGAGGCCTTCGACGTGAATTACCGCATTGCGCGCATGGGCAAGCCGGTCGATCGCGACGAATGGGGCATGAGCCCGCCGACGGTAAACGCTTACTACAATCCCACGCTGAACGAAATCGTGTTCCCGGCCGGCATTTTGCAGCCGCCGTTTTTCAACTTCTCAGCCGACGACGCCGTGAACTATGGCTCGATCGGCGCCGTGATCGGCCACGAGATTACGCATGGCTTCGACGATCAGGGGAGCCGTTCCGATGCCGAAGGAAATTTGCGAAATTGGTGGACTGAGGAAGATCGAAAGCGGTTCAATGCCAAGACCGACAAGCTGGTGAAACAATTTGACGATTGCGTGGCGGTCGAAAATATGCACGTCAATGGCAAGCTGACGCTGGGAGAAAACATTGCCGATTTGGGAGGGCTGGCAATCGCGTACGATGCCTACCAAAAATCGCTGCATGGCAAGCCTGCGCCCGTGATCGACGGCTTCACCGGCCCGCAGCGGTTCTTCATCGGCTACGCGCAATCGTGGTGCGAATCGATTCGCGACGCGGAGCTTAAATTGATGGTGCGCACCAATCCGCACTCACCCGATAAATTCCGCACGCTGGTGCCGCTGTCGAACTTCGCCCCGTTCTACGATGCCTTCCATGTGCAACCCGGCGACACGATGTACCGCGAACCCAAGGACCGGGTGGAAGTGTGGTAAGATCGCGGCAATCGCGCCGAGTAGCTTGATCTACACGCGATTTGCGATCTCTCAGTACGGTGCGTTCAATAATTGGCCATCGGCACGATTGCCAAGCAATTCCAGCACGTGCTGGTCGATTGTTTCAGGAACGAATTTCACACTTCCGTCGCCGAAGGCGAAGTTCACTCCCGCTGGATGTCGGCAACTAAAGCCGCCGACGTAAAGCGTTGGATCGGTTGGCGCCGCCGCAGAAGTTGCTTTTGGCTTGGCTTCGCTGTTTGAGGACGCAGCCATACTTTCGCCTGCCGTAGCCGCTTTGGTCGAATCGGTTTGAGGTTTTCCTTTATCGGCGGCTACCGTGGCGGGTTCTGAACTGGAGTCGGTCGGGGCTGCCGCAGCGGCATCCGACGCAGCGGCAGGTTGCGACGGAGCGGCGCTTTCTCCCTCCGGCTGCGTGGCGGGTGGCTCGGTCGATTGGTCGCCGCCACTTTGAGGCACAGAAGGATACACGGCGACGTTCAGTGGCGAGCCGGTGTTGCGCAAGGTCGGCGCGCGTGCCGCTCATCCAGCCCAAATCGTTGGGTTCGGCAATTTTCTCGCCGATGAAAATAGTATGTGAGGCCCCGTCGGTAATATCTTCGTAGCGGATGCGGCTATTCAGGAAGAAGACGCCGTGGTTATCGACATCGATCGGCGCTTCGACATCGTGATGGCAAGCGGCGTAATTGCTGACGCCAAGGGCCAAATCGTCGCGCCAATCGCTGGGGCATTGCAACAATGTCACTGCCAGTTTGCGCACCGGGGCGTTGGCATCGGCATAAACACTCTCAGTTTTGGCAATGTGCTTATATTTGGGCAATTCTTCCATGTACGGGAGCAATTGGATGATCCAATTTTGGTGTTTGCCGCTGGGCTCGCTATGGATCGGCCCGTGGTCGTCGATCACACCGGGCGGATAGTATTCGTGCGCGCTTTGGTAATGCTGCGTGGCAAACATCAACTGCGAGAGGTTGTTGATGCATTCATTGCGCCGGGCGGTTTCGCGCGAGGCTTGCACCGCCGGCAACATCATGGCGATGAACACGGATATGATGGCAATTACAACCAGCAGCTCAACAAGGGTAAAGGCCGCGCGGCACTGCCGAGGAAGCGTGCTCGTCGCTTTAGCCCTGTGCGATAATGGAAGACAGTTGTATTTCATGGCGTTGTTCCTGCGGAAGGAATGGAAATTATGATTTCGCGCGTGATTCGCACGCGGTTAAACTCGTCGGGCGGATAATTGGCCTGGACGATCAAGGTTCTTTGGCCAGGATCGGAATCGTTCGACTTGACCTTGATCTCGACTCGCGCGGTTCGACTTCCACCCAATTCATCGGCCCCCACGCGCCAGGTTTCTCCTGTGTAGTCGCTGGATTTGCGTAATTCGGCCATCGCACGGCCAATCCCAGCATCGAGCAGCTCGTCGGCTTGCAAATAATGCTGCTGGTCGCGGATTTCCAAAAACTGCCTGGTGGCCGACCGCAAAATGCCAAGCACAATGGTGGCTGAAACAATCAGAGCGACGATCGCCGTGACCAGCGCCAAGCCGCGGCGTTGAGTGTGGCGGCGCGAAAGGCGATTCTGGCTTGGCCGGCCATCGGAAAAGTCAAATTGAGCTCGCGCTATCATGGATTGGATAGTTTCAATTCGTGGGGTTCGACTCCGACGGCGGCATCGATGCGAATAGTACGCTCGGCGGATGGTTCGTCGGCGCCTGGCTGCAGTTGTCGAACAAGCGAAAGGCTCGCCAAATTCAGACCCTCGGTAGTGGCCACTTGCCAATTCGATTTGGTTAGTCCGGGAATATCGTACGATTCTCGCTGCTTAATCTCGTCGCCTGCGCGGACGACGCGCGTGATTAAGTTGGGCTCCGAGCCATATTCCACTTTGCCGCCGTCGGCCAAGTTGATGTTGAATTTCTGTGCCGGTGATTCGGTGGTGCCGCCGGAAAATTCGACCGACGAGGCTTGATGCACGTCGCTGCGAAATTGCTGCATTAGACGGCGCAGCGACGTAAGCGACAGGTCTTGCTGCCCAAGGGAATTTTCCACGCGCCAAAGTCCGGCGATAAATACCGACGAAATACCAAGCACGACCGATACGAGCGAACTTGCGACCAATAGCTCGATGAGCGTGAAGCCGCGCCTATGCCTTTGAAGGCCGGGCGCACGACCTTTATGCGAGCGAGACTGAACTGTAATCATGGCTGAGCCTCCTGGGGCGGAAACTTCCATGATGTGAGTCGTGCCGACGAATGTTGTTGGCCGGCATCATCCCAGGTAATTTCGGCCGTAACGCGCTTGTGAGGCAGATCGGAAGGCTCCGCGTCGGCGACGTCGATTCGTACGTTAGCCCCAGGAATTGCGGCGAGCGTTTCCTGCGAGAGCTTCGTATCCTTGAGCGCGTCGGTAGTAACTTTGTCGTATTTCATGGCCGCCACGTGTTCCAGCACGTTGGCCGTTTCGATTTGCGCGAGAAAATAGCGATTGGCGTTTTGTCGCTCGCGGGCGCACATCGAGAGCAACTGGGCGGCTCCCGCAATGGCGGCCGCCATTAGCGTCAATGCCACGAGCGATTCAATAATGGTTAAACCAAGGCGCGATTTCATAGGGCCAACCGCGTAACAATTGAAATCAATGGAACGAATATCGCCAGTGCGACGACGCAGACAAATCCGGCCGCAATCAGCAAAGCCAATGGGAAACCAATTGAAGTTAGGCCGGTCATGCGCGTGATAAATCGTCGCACCTGCCGATCGGCCGTGTCGTTTAGCGCCCATTCCAAATTCCCAACGCGCTGTGCGGCCTTGAGCACTCCGACGTCCGTTGGGCCAACGAGCTTAGACTGCACGAGCGCGTCGGACCAATCGGCGCCGGCGGCCGATCGCATTGCCGCATGGCTGATGCGCCGACGAATGTGCGCTTTTGGATACTTATTTCCGAGCTCGCTGAGTGCTTCGGGAAAAGGGTGTCCTGCCTCGATCGAAAGTGCTAGCGACCGCAACACAGCGGCTTGGTCCAAGGGCCGCCATATTCGCCGCAGAATTGGCGGATCCCAAGTGAACATACCGATGTATCGAGACGCCACGAGAAGCGTCACAATTCCGCCGAGCAACAATAAACCTACAGTCAGCAAGACAAAGGGATACCGCTCCAGCACAAGTCCTGCGTCAGGAATCGGCGTTTTGAAATCCGTGGCGATTTTGAAAAATGCAGGAACGATTTTTATTTCGAGAAATAGCATTACAAAGCCAATAACCCATAGGCAAGCCACGAGATATGCAATTTGGCCCACGACCCCTTGTAGTGCCACGTCGAAATTCGCCCAGTTTTGCATTCCCGCCGAAAGCGCTCGGTCAAGCGTGCTCGTCGGCGAACCCAAGCGCATCGCAACGAGCACGTCGGTGGGAAGACGAATTCCAGCGGCTCTCAAAGCAGATTCGAGTGGTTTGCCTTGATTTAGAGATTCTGCAAGTTTGCGTGCCTGCGCGCCCAAGCGATCGCGACGCTCATCGGCAAACGCGCGAGCCGCCACAGACATGGGAATGCCTTTCTTCGCCGCCAACGTCAGCATCCAAACGAGCGAGCGCCGTTCAACCATTCTGCGGCGCGCGGCGATCATGAGCGCGATGTAGATGGAGGCGAACCAGAGCAGCAAGCCGAAAAACCCGGCCATCGCCCCCATCACCAGCAACAACAGGATGAAAACAAGAACCCAGAAGGCAATTTGCGGCGCGGAGCCGACCGACCAGGTAAATTGTTCGCCCTGCAAGCGTCGTATTTGGCGGCCAAGCCAAATCAGAATCGCCGCCACAAACATGACGATGCTCACTAGTCCAGTTGTGATTGCAAGATCGACCATGGGTCCAATGCAGCCGTTAATGCCAAGGCGAGGAAAGTGCGCGAATCAAACTAACAAAGGGCATCAACAAGGAATTGAATAAGAACACCACGCCTAATGCCACTAAAACGAACACGATCGGCGGCAGCGACGAGACCAATAAAGTCGTTCTCATTTGGGCGCGATTTTCGAACATGTCGCCGGCCCCGCGAAAAGCATCGGGAAGGTCGGAGGTTTGCTCGCCCCAGCGAATGAGCGGTTCCAATGACGCGGGGAGGGACTTAGTTCGGCGGATCGAATCCGACAGTAGTTTTCCTGACGATACGTCGCTTGCCAACCGCGTGCTATCGGATGCCAGGCTGGCGCTGGCAGCACCATCGCCCGCAAGTTCCAACGCCCGAGGGAGTGGAATTCCCAGGGCGAGCAATAATTCCATCCAACGACTCCAAATAGCCACCGCCCGCCAGGCAATCGCCGGACCCAGTAATGGGATGCGGACGATCAGCCGTTGCCTCGCCGCGGGGGAGAGCAAGACGCGCATCAAGAAAAGAAGCAGCAACAGCACCGCACCCGCAATGAGGCAAATAATCAAAATCTTTCCCCCCGAGAACCACATGATGATTCTGGTGTGCAGCGGTAGAACCGTCTTAAAATCGGCGAAGATTTTAGTGAACTGCGGGAGCAAGACCTGCACGATGAGAATCGCAAAAAGCAGCCAGAGGGCAAATAGTAGCGCTGGATACGCCAGCGCCATGCGAATTGATTTCCCCAAATCGATCCAAGAGCGTTCGATATCGACGAAGCGGACCAGAACGTCGGCCAATTTTCCGGAACTTGCGCCGGTGAGAACGATTTGTGCAAGGGGGCCGGCAGCAAGCGCGCATCGGCCGAAAGAGCATCTTCCAGCGAGCGACCGGCTTCGAGCTCGCCGGCCAGCCGATCCAACGCGGCGCTCAATCGGTGGCCAGGAAGTTCCTTGGCTGTAGCGCGAAGCGCCGGGGCCAACGGCAGCCCGCTTTGCATCAACAGCGCCAGGTGCTCGGTGAGTTGCCGTGCATCGCCGGAGGAGCGCAACGACGAAGTCGCTGGCGTCGACGCATTCGGCAGTGGGAGTGGAGGGGCTTCTGCCGTATATTCGGGCGCGACGGGCGGCGGCATACCGGTGGCTGAAGCGGGTGTGGACTCGAGCAAGTGAATTTCGCGCAAGCCGAAGCTCGCGAGCAATTGCCGCGCCCCGTCGGAATCGTCGGACTGGATTGATCCGACAACCCAGTTGTTGTCTTGAGCGATGGCAGAGTAATGAAATTCAGGCATGGGCTACCGGTTACTTTGCGAAGGCTGCCTCGCGAAGCATGTTGAACCAGGGAATAAAAAGCGCTAGTGCGTATAAAAACACCGCTGTACCGCCGATGGCTACGGTGAGCAACATGGGCAAATAGATGCGCAGCCAAGTGTCGAGCCGCTTAGCTCGGTGGCGATATGCCTCGGCCATGTCGCGCAGCGCTTTAACAAGGTTTTCCGGTTGCTGGCTGGCATTGGCCAATAGCCAACCCAGCAGGGGAGGAAAGGCGGCTAATTCCTGGCGCAGGCTATCGCCCTTACCACCGCGTTCGATCTCTTCGGCAACACGGTGGCATGCGTGAGACAAGCGCGCGTCGCCGCTGGAATCGGCCGCCAGCACGAGCGACTGATCGAGCGGCGTTTGGTGCTCAATCAATAGCGCGAGCACATCGGCGAACGTAGTAATTCGGCCATATTGTCGCAGCCGTCGAAACGGAGAAATACCGGAAAACGCCCTATCGGAATAATGCGGGCGCACTGAGTAACGCCACCACATTGCGACAAGGGCGATGGCAATCACGGCGACTGCGGGCCCCCAGAATTGAGCCGTTTGGCCAAGTTCAACCAAGGCTAAATTAAATGGGCTGCCAGGCACTTTCATAATCTCGTACGTATCGCGCACCAGCGGTTGAATCCTGATGACCGAAAAAACGAACAATCCATATGCCATGAACACGATCAAGAGCGGGTAGATCATTGCGGTGCGCGTCATGCGCTTGAGTTCCCCAACGCGTTGCGACGATTCCGACAAGCCCTCGAGAGCTGCCGACAATTTGCCGGAACGCATTCCCGCTTCGACGACGGCGCGATAGGCCGGCGGAAAAATTTCAGGCGAGTCGGCAATAATTTGCTGCAGGCTTTCGCCTTTTTGCATGCGGTCGGCAATTGCGGCCGCGACATTGCCTGGACGGCGGGCAAGATCGCGGGCAGAGCGTGCCAGGCCGCTTTCGAACGGCACCCCTGCGCGCGCAAGAGATGCCAGTTCGTCGGTTAAGGCGACCAGTTCCGCGGCCGTAAGTGCATTGCCAGATGAGCGGGGAGTTCCCACAGGAGCATCCCTCCTTCCCCGCGCGCATTCTAACCGGCGGAGGGAAAAAATGCATCAGAAAAGCCCAACACGCGGCGAATTTCGTCAGGCGTGGTGAGGCCAGCCTCAACAGCATCGCACGCTCGCTGGCCGAGGGTTCGCATGCCAGCGCGAGCGGCGGCAGCTTGCAAGCGGGTAGTATCGAAGCGATTCAAAATGGCCGCGGCGACTACGCTGTTTTGCTCGAGCATTTCAGCCAGCAGCAATCGGCCGCGGTACCCCGTGCCATGGCATGCCGGACAACTGCCGGCGCGATAGGATTTCTTGATTGGTAATTCGAGTTTTGCGGCATCGTCCTCCACCGGTTCGCGACATTGGGCGCATAATCGCCGTGCAAGCCGCTGGCTGATGACGGCCAAAATTCCTGAGCGAAGCACGTAGGGCTCGAGGCCCATATCGGAAAGCCGGCTAATCGCCGCGGCGGCGTTGTAGGCATGAAAGCTGGTGAGGACGAGTTGACCGGTCAGCGAGGCTTGCAGCGCTATGGAAGCGGTTGCGGGATCGCGCATTTCGCCGACGGCAATGACTTCGGGGTCTTGGCGCAACAGGGAACGCAGCCCGGTCGCTAAATCGAACCCCGCGCGCTCGTTTACCTGCGACTGTGAAACACCCGCCAGCGCGCTTTCGATCGGATCTTCGAGCGTGGCCACGGTTCGTCCGCCGCTGGACTTGCGCACGATTTCGCGCAGGCAAGCATAGATGGTGGTGGTTTTGCCGCTGCCGGCGGGTCCCGTGACGATGAACGCGCCAGAGGTTTCGCCGAGGAGGCGATCCAATGCATTGTGAATTTCATCAGGAAATCCCAGATCATTGAGATACCGAAGCTGAGCGTCGGCGGCGAACAAACGGACGACCGCCGTTTCGCCGTGCAACATGGGAAACGTGCTGACGCGCATTTCGATCGGTGCGCTGTCGTCGTGAATGCGCCCCTCTTGCGGTACATCGGTCCGGTATGTGAGCAAGTTGGCCAGCACTTTGAGCCGCGTGACGACGTCGGTCGTTTTGCCCGACGGGAACGCTCCTAACGATTGCAGCACGCCATCGATGCGAAGACCAACTTCCAGTCCATCGGCCATTGGCCGCACGTGAATATCGCTTGCGCCGAGTTCGTGCCCGGCGGCGAGAATCCTATCGACAAATTGCGCGGCGTAATTGTCATCGGCCGGGTTGAGGCTGCGCAGCGTCTGCTGGATGTTCGAGAATGTGGAATGAGCGTGCAAAACCGCAATTCCGATTGGATATGGCCGGTGATGAGTGGTGCCTGGGATCACTTGCACTTTAGCACCGGCTGAATTTAGATGCCATGTTGGGACCTGACCTGGAAAATCTGCCGGCCTTGACCGCACGCCTGCATGGCATAACCTTTGCAATGTGCTACGATTCCCTATTCCCGGCCCAAAAAGCCCTTTTCTCGCCACGCGGCGAGGCAGGGTATTGCCGCGCAAATGGGCAAGCAGTGGTTTTCGGCTGAATGAGCGTGTTAAAACGGATCAATCGCACGGCTTCAATCATTAAGACTGCCGACTACCGCCAATAGCGCTGGCGAGAGAGAACAACCCGCCCCAAAAGGTCTCGGTCATGTCCATCCGTGTGGCGCTCAATCACCGCACGACCTATCGCTACCCGCGCAAAGTGGATTTGTATCCACATGTGGTGCGGCTGCGACCGGCGCCCCATTGCCGCACGCCGGTTCATAGCTATTCGCTGCGAGTCAAACCAGAAAAGCAGTTCGTGAACTGGCAGCAGGATCCGCACGGCAACTTTCTGGCGCGGTACGTGTTTCTGGAGAAAGCCGATGAGATGGGTCTGGAAGTTGATTTGATCGCCGAAATGTCGGTCATCAACCCATTTGACTTTTTTCTAGAAAACGAAGCAACCGATTACCCGTTTGAGTATGGCGATTGGTTGCGCACCGAGCTCGCGCCGTTTTTGGTAACACTGCCCGTCGGCCCGCGGTTGGGGGAATTTTTGGCCGCGGTGCCGCGCGATAAAAAGCGCACGGTCGATTTTCTTGTCGATTTGAATCAGGCCGTGCATCGGGCGGTGAAGTACGTCATTCGGATGGAGCCGGGTGTGCAAGCGCCCGAGCAAACGCTCGAGCTGGCCAGCGGTTCATGCCGCGATTCGGCATGGCTGTTGGTGCAGGCGCTGCGCAATTTGGGCTTGGCGGCGCGATTTGTCTCAGGCTATTTGATCCAGCTTGCGCCCGATGTAAAACCGCTCGATGGTCCGGCCGGCACGCCGATCGATTTTACCGACTTGCACGCCTGGGCCGAAGTTTATTTGCCGGGCGCAGGTTGGGTGGGCATGGACCCGACCTCCGGCCTTTTTGCCGCCGAGGGGCATTTGCCGTTGGCGGCCACGCCCGACCCCGCTTCGGCGGCACCGATTACGGGCTCGGTCGAGCCGTGCGAAGTCGATTTCAAATTCGAAATGTCGGTGCGGCGCATCCATGAAGATCCGCGCGTCACGAAGCCCTACACCGACGACCAGTGGTCGCGCATTGAATCGCTGGGGCACGAAATCGACCGACTGTTGGAATCGAACAATGTAAAACTCACGATGGGGGGCGAGCCGACGTTCGTGTCCATCGACGATATGGATGGCGCCGAATGGAACATGACCGCCATGGGGCCCAATAAGCGCCGTCTGGCGGGCGATTTGTTCGTGCGGCTGGCCGATCGCTTTGCCAGTGGCCCACTTTTGCACTATGGCCAGGGCAAATGGTACCCCGGCGAATCGCTGCCGCGCTGGCGCTGGGTTGCTACTGGCGAACTGACGGCGAATCGGTGTGGCGAAATAGAGAACTGGTGGCCAAAGATAACGTGCATTACGGCTACGGCGAGGCGGAGGCGCACCAGTTTGTAAATACGCTGGCGAATCGACTGGGCGTGGGGGCCGACAATGCGATCCCAGCTTATGAAGATGCTTGGTATTACTTGTGGAAAGAGCGGCGGCTGCCGGCGAACGTCGATCCATTCAATTCGAATCTTGAAGATCCTGAAGAGCGAGCGCACCTAGCGCGCATTTTCGAGCAAGGCCTGCAGAGCGTTGTCGGCTATGCGCTGCCGCTGCGAGTTCGCGCGAGCGTTTCGCAAGGCGCCGAAACCGAGTGGGAAAGCGGACCCTGGTTTTTGCGGCCCCAGCGCATGTATTTGACTCCAGGCGACTCGCCGATCGGTTTTCGGCTGCCGCTGGATTCGCTCCCATGGTCGACGCCGGGGGATTATCACCATATATATGAGCGTGATCCGGCCGAGAATCGCGAACTGCTGCCGAAGTTTTCCGAAAACGGCTTTTCGCATCATCCGCACGGTCAATGGAACGGTCATGGCCGCGCGGTGCGCACCCAGCGGGTGCCAATGCACCAAGTGGCTGGCGTTGGAGGGCCGGGTGCATCATTCGGAGATTTGCCCGATGACGTCGCAGACAGTATTCCCGAAAGCGCCGCAGCAACGGCCCTGGCGACAAATCAACCGCCGCAGTTCATTGTGCGGACTGCATTGTGCGTTGAGGCACGGCAGGGAACACTTCACATGTTCATGCCGCCGGTGGGTCATGTCGAAGATTATTTGCACTTAGTCGCGGCGATTGAAGAAACGGCGGCCGAATTGAATATGCCCGTGCGCATCGAGGGCTACACGCCGCCGCACGATTATCGGCTGACGCACTTCAAAGTGACGCCCGACCCCGGCGTGATCGAAGTCAATTTGCAGCCGGCGCGCAAGTGGGACGAGCTCGTGGCCAACACCACCACGCTCTACGAAGAAGCGCGCAAGCGCGGCTGGGTACCGAAAAATTCATGCTCGACGGCCGCCACACCGGCACCGGCGGTGGGAATCACCTGGTTTTAGGCGGCGCCACACCGCGCGAAAGCCCGTTCTTGCGCCGGCCCGATTTGCTGCGCAGCTTGGTGGCTTATTGGAACAATCGACCATCGCTATCGTACATGTTCTCAGGCTTGTTCATTGGGCCCACCAGTCAGGCGCCGCGCGTCGATGAAGCGCGGCACGAAGCCGTTTACGAGTTGGAGACCGCCTTCACGCAGTTGCCGCTGGATGGCGCACAATTTCCCTGGGTGGTCGATCGGGTGCTTCGGCACTTATTGGCCGATGTCACCGGCAACACGCATCGGGCTGAATTTTGCATCGATAAATTGTTCTCGCCCGATAGCGCGAGCGGCCGCTTAGGCTTGGTCGAATTTCGCGGCTTCGAAATGCCGCCACATGCGCGCATGAGCCTGTCGCAGCAGCTATTATTGCGGGCACTCGTATTGAAATTCTGGAACGATCCGTATCGCGAGCTGCTCGTCGCGTGGGGCACCTCGCTGCACGACCAATTCATGCTGCCGCATTTTGTGGCGCACAATTTTCAGGAAGTGCTGCACGATTTGAAGGCGGCTAACTTGCCGCTGGAGCAAGATTGGTTCGCGCCGCACTATGAGTTCCGCTTCCCCGTGCTCGGGCAAGTGACGCATGCCGGCGTGAACATCGAGTTGCGGCAGGCACTGGAGCCCTGGCATGTGCTGGGCGAGGAAGCCGCCGCGGGGGCTACCGCGAGATATGTCGATTCTTCGTGCGAGCGTATCCAGGTAAAAGTGCAGGGGATGACCGATCCGCGCTACGTTTTGGCATGCAACGGCCGGCGCGTTCCGCTTTACGCCACCGGCACGCCGGGGGAGTTCGTGGCCGGCATTCGCTACCGCGCGTGGCAGCCGCCATCGTGTTTGCACCCGACAATCGGGGTCCACTCGCCGTTGGTGTTCGATTTGATCGATGGCTGGAATTCGCGCTCTGTCGGCGGATGCACACAACACGTATCGCATCCAGGCGGCCTCAGCTTCGATCGCTTTCCCGTCAATGCATACGAAGCTGAAAGCCGCCGCGGGTCGCGCTTCTTTGCCATGGGACACACCGGCGGGACGGTCCGAATCCCGCCGCGAGAATATAATCGGAGCTATCCGCGGACGCTCGATTTGCGCCGCCCAGTCGAGTTGGCGACGTACAATGAATAACGCAAGGTAAAAAGCGTAAAGAGAAGATCAAAAACGAAGAGCCTCGAGAATCGAGCCGAGCGGGCTTGCGCACTTTGAAGTTTGCATTTGGTGCTCTTCGCCAACTTCGCTTGTCGCTGGCCTGCAAAATCGACTATGCTCTCTCGTTTATCCGGCCAACCTCACACGACCTGAACCGCTTGCCCGATGGACGAGGCTCGTCAACTTGCTTTGCAATTGCCGCGTGAAGGGCTTCTGGCCGGGTATCAGCCTCCCGGCGGCGTGTTCGACGAAATGCTCGCTCCCGGCGGCCTGTTGCGCCAACCGTGGGACCGCTTTGTCGATGGGCTGGGCAAACTGGGCACGGCCGGATTGGCGCAGCGCACCGAGCAGGTCAGGCGCATTTTGCGCGAAAATGGCGTAACCTATAGCGCCGTGGGCGCGCCGCAAGGTCCCGATCGCCCCTGGGAGTTGGATCCGCTGCCGCTGTTGTTCGAGAAGCGCGCCTGGCAAGAGTTGGCCGATGCGCTCGTGCAGCGGGCCACACTTTTGAATCTGATTCTGGCCGATTTGTACGGCCCGCAGTGGCTCTTGCACGAAGGCGTGCTGCCGCCGGCGGTGGTGTTCGATCATCCGGGTTATTTGCTCCCTTGCCGTGGCATTCGCTTGCCGGAAAATATTTTTTTGGGCTTGTACGCGGCGCACCTGGCCCGCCAGCCTGATGGCCACTGGCTTGTGCTGACCGATCGCACACAAGGTCCCTCGGGCACCGGCTACACGGTCGAAAACCGCATCGCCGTTTCGCGGCACGCTGCCGCACGATTTCAAGGCGCTGCACATCGAACGATTGGCGCCGTTTTTCATCACGCTGCGCGAACGCTTGTTGTCGCTTGCGCCGCGGCATCGCGATAATCCGCGCGTGGTGCTACTCTCTCCTGGCTCGAGCAGCCCCACATTCTTCGAAGATGGCTACCTCGCCCGCTACCTCGGCTACACGCTCGTGGAAGGGGCCGATCTTACAGTCCGCAACGAAGTGGTCTACATGAAAACCCTCGGCGGCTTGTTGCCGGTCGACGTGGTGCTGCGGCGCGTGCCCGATTACGACGCCGATCCGTTGGAATTAAATCCCGACTCGACGATGGGCACCGCAGGTCTGGTGCAAGCTTCTCGCGCCGGCGAAGTGACGGTCTTCAACGCCCTGGGGACGGGCTTTCTTGAATCGCCCGTGTTGGCCGCCGTGCTGCCCGATGCCTGCCGCATGCTCTTGGGCCAGGAATTGAAGCTTCCGTCGGTCCCCACGTGGTGGTGCGGACGCGAGACCGATTTGAACTATGTCGAATCGCACCTGGAAGAGCTTACTGTGCGGCATGCGTTTGTTCGCCGCGGTTCGCCTTCGATTGCGTGCGCCCGGCTCACAGTCGACCAGCGCCGGCAGTTGCTCGAGCAAATTCATCGCCGGCCCGAGCAATATATTGCCCAGTCGATCGTGGAGCGCTCGACAGCGCCGGCGTGGAACGGAAAATCGGTCGAGCCGTGGCGCGTCGAGCTGCGCACTTTCGCCGTTTCCGGCGCAAGTGGCTATCAAGTCATGCCCGGCGGCTTGGCGCGTGTGTTCGAAAGCCAACAGGCGGTGGGGGAATCGATGGCCGCCGGGCAGGCCAGCAAAGACGTTTGGATTTTGTCTGAAATGCCGGTTGAGCCAGTAACGCTGTTGCGGCAACCGGCGACGCTCGTCGAGCTGCATCGCACCACGACCGATTTGCCCAGCCGCGTCGCCGACAATTTATTTTGGCTCGGCCGCCGATGCGAGCGAGCCGAAGCCATGGTGCGACACTTGCGCAGTTGCGTGGTGCGCATGACCAACGATTTGGAGCCCTCGGGCTTGAGCGAATTGGTCGAATTGGTCGCGGCGCTTTCGGACGAGCGGACGAATTTGCCCGAACCCGGTGTGGCGGAAGATCCGCTTGTGCTCGAGGCGCTGCGGCGCAGTGTTATCGCCTGGTTTTTCGAAGCTGCGCATCCGGGTGCGCTGGCCTACACGCTCGCGGCGCTACGTAGCACGGCGGCACAGGTGCGCGATCGATTGTCGGTCGATAGCTGGCGCATTGTGAATCAGCTCGATTTGAAGGTTCTTTTTCCATGGGAACCGCAAACGCGCCGCCTGGGCGATTTGGTGCCGGTCGCCAACCAAGTGCTCAATTTGCTCATCGCGCTTTCCGGCTTGGGCACCGAAAGCATGACGCGCGGTTTGGCTTGGCGGTTTTTGGATATGGGACGCCGTATCGAGCGCGCGCTGCAAACCTTGCGCCTGGTCCGCCGAACCCTCGTGCATGCCGCGCCCGAGGCAATTCCGCTTTTGGAAGCGGTGCTCGAGATTTGCGACAGCTCAATGACCTATCGCTATCGCTACCGATCGGCTTTGCAGCTTGCGCCGCTCCTGGATTTAGTGATTGTCGACGATTCGAATCCGCGCGCCGTCGGATTTCAACTCAATGCGCTTTCGGGGCACGTGGGCAATTTGCCGGTGGAACCGGGCGATGCCGGCCACAGCTTGGAACAGCAAACGATGCTCGCCGCCCAGACAACGATTCGCTTAAGCGACGTGGAGGCGCTATGCGAAATCGACCCAGAAGGAAATCGCGAGCGGTTGGAAGCATTTCTGGTGCAGCTTGAAGAACAACTGCGGCGATTATCGGATCAGATCACACATCATTATTTGATTCATAGCAGCCCGTCGCGGCAACTGGGAATGGTGGCTGCTGGCCGGCGCGAATTTCCTCGATCCGCCCCTTAGCATTTGCCTCTAGTCCCAGACCCTAGCCCGCAAGCCTTAAGACACTCAGACACCTTGAAATACCGCATCACCCACACCACCGAATACATCTACAGCGACACGGCCACGCTGTGCCAAAATCAGGCGCACCTCACGCCGCGCGCCTTCGAGCGGCAAAATTGCCTGAATGGCAAGCTCGAAATTTCGCCGCCGCCGGCCATACAGCGCCCGTGGATCGATGTGTTCGGCAATGCGGCCACCTATTTCAGCATCGAACAGCCGCACGATTCGCTCACCGTGACGGCCCAAATCAAGGCAGAGGTTACGCACGACGCCAGCGCGCCGCAAAACTACGAGTTCACGTGGGAGCAGGTGGCCAAGCGGCTGACCGAGCGCACCGAGGCCGATTGGATCGAGCCGGCCATGTTCGCTTTCGATTCGCCCCGTATTCACCGGGGAGAAAAGGTGCGTCAGTTCGCGGCCGAAACATTCACGCCGCGACGGCCCATGTACGAAGCGCTCGTCGATTTGACCGCGCGCATTTACAACGAGTTTCAGTACGATAAAACAGCCACAAGCGTCACTACTCCACCGGTAGAAGTTCTGCAAAACCGCCGCGGCGTCTGCCAAGATTTTGCTCATTTGCAAATCGCTTGCTTGCGATCGCTGGGCCTCTCGGCCCGCTATGTGAGCGGTTACTTGGTCACACGGCCGCCGCCGGGGCAGCCGCGGCTGGTCGGCGCCGATGCCAGCCACGCCTGGCTTTCGGTTTATTTTCCCGACTGGGGCTGGCTCGACGTCGATCCGACGAACAATCGGCTGCCGGGTTTTGACTACATTACGCTTGCCTGGGGACGCGATTACAACGACGTGTGCCCCATTAAAGGCGTGTTCTTCGGCGGCGGGGCACACAGCATGCACGTGTCGGTCGATGTCGTCGCTGTGGACGTCTAGCGCGTGGCACATTGCGGCTAGCTCGCGTATCATCCGGGGCGGACATCTTTCGTTGGAACCCCGTTGGGAGGGCGAGGCTCCCGCCGAGCCGCTCTGATCGCACGAAGCCGCACAGTTATTAAAATACACGTATGAAAATCTTTCACTGCGACCACTGCCAACAACTCGTGTTCTTCGAGAACGTTCATTGCCTGAATTGCGATCATGCGCTGGCGTACTTGCCCGATCTCGCCGACATGGGCACGCTCGAATCGATCGGCGAGAACTTGTGGAAGTGCCTTGTGCCCGGCGCTGGTGAAACCCAATATCGGCTGTGCGAAAACTATTCGCAGCAGAATGTTTGCAACTGGGCGGTGCCCGAGGACAATGCGCACCCGCTTTGTCAATCGTGCCGGCTTACGCAGGTCATTCCCAATTTAGACAAGCCAGGGAACAAAGAAGCCTGGTACAAATTGGAAATCGCCAAGCGCCGCCTGGTCTATAGCCTCCTTCGCCTGAAACTGCCGGTAGTAAATCGGGTTGAGGATCCAGAGCATGGCCTGGCCTTCGAATTTTTGGAAGATCGCGAGCCGGCGCCTATTTCCGAAGCACCGCCGGCGCCGGTGCTCACGGGGCACCATAACGGCATCATTACAATCAACATTGCCGAGGCCGACGATGCCGAGCGCGAAAAGCGCAAGAACCTCATGCACGAAAGCTACCGCACGCTGCTTGGGCACTTTCGCCACGAGGTCGGGCATTACTACTGGGACCGCCTGATTCGCGATACCGCCTGGATCAGCCCCTTCCGCGAAATATTCGGCGATGACGAGCAAGATTATTCTCAAGCACTTCAGACACATTACGAACAGGGGGCCCCGGCCGATTGGCAACAGCGCTTTGTGAGCGCCTACGCCAGTTCGCACGCGTGGGAAGATTGGGCCGAAACCTGGGCCCACTACCTGCACATGGTCGATACGCTCGAAACCTCTGCCGCCTGCGGCTTGTCGCTTAAACCCAAGCGGAAGGACGAGCCTGAGCTAAAAGCCAAAACCGCCGAAGCAGCCACGAAGCGCGGCGAATTCGACCAAATTATCGACAGTTGGTTTCCGCTCACCTACGTGCTAAACAACCTCAACCGCGGCTTAGGTCTCGCTGACGGCTACCCGTTCGTGCTTTCGTCCCCGGCGATCGAAAAACTACGGTTTGTGCACGAGGTCATCTTCGGGCAGCGGTAGTTTGCTGGCTCGTGTACTCAGATCAGGCCGCAAAAATCCCCTTGCGACGATACACAACAATTCCTATTCCCATCGCACAAATACCACATAATCCCCATACGGTAGCTGGTTCTGGGACCGGGACCACCGATTCATTAAACGTGAAATTGTCCATCGCAAATTGGGTGCCGCCTCCAACGTATCCAGGATGCGGAGTTCCGCCGAATGAAGAGAACACGAGTTCGTCGATGTCGGCGTAATTGAACGTGAAAAAAGTCGGCGACAGTAGCACTCGGGTTCACAGTCGTATCGTAAACCAAAACGCTGCTGCTATAACCCTGCACCTCCACGCTCAAATCGTCATTCCAAGCGGCTGTCAGGTACGCGCCATCGAAAGTGAACGACGTGCTGCTGATAATCACCATAGAAGCAGGAGCACAGAGTAGTTGAAGGCAACATTGTTCGGGGAGACGGTCCCCGCAGCGTAGCCACTGGGACCATAGAACGAAGTGAAGGTTGAGCTGTCCAGGTAGGCGAAGTACCCCCAATTACCCCTCGTTGGGAAATGAATCCGCAGGAGTTTGCTCAAAGGTTCTAGCCCTCGCAATGCGACCGTGTTATATGCGCGCACACCCCCCCATTGTCAACAATTCGGTCACGTATTTAGCGATTTTTCGTGAGAGCGCAAATGAGAGGGCGAAGGAATTAATGTTGCAATTGCAACACATTTCGCCAAAGAGTTCGGCCGCTTCGCCGCGCTGCACGTCGAATGAAGCGCTTAACCTTGATCACAACGCCTCGATCACGCCCTTCTTTATGCAGTTGCGCTAAGGCCGGCTTTCGGCCAGAATGGTTGTTGTGATCGAAGCCGCCGATTGGCAGCGAAAGCATTTATGGTTGTTGCAACAGGTTCGGTTCTCTTCAGGGAAAACTGTATCTAGTTAAGTTTTGTTTTGATTCGCAAATGCCGTCGATCACGCTGCCAGCGGAGCATCAATTTTCACTTGTTTGAGAAAGCTCAACCATGCTTAACGTTCAGATTTTTGCGGTCCCCCGGGTTTTTGTGAAGAGCCCATGGAGTTCGAGGCGTACTGGCCCCTGGATGATTTTGTTGCTGGCCTGCAGTTGCATCGCATCATCTACATTCGCAGCCGACGACGCCCAAACCTACAAGAACACTAGCGCAACGCTCGACGAGCGCGTCAACGATTTGGCCTCGCGACTAACACAAGACGAAAAGCTGCACTTGCTCACTGGCACCGGCTTCACCACGCAGCCGATACCCCGGCTAGGCATTCCTGCAATGGGCATGGTCGATGCCGGGCAAGGCGTGCGCGGCGGCGCGAAAACGACACAGGGTCCGGCAACGGCGTTTCCCAGCGGCGTGGCCATGGCCGCTTCTTGGGATACCGATTTGATCAATCGGATCGGCAAGGCCATTGGTGAGGAAGCGCGCAATAAGGGAACCGGCGCTCAGGTGCTCCTCGCGCCGGCAGTCAACATTCAGCGTTCGCCGCTGGGAGGCCGCAATGGCGAATACTTTACGGAAGACCCTTATTTGGCCGCGCGCTTGGCGGTCGCCTATATCAAGGGCGTGCAAGCAACAGGCGTCGCTGCCTGCATTAAGCACTTTGCCTGCAATAATGAAGAAGTCGATCGCAACACCGTCGACGTGCAGGTCGATGAGCGCGCACTGCGCGAAATCTATCTGCCCGCTTTCGAAGCAGGCGTAAAGGAAGGTGGCGTTTGGACGCTGATGGATTCCTACAACAAAATCAACGGCCCTTACGCTTCGGCAAACGCTTACTTACTGACCGATGTCCTGAAAAAAGGTTGGGAATTTCGATGGGCTGGTCATGTCCGACTGGGGCGCAGTGCACGAAGTCCCAGTCGGACAAGCAGGGAACGATTTGGAAATGCCCGGCGGGAAGTTTGAAACATTGGACAAGCTGAAGGATGCGATACAAAACGGCAGCTTGTCGCAGGAAGCGGTCGACGAGTCGGTAAAGCGAATTCTGCGCACGATCATTCGCGTCGGCCTACTCGATAACCCGCCACCACCCAACGCCGATATGGTCAATTCCAAACAGCACCAAGCGCTCGCCAAGGAAGCAGCCGAAAAAGGCATCGTGCTCTTGAAGAACGAAGGGGGGCTATTGCCGCTCGATCGGAAACAAATTAAATCCATCGCCGTCATCGGTTGGCCCGCCACCGATTTGCAAATCGGCGCAGAAGGAAGCCCGGCAGTAACACCGTTCTTCAAGGTGCAAATTCTAGACGGCATCAAAAAAATCGCCGGCGATGCCATTCAAGTCACTTATGCACCCGGCGAGACACGAGCGCCCTTGCCCGCCAGCGCCGTCACAGTGCCTGGCGGCGACGAACATGGATTCAAGGCGGCCTACTATCAAGGCATCAAGCTGGAAGGCTCGCCAATTGTGGAGCGTGTCGAGAAGCAATTGCAATTCGACTCCGATCAGGCTCCGTGGTCCGGCTTGCCCGACACGAACTTCAGCGCTCGCTGGACGGGCGATTTAAAAGTTCCCACAGCCGGCAAGTACACGCTGTTTTTCACCGGCGACGATGGCTTTCGCGTCAAGCTGGACGGCCGGCGGATTATTGAACCACTGGACCAATGGGGCCGCCACCACACTGCAAGCCAGCGTCGATTTGGAAGCCGGCAAGGCATACAAACTCGAAATCGAATACTATCAAGACGGCGGCGCAGCCGTGGCGAAATTAGAGTGGGCCTCGCCAAATAATTCCAGTGCGCCCTTTGCCGAAGCGGTGGCGGCGGCGAAATCGGCCGACGTGGCCGTGGTGTGCGTTTCGACCAGCCATACCGAGGGCGAGGGGCACGATCGGCCGTCCATGGATCTGCCCAACGACCAAGACCATCTAATTCAAAGCGTGGCGGCCGTAAACAAGCACACCGTGGTGGTTCTCAATAATGGCACGCCGGTCAACATGAAAAGCTGGATCAACGATGTGCCAGCCGCGGTGGAAACTTGGTTTCCGGGCGAAGAAGGAGGCGCAGCCTTGGCTGCCATTTTATTTGGCGACGTGAATCCCTCCGGCAAACTGCCGACGACTTTTGCCGCCCAGCGCTCCGACTATCCGGACGTCGACAACTTCCCGGGCAAAAATGGCCACGTTAAATACGCGGAGGGAATCTATGTGGGCTATCGGCATTTCGACAAAAAACCCATCGAGCCATTGTTTCCTTTCGGTCACGGTCTGTCTTACACGAAATTCGATTACAAGAATCTGAAATCTGCCAAGCCAACTCTCAAGCCTGATGGCAAGGCGGAGTTTAACGTGGATATTTCAAATTCCGGCCTGCGTGCAGGGGAAGAAGTGGTGCAACTCTATGTGCACGATCTGAAGCCGCAAGTCGACAAGCCGGTGCGCGAGTTGAAGGGGTTTGCCCGAGTGATGCTCGAGCCCGGCGAAACAAAACCGGTCACGTTCCAGATTGCGCCGCGCAACTTGGCCTACTTCGACGTGGCCGGCAAGCGGTGGAAGGCCGATGCTGGCGATTATGAAATTGAAGTTGGCGCATCATCCCGCGACATTCGACAGAAGACCAACGTGCATTTGGAATCTCTGTTCACCGAAGCGGTGCCGTTATCGCAAGATCGATTGCAATCTGATCATACCGATTGAAAGCTGGGAAACTCCGTTTCGCCAGCGATTTCGCGGCGCGAGGTGATTGGCAGTTACACCGTTCCATTGGAAAATGGGACAGTCCTGCTCAGTAGAAAACGTCAAGTGCTAGCTAAACCTGGGATCGTTGCGATCGTAATGGATATGAGTGAAGACAACAAACAGTCCGCAGCGCGTGTTGGTCGAGGCTCTGCGAGTGGCAGAGGAAGCGCTGCCGGCGTATGCCCATCGATTCAGCCCGAAAACGTTCACGCAGCACCAGTTGTTCGCCTGCTTGGTGCTGAAGGACTACTACGGTCTTACCTACCGTGGCACGATCGGCTTGTTGGCGGATTGCGAGTCGTTGGCTGCGGCGATCCAGTTGAAGAAGGTGCCTCACTTCACGACGCTGCAAAAAGCGGCCGATCGGTTGCTGATTCTGCCTTCGTTCCGGCGTTTGCTCACCGCCACGCTCACGCGTGCCAAGCGGCGCAAACTGCTGGGCCGCCGTTCCCGACTGGCTGCGATGGACAGCAGCGGATTCGAGTCGCAGCACGTCAGCCGCTACTTTGCCCAGCGGCGAAAAAAGACGGGAGAACATGGGCGAAAATGCCGAGTCGCGTATCATCATTATCCGAAACTCAGCTTGGCCTGCGAAACGACCAGCCATCTGATTGTGGCAGCTCGTGCCAGCCAGGGACCCAAGCCCGATTTTGGCGAATTCGAGCCGCTGCTGCGCGCCACTCACGCCCTGATCTGCCCGAAAACCGTGGCTGCCGACTCCGGCTTCGACAGCGAGGCCAATCACCGCTTGGGTCGGGACGAGTTGGGCATTCAAACGCTGATTCCGGCTGGTCATGGCCGGCCGGCACAGGGCCAACTTGCAGGGCGATATCGAGAGCAGATGCGGCGGCATTTGTCGCAAAGTCGTTACGGACAACGTTGGCAAGTGGAAACGGTCAATTCGATGCTCAAACGTCTCAGCGGCGAGGTCGTCAACGCCCGCACTTATTGGCGACGCTGCCGATTGCTGCTGCTGAAAACGCTGACTCATAACATCCGAATTTTAAGACGATTGATAGGTTTTCTACTGAGCAGACGCGAACCTTGCACGAGAGTCTGGAATTGATTTCGCAACGATCAACGGCAGGCTGCCAAGAGCCACCTGCATTCACCTCGCCTTGTTCTAAGCACTCCATGGAAGCGTTCGATTGGCAACAGCCGATTGGCCTGTGATTAGAAAATAGAGATACGAGCCCTGGCAAAAGCGACCAAAGATCACCGCTGCCAGTGAGACAAGTACGACGCCCTCCAGGGCATACGCCAGCAGGTTCACTTCACCGAAAAGCGCCAGACCGATCGCGGCGATAACCGTCCCGGCCTCCGCTTGAGCGAACCGCCGAGGAGCTCTCGCCGGGGACAACCGCGGCACGCTCTTTGGTTTGACCACTAGATTGTAAAGGGCATCAAACGGATTGAACGCTGGAACAATCACGTTCCACCAGAGCAGCGCCCCTAGAGCGAGAAAGAACGGAGCGGACTGGAACGCCAAGCCAGTCAAAAACAGAATCCCGATGGCGCGCGGTTGCCACATCAAAGCAGGATACAGGTAGCTGCACGCCTCCGACGACGCATCTGGGAATCCCTGCTGCCGAACGAAATTTAATTTAGTTTTCACATTAGTCTCCCGTTAACGATGGCCTTGAAACTTTGTACCAAGTTAATCTGCGCACGCCCGCCCACTTGTCCAAGCTAGCCGCCCTTTCGAACATATTTGACTTGCTCGGCCGTCAGTGTTTTTCCGCCGATGCCCCAATCACCGCTTCTGGTCTCTTCAATGATGACCACGGTCTTGTCTCGGAGGCGTTCGCCCTCGATGCTGACGAGCGAATCGGTGACCTTCTCGATCATCTGTCGCTTTTCGGAGTCGGTGAAAACCCCTTCGATCACTTTGATGGTGGCAAGTGGCATTTGTATTCTCCTTTTCAAGTTTTCTGCCTGCGCGAATCGGTCGGACTCGCGCGTTGGCTGGGAACCGCTTGCGGCGGGCACGTTCCACCGCGAAATAAACACAGGCGAGCTGTAATCACTTCTCGAGTGCGCTCAGTTCAGTTGCATTATCGTCTGTTCCTGGGGTCAGAAAAGTTTACTTGTGGTACACTTGAGGTTGACTTGTGGTAAACCTAGCCAAGGCCGCCAACATCTAATCGATGCAGCGATTCGCTGCCCTCTGGTCCGACGAATCAATCTCATCTCACTCGGGCGCGCCGCAGCCACAACTACTTAACGACAACGATGGAACACGAGAGCCTCATGTCGCGCGACCGAGAAAGGATCGAGGCACTCCGGCGCTCCGTGAGCCAGCGCCATGGCGTCGCGACGGATCAGGTCCGTGTCGTGCGGTCCCCCTACCGGATCTGTCCACTGGGAGCCCACATCGACCACCAACTCGGCCCAGTGACGGCCATGGCCATCGACCGGAACGTCCTACTCGCCTACGCCCCGTCCGACTCCCCCATCGTTCGGCTCGACAGCCTCGACTTCCCCGGTACGGTCGAGTTCACCCTCGCTGCGGTGCCCGAAAAGCGCAATGGCGATTGGGGCAACTTCCCGCGTGGGGCCGCCCGGGCACTCAAAGAATGCTACAGCCTCGAGCGCGGCATCGTCGGCTCGACCAGCGGCGCTCTGCACGCAGGCGGCGTCAGCTCGTCGGCGGCCGTCGGGGTCGCGTTTCTGCTCGCCTTCGAAGAGGCGAACCATCTTCGCGTCTCGCCGGAAGAAAACGTGGCGCTAGACCAGGCCCTGGAGAACGGCTACCTGGGGCTGCGCAACGGCATTCTCGATCAAGCAGCCATCTTGCTGGCACGCCGCGGCCACCTCACGCAGATCGACTGCGCCACCGGCCGCCACGAGAATCTTCCTTCGCCCGCAACACTGCCTCCGTTCAAGATTCTGCTCGCCTTCTCCGGCGTGCGCAAGGCGCTAGTCGGGACCGACTATAATCGGCGCGTGGAAGAGTGTTCCGAAGCAGCTCGCACTCTGCTGGCCGCCGTTGGCCGCGGCGAGCAGCGAGCCGTCCTCGCCGCAGTTCAATCAGAGGAGTACGAAACCCACAAGCACCGGCTCGAGGGCGCCCCGGCCCGCCGCGCTGCGCACTTCTTCTCGGAGCTTGACCGCGTCCAGCGCGGCATCGCCGCGTGGCAGGCTGGCGACCTGGCCGCGCTGGGCAACCTCATGACCGCCTCGGGCGCCAGCTCAATCCACAACTACGAGTGTGGCAGCCCGCCGCTTATTGACTTGTACCACATCCTCATCAGCACCGAGGGGGTCTACGGCGCACGGTTCAGCGGCGCCGGCTTCCGCGGCTGCTGCGTGGCCCTCGTCCGACCGGAGTTCGCCGAGCAAGCCGCACAGCGCATGCGCGAGAATTACCGCCAGCGCCACCCAGAGCTGGCCGCCGATTCCTCGACAATTCTCTGCGATTCTGCCGATGGTGCCAGGCTAGTCGAACCTTCTTGACACCAACGACCACATGACCGACCCACACCACCGCCCCGCCGAAGCATCCTCCGACTTTCCAGAGTCGATCGCCATTGCCGGCGCATGGGGCTACATCGGCCGGAAGTTCCTCGATGTGGCGCTGGCCCAGGGATTGCGAACCTACGTCTATGACCCGGGCCCTGCGCCTACGGACGTGGACCTCGGGCGGCTGACGCGCGTCACCGACGAAGCGGCGTTCTATCGCCTCGATGCCGAGCTGTTCCACTTGGCGGTCCACCCCGAACATCGGCAGCTCGACCGTCTGCTGCAGAGACCCCAGCCGCTCGTCATCCTTAACGAAAAGCCGATGGCCGAGCCGAACCGGCCCGAGACGTGCCGTCAGATCATCGCCGACACGGCCGCGTCCCGTTCGATTACTCTCTACGACTTCCCGGAACTCTTCGACCCCCTGACGGCGCGCCTGCTCGATTTCCTAGCCCAGTTTAAAACAGTTCGGCTCACGGAAATCTTCGTCCAGCGGTCGAAGGATCGCGAAGATCCGGCCAACCCGCGCAACTTCAAGCGAATGGTCCCGATCCAGCACCAGGAAACCGTTCACTGCTTCGCTTTTGTCCTCTATATCATGATGGCCGTGCACGGGAGCCTAGACGCAGTGCTGGCAGAAGGCGTGCGCATCTCGGGCGAGTCGGACCCTTACGTCCCTCCGAACCCGGAAGCCTATCCCGCGCCAGTCGATGGGCGCTGCCGGTTCCGTGCAGAGATCTGCGGCGTTCACATCGATGGCTACACCGATTTCAAGCGCCACGCCCCCTGGGCCAAGCGCCGCATCCTCCGCGGCACCGGCGACGGGATGCCGTTCGAGGTGGACCTGTCCTATTTAGAAGGACACAAGCACCTGCGCACTAGCGGCGTCGAGCAACCGTGTGACCCACGGGCCAACTCCTACGCACACGTCCTGACCACAGCGACGCGCTGGGCCCAACAGATCGGCCGCGATCAGCTCATGGCAGGGTCGTTCCCCAACCCCCGGTTCGCGTACGCGACCTACAGACTCTCCAGCGCTCTGTGGCAGAGCTGCCATGACGGGGCACAGATCGCCCTCGCCCCCGAGCCCGATCTCGAGCCTTGATCCGTCTCATGACATTTCGAAAGGCGGTTGGCATGCCAACGCAACATCTCTCGCTGCTGTCCGTCTGCATTTCACTGCTGGCGGTATTGCCCCAGGCCCATGCCGATACCGACATCACCCAGTTTGGCGCAGTGTCCGATGGTAAAACATTGGCCACCGCCGCCGTGCAAAAAGCGATTGATGCAACAACTTCGTCGGGAGGCGGCATAGTAACCGTGCCGGCCGGAAAATTTCTGATCGGCACCATCGTATTGAAAGACAACGTCACACTGCGGCTCGATAAAAACGCAACCCTGCTGGGCAGTCCCAAGCTGACTGACTATCTCGCGCTGGATACCTTTAAGGAAGGGACCAACAAATCGGCAGGCGTGTTCCTCATCGGCGCCATCGACGCAAAAAATGTCGCGCTCGAAGGAGAGGGAATTATCGACGGCCAGGGTTATCAGCTCCAAAACCAGCGGTTGAATGGGGTCAAATACCGCCCGTTTCTTGTACGCTGGGTCCGCTGCCAGCATGTCACCGTGCGATCGATGCACCTGACCAGCGCCGCCATGTGGTGCATGGACATTTCGCAGTGCAAAAACGTCGATGTCGAATCCGTCAGCATCATCAACCGTGGCAACGGCAACAACGATGGGATCGATGTCGACTCGTCCGATACCGTTCGCATCAACCACTGCGACATCGACTCCGGCGACGATTCCCTCTGCTTAAAAGCCACGGGAACCGCGCCCGATCAAAACATCCAGATCGACAACTGCAAGCTCAAAAGCAACGACGCCGCGATCAAATTCGGCACCGAATCGGTCGGCGACTTTACCAACGTTTCCATCACCCATTGCCAAATCCGCGATACGCGTCTGGGCGGCATCAAAATCCTTTCCGTCGACGGGTCGCGGATTTCCAACATCACGCTCTCCGACCTGGTCATGGATGGTGTGAACGTCCCCATTTTTCTCCGCCTAGGTTCGCGGCTCAAAACCTATCACCCCGGCGATCAGAAGCGCGACACGGGCTCCATTTCCCAGGTCACCATCAAAAACATCACCGCCAAAAACGCAGGGCAAGTTGGCATCATGATCATGGGTCTGCCCAACCATCCAATCGGCGGCGACATTGCGTTGGACCATATCGACCTGCAAATGAATGCCCTTTCCGCCGCCTCCCCCTCCGCCGAGCTTCCAGAAAAGGAAACCAACTACCCGGAAATCACCATGTTCGGAAAATCGCTCCCTGCTTCCGCGCTGGTCGCTCGACACGTGAAGGGCCTTTCCGTGACCCATCTTCAATTTTCCTCAAGCAAACCTGACGACCGCCCCATCGCCTGGCTGAACGACGCGACCGACACCACGCTTGCTAACTGCAATGTCAGTGTGGCTGGTGCACTTCCGCCGTTGGTATCGATCTCTGGCAAAGATAGCGCGAATATTCATCTCGACGACAACAACGATACCCAGTTGCAGCTTGCCCCAGATGTTCCACGCGATGCCATTCGCGGCAAGTAACCTCGATCGGCTGCGGCATTGTACTCGGGAACGCATGGAAACTATCGGCGTCGCAAAAGCATTGGCGGCTAATGAGATACCGCGCGGCGAGCCTACGTTTTCCGACAGTTTAGAAAACTGCCTAATACACCCGACAGGACTCGAACCTGTAACCTTCGGTTCCGTAGACCGACGCTCTATCCAATTGAGCTACGGGTGCAAATTGATTTGCCGTGGCAAAATTCGTGAACAAATTAGGTTACCAAGTATTCGGTGCCCGGCAAGCCCGACTCCGCAAGTGACTGCAAAGCCAAAAATTAGTGGCGCATTTGGCGGCGAACGGTCTACCAATACGACGACCGTCGCTAGCGAAAAGTTCGTCAGAAAGTTGCAGCCGGGCTAGCAAATGGATCTCGCCGAGCATCGACCGAATTTGCGGCCCCAGACGATCACTCCAACTCTTGCCGCGCGAGCTGCTGCGCCCAGAAGTCGTATTGCGGGTCGCCGTCACGGAAGGTGAAAACCGCGTCGGGCAGGGGGGCGGGCACATCGCGCCGCGAGGCAACGCGCACAATCACCGCGCCGTCGTTGCGCCGCTCGAGCGACCACACCCCGGGAGTTGACGAGGGAAAATCGGCGATCATGCGAGGCGTTAGCCCAAGGTTTCAGATCGGAAAAACTGGTAACGGCTGCGGCGGCGTAGGTGGATCGACCGGCGCGTAATTTGAAGCAGCGTGCCGCCATCCGCGACTGCTGCAACTGCATCGCATCAGCGAGCACCAGGTAATCGGCCGGTGCCGCGGATGCGCTCGGTGCACCGCAAGGGTCGGACTTAGACCGTTTATTCGATCCTACGTCAATATCGCCCCATTCAAATTCATTTCGCCCGGCGATTTAGATAATTGCGGCAACCAAACTGGCCGATTTTTCCGCACTTTCCGTCGCTAGCAAGCAGCGTTTGGCGGCGAGGCCTTGCGGCGCCGAATAGCCTCCCAGTTTTCCCGCGCTGCCGACCACTCGATGGCACGGCACCACCAGCGGCGTGCGATTCGCGGCCATGACGCTCCCGACCGCGCGCACCGCGCCGGGGCGTCCGGCGATTTCGGCCAATTCGCCATAGCTGCGCGTTTGCCCCCACGAAATTCGCCGGCACGCGGCGATAACTTTGCGGCCAAACGGCGTAAGATGCTCGGTATCAATCGGCACGTCGCGCAAATTGTCGGGCTCGCCTGCAAGAACCGCGCAAATTCGCTCGGCTAGTTCATCGTTCCACGCTGTGCTGCGCACCGGCACACTGGGCAAGATTTTTTTGAGCCAAGCCGCCGCCGCCGCGCCGCTCGTGTGGCCAAATGTCAAGGCCAACAATGTCTCGCCCCGGCCGACCATCGCGCACCAGCCCAGCGGCGCATCGAAAATATTCAATTCTTCCTGCATAATAAGTGCTCCTAATAGCTGCGCTCTGCCGCGCACCGTCCATGAAATCTTGCCTGGCCCAACAATGCTTTGACACGCTTGCCGCCTGCATTTTATACTGTCGCTCACGAGCCGCAAGTTGGAAACACACCAGCGGCGCGCATCGCCTGGGCAGAACGTATGAGTTTGACACGGCAGGCCAAACATCGTGGCACTTGGCATTGAAATCGCTGGAGCAACATCGAGATGAGCCGCTACGCCGCCTTATCCGACGATTTCTACGTCAACATGAATCTCAGCACCGAGATGGAGCTCCCCCAGCAGCGCGACACCGTGCTGCACTACTTCGAGCGCATCCAAAAACGCTATCCTTCAATGCGCAAGTTCTATTGCCGCGAGAAGCGCGACTTCGTGCTGGAGGAAGAAAAAGACCGCTCGCAATACCGTTGGACGACCGTAGAACCGCGGCGGCTCTGCTCGGGGCAGGTGAACCCGAGCGAAATTGAAGAAGCTCTCGAGCAGCATCGGCTGGTGCTGGAGTTGGCCCCCTATATGCTGTCGGTCAGCCCGCTGGATTGCGAGGCGCTCGATTTGCTTTTCGGCTTCGATTTCACGTATCGCGGCAACCACAACCAGTTGGTGGCCGAGGCCTTGGGCCTGAGCCCGGCTCTGGAGCGAATGTTAGATATTCCCGGCGGTGGGGTCGTCAACTACGAGCCTTCGCTTACGCTTTCGATCGATGAAGATTGCCGCACTCAGGTGCGCATAAGCATCGAAGGGCGCACGAACGCCTATCAAATTCGCACCGGCGAATATCCTGAAGAGCAGTTGAGCGTGTACGTCACCGCGCGGCAATATGGCAGCTTGAACCCCGATACGACGTTCGTTCAAGCTGTCGATAACTTCAGCGCACCTCTGCCGCGACGTGGTCGATAATTACGTGACCGAGAGCGTGCTGCGCCCATTGCGGCGCACGATTGCAATGAAATAGCGGTTGCGCTGCGATTGTCAAAGCCGCGTTTCGCGTTCGCCGCGCAAATCGGAAACAACGAGATCACGAATTGGCAGCCTCGGCGGGAGCTTTCCCTCCCGATTGATTAGAACTGAAGCGCTCCTACTCTCTGCGCCTCGTCCGCGGCCCCGACCTCGGCCCCGTCCGTGCGAGCCCCCGTGGTGCGAGCCGCCATGATGCGAGCCGTGCGATCCAGAATGGTTCTGTCGGCCTCGCACAAGCTTGCATGTTCACTTCAACGATCATGCCCACGGCTTCTTTCCACGTCAGAATATCGCGCCACAGAACCTTTGGCGTGCTTTTCGTCGAGCCCCGCGTCGTCGTCCATCTCGTCGGGCAAAGCGGTAGAGTCCACTTCCGCTGGTTCTAATCCTGCATCGGCCGATTGAGCGATATGATCGAACTCCTCGAAATCTTCGTCTAAGTCGAAGTCGCCACGGCTTGAAGCTGCAGGCAATTCCGCTGGCTCGTCGGCCAGATCGCTCCGCGGTTCGCGGGCCGCATCGACTCGCGACTCTCTTCGCGCTCGGCCGACATGCGAGACCCCCGCACCGCGCCGACCCCGGCGGCGGCGTCCGCGCTGATGGCGGTCGTCGGCGTCGCGCTCGATGGCGTCGCAGGCCGATCGGCGCCGGCAGTTTCGGGCGATTGGGCCTCGATATTTCCTTCTTCGAACTCTTCACCGGCCGGTTTGCTCTGGTCACCAGTCGAGGAATATCCGCTGCGAGGTCGCTCGCGGCGGTCGTCGCTGCGTCCACGCCCTGGGCCGCGACCGCGTCCACCGCGGCGCCGACCGCGCCGAAAGGGGCGATCTTCCTCGCGCGGCAGGCTGCCAGACTCGCCGACCGAATCGTCGCGATCCACAATACGGTCTTCTTCCAAGCGATCTTCCACCGCACCTGCCGTGTCGTCAAAATCTCGGCCCTCGTCGCGGTACGAATCGCCGCGGTCCCACCGCGGGTCGATTTCGTCGCGGTCCTCTTGGCGGGCCTCGAATTCTTCTTCATCCTCGCGCACCATTCGCGACTTAGCGTCATCCTGTTCAGGCGGTTTGGCCGAAGGGGGCGGGAAGCCCAGCAATTCGGCCACCGGATCTTTGCGCACTGCGCACTGCGGCGGCGCGTCGTCAGCCATCTTGTCGGGCGGAAGCTCGATGCCAAATTCGCTCGCCAGCGCCGCCCAGCCGGGAGGCGCTTTTTTGGGAGGCGGCCTGCTCAGAGGGTGCGCTCTGAAATGTTGGTTTTGCCGTCGACGGCGCCGGTTGCTGAGTTGCCTCGGCGTTGGAATCAACTCCCAGATCGGAAGCCAGCGATTTCCAAGGGTCCAATGGATCGTCGGTCATAACATTCCTTACAAATATTCTGATATGCAGGTTCGGCGGCCCTCACTACGCGCCTCGGCCTACTTCGCCGAGAGCACCACGATGCCGTGTGAATTTTGCCATTAAGGCCCTGGGGGACAAAACCGCCGGGGACTGGCTGATTTTCCGCAGTCCGCGGAGCAAAATGTGCCTGTCCCCTTCTCTGAGCGTGTCCCTCCGTTTTAAAAACATCCCTACGCGCAGTATAGAACGATCGCGCACTACTGGGAAGCCATCTATTGTCTGAGCCAATTGACGCGGCTCCCGAGCTTCCAAATCCGCTTTCCGCTTTGTTCGACTCTCCATTAAAACGTAGAATTCCGGTGTCCGCCCGGTCCCTCAGATTCAAAGCACCGTTATATATGAGCGATTCCCCCACGCCTGCCGCCGCAATGCCTCATGTCGAAGAGGTCGAAGTGCCGCGGCCACATTATCGACAGCCTTATTTTGCCCAAGGTGCTCGATCTGATCACCGCTGGCGGCGGCGCTTCCGCATCAAACGCATTGCCATTGGCCAGGGTCGCGCGCGATCCCAGCCATGCGCTCTTGGAAGTGCGTGCCGCCACCGCCGAAACGCTCGCCGAAATTCTCGCGCAAATTGCCGATCACGGCGCCGTTCCTACCGCGCTGCACAATGCGCGGCTGGTCGAAGCCGACCTCGCCGACGCTTTTCCCGAGGGCTTCTACAGCACCACCAACCAGCGCACCGAAGTTCGCCTCCAGGGGCATTGGATCGGCGTTGCCGAGCAGGAAATGGATTGTGGCATTGTCGTCGATCGCGCAGGCAGCACCGCCCGCTGCATTCCCATGACCGATGTCGAACCGGGCATGCCGATTGTGGTCGGCCACGCCGGCGTGCACATGTTTCCCGAAGAACGAAAAATGGAGCGGCAAGCGTTCGAGTTCATCGATCGCGCCGTCTCGACCGAAAAGCCCAAAGGCGTTGCCATTCGCCAAATTGCTGAAGAGATGCACCGCACGAAACAGTCGGGCGGCAAAACGCTGCTGGTCGGTGGCCCGGCCATCGTGCACACCGGCAGCGGCCCGTACGTATGCCAGTTGATCCGCGAGGGCTACATCCAACGCCTGTTCGCCGGCAACGCGCTGGCGACACACGATATCGAGCAATCGCTCTTCGGCACCAGCCTCGGCGTGCACCTCAAGCGCAGGCGACCTGGCCGAAGCCGGGCACGAGCATCATTTGCGAGCCATCAATCGCATTCGCCGCCTCGGTGGCATTCGCCGCGCGGTAGAGCAGGGGGGCCTGACCAGCGGCATCATGTACGAATGCGTGAAGCACAAAGTCGATTTCCTGCTAGCCGGCAGCATTCGCGACGACGGCCCGCTTCCCGAAGTCATTACCGATTCAGCTCGAGGCCCAGCAGCAAATGCGCAGAAAAAATTCGCGACATAACATTCTGCCTGATGATTGCCACCACGCTGCATTCGGTGGCCGTTGGCAATTTGCTTCCCGCCTGGGTAAAAGTCGTCTGCGTCGATATCAATCCCTCGACCGTCATCAAGCTGAACGATCGCGGCTCATTTCAAACCGTGGGCTTAGTGACCGATGTCGAACCATTCCTCCGCGCACTGGTGGAAGATTTGGAAGCACTGCAAACCACTGCCGCAAACGATTCCCGGTCGAACAACTCATAACGGCGCTGGCCCGGTGGACATTCCACGCCCGTCAACCGATAATACCAAAAGGCTGGGTTTGCCAACCACGTAACGGGCTCCAAATTATGGCCTCCGAAACAACGCACAAAACCAGATTAACGCCACCTACGCCGCAACAGCGAGAGCGGCTGCACGAACGCTTGATGTCGTGGCTTGAGGGTGACGAGGAAGACCTCCGCGAGCAACGCGAAACGATGTCGTACCTTCGAAAAGTGCTCGACGAAGATCGCTTCTCAACGCGGAAATTATTCGGATGAGCCAGGTTGTATTGCTCGACGCCGGGGTTCTTGGCCTTGTTAGCAATCCTCGCGAATCATCCGAAACTCAGGCCTGCCTAAAATGGCTAGGTGCTCTCTTACAGATCAAGATTTTCCTCGCCGCGTGCCAGCCGTTGCCGATTACGAAGTAAGGCGCGAATTACTGCGCACGGGAAAACAGAGGGCTTGCCGAGGCTCAATCGCGTAATTGACACAGCCTATTACTTACCATTCGCGACAGACACTCTTCGACTGGCTGCTCGTCTGTGGGCCGAAGCCCCACCAGTCGGGCTACCCAACCGCTTCGAACACCACTATTGACGGCGATGTGATTCTGGCTGCGCAGGCAAAAGAAGCAGAGGATGAATTCGAATTGCCAGTCGTTGCAACACAAAATGTTGGCCACCTCGCTCGCTTCGTCGATGCCCGCCGCTGGCAAGATATTCAACCCGCCCAACCACCACGCCTGACCCCTGAACCCCGAACCCTGAACCCTGAACCCTGAACCCTGCCACATGCCTCGCATTCTCATGTGCCCCCCCGATTTCTACAGGGATTGAATACGAAATCAATCCCTGGATGAGCCGCGACCGCCAAAGCGATCGCAGTGCG
>CAWGBP010000001.1:0-36396 GCA_963820835.1 Pirellulales bacterium | reverse complement strand
CGCCGATGCCCTTGGTGGCGCGATAGGGATCCCCGAAACGCCGGCAAAATTCATTTACGGCGTCCGGTGAATACCCGCTGTCGATCAAAACTTTTGACGGTTCAATCGGATCGCCGTTAGCATCGCGAAACGGGTTTTTTGTGAGGCTGTCTTTCCAATCGATCAGCGCTCGCAAGATCGCACGCTCGATAATTTCCGCGCGATCCGATCCTTCGGCCCCGACTACCTCGATTACCCCATAGTTGACGATATTGGCCACTCCGCCCTTGCGAAATGCGCCTGCGACCCAATGGCAATAAAGCTTTCCAACGTCGACGCCGATTGCAATCACGCATTCTGGCGGAAGCTCACCGCGCACAAACCCACTCAATCGGCTGCTGACAAGCTCTTTGCTAATTCCTGCCTTCGAAATTTGTTCTTCGGCCGGCGGGTCGTTTTGATATTCCGTGCAGAATGCCGCCCAATGGGTATCGGCGATTTTGTTGTAGATAGCTTGGAGCGCAGATAATTCAAGCGGTTCGCCATCCGATCCAGGCTTGCCCTCGAACGCAAATGCATTGCTCACTTCGGCGCCGGCATCCATTTCGGCCCGGTGCTCGATGTAGAACCGATGCGCCGCTCGTGCATCCGGGTCGCTGTCGGCGTCACGGTTCCGCCGCTGATCGATATACTCTTGCCATAAATCCTCGCGCTCAGGCCGCGTTACCAGCAGTCGGAATCGCTTGCCTTGCCAACCGGGCCGCGCCTTGCGGTCCGTGTACTTGAACGCGATACACTGGCGATTGATAACCGTGCAAAGCATCACGCGGGCGATACGCTGGCCCGATCCAGCCAGGCCGGCAATATCCTGTTCGATTGCAACTTGAAAATCAGCAGTTTGGATTATGCTGCGAGCGCTTTCCCGGTCGTCGATGTCGTCGATGATCGCCAAGTCCGGGCGAATGTTTCGCCGATTGAATCCGCGAATCTTGCCGTCGATGCCGACGGTAGCAATCCCTTGCCCACACGCCAGCGACGGTTCGCCCCGCGGCCATTTCTTGCCCAGCGCGGTTTTGCTGATCGTTGGGAAAATAAGATAATCGCGACCAGCCGATGTGCGACTTGATGCCGCCTACCGTCTGTTTGTTCGCGCGCTGGCCCAGCCATCCAATGAAATCAGCGGCGTGCAGATTTCAGGAAAATCGGCTGCGAAGTTTTCATTCGCAACCAGTTCGCGTTTGAGATTGTTCAATTCATTCTCGGCACCGCTTTGATTTTTCCCGATGATAATCGGCAACCGAAGTTTGCGATTGAGAATCAAGAATAGCGCCGTGAATAATGCCAGTTTGCTTTTGCCCTCGCCGCGCGGGCCGGCCAGTGCAAAGTCGCCGCTGAAGCTTGCGGCGTGAATTATCGCATTCACCATTTCGCGCCGATCGTCCGTGAACGGTTGAAAGAAAATTTTGGGGAAGTATTCGGGCAGGAACAAAAACGGATCAGCCAAACATGCGCGACGGCGTTCGAGATCAGCCGGCGGCCGAATCTTGATATCGCGCTCCGAAAGCGCCGCCGCCGCGGCCTTCCGCCGTTGACGTTCGCGTTCGCTAATTTTTGGTTTGGTCATGTGCTAAGGTAGGTAGTTTGTCTTGATAGAACGCAATGCGGGAAAACCCCGACTTCGAAGGTGGCTTCGGAAGTACCTTTGATCGCCGGTGGCCTTGGCGGCCCACCTTCGCAATGGGACACTTTTCCAGTTTTGTCCCGATGCGGATTCCAGCAGGAACGCAGCAGGACAGGGACGCCCCCTATAGGGGCTGCGTCCTGTTCCTACTGCGACCTGCAATCGGACGGCTTGTCCCGTTGCGGTGTCCGGTTGCGTCCGACTGCGATTCATTCGCCACCTCGATTGGACGGTTTGTAGCCGGCATAGTGGCGACCATTTCCTTTGGTAATGTCCGCCGGTTCGGCGTTACCATCGTTCAAGAGCGGCCAGGGCAGCATTGAATTGATTGCTGCGCAAATCCAGACTGATCGCGCAGGATCGTTTTGGTTTCGCCATTCGGATATCGAACGAGCACCTTCGATAGCTGCTCTTTGGCGGCTTCCAATTGCTCATCGCGGCGTTGCTGCTTCACCTCTTGCTGGCGGTCGATTACGTCCGCTCTGGCCTCGTCGGGCTTCATTAGCTCCACGCGCCATTCCCAATGCGCTTGGCCATCGTAAACACCTTCGCCGATGTTCAACGCCCATAGCGACGAATGCCCGGCAGAACCGCCAGCAGACAGCCAAAGCTTGTGCTCGCCGGTTCCCGGTTCGTATCGCTCGCGGCGCCCGAAGCAAAATCCGTTGACGCGCAAACTCTTGAAAACCGGCCCAGGCGATACCTTCTAACTCCGGTGGCGCGAACGGATCGGCAACGCCTTTTTTCGTATGATGAATCAGAATCAGCGTCACGCCAACCGATTGACACAATTCCGCGATGCCGCGCAACAATGCTCCCATTGCAAACAAACTCGCTTCGTCGCCGTTGGGATTGAGGCACAGATATGTTGGGTCCAGAATCAGCACCTCGATTTCGTCGCCGGTGAGCATCTTGCGGAAGCGCTTCGGCATGATCCGCATTGCCCAGCATCGGCAACTCGTCGGAAATAATCAGACTGGAAATATCAGTAAGGTGTCGCCCGGCCGCCGCCGCGATGCGAAATGCGGTTTCCTGAATGGTGGCTAGTCCGCTTTCGCCGCTCATAATCAAAACACGACAGCCGCGGGTCACCTTAAATCGCCCGAGAAAATGGCCGGCCATTGCCAGCGAAATTGCCAGATCGATCGCAACCGACGTTTTGAGCGATTTTTTGCCGCCGGACATGATGCACGGTTGCCCGGCAACCAACATGCCCTGAACTAGATACTCGATTGTGAATTCAGCCGCGGCCAATTCGGAACACGTGAAGCGCCGATATGTCAGCAGCTTCGATTCCGGCTGCGCGCTGCCTTTGATTTCATTCAATCGCGATAGGGCATCGTCGATGCAATTGCCCGGCGCCTTGCCGTTGGCACTTTCCGCGAGCGAGCGCTCGCCCAAAAAACGCAACTGCCGCTTGGCGCTCACTTCGCGGACGCGTTCCAGATAGAACGACCAATTGGCCGACGTGCAATTCCTACTTAGCTCGGCCATTACCGCCGCGGCCTTGCAGCCCAATTCGCTTTCATGTGCTTTGAATCGAGGGAATAGCAGCGCCAGATCGATCGGCGCACCTTCCGCATGGATCCCGAGACAATGTTCGAAGATTTTGCGATGCGCTGGGTCGTGAAAATCGCCAGGGCGCAGGCCGACAAGCTTCGGCATGATTTCCGGCTTGAGAATCAGCGAACCCAGCAAAGCCCGCTCGGCGTCCAGGTCGTGCGGTGGTGCGGTGTCCTGAATTTCGGCGCGGCGTTTCATTTCGCCACCCCCACGGCCGAAAATGCGACCAGCAGCACGCCATCATCATGGATAAGCCCAACGAGCCTAACATCGGGATCGAATCCACCCCTGTCGTCGATGCCATCGACAATTTCACGGTAGCCCGGCAAATCGAACCATCGCACCAAGAACATGTCGAGATTGACAATTCGAATTATGTTAGGCGTCCTTTGGTCGCCCGGGTCCAGGTGCGCTTCGAGCACTTCGAGCGGTTTCAATTGCAGGCCGCGGGCGCGGTCGATTAGCTGGTGAATCATGGCCGCGCCTCCCGACCGAAAAACTCGCGCTGCCTCGCACGTTCGATCAACTTTTCAGCGTCCCACGGTGGACACGATGCCCATGGGGGCGCGGTGCGTTTAATTTCGGCTAGCAGCTTTTGCACGGCTTGGCGCCGCGAAATTTCGGTCGCACGCTCAAGACACAGTTCCGGTTTTTTGTTAGAATGTCGCATTGATCGTGAAACGCCGGATTTCGGCTTGCTGCATTCTTGAACAGAACACTTAGCAGCAGACCGGGCCGGCGTTTTTTAATGGGGTTACTTTTCGGTTTTGCCTTCCGACCGGATGAAGTCGATCAGGTCACTTCCGATGCAAAACCCGCGCTTGCCGACGTAGCGAATCTTCAAGCCCTTGCGCCGGGCCTCGCGGAGCGCTGCTTGCCCCATGCCCATCTCGTTTTTGAGAAAATCGAGGGTAACTACTTCGTCGCCGGCAATGCGGCCGGTCGGAATTGCGAAGGCGGTCATTTAGAAGCTCTCTTGATTGAACCTTGCGGTCGCTGTCCGCAACGGCTGCGGACAAGCATCAAGAGGCAGTAAAACGGCTATCGAAAAAGCCGTCCAGTTTCACTCTGACAGTGTGAAACCACTGATTTAGATTTTTTTTGTCGCCGCAAGTACCTTGCGCTTTGAGAGTTTACCGAATCTCGCGCGATGTTTTTTTCGAAGATTCAACCGGGCTAATTCTGGCGCTTTAGTCAGCGAGTTTTTCCCGCCATTTGCCGCCAGATATCTTTTAACTTCGGCGCAGATTATTGCGTAATCGTCTTTTGCTTTCGCTGCCTTTTGCCCTCGCGCGGTCGCCGCCTTGGCGACTTCGATAATTGCGAATTGCGTGAGATTCAATGTCGGCAATGTTTACGGCATCTTGGATTGCGACGTCGGCACTGCGAAGGCCATAATCAGCGACAGGCTTCTTCTCTGGATAAAATTCCAGAATGCTTCTCATCCATGCACCTCTTTCGTCCAGGCCGGCCAACCGGCTGCCGCGAAGAGGTGCTACGCGGAAGCCGGCCAGCCACGCGGGAGCTACCCGCTAGCGCTGGTTTGTTCTAATCGATCTTTGTAAATATGAACGTGCCATTTATCTGCGGCACGATCCGCAGACGCCCAAACCCGGGAACGGTCAAATATGGTTCGACCGCTTGGATAATTCGCAGCTTCAAGCTTGTTCCAGCCCCGTCAGTGGCGATACTGAACCGACCGCGCTGCGCCTTGACGTCGAGTGTTCCCAACAGGCCCTCGGATATGACCGTCCCTGTTCTCTCATCTCGGCAAACCGCGCCGCTGAATTCCATTTCGCCACCTGTTACCATTTTGTTTACCAAACCATTGCAGAATTCGGCCTCTGTCGAATAGACTGGGCTTTGTCGAAGTGCGTTTACTCCGACAACAACAACATAACAGGATAGTGTACAAGCGCCAACTGGGGACTGAAAATCCGTGTGTCGCCGGTTCAATCCCGGCCCTGACCACTTTTGTGGCTTAATTCAGGAATTTGCCGTGATTCGCTCATCAGGTGGCTTACGGAGGCTTCGCGAACCCCAATGAATTGGCCGAGCGAGCTGCTTTTAAGGTTCGCGATTGGGGCGATGCACAGCAAAATGCTATATCCGCCCCAGAACTTGAGACCGTTTATCAAACCGGCGCGATAAGCGCCGCATTTTCTTAATGCAAGCGAGCCGACAGAGCGGCGATCGCGATCAAGGGGTCGGTCGAGGTATTTGGCTCAATCTCTCGCCGCAGAAAATGAATTGGCTGGCGGCAATGGCGCTGGCAATTCTGACCGTCGCAGCTTATTGGCCGTCGCTAAAGGGGGACTTTCTCTACGACGACTTGGTGCTCGTCACACAAAGCGATTTGATCAAAGCGTCCGACGGCCTGTATCGAATTTGGTTCACGACGCAAGCCAACGATTATTGGCCGCTCACCAATACAACCTTCTGGCTGGAATGGCGGCTGTGGAAAACGAACCCGACGGGGTATCACGTCATTAAC
This sequence comes from Pirellulales bacterium, assembly GCA_963820835.1. Lineage (GTDB taxonomy): Bacteria > Planctomycetota > Planctomycetia > Pirellulales > JADZDJ01 > CAVRAW01. The sequence goes on along the minus strand of CAWGBP010000001.1, from coordinate 30,679 downwards.
TTGGCGCTGCATTTGGCAGCCTGCTTTTTGCTATGGCTCGTACTGCGAAAGCTTTCCGTTCCCGGTGCTTACCTCGCCGCGCGTACTGTTTGCAATCCATCCGGTCAACGTCGAATCGGTAGCCTGGATCGCACAGCGGAAAAACACGCTGGCAATGGTGTTTTACTTACTTTCCGCGTGGTGCTACTTCCAAATAGAAGCCAGCGACGATTGCTCATCGATCGAACGGCCGAACCGGCGGGGCAGAACGCCCTGGTATTGGTTGAGCTTGTTGATGTTTGTGCTGGCGATGCTCAGCAAAGGCTCCGTGGCGGTGTTGCCGCTGGTGCTGTTGCTGCTGATCGCCTGGCAGCGGCGGATCCGACTGGTCGATCTTGTGCGACTAGCGCCATTTTTTGCCATTACGGGATTGCTCACGGTTCTGAATATTTGGTTTCAGTGGCATGGCTCGCATGAAGTCATTCGTTCAGCAGGAATTGTGGAGCGCATTCTGGGAGCTGGGGGGGCAGTGTGGTTTTATCTATCTAAGGCCGTATTGCCTATACAACTCGTGTTTTTGTATCCGCAATGGAGAATTCGTCCTACCGATCTGGCATGGTGGTTGCCAGCGGCGAGTGCAATTGGCATAACGATTTGCCTGATGTGGAGCAGCTTCGGGGCACGTTCGAATTATTCTCGGTGCATGCTATTGGCGTGGGCGTATTTTTGCATAGCGCTCACTCCAGCACTCGGTTTTGTGGACGTCGGCTACATGACCAATGCGGTGGTCGCCGATCACTACCAGCATTTGGCATTGCTTGGCGTAGTTGCACTTGCCGGCGCAAGTTGGCACGAATATCGATCTGATCGAAATACACTGCGCACGGAGCTTTGTTGCGACGAATTGTATCCCGATTATCGTCGTCGCGGCGCTCGCCCTCCTTACTTGGCGACAGTGCCGGCTCTATGATCGGCCGGAGCACATCTACAAGGAAGTGCTAACCACCAATCCTAACAGTTTTCCGGCACACCTGAATTTGGGAACGCTCTATTGGAAGGCAGGGAAATTACCGGAGGCAATTGCGCAGTATAAGCTGGCCGCCCAGCTTGATCCCGACAGTTTGCTCGTCCACTACGATTTGGGAAATTTGCTTATCGATAAGGGTGAGATCGACGCCGGACTGGAGCAATATCGCGATGCGATTCGGAGAAAGCCAAAAGAGTTCGAAGTCTACGCGAATTTAGCGGGGGTACTTTCGTCATTAGGCCGGCAGCAAGAGGCAATTGAACCGTATGAGGAGGCTCTCCGAATGAATCCAGAATATGCCGAAGGGCACAACAATTTGGGGAGCGCGCTATTTAAGCTGGGACGAAAGGACGAGGCCGTCGGGCACTTTCGAGAGGCAGTCCGGATCAAGCCGGAATTTGCGGAGGCATGGCTCGATTTAGCTGCCGCAGAAGAAGACCTACAGCAGAAGGACGAAGCGCGGGCCGCTGCACAAACTGCGCTGGAACTTGCGCGCCGTCAAGGCAAAATGGATTTAGCACATCAAATCGAGCTATGGCTGAGCGCCTCTGGGGGCGCACTGAATTCGCGTCAAGCGCCTCTCGCGCCGCAGCCGAGCGCGAGCAAATGAGATCACTTCGAATAGTACTTTAGCGCCCGCTCGATACCCGTGCGGAAATCGGTTTTGTATCTGAAGCCAAGTTGAGCTTGCTTGGTCGTATCGCCGCCGCGGGCATGCACGCCGGCGGGCTTATCGGACATGCCCTTGACTTCGGGATGATAGCCGAGGATGTCGGCAGCCAATTTGGCAAACTCGATGAAGCTAGTGAAAATGCCAGTCGAGAGGTTCACTGCTCCGCCGTTGTCGATCTTGTCCATGGTCGCGAGGATGCCATCGACGCAATCTTCGATGTGAATAAAATCGCGCATTTGCGTCCCGGTGCCCCAGACGTTTAGCGTCTTTTGGCCCTGATGGGCGATAGCGCGCTTGCAAATACTGGGGAACGGGTAAGCGTCGTCTTGATCTTCGCCGTAGCCGGAGAAGGGGCGGTAGCAAATCGATTTGAGCCCATGCTTTTCGTAGGCCAGTTGCGCCAAGTACTCGCAGGTGAGCTTGGCCCAGCCATAGGTCATATCGGGCATGCCAATATCGCCATCGAACGAGATCACATCTTCCTTCAGCAGCACGTAATGGTCGGCGCGTTGCAAATTAATTGGGTAGGCTGCACTTGAACTGAAGGCGAGTGATTTCTTGGGCTTGGCGACTTTGGCCCATTGCCAATAGGCGGCGTCGATGGCCAGATCATCGGCGACCGCCAGCGGATTGTTTTCGATCATCAAGCGGCCACCGACCATTGCCGCCAGATGGAAGGCGTAATCGAAGTCGGTGTCGGTCACGCGCTGGAACCAGGTGCGGCAATCTTCTCTGTAGAAGTGGAATTTTTTGAAGTCGCGCGGGTCGAAGATAGGCCAGCCGGTTTTGGGATCGATGCCGCCGGTATCTTTAGCGACGCAATCGACCGCGTGCACTTCGTGCCCAAGCTCCAATATCCGTTTGACAACATGGCGGCCGACGAAACCAGCGCCGCCGGTAACGAGAATTTTACCCACGGTTGAAATGTCTCCGATAAAGTTCGAATGCCCAAATGGAGCGGCCCGGCAAGTAGGCTTGGATCGATTCAGGATCTTTGGCCAGATCGGTCACTAAGTTCAAATTGTTTTCGTAACCGAGATATTCCTGCTTCATATCGCGCACCAGGTCGTGTGGATTGCGCTCTTGATAGACCGACGCCTTGTTGAACACAGCGCGGAAGCCCTTGGCTTGCAAATAGTAGGCCGCCCAAATGTCATCCATGCGGCCGACGTGCGGAAACAGGAAATAATCTCTTAGGCATTTGCCGCTTAAGAACGTGTTCTGCGAGTTGAACGGAGCGAGCTTGTTGGCGGCCATGGGGAAAGTGCTGGCGTCGAAATTACACTCCGGGGCGTGCTCCATCCGGCAGATGGCGTCGATATCGGGATCGCCATTCCAAAAATCGGCTTGGATATCGACCATTACCTTGCGTTTGGTTTTGTTTTTATAGTTGCGCTTGGCAAGCAATTGCAGCGGATAGCCGCGGTGCCAGAGCTGCGCGTGATTGGTGGCGCCGATCGGGTCGAAGGCAGGCAAATCGGTCTCATAGAAATTCACTTCGGCCTCTTTACCGACGAGCAAATTCTCGCCCCAGCCATCCAGCGGAATATTATCGTCGTCGACTACAGCTACAATGTCGGCCTTCATGTCGTGGGCCCAAAGGAGGCCGAAGCTGCGCCGCTGGATGCAATTCCAGCCGATGGCGTCGGAGAGCGCGGCATCGTATCTCTCCTGCTCGGCGGGCGTGACGTAAACGCCGCGCTGGAGGCGGTAATCGGCGGGTGTTTTTTTATCGCCGATGACGACGAGATCCCAATCTTTCATCGATTGGAATTTTTCGATGGCCTTCGTAGGCGGATTGATGGTGGTGGTGACGATGACTCTTTTCATGTAGCAGGTCTCACAAGTTGACGGGTACTATATTGCAGGAATCGAGCTGAAGTCGGCACGAACGTCAATTTTGAAATTGTAGCTTACGGACTTGCTTGGCGTGAGGCCTGTCGATATTACAAAGCGAATTTGCAATCGCTAGACAGCGTCGCCTAAGAATCGATCACCGGATTGGATTTTTCATGATTCGGGACGAATTCCAATAGGGGAGAAGCTTTGGGCTCGCAATATGGATCGGAATGGGCACTGTTGCATTCCGAGGTGATGATCGGCGATACGCGGATTATGGTTCATGAGTTGCCGCCGCCGGGGAAAGGGAAGCCGTGCTCGCTGTACTTGCGCGTGGACGATGTCGATGCGGTTTACACGCGGGCGCTCGGGGCGGGTGCAACCTCGATATTCGAGCCGGCCGACATGTACTATGGCGCGCGGGTGGGCCTATGTGACCAGCGCTGAAACGCCCGGCCCGGCCAAAATCTCCGCAATATGCATCACGCGGATCGGCTTTTTCTCGCGGCGAATCAGCCCGTCCAAGTGCATCAGGCAGCTCATGTCGTTAGCGGTAATCACTTCCGCGCCGGCCGCCTCATGGTCGTGAATCCGGTCCAGCCCCATCATGCACGAAACTGCCTCTTCCGCCACGGCAAACGTGCCCCCAAAGCCGCAGCACTCATCCGCCCGGCTCAGCGTCACCAATTCGATCCCCTCCACCATCTCCAACAATTGCCGCACTTTGCTAAACGGCGCAATATTCAACTCGCTCGAACTCCCCAGCCTCAATTCGCGCAGTCCGTGGCAGCTCTGGTGCAACCCGACGCGATGCGGAAATCGCCGCTCAATGCGCTTAATCTTCGCCACATCAACTAAAAATTCGCACAATTCGAACGTCTTCACTTTCAGCTCGGCAAAACCAGATTTTCCTTCCAGGTACTCGTCGTAATGGTGCCGCACCATCGCCACACAGCTTCCCGACGGTCCCACTACATAGTCGAACCCGCCGAACAGTTTCAAGAATCGCTCCGCCAGCGGCTTCACTTCATCGGTGCAGCCGATGTTGGCCATCGGCTGGCCGCAGCAAGTTTGCTCGGTCGGACACTCCACCTGGTAACCGCACTGCTCGAGCAACTCGACCGTAGCCATCCCCACGCGCGGATACAATTGGTCGATGTAGCAGGGGATGAACAGTCCGACCGTGGCCATGAAGATAAAAACATATCAGATGCGCGCGGGGGCGAGGCTCCCGCCGAGCCAGGCGCCGCGGTTTGGAAACAGCCTCTCAGTATAAATGCGCAGCCCTAAATGCACAGCTTTCAACGCACAGCTCTAAATGCACAAGCGCGCCTATTGAATCGACCGGCTTCGCCCCCCAGTGCTCATCACCAACCCCAGCGCCGCCATGTGCGCTACCAACCCCGAACCGCCGTAGCTCACCAGCGGCAGCGAGAGCCCAGTAATCGGCAGCAAACCCACGAGCATTCCCGTGTTGATCAGCATTTCCGCCGCGAATAATGCCGCTATGCCCACAGCCAAGAGCCGCCCCAATGGTTCATCCATTCGCACGGCGGCCCTCACGCAGGCCCCTACTAACCAGCAATACACGGCCAGCATCGCGCCAGCCCCGATCATTCCGAACCGTTCGGTGAACACGCAAAAAATCGAATCGGTGTATGGCTCGGGCAACCGCGTCGCAAATTCCGCATCGTCATCGCCGCTGGCCGCGCTTCCCACTATGCCCCCCAGCGCCATGGTTCGCTTGGCTTGATCTAAATGGAATCCATCGACCGTCGGCGTTTCGCGCGGACCGTTCTGCTCCCATAGCGCCGTCACCCGCGACCGCTGCTCGTGGCTCATCTGGCTCCATAAAAGCGGCGCCAGCAGCAATCCGGCGACAACCAGCCGCACCAGATCGCGCCGCCGCGCGCGGCGGCAAACAGCATTGCAAATAGCACCGGCAGAAACACGAGCGAGGTTCCCAAATCGGGCTCTTTCAAAATCAACAGCATCGGCACGCCTGCCATCGCTAGCGGCGCAAGGACCGCGGTGAAATTCGCCGCAATATTGCGATGGGCCAAATAACTTGCCAAGGCGATGATGAAAATCACTTTCGCAAATTCCGATGGCTGCACGCCGATGCCCGCAATCCGAATCCAGCGATGCGCCCGATTGACCATCGGAAACGCGTACACAGCCACCAGCGCGACAACGACAGCCAAGTAGAGCAGGGGGGCCAATCGCGCGATGCGGCGGTAATCCACGAGTGCCCCCAGCGCCATCACACACAGCGCCGCCACCGACCACACAATTTGCTGCCGCATTAACCGCCCGCCCCCAGCCAGCAGCGAACTCGCAGCCGCCCCATCGGCCAATTGCTCGGCGCGCCATAATGCCAGCCAACCCATTACCAACAGTGCCCCCGCAGGCGCCAGTAATCCAATGGCCGATCGTCGCCACGAGCGCCGCCTCACCCAGCCGCTGCCCGAGCGGTCTGAATCCATTCGCCAGGTTGAAACATATCCGGCCATCGTGCATCCATGCAGATTTCTGCAGCCAAGAACTTCCCTCTCCCTTTGGGAAAGGGCTAGGGTGAGGGTGCCGAGCTCCTCAACTCCCCCAATGCCGGCGCGATTATAGCGCCCCTTCCGAATATTCCGCGATGCCGGAATGTTTGGCCTTATTCGGGCCTTCGCTGCTCGGCAGGCTATTTCACAAACATATCGCCAGCCGCCATCGAACCGGTCACGCTTCACGATTTGCAGCCATAAAAGCCGCAAATTCGCTCACCAGCCAGCACTCTCTGCCAAAGCCCTTAACCCGGAAAAATTGCCCAATCTACTTGATTTGCGTGCTAGGGTTTGTATGTTTTGGGGGTCGGTACATCCGCCCAAAGGGACTCGTATTCACGTGTTTTTTGGAGAAAGTCACATGTTGCGAAGGAATCTGATCAAGTGGACTTTGGCTGCCAGCGTGGCGGTTGCCGGCGTGGCCCTCAATGCCAACAAGTCCGAAGCGTTTCATCATGGCTGGGGTTCGTGGGGTTCGTCATCTTCGGGCGGCTGTTGCTCGTCCGGCGGATATTGGGGCTGCTACGACTACGGGTCGTGGGGCTGTTCCTCCAGCGGCGGCTGGGGCTGCTCGTCTAGCGGCTGCTCCTCGAGCGGCGGCTGGGGCTGGCACCATGCCTACTATGGCTCGTGGGGTTCGTCCTCCTCGGGCGGCTGCTGCTCGTCCGGCGGATACTACTATAGCAGTTGCTCGTCCTCAGGTGGCTCGTCCTCCTCGGGCGGCGTGATCTACGAAGAACCGTCCACTCCCATGCCGGCTCCTCCAGCCACTGGGGCTAAGCCTGCGACTCCGGGCACCGATGTGCCTCCGGCTCCCATGCCGACCTCCATGTATCAAAGCCTGGGCGGCAGTGAAGTTGCCTTGCTGAACGTGAGCGTGCCTGCCGAAGCCAAAATCTTCGTCAATGGCGCCGCCACTACTAGCAGCGGTACCGAACGTCAATACATCAGCCGTGGCTTGAAGAGCGGCGATCACTATACGTACGAAGTGCGTGCTGAAATCAATCGCGACGGCCAAACCGTGACCGAAACCAAAACGGTCGCGCTCACCGCTGGCGAACAAGCTGGCCTCTCGTTCAACTTCGACAGCAATCAGAACGCTCCGGTTGCCGCTGGAAAGAACGAAACCAAGTTGACGCTGCATGTCCCCGCCGATGCCAAGATCACCTTGGCCGGCCACGACACCACGTCGACCGGCGACACGCGTGAATTCACGACCACGAAGTTGGCCGCAGGCGTCGAATGGAACGACTACACCATTCGCGTCGTCGCCAACATCGATGGCCACGAAGTAACCAAAGAGGAAACGATCAAGCTCATCGGTGGCCAGAGCCAAGACTTGACCATCGATTTGGCTGCTCCGTCGGTCGCCAGCAACGCTGCGGTCAGCCGGTAAGTGCGATCAAAACCTGCCGGGGACTGTCCCAATTTTGCGTAGTCCGCGGAGCAAAATGGGACTGTCCCCTTTGCCGACGCGGGTTTTGAAACACTCGCTTGCCATTTAGTTAAGAACCCTCTCTCCCTGGGAGAGGGCAGGGTGAGGGAGCCGAGAACGTGGCTCGCTGAGTTTAACCATCCTCGAAGTATCAACTGAGCCCACGCCCTCGCATGCAAGTCATGCGAGGGCGTTTTTTGTTTGCACCCTCTAGCTCTACATGAAGACACGCGGCGGGAGGTTGTTCGGAAATCTCCGAAGAATCAGCACTCTTCGTTCTCATCAGCCAGACCGAACAGCGTCTTAAAGCTGTAACGCCATTGGAGGGCGAGGCTCATGCTGATTTTTCCGTTGAGCGGGCTGGAAAGGAAACGCTTCCACTCGTCATCATTCGGTGCGCGAGCAGCGTCTTTCACTGTTTCAATTACCCAGTTGCTGCGCCCGTTCCTGTCTTCCCGGCTTCCTAATAAAAATGCCGGCTCAGTGTCTCCGCGCCTCGCATGTCCTGAGCCTGCCGAAGGAGTGCCTCGGCGGTTAAATCAATCCACCGTTTCCTGCCGTTTATCATCGGTTTTCCATCCGTTTATTTCCCGTTTTTCACCGTTTTCTCGGTTTTCAAAAACCGCCGAGCACGCACACATGCAGCAACCAATTTTCCGATCTCCGACTTCCGCCTTTTCAATTCCTCATTCCCCAATCTCCATTCCCCATTCCCCATTCTGCAACGCCCGTTCCTGTCTTCCTGGCTTCCTAATAAAAATGCCGGCTCCGTGTCTCCGTGGCTCTGTGGTTCAATTTCCCGCGTTTCGAACCTCCGTTGCGTGACGTTCCGCTTTCCCAAACGTTATATTCGTTAGCGTCGTGAGGGGCACATGAAGACCGAACCGATAAGCGCAGAGATGGCCTCAGCATCACAAAAATCGCCGCCTGCCGCGCCCGCCCCGCCGGCCAAACCGCTCGCGCTCCGTTGGCGCGTTTTGATCACGCTCGCGATTTTGCTGCACCTCACGGCCGTCATCGCCGCGCCGCTTGCAGTCTGGCCCTCGAGCGAGCTCCAACAGAACTTGGCCGAAACGTTCCGGCCTTATATTTGCGCAGCCTACCTCGACCACGGCTATCGCTTCTTCGCCCCGATGCCCAGCCCCGGCCACTTGGTGCGCTACACGCTTCAGATGCCCGACGGCACTTCCCAAACTGGCACGTTTCCGGATTTGAAAACCGAGTGGCCGCGCCTGTTCTATCACCGCCACTTCATGCTCAGCGAAAAGCTCGCGCAGTTCTACGATCCCGACCAACCCGGCGCCAACGATCCCCCTGCGGCCCGCGCTCAATGGCAAGCCGAGCGCAAAACGTTCGCGGCGATCGCCAAATCGTATGCCGACTACCTCCTGCGCACTTTCGCGCGAAGCAAATCACCATCGAGTACGTCCAGCACGATCTCCCCAGCTACGAAGAATTGCAGCAAGATCATCCGCTCGACGATCCGCAAAAATTCCGCGTCCTCTGGACCGGCACGTTCACGAACGATTCCTTATGAAGCTCCTGGCCGACTACTTCCGTGAACTCTTCCGCGGCCTCGCCGACGGCTGGAATCGTTTCTGGTTCACACCCTCGGATCCCGCCACGCTGGGGCTCATTCGCATCTTCACCGGCCTCATGCTGCTTTATGAGCATTTGGTTTGGTCGCTCGATTTGAACGGCTTCTTCGGTCCGCACGGTTGGCTCCCCGCCGAAACGATCGCCAAACTCCCCGGCCATTCCATTTTTCAATGGAGCTGGTTTTACTGGATCACTTCGCCAAGCTTGCTCTGGATCGTTCATATTGCCTCGCTCGTCGTCTTCGCTCTGTTCACCGTGGGATTATGGAGCCGCGCGACATCGATCTTGGCATTCCTCGCCACCGTCTCGTATGCCAACCGCGCGTCGCTCGCGCAATTCGGCTTGGACGACACCTGCGCGATGTTGGCCCTCTACTCGATGATCGGCCCCTGCGGCGCAGCCTACTCGGTCGACAATTGGCTCAAACGCCGCCGCGCGAAAACTGCAAACGAAAACCCAGAGCAGGGCAGGGGGTGAAAATTCAGCAGCCATTGAACCGCGCATCGGCGTCACCATTGCCATCCGCCTGCTGCAATTGCACATGTGCATCATCTACTTCTTCTCGGGCATCGGCAAAGCCCAAGGAGAACTCTGGTGGAATGGCCTGGCGATGTTCATGGCCACCGCCAACTTGGAATATCAATCCGTTAGCGCCACGTGGCTGGTCCATTACCGCTACTTGGCATTTTTCCTGACGCATTTAATCGTGTTTTGGGAACTTTCCTATTGCGCACTCGTGTGGCCGCGGCTCACGCGGCCGATTGTCATCGCGCTGGGCGTCGGCATGCATTTAGGAATCGGTCTGTTTCTGGGCATGTGGACCTTTGGCCTGGCCATGATCATCGGCAACATGGCGTTCGTATCGCCGTGGATCGTTCGCCGCATCATCGACCGCCAGTCAACAAGCACTTCGCCTGCCAAACCGCACGCCGATCTCGCGAAATCACCAGCTCGCGCAGCCCGTGAAAATTCCCACTCATCCGCGCACCGCCAACCGGCGTAGCAGGGTAGGGGAGTGCTCCTCTTCAGGGCAATGATGCACTGCCCAGTGCTTTGCTCATTTCATTTACCGCAGAGGCCACGGAGGTTCGCAAAGTTTTAATTTGCCGACTAACCCAATCTGCATCCTCAGCGTCCCTCTACCCCTTGAAAATCAACACAGCCGCTTTGTGGTAAAAAGTGCTGCTATGGCGTCCCCTGTGGTTAGTGAATGTGACCGACTATACTGGAGTTTACCCCTGCGATTGACCGCTTCGAACCCACCATGCAACTCACCCGCCGATCATTCCTGAAGACTAGCGCCGCAGCCATCGGCGCGACCGGCGCGCTTGGCGTTTACGCTTGGCGCATCGAGCCGCATTGGGTCGACGTCGTCCACCGCCCGCTTTCGATCGCCAATTTGCCGCCCGCACTGGCAGGCAAAACAATCGTGCAGCTCAGCGACATTCACATGGGGCCGATTGTCGACAAAAATTATCTGCAAGATGCCATCCAAGGCGTGGCCCAGATGAAGCCCGACTTGGTCGTCCTCACGGGCGACCTGATGACCTACGACCATGCCGACCAGCAAGACGAAGCCGCGCGGCTTGTGGAACCGCTTCTGGCGGCCCCACTGGGCTGCGTGGCCATCATGGGCAATCACGATTACGGCTGGCAATGGCGGGAAATTGGCGTGGCCGATCTGCTCGACCGTAAGCTCACCCAAGCCGGCGTATGCGTGCTGCGAAATGCGTCGCGGCAGTTCGCCGGGCTCAATATCATCGGGCTCGACGATTTTTGGTCGCCTTGTTTCCGCCCGCGCGAGGTGCTTTCGAAGATCGACTCGTCGCAGGCCAATCTCGTGCTCTGCCACAATCCCGACGGCGTCGATCAGCCGGTTTGGTCGAACTACAAAGGCTGGATTCTCGCCGGCCACACGCACGGCGGCCAAGTGAAGCCGCCATTTCTGCCGCCGCCGATGCTGCCAGTTTTCAATCGCCGCTATACGTCAGGCGCGATCGAAGTGTACGACCGCGAAGGCCATCCCGACGGCCGCTGGCTCTACATCAACCGCGGCCTGGGCTACTCCCGCCGCGTACGCTTCAATGTACGGCCAGAGATTACAGTGTTTCGGCTGAGCGACGTTGCATAGGAGGTGCACTGAATGTACTGCCTGCGAACCGCAGCCTATACTAATGGGTCTAACAGTGCAGGGCAGGGGAGTCGCCGCGTTACTTCCGTTCGATGACAGTGGGACTCATATTATCATGGCTAGCCACTAGCCACTAAACACCAGCCACTAAAGGATTCCTTCCGTGTACGAATCGCTCGCCATTGTCGGGGCCACCGGGGCCGTCGGTCAGATTATTCTGCAACTGCTCGAAGAGCGCAAATTTCCCTATTCGCGCATTAAATTCTTGGCCTCAGGCCGCTCGGCCGGCAAGAAAATCACGTTTAATGGTCAAGAGCACACCGTCGAAAAGCTCGAGCCCGATGCGTTTAACGGCATCGATATCGCCATCGGCAGCACGCCCGACGAAGTGGCCAAAGAGTTCGTCCCCTGGGCGGTCGAGCGCGGGTGCATTGTCGTCGATGAAAGCGGCTACTGGCGCATGGACCCTGAAGTGCCGCTGGTGATTCCCGAGGTGAATCCCGACGCCGTGCTCAATCACAAGGGAATTATCGCCAGCCCGAACTGTTCTACCACGCAGTTGGTGGTGGCTATCAAGCCACTGCACGATGCCGCCCGCGTGAAACGGGTCGTCGTAAGCACCTATCAAGCCACCAGCGGAGCAGGGCTGGCCGGCTGCCGCGATCTGGAAAACGGCACCAAGGCCAAACTCGCCGGCAACGAGCACAAGAACGAAATTTTCGCCCACGACATCGCCTTCAATCTCATCCCGCACATCGGCTCCCCGAAGCACAAGGGCTACACCTCGGAAGAAATGAAGATGGTGCTGGAAACGCGCAAAATCATCGGCGACGATTCCATTCAGGTGTGCCCCACCTGCGTGCGCGTGCCGGTGAGCAACTGCCACAGCGAAAGCATTCTGGTCGAAACCGAGCGCAAGGTAACTGTCGATGAGGCCAAGCGGTTGTTCTCGGCCTTCCCCGGCATTACGGTGGTCGACGACTTGGAGCGCAAGCAATATCCCATGCCCAAAGATTGCGAAGGCAGCGACGACGTGTTCATTGGCCGCATCCGGGACGATATTAGTAGCCCAAACGGTCTGACGTTCTGGTGCGTGAGCGACAACTTGCGCAAAGGCGCCGCCACCAACGCAGTGCAAATCGCCGAACTGCTCGTCCGCGCCAAATCGCTGCAAAATGTGTGACCGTGTTTCCTTTTCGGTACATGGGCTGTGTACAGAATGGCAACGGAATAATGACTCGCGATCAAGCCGTCTTAATCGCTCGACTCGCCTCAGAGGAAGAAGGCTGGACCTTTAATGAAGACATTTTGGTCGAGCTCAAACAACGATTCGTATTCTTTGGACGCCGATATTGGCACGTCGTTTCAAATATTCCAAGAAAGGGTGGTAATGTCTTCGTTCAAATCGATGATACGACAGGCGAAGTGCTGAGTAAGAGTTTTACTTTGAAATAGGCTTGATCGCTTTTCACATTTCGTTCCGCTCCGTGCCTCAGTGTCTCCGTGGTTAAAATCTACCCGTGCCACGAACGGTCAAACTCACGCTTGCTTACGACGGGACCGATTTCGCCGGGTGGCAATATCAAACGGGCCAGCGCACCGTCCAGGATACGCTCGAACAAACGCTCGCGAAAGTTACTGGCAAATTCACTCGCGTAACGGCTAGCGGCCGCACCGACGCCGGGGTCCATGCGCTGGCACAAGTCGTCAGCTTCGATACCGACACTGCGCTCTCGAACGAAACGTTGTGGCGGGCACTAAATGCTGAACTGCCATACGACATCTCCTGCTCGGCACTCGAAGACGCCCCGGCCGGCTTTAACGCCCAGCGCCGTGCCAGGCGGAAGCGGTATCGTTATGTGATTTGCGAAGGGCGAGTGCGCGATGTCATTCGCCGACACCATGCATGGCAAGTTTTCAATAAGCTCGACGTGCCTGCGATGCAACGGGCAGCGTTGGCCTTAGTGGGCTTTCACGATTTCGTCAGTTTTCAATCGTGCGGCTCGAAACGCCAAACAACCGAACGCACCATTTACGAACTGACTATCCAACAATTGCCGCCGCCGGACAACACCGTCATTTATTTTGAAATCGAAGCCAACGGCTATTTGTACAACATGGTGCGCAACATTGTGGGCACGCTGGCGGAAGTCGGGCAGGGGAGGCAAAGCGAAAATTGGGTGGCCGAAGTCATGGCGGCCAAAGATCGCCGCGCCGCCGGACCAACGGCCCCCGCGCAGGGTTTGTTCCTGCTATGGGTGGGATATTGACTGACCAGAGCATTGGCAAAGAGGCTGATTTATTGGGAGGCGAAGCTCCCGCTGAGCCGTCATCAATCCTGTCCCGCCTTCTTCCACTGCTCCAGCGACAACGGATTTCCGCGCCACAAAAATCCCGCACTCTTAATTTCGTACTTGTTGTTGCGAAAAGTCGCACCCGACCACGGAGCAGGGCACGTGCCATCCCAACATATGCCCGTCGCCCCCCGATTCATCGCCACGCGATTATCGCACACCATCACATCTTTAATCTGCCACTTCGCATTGCCGCGCTCGGTGGCAATCAGGCCGATACCGTTAGCGCAGTTGCTAATCGTGTTGTTCCGCACCAGCACGCCGGCCGAAGCCTCAATCGAAATGCCCGCTCCGTGCAACCAACCCGGCTGGTTATAACCCGTGCCATTATTCACGCACGTGTTCCCCTCGATCAGCATCGGCCCGCCAATCTCCTGATAAATGCCAGCCAGCGTGTTGTCGCTGCATTCATTGTCGCGAATGACCCCATCGTGGTTATCATTGTCGCACCAAATGCCGCAGCCCACATTATGATGAAATTGGTTGTCTTCGATGGCCGCGCCGGCCGTGGCCCAAAACTTACAGCCGCCTGCTTCGTCGTATACATCGAACTTGCGGTGGGGGTTATTGTAGACGATTTCACTTTTGTAAATGGCCGGCGATTGCCCAAACATCTTGAAACCGATCTGCCCGCAATGGTGAATGGAGGAACCGCTGATAAGCGAATAATCGAATAGCACCACACCGCCGGTGGCGCTATTGCGAATTTCGCAGTTCACGACATTCCAATACCGGCCGCATTTGCCGATCACTCCCGCTTGAATCGCGCCGCATTGATAGGGGGGCGCATAACCGTCGATCGTCAAGTTCCTAATCTTCACGCTATCGACGGGTCGATCGAAACATTCAAATGCATATAAGAGCCTTTCGCTGGCAAGCGTCGCTCCCTTTTGTCCCACATACGTTTGGCCGATCTTCGGTTGAACTTGCAGATCACGATACGTGCCGGCGGTAAAATAGATCGTCGCATTCTCGGCTGCGCCCGAAAGGCGCTGGCCAAATTTGGCGTTGTCGGCGATACAACAAGCGCACCAGCCGGCGCGGCAACTTCTTGCGGTCCAGTATTCATTCAAAGTCGTCCAATTAAAAAGCTTCAATATAAGTCACTTACTGTCGAGCAGCCCCATACTCTTCCAATTGTCCCACACACGCCCTTTGAGTAAGCTATCGAGTTTGGGACAGTTTTTCAAAAGTTAGCACCGCGAGAACTGCATCCGTGACATGGTCGGCACATGATCGCGTCGGTCCATACCGACTATTGTCGCTGGTTGGCACCGGGCGCAGTTGCCAAGTATGGGAGGCCATCCACGATATCGATCACCACCGCTTGGCCCTGAAAATTCTCGAACCAAGCTACGCCAGCGACAAGCAACAAGTCGCTTTCCTCAAACACGAATACACCGTGGGCCATGGGCTCGATCATCCGAATGTAATCCACATTTACGAATTCCGCACCCACCGCGGCGCGGTCTTTTTGGCCATGGAACTGTTCGTCGCCCAGAACACAAAGCAGTTGCTCCTCGAAGGGCTCGAACACATCACCTATCTCGTGCCGCAAATTGCCGCGCAAGCCGCCGCCGCATTAGGATACCTGCACAGCAAGGGGTGGGTGCACCGCGATGTAAAGCCCGACAATTTTCTCGTCAATAAGCAGGGGGCAGTGAAAATGATCGATTTTGCACTGGCCGAGCGCACCAAGGGCTTTCTCGGCAAGCTGCTCTCTGGCAAATCGGCCGTTAAAGGAACTCGCAGCTACATGTCTCCCGAGCAAATTCGCGGCACGCCGGTCGATGCCCGTTCCGATATTTACGGTCTGGGCTGTATGCTGTACGAATTAGTAACGGGGAAGCCGCCGTTCACCGGCGCTTCGACCCAGGAATTACTCACGAAGCATTTGCAGACCGCGGCCCCCGCGTTGGAAGCCGCCGGCCGCGACGTCACGCCCGAATTTTCCAACCTCATTAAAAAAATGATGGCCAAAGAGCCCAAGAACCGGCCGCATTCGATGAAAGACGTCGAGCAGGCAGTAAAGGGAATGAAAGTGTTTCATCGCACACCGCGCCCCCCAGCAGAAAAAGCATCATAGTGAGTCGCCCCTTCACCCGCTCATCTCCCGAACCCTGACCCCTGACCCCCGAACCCCAAACCCTCGCGATGCCTGCCACCCTCCATCGACTCGCCTTCGAGAAACCAATTTACGAATTGGAAGATCGAATTGCTGCGCTTGAGCGCGAGGCAGGGGGGGCCAGCGCGGAAAAAGACAAGTCCCAGCAGTCCGACGAAATTCGCCGGCTGCGCCGCGAGCTCAGCGAATTGAAGCGCACTATCTTTGGGAATCTCGCGGCCTGGCAAACCGTCGAAGTCGCCCGCCATCCCGATCGGCCGATGGCCGACGATTATCTTTCGCTCGTGTTCGACGAGTTTGTCGAACTGCACGGTGACAAAACCTTCGGCGACGATGGCGCCGTTCGCACCGGCTTCGCCAAGCTCGATCAATACAAAGTCATGTTCATCGGCCAACAAAAGGGCCGCACGCTCAAAGAACGCAACGCCTGCAACTTCGGCATGCCGCATCCTGAGGGCTATCGCAAGGCCATGTCGAAAATGAAAATGGCCGCCAAGTACGGCCTGCCGATCATCTGCCTGATCGATACGCCCGGCGCGTATCCGGGCGTCTGCGCCGAAGAGCGCGGCCAGGCCCAAGTCATTGCCGAGAGCATGTTCCTCATGTCGCAGTTGGCCACGCCGATTATTTGCGTGGTCATCGGTGAAGGGGGCTCGGGCGGAGCACTGGGCCTGGGCGTAGGCGATAAAGTCGCCGTGCTCGAGCACGCGTATTATTCCGTCATCGCTCCTGAAGGCTGTGCCGGCATCCTCTGGAAAAGCGCCCAATTCAAGGAAGAAGCTGCCAAGGCGCTGCGCATTACCGCGCGCGATCTGCTGAAGCTGGGCGTTATCGACGACCTGATCGAAGAACCGCTCGGCGGCGCCCACCGCGACTACAACCAAATGGCGATGCGGTTAAAAATCTATCTGATTCGCGCCCTGCGGGAACTCACCGCCAAGCCCGCTGACCAATTGCTCGCCGACCGCTACGAGAAATTCCGCCGCATCGGCGTGTTTCTGGAAGACGCCGGCCCTAGCGCCAGTGCCAGCCAATCGAACGGCCAGCAGTGATGGCTCCTCAGTGCCACGGACAAGCGCAATCCTGCCCATGTGGCTCTAATCAAGGCAACCGCTGCGTTGCCACTCGCAGTCTGCCCGTGCTCTCACAGGGCAATGAAGGTGAACGGTTACTTGTTATCTGGCCGTGCTTATCTGTGTGTGGTTCTATCCGTCTTTTGACCCGCTCCCCAACGTCCGATAATGTCTCTTATGTTCGGTAAGACTATCGGTTTTCCTCGAGAATTATTGAAATCGCTTTGCACTGCTCTCGCATTGCGTGCTCCCGCGATCCATCTTGGAAATCAAATGTCCGCCGGCGGCAATTTGCGCAATTAATGCACGCCGATCACCAGGCTCAGCGAGAGCAGAATTAAAACCACCAGGGCCACCAGAGCGAACCGCCACTGGCGTTCTAGCGCCCAGCCGCTTCCCAAAACCACAACCCGTAGCAGGGGAGTTAAAATCAGCACGAGCAGCCCCAAATCCAGTAGGGCCACACCTTCCCCGTTCCCGGCACCTTCAATCAAAGCCTTGATGCCAGGGGGCGGTTCGTTCGGCCGCGGCTCGTGCTTCACAAGCACAATGATCACGCCTGCCAGCAACAAGAATGCGCCAATCAAAAGTCCAGTCGCCAAGGTGATTTGCACCGGCCGGGCCATTCGTTCAGCGCCGTCGCGCGCCGAGGTCGTGTCGCCGCCCGAGGGATCTGAAGCAGGATTGTTGTCAGTGCTTATATTGTTTTCAGTGCTCATAATCCCCATCCCGCCCGCAGCAGCATTTCAATTGCCACCCCCAACAGCAGCACGGCAAACAAGCGATTGAGCAGGGCACCGCCCACCACTTTGCTCAAAGCCGACCCTGCGGCCGATCCGATCAAAACGCCCAGCACCACCGATGCTGTGAGCGCTGGCCGCACTTCACCGCGCCCAAAATACAAAAACGCGCTGGCCGAGGCGGTCACGCCGATCATGAAATTCGAGGTGGCCGCCGCCGCCTTGATCGGCACGCGGCAAATCAAGTGCAAAGCCGGCACCTTGAACACGCCGCCCCCGATCCCCAGCAAGCCCGATAATAAGCCGGCCATCAGCGAAACCACTAGTCCACCCCACAGACGATCCACTCGGTAAGCAATCGTCTGGCCAAGTTGCGGATCGTAGTAACGCTCGCCCAGCGCGCCAAAGATGCGGCGCTAGATTGTCGCGGCGACGTATCCCCAGCGCCGCTCTCAGTGCTCGCCGCACTTTCTGTTCGCCCGCGCCACATCATGATGGTGGTTGGAACGAGCACCACCGCGAAAATCCCTTCCAACAATCGCGGCGACAACAGGGCCACTGTGGAACCTCCCACAATCGCCCCCAGCGACGTCGCAATTTCTAGCGTCATGCCCAATCGCATGTTCGCCGTTCCACGGCCCACGTTCACGCTCGCCACCGCGACTGATGTGGCGACCACCGTCACAATGCTCGTCGCCACGGCATAGTGCATCGGCACGCCGAACACGAGTACCAATAGCGGAATCAGAAACACTCCGCCGCCCGTTCCCAAGAGCGCGCCCAAAATTCCCGTTCCCGCACCGGCGGCCAGCAGAAACCAAATATTGTCCGGCGTGGTAAATGGCATTTTACGTTCGTGCGCTGGGATTCGCGCTCGCCGCGATGGCGCAGCTTACTGTCTGACGCGGCGAACAGAATTCATCGCCCTGATTTCTAAGAAGCTGTTTCAAAACCTATTTTCGCTGATGCGTTAGCCGATTGAAGCAAATGAGGGAAGCCGCCAATTCGTGAAAGGCTTGGAAATGTTCCGCGGTACGTTCGTAACACAATTTAAGACGACGGAAGTTCCCGAACCAACTGAGGGTTTGTTCGACGACGTAGCGGGTTCGCCCCAGGCCGCTGCCGTGTTCGCGTTTCGAGTTGCCGTAGGGAGCCAACAGCGGTCGGATGCCCCGCTTCACGACTTGCCGCTGGATTGCCGCGCTGCCGTAGGCCGCGTCTCCTTGAAAGATTTTCGGCTTGCGGCGTGGCCGTCCCCGCCGGCCTGCGACGGCGGGAATTTTGTCCAACATCGCAATCGCACGCTTGCCATCGGGTTCGTTGGCCGGGCCGGTTTCGACCACCAACGGCAATCCCCTGGCGTCATCAATCACATGCCGTTTACAGCCGTTTTTCGAGCGATCCGTGGGATTGGGTCCGGTATGTTCCCCCCAAAAACAGCCCGCACCGAGGCGCTGTCGATGATGGCGCGGGAAAGCCGAATCGCACCCCGTTTTCCCAGGCGACGCAAGAGTTTCCGATGGAGTTGGGGCCAGATGTTCAAGCGGGTCCACTCTCGCAGCCGTCGCCAACACGTCACGCCACTGCCGCAACCCATTTCCAAGGGAAGCATGTTCCAAGTCACACCGCTCCTGAGCACAAAAATAATTCCCGCCAGACAAGCCCGGTCGGAAACCGACGGTCGTCCCCCTTGGGGCGATGGGATGCGTTTGGGCAATAGCGGTTCGATTTCGTTCCATAGCTTATTCGGCACTAATGTAGCCATTTGTTCGCCTCCTTGCGGAACAAGAAGGCGAAATACTAGCAACCCAATTCAGGTTTTGAAATAGCTTCTAAAGCAATCCCGCGCCGTTTGAAGCATCGGCTTGCCGCGGTTGCGAGGGCAACAAGTTCTGCAGATCTTGTTGCAACGCTCCATTGGGCTGATACGGGTCGTTCGGGTTTAAGCGGTCTTGAACTTTCTGCACGTAGGGGTCAAGTATCTTGTGCAGCTCCGGCGGCATTACGGCGTCGGCCTTATTGAGCACCAGCGCAATGTAATGCCCCGACTTGGTCGCCAGAATATGATCGCGCATCGCTTCCGAAAGCCCGACGGCGAAAAATGTAATGGCGATGCACAAAAGCGCGCCTTTGAGAAACCCAAACAGCGCTCCCACCTGATGATCGAAATCGCGCAGCTTCACGCGATCCAAAAAACCGGCCAAAACGCGAAACAACATCCACACCACAATCGACGTGACCACATAGATCACGAGCATCGCCACAAACCGGTTCCAGGGGGCCGTAGCACTAAATATCGGCGCCAACTGCGAGCTGAATTTGAGCGCCAGGAAATAGCTCAACACCAGCGATGCCAGCGAGGCCAGTTGCCAAGCCATGCCCTTCCACAGGCCCATCAATGTGGCCATTCCGATTACGGCAACCATCGCGATATCGTACCAGTCCATGGAGGAGTTTATGATTCAGGGATTCGGGATGAAAACGCCGCGCACGCCGCGGAGCGATATCTTGTGACGGGTCGCAAATATTATCGCCTGCCCGCAAAGCAATGAAGGCCAATCTAAGGCAAGTTTTGGCAAACGGCGCAGCCGCGCCAGCACAAAGCTCGCGGTCGAGGCCCAGTGGAACAGCAGCGCGCCACATCAACTGCTCTGGGATATAAGCTCTCCCCACGCTAATCTTCGCAACCCGACAAATTCTGTGGCGATTTCTGTCCCCCGACTTTCGTCTCTTCACCCGCTCATTTCCTGAACCCTGAGCCCTAACATCCGCCATGGCCGGCTTCAAAACACACATTACGACTAGTTCGATCCTCGGCGTCGGCTACGGCGCCGGCGCATATGCCTTGTATCATCTCCCGCTCCCCACCTGCATTCTCGCCGGCGGCCTGTGCGGTGTATCGGGCATGCTTCCCGACTTAGATAGCGGCCCGGGCCGTCCGCTGCGCGAAAGCATGGCCTTCGCCGCAGCCGTGGTGCCCATGATGATGGTCGATCGCTTCAAAGCGATGAACATGTCGCTGGAAACCATTATTCTCATCGGCGGCGCAATGTATCTAGCCATCCGCTTTGGCATGGCAGCCATTTTGCGCCGCTATACCGTTCATCGCGGCATGTTCCACAGTCTGCCGGCAGCCGCAATTTTTGGCGAAGTCGCATTTTTAGCATTCGGAAGCGAGCACAAAGAGTTGCGCTATTTCGTCGCAGGCGCGGTCGTTGTAGGCTTCATGTCGCATTTGATTTTAGACGAAATCTGGAGCATCGAGTTCAAGCGCGGCATGCCTCACTTGAAAAGCAGCTTTGGCACCGCCATGAAATTTTGGGGGCCGGCCATGGGGCCGAACTTCCTGACATACGCTCTGTTGGGCGCACTCACTTTTGTATCGCTTAAAGACCCCTCCTGGATGAGCCAATTTAGTTGGCCCAAGCAAGGGCAAGAAATCGCCCAGCGCGTCATGGATAATCTCGGCTGGCAATCTGATACCACCACTGCGCCCCGATGAGTCGAAATAGACAACCGGTTAATAGCGGTTAGCTCGTCGCTTCAAAACGCCTTCCGACTATCCACCAACAGCGTGACCGGCCCGTCGTTCGTTAGTCGCACATCCATGTGCTGTCGGAATCGCCCGGTTTCCACTTCAATTCCGCCGCGTCGAACTTCGCCGACGAATAACTCGTAAAGACGCTCGGCTTCTTCCGGCGGCACTGCCTCAATGAAGCTCGGTCGCCTCCCTTTGCGGCAATCTCCCAGCAGCGTGAATTGGCTCACGACGAGCATTTTTCCCGCTGCTTCAGCCAGCGAATGATTCATCTTGCCGGCATCATCTTCGAAGATCCGCAACTCGGCGATTTTCTGTGCCATCTGCCGGGCATCGTCGTCGGCATCTCCCACCGCGACTCCCAGCAGCACGAGCAATCCGCGGCCGATTCGGCCCACAACTTCGTTGTCGACTGTCACTTGAGCTTCACTAACTCGTTGCACAACCGCGCACATATAAATTCCCGCTGAGCGACTCGATTTGGGACAATTGAGATTAAGACCCTGGGGACAAAACCGCCGGGGACTGGCTCATTTTGCCGCAGTCCGCGGAGCAAAATGTGCCTGTTCCCTTCTCTGAGCGGGTTTGTCCCTCCGTTTTAAGCTTGGGTGGCCGCAGTCAAGCGCAACGGTTGGTGGTCGGGGTCGCGGGCACCGTCCGCCGCAGGCGGATGGTCGGCGAGCCCCCCGGGGGAACCTGCATTCACACCGGTGTCGCACTTGCGGCGGCTCTTGTCAATCGCCTGCGGCTCGTTCATATTTGAACATCAGTTGCAATTGCATTTCAGTGGCATTAAGCCGCCCCAGCCTTTCGTCTGCCTCTATTCCGCATCCGCGCCGCATGAACCCTTACCTCACCGCAACCATCTACGCAGCGATCATCTTTCTGGCCGCGCTGGCCGGTGGCTGGGTGCCGCTGGTCGTGCGCTTAACGCACACGCGCATGCAAGTTGCGCTCAGCTTTGTCGCTGGCGTCATTTTGGGAATCGGGCTGTTGCATTTAGTGCCGCACGGCTACATGCAGCTACGAAACATCGACCAAACCGTCCAATGGGCGCTCGCTGGCTTCCTGGTGATGTTCTTTCTCCAATGGTTTCTGCAGTTCCATCATCATGATGCTCCGGCCGACGGCGATCATTCGCACGAGCTGGCTCATTCACATCCGCACCGCGGTGACCACGCGCCTCACGATCCGCCGCACCCGCCGCTAAAAGGACGCCTATCGTGGCTCGCCGCTTTCGTCGGCCTCGCGCTGCATGGCTTGCTCGATGGCGTGGCCGTGGCCGCCGCCATTCAAGCCGAGTCGGGCGGAGCCCACGCCGAGGCGCTGGCCGGCATCGGCACCTTTCTGGCCGTCGTGCTCCACAAACCATTCGACTCGCTGATGATCGGCACTCTGATGGCCGCTCGTGGTGGTTCGCGCCGTTGGCGGCACATTACCAATTTGCTTTATGCCTGCGTCACTCCGCTGGGAATTGCCGCCTTCTTCTTAGGCGTGCGTCAGTGGCAGGCCACCCATCCCGATCTGATCGGTTGCACCCTCTGTTTTGCCGGCGGTGCATTTTTGTGCATCGCCACGAGCGACTTACTCCCCGAAGTGCAATTGCACAGCCACGACCGAGTCAAACTCTCGCTATCGCTCTTGGCTGGCGTGGCGCTGGCCGCGGCCATTGTGCTCGTGGAACACTCAGGCCACGAGCATTTGGAGCATCACCCGGCGGCCGAACATGTTGAATCTAGCGGCGGCGGCTGATCGATAGTGACGAGCGCAGACACGCTCAGCGACTCATTCGCCCGCTCACCTCTTCACCTCTTCACCTCCTGAACCCTGAACCCTGCTCCTCCCCGCTGCCCTTCACACCTCCAATCCGCGCGCCACGCGAATGCGCCGCACCTCCGCCAGAATGTCGTTGATCACCCGATGGTGCGCCGCAATCCCCTCCCCTTGCTTGAAGAACGAAAATGCGATGAACGCCAACCCCGCCAGCACCAATCAAATGCGGCATAACCCACCACTCGGTGCCCTGACGCAAAGTCGCCGGATCGGCCGCCCCTCCTAGTGCGGTCACTCCGATAATTACGAGCATGCCTGACAATGCCCACGGAAACGCACGTCGCTTCAGCGCGACACTCCGCCGCACGAGTTCGGGATTCAACTGGTACGTTTCCACAACCTCTTTGCACCAGCGGCTGGTCCCAATGAAATACGTAACCACAATGCTATTCACCAATACAACCAGAATCCCCGCCGCAACCCCCAGCAGCCGATGCACCGATGCCCATCGCAGGGTCTCAGCATCGCGCTTGCCATGAATATCCCCCAAAAACAGCCCCACCAACAGCGCGGCAATCATTATGCCCACGGCAATCACGGCCAGAGATGTGAAAATGCGAACCATTGAGATCGACGATTGAGGGGAGCCAATCAGCGGCGGAACGTATTCAGCCTTTGCGTGAACCCACGTTATAAGTCCTCGCCCCGCGCTCTCCTAGGGGTGTTTGAGTGAGCTCCCACACTCGCTTATGATTCTAAATGGAGTTTGCACCATTCCGCACTCCGCATTCCCCACTCCGCATCCATGCCCAAACCGCTCCTAGCCATCACCCAAGGCGATCCCACCGGCATTGGACCGGAAACGATCGTCGGCGCTGGGCGCAACCGGCAATGCACGAGCTTTGCCGCGCGGTTGTTGTGGGTCACCCAAAAATCTTCGAGCGCGCCGCGCACTGCTCAATTCTCGCGCGAAAATCATTTCCATTTCCAAACTCGAAGATGCAATTTCATCGTCTGATGCCATTCCCTGCTTGCCGTGTGGCACTGACGACGCGCTCGAAGCCGCGCCGGCAACCATCGATCCTCGCGGCGGCCAAGCCGCCTACGATGCGCTCGTTTCGGCCGCCCGCTTCGCGCTCGATCGCCGCGTGGCAGGAATCGTCACCGCCCCCTTGCATAAACGAGCGCTCTGGCAAGCCGGGCATCACTATCCCGGCCATACCGAACTCTTGGCGGAGCTCTGCGGCGTGAGCGATTTCGCGATGATGCTCTACCTCGCCGGCGCACAAAGCGCAACCAGCGCACGGCCACATGCCACTCCCCGCTCAAAAACTCAACCGGTCTGGGCGTCGTTCACGTCACGCTGCACATGGCCCTGGCCGACGTATTCAAACATTTATCGGCCGATGCGATTATCGCCAAAGCCAAGCTCATCAATTCAACAATGTCGAAGCTCATCGGTCGCGAACCGAGAATTGGTGTTTGCGCTGAACCCACACGCCGGCGAAGACGGATTATTCGGCGACGAAGAACAGCGAATCATCGCCCCCGCCGTAGCCGAGGCGCCGCGCTGGATTGCAAATCGAGGGCCCCTACCCTGCCGACACGCTCCTGCTCCGCGCCCGCGATGGCCAGTTCGATGCCGTCGTCGCCATGTATCACGATCAGGGGCACATCGCGCTCAAGCTTTTGGGAATGCACAGTGCCGTGAACATTACGCTCGGCTTGCCCATCGTGCGCACTAGCGTCGCCCATGGCACGGCATTCGATTTGGCTTGGCAAGGCCGCGCCGAAACCTCCGGCACGATCGAAGCGGTGCGCGTGGCTGCCAAACTTGCTGGTCCCTCGCCCCTCGCCTCTCGCCTCTAGCCCCTCACTTACCCAGTCCCTTCTCCATCTGCTCCGTCGCATCCACCATGTCTATCCCGCTGGGTTGATAAACGAACTGTTGCGGATCGATCGCGCCATTCAGCCGCACTTCATACAGCTCAACAATCAACATCGGCGACATTACATTCGATGCCGCCAAGCCATTTTTTCCAGGCTTCGTCGGCCGCCGCCGATATTCAATCCGGTAGGGGAAATAATCGTCCTGTCCTAAGTATAAGAGCACTTGCTCAGGCATTTGGGCGGGCAATTTGTTGAGATCGAGCGCTCGACCTTCCGCTGCCTGCTTTGCCAATTCAGGCGTAATGGGCGCGAGTGCCTCCGGCCGCCACACTCCTTGCACAATCCACACCGGCAGCGTATCAAGCTGCCCCGCCTCCGCATGCACAAACGCAAACGAACGCCGCAAGTTCTGCACAAACTTCGGCAAGCCCCCTTGCAATAGGGCGGCCAGCGAATCGGACGGCCGTTTCATCAATCCGTCCGCCGATGCTTGCTTTACGTGCTCCACGTCAATGCGCGTAAGCTGCGGCTTATCGTTCACATCGTTCAACTGCCACAAATATTTCCCATCGCAAATTTGCTGATAAGTGGCCAGCCGGTCCCCCACCGGCAATTTTAATTCCAGCCGCGTCTCTCGCCCCTCGCCGGTGCCTTGCTGCAAATAGACCCCTGCCCCAATCATCTGATTCCCAAACATGTCGGCATGCAGCCGCACCCGCGCCGCAATCGAACTGTCCGCATCGAGCCCCGCTTTCATATTGTCTACGAGCTGCTCCGCATTTCGCGCCGTCGCTGGCCCGGGTGCGCCTGCCTGCGCAGGCGCCGCCATCGCTGCTGCTGGCGTTGCTGGCGTCGTCAAACTTTCGCGCCACTACCCGCCCTGCTCCGCCATCCGCGAAAAGCACCAGCAACATCAAGCTAGGCAAAATGATCTTCATGTGCCGGTTTTGCGGAATTTGCCAAAGAATCGCATTGCAGGGGGCCGACGTAACCACACAGAGACCCAACGCTCGCGCTCTCGCCGGGCTCGATTGGACCGGCCGCAAGCGCGAGAGGTTGACCGTTAGTAACCGCAAATTCTAGGGCGGTCCCACGACCGACCCAAGGGCAGTTTTAAACTGCGTTCGTTTAGGGGGGAAAACATGACACTTCGGATGCCGTTTGGGGCGCTGCTTGTCGCGGCGACTCTAGCGGGCACGGGTTGCGCCCTGCCCCAAAATTCTCCGTTCGAGCACATTGCCGCTCATCAACCCGTCTTCGAGCCGCGCACCAACGTGCTGCCGCCGGCTCAAATGCTCATGCATCCCGGTCCAGGCGTCGAAGGTCCTGGTCCCGGCGTCATGCTGGCCGGTTACCATCATCCCGTCATCGCTCCTGGCGGCGGCGCTGCCGGTGGCACCTGCGGTTTGTACAGCGGCGGACCCGGCTACGGCATGATGCCCATGATGACTTCGCAAATTGGCTTCGTCAGCCCCGAAGGCATGCGTGTCCATTGGGATATCAGCGCCAATGGCATGTTCGATTCCGAGCCGCTGGTCGTCCCCGGCAAATATAACTTTCCTCAAGCGGCCATTTACCGCTTGAAACTTACCGATATTCCCGGCTACCCAGGCGTCGAGTTGTATCCCACGCTCGAAATTGCGCCAACCACGCCGCGCACCGAAGCGTTCATCGCTCACAACTTTATTCCGTTCCAACTTACCGACGACGATTTCCGCCAGGTGCTCTCGGGCAACTTCGTCACCAAAGTCATCTACTTGCCCAATCCCGAGTATCAAGAACTCGCGCTCACCGGCGTCGAAACGCTGGTTAGCACGCGGCTCGATCCCGGCGTCGATCCAATTGTCGAAGCCGATCGCCGCGGTTCGATCATGGCGATCATCCGCATCGGCAACAAAGATTTGCAAACCGGTGGCGGCGAAATGGGCGTTGCCGGCAAAGAAGTCGTCCAAGCCGGTTACTGGGGCCCAATCCCGTGCGACCACCCGCGCGAATCGATTGCCGCCATGGTCGGCCAACCGACCGCGCCGCCCGAGCAATTCATCGCCGGCGTCACGGTGCCCGAATATGGCATGCCGTACTGCGGCACGCCCATCGGTCTGCCTGGTCCGCCATACATTCCGCTGGGAGTGCCGGCCGGATTGCAGAAGCATGTTATCGCCAACGATACGCACATGCACATTCCCGGTCCGACCGACAAGCTCGTTATCAACGTCAAGGAAGAGCCTGGCTTGAGCTACCCCGAGCCGGTCAAGCACGTGCACATTACCGAAAGCAGTTGGGTTCCGCCGGCCGAATTCATTCAGCCCAAGCACATCGAGCACCAAGTGGTGCCGGGCGCTTACGGCGGGAATTGCGGACCGGCGCGGCTGCGGGGGCAAACTGTGCACCAGTCGCGGCGCCGCCCGCCGGTTACGATGCTCCGTAGTCCGTAGGTTGGTAATTGTAAAATCCCGATTGGCCCCGGCGCACTCACGCCGGGGCCAATCGCTTATTCCGACTTGTGACTCCTGAGCCCGATTCGCTAAACCGCAAAGGTGCGCCGGCCGAAGAGCATTGCCACTAAATCACCCCTTCACCCGTTCATAGCTCCTGAACCCTGAACCCCGCGTCCTGAACCCTCTCAATGCTTCGCTCCCTCATCGCCGCCGCGATTGCCCCCCTGCTCTTCGCCGCCGGCACTGCGGCCCGCGCCCAAGAGCCGGTGCACTATAATCACGGCGGCATCCTATCGACGGGATCGATCGGGGCTCAGCAACTCATGCGCGGCGGTCCCCTGCCCGGTTACTTCCAACCGGTCGAAATCAAAGCGCCGCCCGGCACGCAAGTTTCGCCGGCCGTGTCGGATCAGTTCATCACGCCCACTGCCGCGCCCCTTAAGGCCGCCATGCTAGTTGGCAACGTTTATCGTTTAAGGCTCACATCGATTCCTAAGCACGAAGGCGAAGAGCTATATCCCACGATCGAAATTATCAATCGCCTTTATCCGCCGGTTGGCGAGGAATTAAGGTTCCCCGTCCCAATCGAACTCACCCAACAAGATCTCGACGCCGCCCTGGCTGGCAAGTTCATCACGCGAATTGTTTACGTCGAAAACCCGCGCCAAGCGTATCCGCATTCCGAAGATCCCAACTTTCAAGAAACGTTCGACGTCAGTCCCAAGGAAGATCCATTGGCTGTGGCAGATCGCGTCGGCCGCCCAATAATCATTGTGCGCATTGGCGGCCGCATCCCGGAAGATACCGCCAACCCCGACATGGGCTTTTTGTACAACTCCCCTCCCCTGCTCTTGCCGCTCGCGCTCATCGAAAAAGCAGGCGTCCTTTCCAACGAGCAACCAGCCGCGCTACCCGGCGGCCGCTGCCTCGCGTACGCTAGCCTGCCAAACACCGCTTACACCGGCGACCCGAGCGACGGCTACACCACGCCCGGTGCTGTGCCGCCATTCATGCAAAATGCTGTTCCGGTGCAAGGGGCCGCTAGCGGCGAGCAATCGCCGCAGCCCCCCTACCCGGTCGATCAAACGCCGATGCCGATGAACAACCGCGGCCCGTGGCGTCCGCCCGGAATCGCCTGCCCCTGGCCCGACGACGAATACATTTTCGACGGCGGCGATAACGATGGCGGCGTCAAGGTGCTGGCCGACGGCAACTATCGCGGCGTCGATCCGGAAGATACCGTCGCTCACTATCAAACGCTCGAAGGCCACACCGTCGTCAAGCCGACCAATCGCGTCTGCATTTACGCCCCGCGTTTCGCCGCCGTGCGGCAAGTCATTTTGGCCTTTAACGACAATCAAAACATGCGCGCCGGCGGGGTGCTAGCGCCAATCAAGCTCGTGCGCGAAGACGAAGTGCTCCCCGTCAACACCACCATGCAGCCGCTGCAAGCCATTGCCGAAATCGGCAAGGGCGCCCCGGTCACGTTCCTCGAAAAGCAGCCGCCGGTCGGCGTCAACGCGCCAGTCAACCTCATGGCGGTGCAAGATCGCTTCAAGCCCTACGAAGATTTCAGCATTATTCGTTACGGCATCATGCAAGAAAACGAAAGGGCCCTGGTGCACCGCTGCGTGCAGGCGGCCATTGTCTGGACCGAAGATATCGGCGTGCAGGTGCTCGTTAACGACAAGCAAGCCAACGCCGTCGAAGGCGACCAGCGGGCCCAAGCCACCTTCCGCTTCGACGAGCCCGATCATCCTTGCCTGCGCGTTTGCAAAGTCGCCTCGGCCGCCAGCGCCAACCCGGGCGACACCGTCGAGTTCACCATCCGCTTCGACAACGTCGGCGACCAGACGGTGCAAAACGTCACTATTCTCGACAGCCTCACCACGCGCTTGGAACTCGTCCCCGGCAGCGGCCAGGCCAGCCGCAAAGCGCAATTCTTCACCGAGGCCAACGAAGTCGGCTCGCTGGTGCTGCGCTGGGAAATCAGCGAGCCCCTTCGCCCCGGCCAAGGCGGCATCGCTCGCTTCATCTGCAAAGTGCGCTAAATCGCGTGGCACGCCCAGCATGGGCTGATAATTCTTCGACCTGCGTCGCGATCCATCAATCGTCCCCGGCCACATGGGCGCCGTATTCGATTGCTTGGTCCATTCTCTCGGACCGAATCTTCGGCCGCGAGTCTTCTGCCAAAAGGGGATTTGTGAGCTATGTTTGGGTAAATGCGCCTGCGCGCGGTCGTCAACGAACGTTCGAGCGTTAACGACTCATTTCGGGGCACTTTCTTACGGGGCAACTTCAGCCGAGCGGCTTTTCGCTTCGAGCACGCCAATTTCTTGTTGGCATTTCGGGGCAAATAATATTCCAAGCAGCCGCCAGCAGAACCTCGACAAATTTTTACACTATGAACCGGGTCAAAGATCGAATCATCCTGGCCGTACTTCCATTTCTTGCCGTGACGGGTGCGGCACTGGCGGGTGAATACATCGATTCATCGGGGTTTTCGCTCAACTACCCCGCTGGTTGGACCGTAGTGTCGAAGCAAGGGGATTTGTGGGAGCGAACACAGCAGGAAATGAAGAATTGGATTGCCAAGAACAAGATCGACTTGAGCAAAGTGAGCATGGTGCTTTTGGGGCCCAGCCACGGCGACTTTCGGGAAAACTTAAACGTGGTGGTGGCGCAGGAGGGAATTCCGGTCAACGACGAGGCGCTTGTGGAGATGACGGGATCGGTGAAGCAGCATTACGAAGCGATGGGATTGCGACTGGAGAAATTCGACGGGCACATCGGAGAAGTTGGCGCGGGGAAGGCGATTGTCTTGAACTACGAGACTCGCTTGCCGGCAGCGGCGCTTGTCGTGCGGCAACAGCAGGTATATTTGCCCCTGGGAAATACGACTTACATCATTACGAGCAGTGCAAAGGCAAGCACGTTCAACGCGTACTTACCCGTTTTTGAATCGGTCGTGATGAGCTTCAGGGCACCCGCGGGACCGAATCATGAACTGACGGCGACAGCGCAAAACCTAATTCCCGATCGGGCGGCGACCGCACTCGATTCGGTCGCTTTCGCCCGCGAGCATCTCGTAACGCTCGGCGTAATTGTGGGCGCTGTTTGCGGCATGATTGCAGCCCTGGTGGCGGCGGTTAAGTCGATGGGCGCGCGAGAGAGTGTGCGGTTGTAACATCACGGCGATTCCATTCCGCAGTCATTTGCGGATTTAGATAACTCGCTTTGCAACACTTTGGCGTGCCGCGCGAGAAACTTCGAACGCCATTTGCCTATGGCGACTGCCGTGTTTTCAGCCATCGCGCGAGCGATGCATCGCTTTCGGCGGATCGTTTGCCGGCTATCAACCCTGCGACGCTGATATCTTCGTCCAAATCCGGCCAGTGAACTCCTTCGCCATCTCCAATCAGTTCATACTTTTCACGTTCTTGTTTTGTTCCAGTTAGTAATCGGGGATACCAAGCTAGTGGAATGGAAAGGGCACGTCCATCGTCGAAATTT